>CBIHRW010000113.1:0-13881 GCA_966212545.1 uncultured Noviherbaspirillum sp.
GCCGCGCCTAGCACTGCGTCCCTTCTCGACCGAACGCGCCCCCTCAACTGACCCGCAAACCGCTCTAGCGATTGCCTGAAGCCGAAAGAGGATGCCATCCATGCACACATCGTCGCTCTCCCGTCGTTATTTCACGATGACGGTGATTTTCTTCGACATCACCGGCGGATCGTGGGGGACATGGTTGTGATCCCCGAGTAACAGCTGCAGCGTATGTTTGCCCGGGGGAAGTTCGATACGTGCCTCGGTCTCACCAGCACCGAAATGCAGATGGTTGCGGTCCGAGGGAATCTCCTTGTCCATCGCCGGCAGCTCGGTATCGATGAGCACGTGGTGGTGTCCCGTGTTATTCCGCTCGACGCCTTTGGGCGCGACACCCATGTTGCGCAAACCCATGCGCAACCAGAATTTGCTGCCATTGATCACCGTGCCGTTCGACGGCCAGATGATGTACGCTTCCGCGTTCTCCGGTGCCGGGGTCCTCTCTTGTGCACGTGCAGCGTTCAAGCCAAATGATGCTGCGGCCACGGCGATGAGAATGACGACTCTCATGGGTTGCGTCCTCCAGCAGGAAAATCCGCCCAAGCGCCGGCATGCGATCGTGCATTGCTCCGGCAACCAGTTTCATCGATCAACCGCTTGCGGATCGGAGGATGCCAGCGGCAGCCTCGTTACCTGCAGGGAGTGCGGTTGCTCTCATTTTCGGAGAAGTGGTGGACTCTCATTTGTGCTTTCGCAAATCGCTTCGACTATTGGGTATCGATGATATGCAGGACGAACATCTCGCGTCTCGCACTTTGCCGAGACTACTCTTGCCGATGATGCACGTTCATGTGGAAGGTCTTGCCGTGTGGCCAACAATCCTGATCGCGCTCGCGCTCGGAGCACTCATCACGAAGCCGGCTTCCGCCACGGCCGGCGCTGGCGGCATCTTGCTCTCGCACCCGACTACTGGACGCGGCGATCGCGCAACGCCGGCCGTCAATCGTTTCAGCACTGACCTCCTGGACAACGGTATGGCGGCCATTCTCCCGAAGGACAGTGCAGAGCAGTACGAACTGACCTTCTGGGAATCGATCAAGGACAGCAATCACATCGGCGACTACGAAGCCTATCTGCAGGCCTACCCCAAGGGCCGTTTCGCCGCACTCGCCAAGGCGAGGATCGAAAGACTGCGCGCGGATGCAAAACAGAAAGGGGCTGCGCCGGATGCCGAGCGTCCCGCAGCCCAGGCACCCGAAAAGCCGCGCCCTCCGCCACCGCCTCCGAAGGCGGAGCCGGAACGAAAGCGCGTGCCGCCGAAGGAAGCCCCGGTGGCCAAGGAGCCTCCTGCAGCGAAAGAGCCGCCGGCGACTGCCGCGCCTGCCGAGCCCGTCCCCGACAAACCGCCGCCGAAAGCAGCAACCGGGGAAATCAGGGATTGTCCGACCTGCCCCGTACTGGTTTCCCTTCCGCCAGGCAGCTTCACCATGGGCAGCAATTCGGGTGATCCGTCGGAGAAGCCGGCGCACCGCGCCTCCATCAGCAATGCGTTCGCCATCGGCAAGTACGAAGTCACCGTGGATCAATGGAATGCCTGCGTCGAAGCGGGCGGCTGTCCGAGGCTGGGCGCGAGCTATCCAGGCAACACGCCGGTACGCGATGTGAGCTGGGACGACGCGCAGCAATATGTGAAATGGCTATCCAGCACAACCGGCAATTCCTACCGGCTGCCCAGCGAAGCCGAGTGGGAATATGCGGCGCGCGGCGGCACGTCCTCGCGCTTCTGGTGGGGGGAGCAAATGCGGCCCGGCAATGCCAACTGCAAGGATTGCGGTCAACCGTGGAACGATGAATCGCCAGCGAAGGTCGGCTCCTTTGCCCCCAATCCGTACGGCATGCATGATGTCAACGGCAGCGTATGGGAGTGGGTGGCCGACTGCTGGCATACCTCCTACAAGGGCGCGCCGGCGGATGGACGCGCCTGGGAGGCTCCGAGTTGCCGCGAGCGCGTGATCCGCGGCGGTTCGTGGCGGGATGGGGCCACCTACATGCCGTCGTCGACGCGGTTCAAATACGGGGCAAGCGTACGCTATTCGCAAAACGGCTTTCGCGTCGCAAGGGACGTGAAGTAAAGCGGCGTCCCGGCGGAGCCGTCTCAGGATTTGCGCGCCTTTGTCCTGACCTGCAGGAAATCCACCATGATCCGGTCCCGGCCATGCTTCGCGGCGATCTGCTTTAACTGCTTGTCGACCGCCTGCAGGTAATCCGCGGCGACCTCCGCCTCCGGACGCATGCCCTCAAATAGCGGCACCGGCGTCACAAGCAGGACAATGAGGTCCGTTCCGAAGGGTTGCGCGACGACCCAGTTGCCCGGATTGCCAATCGTGGCCGAGTAGTTCGCGGGCGCCTGGTTGGCCCTGGCGCGCGGGCTCGGCACCATGTGCAACACGCTCCCGTCGAAGGAGTAGTAGTCGATGTTGACGTAGGAATCATAGCCGGGCGTCGTCACATCCAGCACCACCGATTCACCCTCGACCAGTTCGCCGCGCGGGGGCTTGGTCCGCACGGCTGCCGGCGTACCCGACATCTGGTTGCCGGTCCAGTACCCGCCCAGCAGGTTGATCACGCCGCATTTCTCGTCGCTGACCTGCCGCACATCCAGGTTGAGTTGCTTGACGCCTGGAATCGCGCCCAGGGTCTCTTTCAGCTTCGTCGCACCATAACTTTCCTGCACATAGCCGCGTACCTGCAGGTTATTGCCATTGATCGTCGGCAGCAATGCCGAGCACGGCACGCTTGAAAGCGCTGTGCCTACCGCTTCCATCGTCAACACGGGTGCCGGTGCGGGTGCCGGTGCAGGCGCAGGCGCAACGGGGGGGGCTGCCGGCGGCGCAGTGGCCGTCGGCGGAGGGGCCGGTTCCACCACCTTTGCCTCCGGCTCCGGCACGCGATCTTCCTGCGTGCCGCGGTAGAAGTTGAATGCGAGCGTGGCCAGCAATGCGGCCGCAAACACGCCTCCCCCCAGCATCAAGAGCGGCATCAGTTTCTGCTCGCCGCGCATTTCCTTGAAGAACAGATCGACGCTCGGCGTCCTATCCTCCCGCTCGAACGCCAGCGCATGCTTGAGTGCGCGCCACGGCCTGAGCCCCAGGTTCTGCGGCCGTTGCGGTTTCAGGCCGGAGTTGCGCGCCTGTGTTGCGGGAATGCGGTCGAAGGGATGGTGGCCGGTCAGGATTTCGTAGGTGATGCAGGCGAGCGCGTACACGTCGTCGCGCGGATCGGGTTCGCGGTGTTCCAGCATCTCGGGACTGGCATAGGCGGGCGTCATGGCGCCAAGACTGCCGGGGTCGAAGACTGTCGCTTCGACCGTTTCCTCGGGCTTGTGAAACACGCGCGCGATGCCGAAGTCGATCACCTTGACCTCGCCCTGGTCGGTCAGGAAGACGTTGGCCGGCTTGAGATCGCAATGCACAAACCCGCGCTCATGCGCATAGGAAAGCGCCTTCACGATGCCTCCGATGATTTGCATTGCCTCCAGATACGGCAGCCCGCCGAAACCTGGTGCGCGCAGCTTCCTGCTCAGCGGTCCACCCGACAGAAACTCCATCGTCAGGTAAACCATGGCGCCGTCGCGGTCGAAGTCATATACCCTGACGATATTCGGATGCGCCAGCGCCTGCGCCTTTTTCGCTTCGCGCTGCAAGGCGATCAGCGACTTCGGATGGCCGCGGAACTGCACGTTCAGGACCTTGATCGCGATGTAGGGGCTGCGGTCGGATGCCTCCAGCTTGCGCAAGTCAAGCGCCTTGTACACGGTGCCCATGCCGCCGAAGCCAATGCACTCCTCCAGCACGAAACGGCCGTTGAGCGTATCGCCGACGCCCTTGATCCGATCGAGGCCATCGATCACCTCGCCGCCGAACCGGCCGTCACTGGCGGTACCGTAGGGCGACATCGTGCTCCTGATCGAAGCCGAAGAAGTGCGCATGCGCGTCTCGTTCCCGTGCGGGCTGCGCGTGGCCTCGACCACGCGCTCTACGCGCCGCTGCAACTCGGCATACACATCCGGTGGAAGATGCCCCCTGGTATTCTCGTCGTCGAGGATTTGCATCAACTTTGTGGAGTCGACGCTGCCGGCCGCAAGCGCACGGTCTACCTGCGCGAAAAACTCGTGATGCGATACGCCGCCGCCCTGGAAGTTGCGTATCGCGTGAGCGAGGCTAGCCATGGAATTGGTGGGTGACATGTTAAGCCAAGGTTCAATACTGCGCGCCCTTCGCATTGTCGTTTTAATATAGTACAAACTGACAGCACTACTGCGGCCTGGAAGGGATTGTGTGGCCAGATGCGCCGCATTTTTCGAGAGCGAAATACCGCGGATGGAAGGACGATGCGTGCGCACTGCGCCGCCGAGGCGGGATCGAAATCGCCAAGCGGCAATTCCTGACTGCGTGTGGAGGGGAAACAAGGAAGAAGGTGCCGGCGAACAATGCCGGCACCTTCGATATGGGACTTAGCCGCCGAGCAATGCCTGCTTCAGCGAGTTGTCGACCGGCTTTTCGCCAAGCCAGATACGCAGGAACGCGTTATAGAAAGCGAGATCCGGCAGCACTTCGCCGACGCGCTTGTCGTTGACGAGAACATGCATGCCCGAACCGGGGATCCAGTCGTTGGTGATGGTATCGCCCTTGCTCAGCTTGGGTATGGACGCGAAAATCTCGCCCATCTTCATCGTCTGGTTCACGAATTTCGCCTTCTCGGCCTTGTCCGAATTGGCATTGAGGCCGTCCATGAAGGCTTGGCCGAGTTCTTCATTGTTCACGTCACGCAGCAGCACGAGCCTGATGCGACGCGGACCATTCAGCGCCATGATCTCCGGCACGGTCTTCTTCTTTTCCGGCAGGTACAGACCTGCCGCATACACCTTGAACACGGCCCAGGTACGCAGTCCGGCGCCGTTCAGCTTCAATTCCTGGTTGGCGAGCTTGATGGTCTCGTCGAGCTTGACGCCGCCGACTTCCGCCGCCTGCGCGTTCATACCCAATCCGACGACCAGACCTGCCATGACGACCAGGTTCTTGAGGCTCTTGCACGATTTCATATTGTCTCCAGTTGCGGTTTTGTGCGATTAAACGAGAAAGATTTCAGAATTCCTCCCAGCCGTCATTCGTATTGACGACCTGGGCGATTTTTTTCGGAACCGGCGCGTTCGAAGCTTTTGGCTTCACCGGTAGCGGCACAACGGCCGACGTCCTCGGCGCCGGTGCCTGATCCACCGGCAACGATACCGATGTACCGTTATTGAGCTTGAACACGCTGACCAGTTGCGACAGCATGGACGCCTGGTTCTGCATGGACTCCGCCGATGCCGCCGCCTCTTCCACCAGTGCGGCATTCTGCTGCGTCACGCCGTCCATCTGCACGATCATGTGGTTCAGCTGCTCGATGCTGGAGCTCTGCTCCTGATTGGCGGCGGTGATCTCGGACATGATGCCGGTGACGCGTTTGACGCTGGCCACCACCTCGTTCATGGTCGTGCCGGCCTGGTCGACGAGCTTGGCGCCCGCGTCGACCTTTTCCACGGAATCGCTGATCAGCTGCTTGATCTCCTTTGCTGCGCTGGCAGAACGCTGCGCCAGGTTGCGAACTTCCGCGGCCACCACGGCAAAGCCCTTGCCCTGCTCCCCTGCACGCGCCGCTTCCACCGCTGCGTTCAGCGCGAGGATATTGGTCTGGAACGCGATACCGTCGATCACGCCGATGATGTCGACGATCTTGCGCGAGGACTCGTTGATCGAACCCATGGTCTGCACGACTTGCGAGACGACGGCGCCGCCCTTCTCCGCGATCTGCGATGCGGTCCCGGCGAGGTTGTTTGCTTCCCGCGCATTCTCGGCGTTCTGGCGCACGGTCTGGGTCAGCTGGCCCATCGACGATGCGGTCTCCTGCAGGGCGCCGGCCTGCTCCTGGGTGTGGTGCGACAGGTCCATGTTGCCGGTCGCGATTTCCCGCGATACTGCGGCAATCGTTTCCGTGCCTTGGCGCACTTCGCCCACTAGTCGCGACAGGCTCTCATTCATGTGCTGCAGGGCTTTCATCAATTCGCCGGTTTCGTCGTGCGTCTTGATCTTGATCTCGCTGGTCAGGTCGCCGCTGGCGACACGCTTGGCCACGTCCACGGCCTCATTCAGCGGGCGGGTAATGCGCCGCGTGGTCAGGAAACCGACCAGGATGCTCAACAGCGCGGCGCCGGCGGCGAGCGCCAGGATGAACAGTGCCGTCTGATGCGCCGCCTGGGTCGAATCCTCGCCGGCCTGGGCCATCTCGCCGTCCTGGCGTTTGATGAATCCGTCAAGCTTCTCGAAGTACTTCCCTTGCAAGGGCCGCACCGAGAACATCAGCTTGACCATCGCTTCGTCTTTCTTGTCTTCGTTGATCAGGGCGACGAACTTGTTTTGCGCCGGAAGGAATTTGTCGCGCAGTTCGACGATGGCCTTGAGATCTTCCTTGCCCTTTTCGCCGGTGATTATCGTGCCGAGCTGGTTGATGGCCGCGTCGACGCTCTTGTTGCGTTCGTCGATGTTGGAGAGTTCCTTCTTGATCTGGCCGGCGTCCTGCATGATCAGCACGTTGAGCATGCTGCGGATGCTTTCGTCCAAGTCATTCTTGATCTTGTTGGCAAGCACCGTCTTGGGATAGCGGTCTTTGACCATCAGGTTGATTTCGCCGGTCAAGCTGGCGATGCGCAGGTAGGACAGGCTTGCCAGCAAAACCAGCAGTGTAGTGACGACGCCGAAGCCCAAGGCCAGGCGCTGGCCGATACGCAAGCGGTTCAGATTCATTGTGTGCCCTCTTTATAATCCCGCCGTTTTTGAGTGATGGTTACCCGTAGCGACCCGGTTGCCGACCGTCTATGTCTCTTTAAGACGGACAAGTCACTTTTATTGCATAAGAGCAACCCCGCATCATAATAACGTGATCTCGAAAAACTTTCTCCAGCGAGATTAGAAGCGCTGCTCTAGCATTTCATAGGGGACATCTTGCGAATGATCATGCCCTCGATTGTGCGGGGCTGCCTATCATTTCCGCGGTATCGGGGAGTTGACGCAACTGAAATGAATGGAAATACCAGGACGCAATCAACGTAGCGGGAATACAGCATCTTTTATCCTTCAAATAGCAGTCTATACTGTATATATATACAGATAAATCGAGGTACATCATGCAACCGAAAGTTTCAAAACTCGCTGCAACCGAACGCAGGCTACGTGAGGAAATACGCACGCTGGTCCTGCATCGCGTGCCGCCCGGGACCAGCTTGAGCTGGCGACTGATGTTCGAGATCGAGGATGAGGCCGTAGCGCGCCTGCAACAGGATGACAATCTGGATATGCATTACATCAACATCCTGGTCTCGCCTTCCGCCCAGCGCGTGCTGCGGACAGAAAAGCCCGCGGAGCTCGCCGACGTCTACCCGACACGCACGGTCCTGAGGATGATCCAGGAAGCACACCGGTATGAGCACTGAGGCAGGCTCTTCGAATTGACGGAACTTCAAGTCCCGATCGCATTCCCATCCCGGGCGACACTCCGCCGCAAGAAAGAACGTCGAGAGATTTGCCCATGCCTGAACGCGTATTGCCATCTTATGTAGTGAAAACCTCGCCGATTCATGGCAGCGGCGTGTTTGCGCGGCACCGGATTGCGGCCGGCACCCGGATCATCGAATACAAGGGCGAACGCATCACCTGGCCGGAAGCGATCCGGCGCGCCGAGGCCAAGGGCGGCCCGCTGAACCACACATTCTTCTTCACGCTCGCGGATGGCAGGATCATCGACGGCGGCGCGCATGGCAATGAGGCCCGTTTCATCAATCATTCCTGCGAACCGAATTGTGAGGCGATGGAACATCCGGATGGCAGCGTGCATATCTATGCCCTCATGGATATCGAACGCGGGGACGAACTGAATTACAACTATGCCCTGATGTATGAGGCAAGGCACACGGCAGCCGTCAAGCGCGCCTTCGCCTGTCACTGCGGCGCGCCGGCATGCAGCGGCGTCATGCTTGCCCCCAAGCTTCGCCGCCGTGCATGACTCGCGTACCCGGACGCAATCGTCCTGCACGGAAATTCACCATGGAGCGTAGAGAAGTCGCCCAAGGTTAAGCACTCCCTTCAGCGATACGGCCACCCGTCGCAGACGATCGAACACTTCATCGAGAACTGTTGGCCGCACACCGTCCGATCCAGGCAGCGCGTCAGCATGCGCGCTGTTGACGCCTCGCCCACAAAAGACATTTTTCCCTTCATTTTCAAGCACTTGTAGTCCATCGCGGACTCATTGGCAGGCACTGGCACGCCCCTCGCTATAAGGATGTCGAGCGCAACGAAATGCTCAACCAACCCAAACCCTCTAGGAGAATTACACATGACCACCCTGCTGATCAAAGACCTCGCCATCGCTTCCGACCTCGACCGTTCCGCCATGGCTTCCGTTTCCGGCGGCTGCTATTACAAGGCACCTTCCAGCTACGTGCCCACCTACTGCCCGCCGAGCTACGAAAAGCCCGGCTACGGCTATCCGACCGACTTCAAGTTCAACGCATCGCAAGCGATCGGCCAGTCCCAGAACGTCGAGAACAACAACGGCAACAACGTTGCATACGCAAGTGGCATCCATTCCACAGTGAACCCGACTCAGTCCGCCAACAACAACATCAACTTCTGATTCGACTTTTGAATTGATTTGCCACTGACTACCTGACTTGCCTATCTACACTTAAAGAGACCAACCATGACTACCCTGCTGATCAAAGACCTCGCCGCTGCCACCGACCTCGACACTGCTGAAATGGCGTCCGTATCCGGCGGCTACTACAAGATGCCGTCCTGCTGGACCCCGACCTATCCAGCCCCGGAATACAAGCCCGAGCCATACAAGGCCCACCCGACTTCGTTCTCGTTCGACGCCTCGCAGTCGATCGCGCAGTCGCAGAACGTCGTCAATAACAACGGCAACAACGTCGCGTTCGCCAACGGCATCACGTCCACCGTGAACCCGACGCAGACCGCCAACAACAACATCAACTTCTGATTTGCATTACCGCTGACAAACCGATTTGCCTATTCCTCAAGGAGAACTGAAATGAGCACCCTGAACATCAAAGACCTACCCATTGCAACCGAACTCGACCGTGCAGAGATGGCTTCCGTAGCCGGCGGCACCGGCTACCACAAGGCGCCTTCCTACGCACCGCCACAATATGGCACGCCGGAGCTCTACAAGGCCAATCCCACTTCGTTCACATTCGATGCATCGCAGTCGATCAGCCAATGCCAGGACGTTGTCAATAACAACGGCAACAACGCGGCGTACGTGTGCGACATCACCTCGACCGTCAATCCGACCCAGAGCGCCAATAACAGCATCAACTTCTGATTCAACTATTGAATTCGAACATTCGATTCCAGGAGAACACCATGTCGACTCTAATGATCAAGGACCTGTCCGTCGCCACCGAGCTGACCCATTCCGCAATGGCATCCGTCCGCGGCGGCACCAACAAGACCTATGTCGGTGCCGGTACGACCAGCCTGTACTCCCCCGGCCATGACATGCCGACGTACACAGCTCCGACCAGCACGTACAAGGTCGACGCCTCGCAGCTGATCGGCCAGGTACAGAACGTCACCAACAACAACGGCAACTGCGTCGCATTTGCGAGCTGCATCGACTCGACGGTCAACCCGACCCAGACCGGCAACAACAGCATCAATTTCTAAACCTGAAACCCGGGCAGTGGGAGCCGACAGCTCTCACTGCCCAAACCAAGGAAAATCTCTATGTCAAACATCATGATCCACGACCTGCCCCGCAGCGACGAACTCGACGACAAGGCAATGTCCCGGGTGCGCGGCGGCAATTCCTGGCTGCAAGGCCTCGGCCCGGTCGCCAACGTCAATGTCGATCTGAAGCAGAACATTTCGCAGCTTCAGAACATCGAAGTCAACGCCCTGAACAACGTGGGTGTGATCGGCGCCGGTTTCGGGCCGCTGAAGCTGGACGTGAGCCCGTCGCAATGGGCCGATGCAGGAGCCGCGCTTTAATTCACGCGGCGATTTGCTTCGCAACAGCTCGCCTGGGATTTCCCGGGCGGGCTTTTGCCGTTTCACCGCGGCATTCAGGCTCGACTTGCATCAGTACGGCGTGCGTACCGTCGATTAAGCTGAACGCAGCGGCTTTGCCCCTCACCGGGCTCATCACGATTGAAAGGAAAAAGCCATGGCCACCATCGTTATCAAGGACCTGACGGAAAGCATCGACCTCGATCGCCAGGCGATGGCATCGATTATCGGCGGTGCGCGCACGCGCGGCCGCTACATTCCCGCACGCAGCACAGCCGGCAGCAACCGGATCGTGAATTATCCCCGCGGCTTTGCCGGAAACCTGCCTCCGCTGGTCGGAGGGCCGTCCGTGATCCGCCGGCCTGAAAAGCAGGAATAAGGGTCGACACCCATGTGCCACCGACCGTCTGTTGCAGGCGGTCGGCTGGGCCAGCATAAATTCGTCGAAATCGGGAAATCGAGAATACTTCCCGGCGAGAAACTGGTTATTCTACGGATTGGTACCGCAGCAGCGCCTGCGGTTTACAGCGCCCATTGTGCGTACATTCCGCGTTCATAGCGCGCCCTTATTCCGTACTTCGCCGATGCTCCTTTCCCTGCGAACCGTGTTTTCAAGCGAGCTCCTGACGATTCGTCATGCGATCGCCCGCCCCTCGCCGGTACCCAGCAAGGATGAAGAGCTCGGCATAGCAGACATACTGCTGCTGCCGATTGCCGGCGTGTTCGCCAAGCACGAAGGACCGAAGCAGCATTTCATCGCCAATCCGAACCACGCGCTTTTCTTCCGGCGCGGCAAACCCTACCGCATCAGCTTCCCCGATGGTGCCGGGGATGAATCCCTCGTCGTCGAGTTCTCGAGTACGGCGCTGGCCGGCGTGTTGAGCGAAACGATCGGCGTAGCCGACTTCAACGCGCCGGTCCTCGATACGCATTGCCTGCTTCCGTCCACGGCCGTGCTCGCCCGCGAGTCGCTCTGGCGCGCGCTAAGCCAAGGCTGCGGAGGCCGGCTCGCGGTGGAGGAGCTGTGCGTCAGCATGTTGTCGACGTCCGTCCTGTCGGCATGCAAGGACGCACGGCGCGAGAACCGCGCAAGGCATGCGCAAACGATGGCGCGCAGGCGCCGCCAGGTCGAGACCGTGAAGGAGCTGATATCGCTGCAGCCGGCAGCCGACTGGTCGCTTGACGCACTGGCGCGCCAGGCCAATACCACCCCCTACCATCTGGCGCGCGTATTCCGCGAGGAAGTGGGCGTGCCGGTGCATCGTTACCTGGTTCGTACCCGGATCGGCAAGGCATTGGAGGCGATGCGCAGGCCGGGTACCAGCCTGACCGATATCGCCGTCGATACGGGATTCGCGCATCACAGCCATTTCACTTCCAGCTTCCGTTCCTTCCTGGGCATGACGCCTACGCAGCTGCAGCGGCAACTGGCGACAGCAGGCGGTTGAGCAAGATTCTGATAGCCCCCTGGCGGCCCCGATCCATAAGATGGAGCGTGTTCAAATTGTTCGCCACGTCACATGGCTCATCGCTTCGATCACGAGCGGCTTCACGGCTCAGGTACATTGCTCATGCTGCTTGGCGTGGGGCTTGTCGTCTTTCCCTTCATTGCCGCCCATTTCGGAAATTCATGGGTGCGCATCGCCGACATGGCGCTGCTCTACATCATGCTGGCGCTGGGCCTGAACATCGTGGTCGGATACGCCGGGCTGCTCGACCTCGGTTACATCGCGTTCTATGCGCTGGGCGCCTACATGACGGCGCTACTGGCGTCGCCGCAGTTTGCGGTCGTGCTGGAGTCCGTCATCAATACCTATCCCGCAGTGGGCGCGGTGCTGCTGCACCTGCTCGGCCCCGACGTGGCGGCCAACGGCATCCACCTGTCGGTATGGTTCATCGTTCCGCTCGGCGCCGCGCTTGCCGCCTTTTTCGGTGCTCTGCTGGGGGCGCCGACGCTGAAGCTGCGCGGGGATTACCTAGCAGTCGTCACGCTGGGATTCGGCGAAATCATCCGCATTTTCATCATCAACCTGAATGCCCCAGTCAACCTCACCGACGGTCCGAAGGGCATCAATATGATCGATCCGATCCGTGTCTTTGGCGTGTCGCTGGCCGGCGAGCCGGGCACGCGCGCGACCGTCGATATCTTCGGATATGGCATGCCGTCGGTGAACGCCTATTACTTCCTTTTCCTTGCACTGTGCACGGCCATCATCGTCGTGTCCGTGCGCCTGGAAAGATCGAGGCTGGGACGCGCATTTGTCGCAATCCGCGAGGATGAAATCGCCGCCAAGGCCATGGGCATCAATACACGAAACATCAAGCTGCTCGCTTTTGCACTCGGCGCCTCTTTCGGCGGCGTCGCCGGCGCGATGTTCGCAGCCTTCCAGGGCTACATCTCGCCCGAGTCGTTTACGCTCAACGAGTCGGTTGCCATACTCTCGATGGTGGTCCTCGGCGGCATGGGGCACGTAAGCGGCGTGGTACTGGGAGGCGTGATCCTTGCCGCCCTACCGGAGCTCCTGCGCCACGTGGTCGAGCCCATGCAGCGGCACCTGTTCGGGCAGGTCCTGATCGAGTCTGAAGTATTGCGCCAACTGTTGCTTGGACTGGCGATGGTGGTCATCATGCTGATGCGCCCTGCCGGCCTGTGGCCGAGTCCCAGGCATGAGGACAGGCGTGGCATGGACACGGGCCCTGCGGAAGGCGCCGGCAATTCCACCGACAACCGGCTTGCGGCATGAAGACTGACTACCTTGACAACATCGTCTGGCATAACCTTGCCGGTCCGCACGCCGGCTATGCCGCCGGCGATGCCGGCGCGCGGCGGTACGTACGCGGCTTCCCGGCGCTTGCCGGCTTTCGGGATCGCGATCGCCCAGATTTCGGCGCGCTCGCTCCACACGTGGAGCCCGGCGAACAACTGTACTGCGACGGCTGGTCTGGTGCGCCGCCGGCAGGGTGGCGCATCGAATCCGAGTGTGTGCTGGTCACGATGACAAGGGATACCCCGCCACCGCTCGCCGACGATGCGCCCGAGGCAGTGCGGCTCGACATTCCGCACGCGGCGGCGGCGCTCGAATTGGCTACGCTGACACGCCCGGGACCATTTACGTCCCGCGCCGTTGAGCTTGGCGAGTATTTCGGCATCTATGCAGGCACACGGCTCGCGGCAATGGCCGGTGCACGGCCATGTGCCGGCGGACTCGCGGAAATCAGCGGCGTCTGCACCCACCCCGACTTCCGCGGCGCCGGACTGGCAGAACGCCTCGTGCGCAAGCTCGTCTGGCTGCAGATGCAAAACGGCCGCCTACCCTTTCTCCGCGTCATGCAAGACAACGCAGGCGCATGCCGTCTCTATCAAAGAACCGGCTTTCAGGTATATCGGCAAGCGGTCGCAAGGACAGTGACGCGGGACTGAAAATCCGGGTGCGGAAGTCGTCGGCATCACCTGTCGTCACGAGTCGGACACAGGCTCGAGAAAGTGTTGGCTGCGCCCCGCCTGGCATCCGCCAGATGCTGATGCCAAAGACACCGCCCGCACCTATCCAAATCACGGTTTTTCCATAATTTTCAAATACTTAGCCATCGCCCTGGGCGCAATGGCAGGCACTGGCACGCCCCTCGCTATAAGGATGTCGAGCGCAACGAAATGCTCGACCAACCAACCCAACACCACCAGGAGAATTACACATGACCACTCTGCTGATCAAAGATCTCGCCATCGCTTCCGACCTCGACCGTTCCGCCATGGCTTCCGTTTCCGGCGGCT
>CBIHRW010000114.1:0-13689 GCA_966212545.1 uncultured Noviherbaspirillum sp.
CTGCACCACCACCGCCAGTGCTGTACGCGCCAATCGCACCCCCCGCCCCGCCCGCCGACACTGTGTTGGCACTATTGATATTTCCACCACCACCCCCGCCGCCCGCGCCATAGAGGGAACTCCCCCCTGCGTCCGAAGCGGAACCGAGAATTGCGCCACCACCACCGCCGCCACCGAATTCCGCGCAGCCTGCGACCCCACCTGACGACGACGTTTTACTTCCCGCGCCGCCGCCGCCAGTATTGTTTGTTGTGCCTCCCGCCGTTCCGCCGAAGTTTGTTGCACTGGGCAATCCGCCGGCGACCCCTGCCGCCCCCGGGTCTCCATTGCCGCCGGCTCCGCCAGCGCCCCCGCCCCCGCCGCCTGCCGATGCCGCCGCAATCCCCTTGCATCCGAATCCGCCGCCGTAGGCAGTGACGTAGCTTCCAAACGAACTATTCCCGCCGGCTGTTCCGTTGTTGCCGTCCGTATCATTGACTTCGACTGCGGCACCTCCTGTGCCACCGGCGCCAATCGTGACCGTGACCGACGTCCCTGCTGCAATGCTGTTCAGGATTTCACGTCGTAGCGCGCCACCGCCACCGCCCGATCCTCCCGCTCTACTGGAACCCGCCGCTCCGCGCCGTCCGCTTCCGCCGCCGGCGCCGGCGCCGGCCACCTGGACGCCTACCGCTTTGTATCGCGGCGGGACAATGTAGGATCCGCTTGCGGTAAAGATCGCCATATGAGGATTGATCACCTCTGAGGATATGCTTGCGCCGTCACAGGTGAACAGCCGATGCTCACCCGAGTACATTTTCCAGTTGTTGACGCCATCAGAGTCCGGAATGGTAATTTCGCCCGACCCTTCATTTTTGTATTCGCAAAACCAGCCCGCCCCGAGACTGGCCGGCGCATCGAAGGTCTGCGTAAAGGAATTGGCCGTGATAACGATCAGGCTGTTGACGTTTGATGCCGTCAGCATTGAATTTGAATCGCGCTCCACCCTGTCCAATTCGGTGCGCGATGGCGGCGTTGTTATGCTTCCCATTTTTCGCCCTATGCCGTCACCGCAGACATGCCGATATCGGCAAGTATCTGCGTGTAGTAGTTTTTCGTTTCATTCGGCGCCGCCTGGATGCCCTTGCGCGTCAGGTTGCCAATGCCCCAGTTGTACGCCGCCAGCGCGAGCAACCAGGATCCAGTTTTCCCGTACAACTCCTGCATGTAGCGCCCGGCCGCGTCGATTGCCTGCTGCGGATTGAAAGGATCGATTCCGAAGGATGCCGCAGTCGCCGGCATGAATTGCGCAATGCCTTGCGCGCCGGACCATTGATTTACCGCGCTTGGGTTGTATCGGCTTTCCTGCCACAGTTGCCGCGCCAATAGGTTGTGCGGCAGCCGGTTGCGCGATTCCGCGTTGCGGATCGGCTGCAGGAACTGCGCGGGAATCATCGACTCATTCCACCGCATCGTATCCCCCCAATAGCGCACGTTGATCACATTGCCCATCGGGTCGTATTGCGTTCCGCCCGTCAGGTCCAGATAGGGCGCGCCCTCATATCCCGCATCGGTGTATTCGTCGTATGGCCCCAGGTCGATGTATGGCACCGTGTTTTGTGCCAGCCAGTCGCGCGGATCGAGAATGGTTTGGTCGACCGGGAACAATTGGTCATCGGCCGCCCATGCGTCGCGCGCATCCAGTATCGTGTTATCGATACCCGGCTGCGCGCCCTGCCGCATCCACAGCCATGCCGCGCCGATTCCGAGCCCGACGAGGATTACGCCGGCATTCATGGTTACAGCTGCCCGAATTCCTGGTTTGCATAGGTCAGCAAGCCAGTTGTCGCCGCACCACTGCCGGCAAGATAGACATCGTTTTGCGCAACGACCGCATCCAGCAACAGACTACCGCCGGCCGCGATCTTGACGCCAATTGCCGAACTCGGTTTGATGCCGAATCCGATAAACAGGTCTTGCGTGGCGTGCGTATTTTGAATCAGCAGGAAGGTGCGTTTGTTCGACGGTTTCGTCAGCACCGGCGCATCGGATGCCACGGTTCCGACCGAGAACGGAATGTGACCGAAGTCACAATAGCGCATCGTGTCCGCGATGTACTGCAGCAGTCCTTGCGGCACTTGCTGAAATGGCCGCAGCGAATCGAGATTGAATTTCAGGTCTTGACGCGGCGCCTGCGTCGTGACGCCCTCGCCTGGATTGTATTGGCGAGTCTGATGCAACGGACTGCGGCCCGTTTCCGGCCGCAGCGCGTCAAGATTGGCAAATCCCGGTGTCCGCAGGCTCATGCTGTCACCCGTTGAATGCAAACAGCTTTACGCCGTGGAAGTTGAGCGTCAGGTTATAGGCCTGCGCGGCGTCGCTGTTGGTCACTGCAATTTGCAGATTCGTGCGCGCCGCCAGCAGCAGCGGTTCCGGCAGGACGAACGGGAATTGACCGTTGCCGAACAGGCTTGTGACCGGCACCGCTTGATTGCTCATCTGCATGCCCGAGCCGGTATCCGTGATCAGCACCGATGCAATCGGATAGGTAGCGGACGATGCGGTTTGTCCTGCGGCCGCCACGTTCGCGGTATAGGTTTGCGCCTGCACCAGAAAAGGCGCGTCCGACTGGATGGGCAACTGATTGGTTACCGTCGCGCCGGCCGTCAGGTTGGTACTGCTGAAGGCAGTCGAATAGGTGAACGGCTTGCGCACGACTGATTTCGACTGAAGCATTTGCTCCAGCATCATGCGCGTCGATTCGGTTTCCTGCATGCGCGGCAGCGCGTCCAGCAGTGCCCGCACTTCGTTTTTGTTCATCAAATCCATGATGTTTCCTTGTCGATGGATTGTTGCAATTGGTCCTGGATTGATTTGTGGGCTCAACCCAGGGAAAGCCGCTTATGCCCTTACGGGCGCCGGGATTACTGCGAATTCCGGAACAGGAAGCCGCACAGCGCTACCTGGATGGCCGCGTTAAAGCCGGACGGCGTGGCGACCACGACCGGCCAGTTAAGCGCGACAGAGAAGTTCTGCGAGCTGCGCAGCGTGATCGGCACGATGTTGTACGGCTCGCCCTGCGCCTTCGCCAGTGCAATGGTGGTCTGGCCGACCGTTGCCGAAGTCGACGCGACCGCGCCGGACACGTCCACGCCTTGCTTCGGCGCGAACTTGCGCAACGGGCCGTCCTGCAGGTAGTTTTTCGAACCCACCGTGAAGGTCAGTACACCCGTGCTGTACAGCGCGTTCACATCGGCCACGGCCGCGAAGACCGTTCCGGCGGATGCCGCCACGGCAAACACAATCGGGTGCACGAGTGCGAACGTGGTCGTTGTCGCAGCGGACGAACCGGCCTTGATGTCGACTTCGACGGACTCGACCAGGAAACTTTGACCGGCCGGCAACTGGCCCGCCAGCTGCATGTTTGTGTCCACGCTAGTTTTCGGGTTGCCTGCGTTGCCCGGTGCGGCGGACGAGCCTTGGCCTTGCGGCGTGGCGAAGAAGTTGATGCCGGTTGCGCCGGCTGTTGCATATACCGCCGTATCGAACAGAGGTTGACGCAGGACTTCGACCTGGCCCGCGCGGTTCACGTCGTATTTTTGCAGGTCTGCGAGATTCGGAAAGCCGTTCATGTGTTACTCCCTAATTTGGTTGATCTGTTGTGCTGTTCGCTGCGCGCTTAACTGACGTAGGCGCCCATTGCGTTGCCGACTGGCGGCTTGTATCCGCTCACGTACGCGCCGACAGCCGGACGCGGTGCGCGTCGGCCTGCGATGCGTGCCGGGCTCTGATAGCCCATGCCGCCGAGGTTCACCGACATCGGCACGAACGAGCGCATGACCTCGTAAGCGGACACAGTGAGCGATCCGGCAGCCATGTGGCCGGCGTGTTTTGTCACCTTGGAACCGAGCACGCCAGCGAGCACCGCAAGGCCGCCTTTTGCGGCGAAGTACAGCGGATTGATGGAGCCGTCAGCATTGACGGGCGATTGCATATTCGCCGGCAGATAGCCTTTTGCGTAGCCGAAGGCGACATCCACCGCGAGCGCGCCCGCCGCGCCGAGCGCCGCATCCTTTGCCATGTTGGTGATGGCGTTGAAGGACAGGCGCGGCGCCGGGTTGCGGCGATATTTGCGGATGGCGCGTTTGGCGCGGGTCTTGAGTGCCGACAGACGACGACGGCGACGCGGCGCCGGGTTCGCCATCACGACAGGCGCGCGACGCGTGCGACGTTTGGCAGTGGTTTTGCGCGCAGTGCGGCGCGCCGTGGTGCGCTTAGCGCGACGCTTGCGCGGATTGACGAGAAGAAGTTCCCCGCTCATGTGATACCCCTTTACTTGTGCCGTTCATCGTGTCTTGTCCACGATTCCACGGTCTGTAAAGTCGTACCCTCCGCCGAGGATAAGCAACTGTGTCCCGTCGTATGAACTGCAAAGGAGCGGCCGGGCTTGCTTTTTAAATCTGTGAATGTACTTTTCCGTTTTACCGTCACGGACGGTTTCATACATCACCGCGTCCAAATATCCCACAGTGATCACCACTTCCGGAATACTCGGTTTCTCAACAGTGAATAATTCACCTTTATGCCCCGTAAAATCACCAAAGAGCCGCAACCCCTTATCTATCTGGACTTGCTTTGTGTGCGGCACTGGATTGGACTTGCGGGCGCGCCGTGCCATCAGATCACCCGGAACCAGTAGTTCGGATAATTGCTTGCGTAGATGTGCGCGAGCTTCTTGACGGCCTCCGGATCATTGCCGCCGGCGCCGACCGGCGACCAGTCGCCGCGCGCGGTCTTTTTGACTTCGATGCAGTGCTTATACTGCGACGCCGGCGCCGACCGTACCGCGCGCTTTGACGATGCGGCTTTTGCGCCACCCTTCCCCATCCATCCGCGTTCCGGCGCCGTCCGGTTGATCACCAGGAGTTCCGATTTTTTCGCGCGCTTAGCGGCCGGCTTTTTCGCCGCGGTCTTTTTGACGGCGGCGCGCTTGGCCGCCGGTTTTTTGGTCTTTGTCATGTCAGCCTCCGCTGATTGTCGCTGTAGGCCTTGAAGGCCATGATGCCGAGCAGGCCGATCACCGCCCATTTCGCCGTGCTCGATAGCCCGGCCATGAATCCGCCGCCTGGCGGGTCAAGGTCGACGAACGGCAACGGCGCTTCCCCGCGCTGCGCGCGGATCACGTTTTGTTCCGAAATCTGCCGATTGATCGCGTCGACGTTGAAGGTATGCACGGAATTGACCAGCGCCCATACGGTTGCGGTTCCTGCCGTGATCACTGCGACCCATGCCCACGGCAACGCCGGCAGCGCGCCCAGGCCCTGCATCGTTCGCCCACCAGACAGGCCGACCGCTTCCCCGATTCCGGCGAAGAAGTCCGCGATGGTGTCTATCGCATCCTTCACGCCTTGTATGGTGGTCTGCAGCAGGTCGATTTTCCCGTTTAGGTCATTCCAGCGCGGCGCCAATTCGTCATCGGACAGGGCGTAGTCCCGATGCTGCATGAACTGCTCATACTCGAAATCAAGCGACTGCAGCGCCGCTTGCCATTTCTGAACAGCTTCGTTATATGCCGCCTTTAGCGACTCGATGGGAGAATCGAACCAGCCTTTCATTTATCGACGCCTCCCGCCCATGTTGGACAGCAGGTAGACGCCGAGCAGCAACAGGCCGCCGATCACGAGCATGTTTTTCGTGTCGCTGGCAAGCCCGATGTTGTATTGCGGCGCGATCTGCGCGGTATTGATCGGCGGAAGACCGCGCTCGGCGCGTGCGATGTTCGCTTCCAGAATCTGCTGTTGGTTGTACATCGTCACCAGGTCACGAATCGTCGTCGTGATTTCCTGCAGCGCCGGGCTTCCATCGTCCGCATATTCCCCCATCCCGGCCATGCCGCGCCGTTGAAACGGGATTGCGCTTTCTATTCCATTCAAAATCATATCTACCCCCGTGTTAGCAAGAGCGCGAGAACGGCAACGCCGACCCCTAGCCCGATCATCATTGTTTTGTCGTCTGCCGGCCGCGCGTGGACGTACTGTGTTGTGACCTGCGGCATCTGCTGCGGATAAACTTGTGCTGTCGACGTTCGCACCGGCATGCGCGATCCACCCGCCGCACTCGCCACCGATGTCAGCGTGGATACCAGCCCGGTTGCGTTCCTGATAGTCCCCGCTGCCCTTTGCAGGCTTGACAGCAAATCTTGACTTGATACCGTGCCGGCGCCCGTCATGCTTAGCAAGTCCTGCCCCATTGGCAGGTCATACCCGGATGTCCAAGCCACTTCCGGCGCTACAGCCGCCGCACCTCCGCCCGTCATGCTTAGCAGGTCCTGCCCCATTGCTAGGTCATACCCGGATGTCCACGCAGGCACCTCCGCCGCAACAGCGGCCGCCGTTCCCGCCCCCGTCATGCCGAGCAGATCGGCGCCCATCGCCAAATCGTAACCAGATGTCCACCCGACCGCCTCCGCAATCCCCACTTCCGCCGCGCCGGCCGTTGCGCCGGCACCAGCGCCTATACCTAACGCCGACATTGCAAGCGGCGCGGCGATGATGGCAAACGCCGCCCAGGGGATGCTGTTGTCGATCTTGTAGTGGCTCACCTCTACCGTGTCATTCGGTCCTGCGGTAAGCCGCGTCATCCAGTCGGTTGATCCGTCCGCCGCCACATAATCCGGGTCTTTGAAATGAATCAGCAGGTCGTACCCGTACCAGCCATATGGCCCGGCAGTACCTGGCGGCCCGCTGTAGCTGTCGCCGTTTATGCCCGGAAGGCCGCTTAGATACGCCTGCACCTGCCTTCCGAGCATCGGCGAGTAGACGAAGCCGGAAAGCACATCAAATCCGTCCTTTGTTTCCCACTCCCTTTGATGCGCTGCCATCACTTCGCCGGCGAGCGCGCGCCATGACAGGCCGGCATAGTTGATACCGTCCATGCCGTTAAGCTGCATTGCGCGCGTGATGAGCATGTCAGTTCGCTTGCTTGCGGCGCATGATCCAGATGCCGACACCGACCAGCGCGCCGATCAGCAAGGCTTTTTTTCCGCTGTCGTCGGCCGCTGTTGCTGTCGCCGAGGTCGTGCTCGAGGTCGTGCTCGACGCGACAGGCAGCAGGTTTTGCACCAGCGGCGTCTGCATGGTCATCTGCTGCGGCATCGGCGCCATTGTCTGCACCGGCTGCGTGACAATCGGCGCCGGCTGCGCGATCACCGGTGCCGGTTCGTCAAAGATGGCCGGCGCCAGTTCCGCGCGCATTTCCGCGCTCGACTGCTGCAACACTGTCTTTGCGCTGTCCATCCAGACGTTTGCGAGCTGCTGCTCGGTCCATCCCTGCTTTGCCGCTTCTTGCGTCCAGTAGGCGACGCCTTCCGCGTCGCCGGTGCGGCCGAGCACGTCTTGATACAAATTTTGATTGATCCAGTCAGCCGTGATTGCCCCGAGATGCATGTCTATTTCCTCCGATTGCCTGCACTTGCCACGACAGCGAGCGCGACGCCGCCCAGCAGCAGGACCGGCGCATATTGTTTCAAGGTGTCCATGAGGCCACCGCCTACCATTACAGTGCGTCCGCCCGTCATCGGATTGCCGTATTGGTCGTATCGCGCATACACACGACCGCCGCCCGGCAGCTGCGTGGTTTGGTATCTCAAGTATTCCTGCGCGACGCCGGCGCCGGTTTTCAGGATGTCGACGCCGGTGCGCAGCATGTCGTTCCATGACCAGTCCGACCCGCCATCGGTCATCGTGTAGAGCGGCGCACCGTCCTGCGCCCAATAGTCGCGCGTATCGAGGACCGTGCTTTCAATGGAATTCAGGCTGTCACCGGTTGCCCAATAGTCGCGCGCGTCGTAAATCGGGTATTCCTCGACCGGCGCATCATCGAGGTAGATCGTCGGCACTTCGAGGTTTTCATCCCAGAACATGCCCATGCCGTTCAGGCTGCGATTGCGATAGGGGTAAGCGGTATTCATGCGGTTCTTTCAGTTGTGCCAAGGGATGCGCTGCGCGATGCCCGGCGGTTCCCATCCCATCGGGACCGGTTCTGTTGCGTCCATCGGCACCCAATCGGCGCCGACCTTCGTTTCAACATAGACGTGTTCGATCTGGCCGAGCGTCAGGCCCACGGCCATGAAGCGGGTCTTGTGGCCAATCGATTCCAGGAGGGTTGCGAGCAATGTTGCCTTGTCGTCGCAGTCACCAACGCGCGCTTCCAGCGTTACCAGCGGTGTCTGCACGGTTTCAACATCCGCGATATCCCACTGATAGCGGACCTGATCGCGGACGAATTCGAACAGCGCTTGTGCTTCAGCGCGGAATGCTTTTTGTGGAAGATGGGAAGTGAGTTCGCGCGCTAGGTTTTTGATGCGCGGTTCTTTTTTGAACTCGCGCACATATTGGGACATGTGCGCGAGCGTGGCGCGGATTCCGGGAATCCCGTCAGGAATGGCCTTCAGTGTTTGGATTTGCGGCGGCGCCAGATGCATGATTTGTGCCATCGGGTGAATTTCCCCCCGTTGTACCCGCACCGCCATCGCCGCTCAAGAGTTCGAACACCATTTCGCGCATTTCAGTGAACCATTCCCTAAATGGAATCACTTTCGGTTCGAAAGTGGACAGTTGATCGAACCAGTTATCCGGCCTCAGCATCGCATCAATGCTGTCGTGCCCGACGTGGTTGATGATCATGTGCGCCCATCCTGTTGGGTCAAGATCCTGCTCTGCATCCTTGATCAGCAGCGCGAGATATCCCTTTATTTGCATTGCCTGCATTGCTCTCATTTCGTCCTCAGTGTTTTGCGGTTGCGGTTGTGCCAGCGCCGCATCACCCGCCGCCGGCGCCTGGCTGTCGGGGGACGGCGGCGGCGCGTGATGCGGCGCTGGCGCGCGCATCGATGGCACCGGCGCCATTTGCGGACGCTGCGCCTGCGATGCCGCCACGATTGCCGGCAGCACTGACTTTGCCGTTTCCGCGAGCACCGTCAGCCCGTCCGGCGGTTCTGCCGGCGCATCGCCGGTCAGCTTACGCACATCGCGCGCGAGTGCGAGCAGCTTTGTCACCTGGTCGAACGGATCACCGGCCGCAGCGACCGGCGCCGGTCCGCCTCCGAAAATATCGCGCATCATCGCCAGTTCCTCTAGCATGTCTTTGCGTGACTGTGCTGGCGGAGTCTGCGCCTGCACCACAGCGCCGGCCAGCTTTTCAATCAAGCCCTCCAGACGGGAAAATCGTTGATCGATCTGCCCCGCTACCGGATCGTGTTGCACCGGCGCCGCAATACGGACCGGAATATTCCTGATCAGCCCGGATTTCCCTCGCGGACAGATTCGGTACTCACCGCCGCCGAATTTTGCTTGCAAGGTCGACAGCTGAAACTCTGCCGGCGAGCATTCCCATACAAACTCCTGTTGCCTGTAATTGCCGTCGATGACCCGATAGACGCGGATTCGCACCGCACTATCGTTGCCCAGTTCTCCCAGGATGCCCATCAACTCGACATCCTCCGGCGGAGTCCACTTATCCGGCGAATTCAACAGGTCTGCTGCCTCATTTTCGTTCGGTTGACCGTGCACATTTCCGTACGTTTCCATGTCAATTCCTTATTTCTAGGTTATGTGAACCTTATTTTTCGTCATCGAAAAATAAGGAAGTGGTAATTCCATTGCTAATTTGTTGCTTATTTCTTACCTATTTTTGGCGCAAAAAAAGCAGGCCGAAGCCTGCAAATCCCCTCGTAGGAACTCTATCTATCCGGTTGCCGGATTCATGACGACCCGCCCATTGCCAGCCGTGCCGAGCATGCCATCCGTCATCCGGTCACACGTGATCGTGTCCGGCTTGTCGAAATACCCTTCAGCGTGCGACCGATCACCGAACACCCGCCGCCAGCCGACCACCTGGCCGCCGCTTGTCAGGTTGAAAAACTGATTCGGAAAATCCGCATTTGTCCGCTTCAGCGCATCATCCGCCTCCGCGGCCGTCGACAGCGCCGTGCACCGCAGTCGCAGCGCGAACATCCATTTTTCCGCTTGTGTAGATTCGCTCACATCGCCACCTTTTCAGAGTCCCATTGATCACTTCCACAAATCAGCCTAACCGGGCTCACGTCCAGCACCTGGCAAATCGCAATGAAATTGCTCAGGTGGATGCCGCGCTCGCTTCGCTCTAGCTTGCTGATCGTGTTCCGGTTGACGCCCGACCGCTTCACGACCTCCTCTATGGTCAGGCCGAGTTCAATGCGCCGCAGCTTGACGCGCATGCCGACGTGCGGCCGGTTCGGCTGCAGTCCCGTATCGCTATTCATTGCTTTTCACCCTCAGATATGCCCTTGCCTGGATGAGTGCATCTACATGCTCTTGTCGCAGCGCGAATCCCTTTTTCTTGGCATCCATGCGCCCACGGATCCACCAGATAACATCGGCCAACTGGTCTATTACCGCGTCAGCATCCAGCGTTACGCCATTCTGGATGTGCAGCTTTACGGCCTGCCGTTTCCCTTCATGCTCCGCCATGACTCACGTTCCTTCCGCCAATTTGTTCAATCTCGGTATATCGAGCGGCCCGACAAACTCTAAAAAATGGTCAGATCGGCCGAATTTTTCAGAATGTGGGATTGGCCCCATCAACGGCGCCACCTTGTCGAAGTCTTTTCTCAACTGTGCAAAATTGCTTCGCGTACAGTTATTGACACGAGTCCAAGGCGCGGCGATGCCGCGCTGTTCCTCGCCCGACCGCCGGCGGATGATTTCCCACACATACCGAACCGACTGCACCAGCCATTTAAACGGCGCCATGTATGTGCAAATTCCGTCGACAACACACTTCATGCCCTCCGTTTCGACGCCCACCGGACGCGGCGCAATCGGTTCCCCATACCGCCCGGTCCCGTCCTGATCTTCTTTCGTGATCCGGATTCGATAATCACGCCCGCAGAACACGCCGCCTTGCGCCCTGATGTATTCAGCCCAGGACGCCGGCTTTACCTCATCCTCCGTTTCAATGCGATTGACCGCGTTGAACGCCTGCACCAGGTGAGCCGGCGCATCCTCCGGAACCGCTTTTACGCGCCTGAACTCCCGCCACACGGTCACCGGCGCACCGCCTACCTGCTGAAACTGGCGGATGCGCCACGTTGCCGCCCACGCCTCCACGCGCCTACTCACCGAAAACATCGGGTTCCCGAATAGATCAGTTTCGACCTTGTAACCGTCGATATTCTTGCTGACGTATTTCGCGATATACGCCGCCGCACTGCCCTTTTTCCAGTCGATTTTTTCGAAATCCACCCGATGCGCTTTCGCGCCGTGCTCCGAGTTCTGGTAAGCCCGATCATCGACGCGCCACTGGTGCAAATCCTCGACAGCCAGGAACTCCGCCCCCTTCCTGGACATGCCGGCCTCAAGATATCGCCGCGCCAGATCACGCAGCCTCGGCGCCTTGCGCGCCCCCTGCCCCAATGCATACCGGCGGACGATCGCACACACGCGCGGATAGGCAGCGCGCTCCGTCATTCCCGGCCAACGCTTGTTGAAGAATGTGAGCCAATGCCAATGTGGCGTGGCGTCATGGTTCGGTTCTGCAATGCGAAATCCATACAACTTCACGCCATACCTTGCGAGACACGCCCTGAACCGCGCGCCAACTGCCGACAAATGCGCCTGCGCGGCATCCGGCAGCGTGCCGTCGTACTTGCGGTTTTCGACCACTTTTTTATCCTCAACCGTTCGCCATTTGTGCATCCGACTCGGACACGTCACCGTGAAGAACAGCCCCTCATGCTCGCAATCTTTTGCAATGACCTCGAAGCCACTGATGCGCGTCATGAGTTCATTTCGCTTAATTACCGAATCTGACACGCTTTTTGCAGCCAGTTCGGCAAGCGCATATTCCTGCTCGTGTTCATTGCGCGCTATGGTGTTTTCAAGCATTGCAGCGTTGCGCCGCTTCTGCCCGGTGCGCTGTTCCAACCGTTCGTCAGACACGTAGATATCGCGCGTCTTGTTGACATAGCCGATACTGATTGCCGCGCCCTCCACGGCCTTTGCATGCAGCTTGCGCAACTGCCGGCGCCAAAAGAAATCATCCACATACCGAGCAATTGCAATCGAGTCCGTTTGATCCCGGCACTCCCGCGTCGCGCAGGCATTTCCCTTGCGCTCCAGCTTGTCCGCCTCCCCCTGCCACGGCTCTATATGGTTTGCCGTCACCACGCGTTCCATCGCGGCCCGCAGTGATGCGCGGTCGTGAAATACTTCCGCCAAGCTGTTGCAGTGGTCCGCCATTTCCTCCGCACGTGCACAAATGTCATCGTCCGACGCATCGAGCGGAATATTCACCGTGCGCAGCCCCTGCAACATGTCCTGCAGCCAGTGCGCGGCGCCGCGCGTGGCTTCGCCTTCCGCACCGAGCGTCTCAGGATCGAACGTGTTTCGGGTCTTCTGCCAGCGGTTGAACAGGCGCTTACGCCACCTTGGCGGCAGGTCGGAAACCAGGCCGGCGGCCCATTCTGGGCAGGCAGGATGTTGCGAGCGTTGGAGCATCATGCGAACCAGCGTTTCCACCACGGGCGCAATTCATGCCTTGCCCACGAAAGCGCGCCCACCGCTTCAAACGCAAGCGCCTGAATTTCCTTCAGTTCATCCTCTTGATATTTTTCGCTGTAGGTTTGCGCGACCTTTGCCCGCTCGTGAATCTCGCGTAGCCTGGCGTCAACCTGGTCAAGTAAGTAGGCGGATGTTTTCACAAACACCCCCACTGCTCGGCCATAGCGTCCGCAATTCCTTGGTAGGTTGCCGAACGCTCCCGCGCCCGGTCCGGCCCCGGCGGCATGCGATGCACGCGCGCCTCCCGGCCTTCCACGATGTTGGTAGGCACCAGCGGCGGCAGGTTCTTTAACCACAGGCACGTTGCCTTTGTTTCTCCATGCCCGAATTGCCACGGTTGAATGATCTGATCCGGCCTGCGGAACATCGACGATAGAACACCTATCGGCTGTTCCGCTGCCATCTTGTCGACGTACCGCTCACCGTGGCGCCACAGTTCCACGAAGAAGCTTATGCCGGCCTGCTGTCGACCATCCATGCGCTTCGCTGCGAAATGCTTTGCACCCGACACACAGATATCTGTGCACGGCGCGTGGAAAATCATCAGATCCCACAGCGCGTGCAGCACGTCGCGCACGTCGCCCTGGTAATGCGGCCCCGGCCGGCGGGATGGTTGAAGGTCACATGACATTGCCTCGTGCCCCCCCTTTATGAAGGCGTCGCGGACCACACCCGATTCCTCGCACGCGACAAGCACCCTCATAGGTTGACCAGCGAATTGAGGTAGTCACGCAGATCGCGCACCGCACTGCGCAACAGCGCCTTTTCCCGCTCCGACAGATCACGGTCCATCTTGCCCACCACGTCCGGACCGAGCCCGGCGCAGCGCGCGACCATCACCCGGTAGAGTTCCGGCGTGTTGTGCCAACATGTGATGTTCTTGAACTGTTCGCGGCCGTCGTCGTGCACGACTGGCGGCGCGTTCTTTATCATGGCCTTTGCCGCAGCCAGCCGGCGGCGCGCTTCGTCGCGCGGCACGTTGCAATCGACTACCG
Organism: uncultured Noviherbaspirillum sp.; assembly: GCA_966212545.1. Taxonomy (GTDB): domain Bacteria; phylum Pseudomonadota; class Gammaproteobacteria; order Burkholderiales; family Burkholderiaceae_D; genus Noviherbaspirillum. The sequence continues at coordinate 13,574 of CBIHRW010000114.1, forward strand.
GCGGCCGTGCGGGAAGAAATGTCTCGCTGTTGCGGTCGACAGGCTTTGCAGGGACTTCGGTAGGGTCATAGTCCTGATCGAACGGATCAACCTCGCGTTCGATATCGGCATTGATC
>CBIHRW010000115.1:0-12861 GCA_966212545.1 uncultured Noviherbaspirillum sp.
TACAACGTGCTGTTCCTCTGCACCGGCAATTCGGCACGCAGCATCATGGCCGAAGCATTGGTCACCAGCATGGGCAAGGGCCGCTTCCGCGGCTTCTCCGCCGGCAGCCAACCGGGCGGCAAGGTCAATCCCTTTGCCATCGAGCAGGTGAAGGCAACCGGCTATCCGGTCGACAACCTGCGCAGCAAGAGCTGGGATGAATTCGCCGCGCCGGATGCGCCGCAGATGGATTTCATCATCACCGTGTGCGACAACGCAGCCGGCGAAGTGTGTCCGGTATGGCCCGGCCATCCGGTGTCCGCGCACTGGGGCTTTGAAGACCCGGCGGCCGTCGAAGGCAGCGATGAGGAAAAGCGCGCGGCCTTCAGCAAGATCTTCAAGCAGATCGTCAGCCGCATGAACACCTTCGTGAACCTGCCGGTCGACATGCTGGACAAGAACGCAATCCGCAGCGAAATGCAGAAGATCGGGGACACGCCGGTATGACGCGCGCGCGACGCCTGGTAGCGGAGGGATTGGGCACTGCAATGCTGCTGGCGGTGGTGATCGGCTCGGGCATCATGGGCGAGCAACTGTCCGGCGGCAACGTCGCGATCGCCCTGCTCGCCAATGCGATCGCAACCGGCGCGGGACTGGTGGCGCTGATCCTGATGTTCGGCACGATCTCCGGCGCGCACTTCAATCCGGCGGTGACGCTGTCGGAGGCGTGGCAGAAGAACCTGCCCGCATCCGATGTGCTGCCCTATATCGTCGTGCAGGTGATCGGCGCTTTCGCCGGCGTGGCGGCGGCCCACCTGATGTTCGGCGAGCCGGTGTTCTTTGCGTCGATGCATGTGCGTACCGGCGCGGCACAGTGGTGGAGCGAGTTCGTCGCGACCTTCGGCCTGCTGGGCGTGATCATCAGCTGCTCGCGCAGCCGGCCATCGGTGACACCGTTTGCAGTGGCGCTGTATATCACGGCCGCTTACTGGTTCACCTCGTCGACCTCGTTCGCCAATCCGGCGGTGACGCTGGCGCGGGCGGCGAGCGATACGTTTGCGGGCATTTATCCGCCGGATGTGCCCGGCTTCATCCTTGCGCAGTTGCTGGGCGCGGCGGCGGCGACGAGCCTGTACTGCTGGCTGTATCCGGCCGCGCCCAAGGATGCGACGGTGGCAGGGACGGTGGCACCGAGCGAGTTCGCTTCCCGGACCGCCGATTGATGGCGCGGAGACCAGGCAGAATCAGGCACCTACCCTCACAGCGATAGCAACAAGCTGGTCGAGTGAAACCGGTTTCGGGGCGTGCGCGGCAAAACCGGCCGCCAGCGTCCGGTCGATATCACTGCCCCTCGTGAAACCGCTCAGCGCAATTGCCGGCGTGCGCGATGTCGCGTCGAGATCGCGCAGTTTCGCCAGCAGCGCGTACCCGTCCATCCCGGGCATGCCGATGTCCGAAATGATGAGGTCGTACGGCTTGTCGCTGCCGGCTACCTTCTTCAACGCATCTCCTGCATGCGAAGCGGACGTGACATGCGCGCCGAGCAGGGCCAGCAGTTCGGCCATCGACTCGAGAGCATCGACGGAGTCGTCGACAAGCAGGATGCGTTTGCCCGCCAGCCCGTTGGCGGTATCGGCCTTCGCCGGTGCGCTAACCTGCCGCGCATCCACGAGCGGCAGGTAAATCCGGAACTGTGCGCCCCTCCCCAATCCCTGCGAGAATGCTTCGACGCGGCCGCCGTGACTGGTGACGAGTTCCTTCACCAACGCCAGTCCGATGCCCATGCCGCCATATTGGCGGGTCGTCCCGGAATCGGCCTGCTTGAACATCTCGAACACGTATGGCAGGAATTCGGGCGTAATGCCGCGGCCTGTGTCGGCGACTTCCATGCATGCCCACTCTTCCTCCCGGCTCAAGGCAAGACGGATGGTGCCGCCGGCGGGCGTGAACTTGAGTGCATTGTTCAGCACGTTCCAGATGATCTGCTCGATCCGGATTTCATCGCCGAGGATGACCATCGGCTCCGCATCGCGATCGAAAGACAAGCCGACCTTCTTTTGCTGCGCATCGGTTGCCAGGATGCTGACGGCCCGCTCGGCCGCATCGCCCAGGTCGATCTCCGTGGGGTGCAGGCTGAGCTTGCCGGTATGCAGGCGCGACAGGTCCATCAAGTCATCGATGATCTTGACCTGAGCCGCCACGGAATGCCGGATGGTCGCGGCGCTGCGCGCGATCAGGGGAATGCGTGAAGTCTCCGGCGTCAGGCTGAGCATTTCCGCGGTCACCTGGATCAGGTTCAAGGGCTGCTTCAGTTCATGCGACAGCACGGCGAAGAATTCGTCGCGCAAGCGCGCCGCTTCTTCCGCCCTGAGCCGCTCCTGCTGCTCCCACTCCAGCCGCGCGGCCTGCTGCTCCTGTGCCTGCTTGCTGCCGGTGAGGTCGCGCGCGATCTTCACGAAGCCGTGGATGTCGCCGTCGGCAAGGGGGGACGTGATGCCGCTGCAAAAGACGCGGGTGCCGTCGGCACGCATGTGCCAGCGGTCGTCTTCCGCGCGCCCTTCAGTCAGCGCGCGCCGAAGTTCTTCGTCGAATTTCCCGCACGCGCGATCCTCGGGAAGGAACAGCACTGCGCCGGACCGGCCCAGGATCTCCTCTTCGGCATAGCCGAACAGGCGCGCGGCGCCTGCGTTCCAGCTGGTAATGATGCCGTCCATGTCCAGGGTGGCAATGGCATAGTCGCGGGTGCTGGCGGCGGTGAGGCGCATGCGCTGCTCGCTGGCACGCAACTGTTCTTCGGCCGCCTTGCGCCGGGTGATGTTGACGAAGGTCAGGACGATGCCGTCGATGTGGTCGGCTGCCGTGCGGTACGGAAGAAAGCGCGCGATGTACCACTGGTCTTCGGCACCGTGCACCTCGCGCTCGTTGGGTTGCAGGGTCTCGAAGACTTTCTCGATGTCCTGCACCAGTTCGGGATAGTCGAGGCGGTGCGTGATATCGGCCAGCGGACGGTCGATGTCGGTGGCGATGAGGTTGAACAGCTTCGCGGTCGGCTTGCTGTAGCGCTTGATGCAGATACTGCGGTCGAGGAAGATGGTAGCGATGTCGGTCGCGGCGAGGAAGTTCTGCAGGTCGTCGTTGGCCTTGGTCGTCTCGTCCACTTTCGCCTTCAGTTCGGCATTGACGGTCAACAGCTCCTCGTTGACGGACTGCAGCTCTTCCTTGCTGGTCTCGAGTTCTTCCATGGCCGAGCGCAGTTCCTCGTTGACGGCTTGCAGCTCTTCATTCGATGCCTTGAGGTCGGCCGTCGTGCTTTCATACTGGTCGATCACGGCGCGCAACTGTTCCTTGGTATTGCGCAGATCTTCTTCCAGATGCCGGGCAACCTCGTTTTCCGACGCATTGCTGGCGGCAACGTGCAGGTCGGCCGGTTCCCCCGATTCCAGGAACAGCAACAGCGTCATGCCCTCTGCCGCGTGGCGGCGCGACGCCGGGCGAAGCGCGATCCGCACCGAGGTCATTTCGCCGCCGAGCGTGAGCGGGACGGCCCGGGTCTCCAGCGACATCAAGGTCTGCCCGGCCTTGAACAGGGCCGCGCGCAGTTCGAGCTGAAGGTCCGGATGCACCAGGTCGATGATGTTGTTCGACGGCTCGCCCGACGGCGGCTGCAGGAAACGCACCGCCTGCTTGCTCGCGTAGACCAGCTGCTGGTGCTGATCGACCAGCACGCTCGGCGGGGCGTACTCCTGCAACATCTGCCAGTGCAGGTGCTGCACCGGCCGCTCCCGGCGCTCGTCGGGCTTGTGCGCTTCGATGACGGTCGGCACCCTGGCAGTGATGACGGTCAGCTGGGGCGGCACGTAGGACTTGCTGGAACGGCTCTTCGTCGCCTGGTAGATCCGATGCTTCTTGTCGACGGGCATGAACAGTTCCGGCACGCTGTCCGCCGACTCCGCATTGCCCAGGAACAGGAAGCCGCCCGGTTGCAGCGCATAGTGGATCATCTCGAACACCCTTTTCTGGATGTCGCGGTCGAGGTAGATCAGCAGGTTGCGGCAGGCAATCAGGTGCATGCGCGAAAACGGCGGGTCGCGCAGCATGTTGTGGCTGGCGAACAGCACCTTCTCGCGCACTTCCTTCTTCACGCAGTAGTAGTTGTCGTGCTTGTCGAAATGCTGGCGCAGGCGCACAGGCGGCACGTCGGTGATGATCGATGCCGGATACATGCCGCGCCGGGCGATATTGACCGCGCGTTTGTCGATGTCCGTAGCGAATACCTGGATCGACCGGGGCGGCTCCACCATGGCGTTCAGCTCGTGCAGCAGGATGGCTAAGGAGAATGCCTCCTCGCCGGTGGCACAGCCCATCGACCAGGCGCGCAGCTGCTCGGTCGCATCGACCTGCCGGAACAGGCGCGGGATGATATCGCGCTCCAGTGCTTCGAAGGCTTCGCGGTCGCGGAAGAAGTTGGTGACGCTGATCAGCATGTCCGCCAGCAGCATCTGGGTTTCTTCCGGATGCTGCTCAAGGTAGCTGCGGTAGGCCACGGCATCGGGCAGGCCGTTGACCTGCATCCGGCGCTCGATGCGCCGCAGGACGGTCGCACGCTTGTAGTGCCGGAAGTCATGCCCGGTGCGCGATTGCAGGGTAGCCAGGATGTCGCGCAACGCATGTTCCCGCTCGTCGTCGGTAGTCAGCAGGCCGCCGTGTTCGATGCCGCGGTCGAGGTTGACCTCGGCAGGCAGCTGTATTTTCATGGCGTTGCGAGACAGGTCCATCAGCTTCTGCGGCATCTCGACGACCGGCAGGACATGGTCGATCGCACCGGTGTGGATGGCGCTGCCGGGCATGCTGTCGTGTTCCGCATCGGCGGGCGTCTGCGCGAAGGTGATGCCGCCCAGCTCCTTGATGCGGGCAATGCCGACCGCGCCATCCGATCCCGCCCCCGAGAGAATGATGCCGATGGCGCGATCGCGGTGGGCTTCCGCCAGTGTGCGCAGGAAGATATCGATCGCCGTGTGGCGCCCGCGCGGCCGCGGCGAGGCGGCGGCTACCTCCAGGCAACCGTCGCGCATGAACAAATCCTTGGTCGGCGGAATGATGTAGACGTGGTTGGGCTGGATGGGCACCGTCTCGATCACCTGCAGCACCGGCATCCGCGTCTTTTGCTGCAGGATTTCGTCCACGCTGCTTTCGTGGCGCGGCGACAGGTGCAGCACGATGACGAAGGCCATGCCGTTGTCGGCGGGCGTCGCTTCGAGAAACCGGAGCAAGGCGGTGATGCCGCCTGCCGATGCACCGATGCCGACGACGCAGAAAGGAAGCCGGCTCGGCTCGACGTCGGTTCCCGCGGGGGGAAATGCCAGAATGTTGTATTCGTCGTCCATGGGCGGGCCGGTGCACAGTCCTGGAGGGTGTGATGAACGAGGGAGGGCGCGCGTTCCCTGGTTCATCACACCCTCTACGGGGAACCATCCAGCTTACACTTATCGGCAGTCCCTGTTGCCCATTTTTCCACTGAATTGCGCCAGCATGTTCTTGCAGACGGGAAAACCAGCGCATCCGCTCTATCTGGATTTAACCCATGGGCTTGCCCAGCGCCCTCTCGAACTGCGCTCTGACAACCGCGTAACATTCGCAACTGGCCTCCTCGATCCCTTCGCGGTCGAGAATGGTGATGACGCCGCGCCGGTATGTCAGCAAGCCCGCCTGCTGGAAGTTGCGCGCAATCAGCGAAACACTGGGCCGGTGCACACCCAGCATGTCGGCCAGGAATTCCTGGGTCAACTGGAAGGTGTTGCTGCGGGCGCGGTCGTTACTGGCGAGGAGCCAGCGGGCAAACCGCTCCTCGGTCGTGTGCAACCGGTGGCACGCGACGGATTGGGATACCTGGCTGAGGTAGGCTTGCAGGAAGCGATAGGCCAGCCGCCGGAGCTCCTTGGCCTTTTGCAGCACCTCGTTGAATTTTTCCACAGGCATCCGCAGGCTGTCCCCGGGGATCTGGCAGATCGTGGTCTCCGTCGCCAGCGTGCTACCGGTCAGGACATCCACCGTCGACATGCCTTCATAGCCCACCGTGCCGACCTCCACGGCGGCGCCATCCTCCATCACGGCCAGCACGGAATGTGCGCCGGACAACGGGAAGTAGACGTGGCGGATTGCCTTGCCGCGCTCGAACAATATCGTCTTGGCGGGTGTCGGGCAGTACTCCAGATGCAGCCGCAGCATCTGGTACTCCTCTTCGGGCAAGAGGGAAAGCAGGAGATTGGGGCATTCAGCGGCGATGACAGGAACAGGCATGATGGTCTCCGAATGTGAAAGGCGACCTCATTGCCGTGAAAGGGCGATCTCCCGGCCGCCTTCGTCCGTTATCCGGAAACTACAACACAGATGGCAGCACGTGCGGATGATCGCGCGCAGAGGTTCGGCGCTTCTTCTGTACAAAACTGTACCGACCTTGACTTTCCTCTTTGCTAGATTGCGTCCGTCTTCAATCAGAACGGCCGTGACGGCATTGCCGTCATCCGCAAGACCAGCAATGCGCTTATCAGCATTCATCCTCGAGAACCTCGAGCCCATCCTGCAGGAATGGGAAGACTTCGCGCGGGGCATCCAGCCCCCGCATCGCTCCATGGACGTGGCCGAGTTGCGCGACCATGCGAAGGAAATGCTCGAGGAGATCGCCGCCGAACTCGGCGCATCGTCCACGGGCGAATCAACCGAGGGCGACCGGGCGGCCGAAATCCATGCCGAAGCCCGCCTGAAATCAGGCTTCAACATCGACCAGCTGGTATCCGAGTACCGCGCCCTGCGGGCAAGCGTCCTGCGCCTCTGGTTCCAAAGGGAAAAAACGGCTACCTGGTTCGAGGTGGAAGATATGACCCGGTTCAACCACGCGCTGGACCGCGCGCTTTCCGACTCCGTCGCCCGCTACTCGTCGATGGTCCGGCGCTCCGAGGACATCTTCCTCGGCATCGTCGGCCACGACTTGCGTACCCCCCTGCAGTATCTGAGCATCGGGGCCGAATTCCTGATGCGGTCGACTTCCGATCCGCAACTGATCCAGCTCGGCTCGCGCATGTTCGACAGCACGGCGCGAATGGGCCACATCCTGAACAACCTGCTCGACTTCACGCGCAGCCGGACCGGCAGCGGAATGCCCATCAGTCCGCAAGCGGCCGACCTTGCCGTTATTTCCGAGCAGGTTGCCGACGAATTCCGTTTCTCCGACCCGAGCCGGGTAATCGTGACGGAAGTGTCCGGCGACGTGACGGGCCGATGGGATGCCGCGCGCATCGGGCAGGTCTGCCAGAACCTGATCGGCAATGCGCTCCAGCACGGTGACGGAGAGCACAGCGTGACGGTCCGCACCTTGGGTGATGCGGATGGTGTCAGGATCACCGTGCACAATCGAGGCGAGTCGATCCCGGAGTCGGAGCTGGCGGGCATCTTCGATCCGCTGTACCGCTACGCGGGCAAGAGCACCGAGGGAAGCGACCGCAAGAACATGGGGCTCGGGCTCTACATCGTGCGGGAGATCGTCAGCGCGCACGGCGGACGTATCGACGTCCATTCCACGCCAAATGACGGCACCACATTCGAGGTGTGGCTGCCGAGGAATGCGCCGAGCAGGCAAGGCGCGCAGCCGGCCGGCTGAATCAGGCCACAAGCCGGTAGCCGACGCCCGTCTCGGTCACGATGTGGACGGGCCGCGCGGGATCGGCTTCCAGCTTCTGCCGCAGGTGTCCCATATAGATCCGCAGGTAGTGGCTGCGCTCCGCGTGCCCCGTGCCCCAGGCTTCCCGCAGTAGCTGGGTGTGGGTGAGTACCTTGCCGGCGTTGCGCACGAGCGCGGCCAGGAGCTTGTATTCGATGGGGGTGAGATGAACGGCGGCGACGCCACGCGTCACTGTGCGGCTCGGGAAATCGACCGTGATATCGCCGAATCGGAACACCGGCTCCGCTTCGCCTTCCTCCGCACCCCGCCGCCGCAACTGCGCCCGGATGCGCGCCATCAGTTCCGAGGTGCCGAAGGGTTTGGTCAGGAAATCATCGGCGCCGGCATCAAGCGCATTGACTTTCTGTTCTTCATTGCTGCGGGCGGACAGCACCAGAACCGGGAGCGTGCTCCACGCGCGCAGCTGCCGTATCAGTTCCACGCCGTCCATGTCCGGCAGGCCGAGGTCGAGGATGAGCAGGTCGGGACGGCGTGTGCCGATTTCCATCAGGCCCTGCCTGCCGGTTTCCGCTTCGACGACAGACATGCCTTCCGCTTCGAGCGCCATCCGCAGGAAGCGGCGGATCTGCTTCTCGTCCTCGATCACGGCGACGCGCATTGGATGCGTGATCATGACGCCTGCCCCGTCCCGGCTGGTTCGCCGTCATCGTGATCGACATCCGCAGGCGGGACACCCAACGGCAGTGTGAACGCGAAGCACGCACCGCCTTCCGAGCGGTTTTCCGCCCGGATGCGGCCGCCGTGCGCTTCGATGATGGAGCGGCAGATGGACAGGCCAAGCCCGACACCCGGGCGCGCGGATTCAGGGACGCCGCGGGCGAACTTGGCGAAGATCGCCTCTTCCATGCCTTTCGGAATGCCGGGCCCGTCGTCCTCGACGGTGATACGCGCCTCCTTGGTGTCGATCGTTGCTGCAAGCCGTATCGTCCCGCCGTCCGGTGCATGTTTGGCTGCATTGTCGAGCAGGTTGCACAGCACGCGCTCCATCAGCACGGCGTCGAACTCGAGCAGCGGCAAGTCGGATGGCAGCGCGACCTCGATCTTGTGCCCGGCCATTGTCCGGGACAGCATGGCGAGCGCACTGCCGACCACTTCCTCAAGCATCTGCCACTGGCGGTTGAGCTTGACTGTGCCTGCATGCAACCGGGCCATGTCAAGCAAGTTGCTCACCAGGCTGCTCATGCGAGTCGCGTTCTCCTGGATGGCGGCGGTCAGTTCGCGGCGCGTCTCGGGTGCGAGCGGCCGGTCGCCCGCCATCGCGCTCGACAGGCCGACGATTGCAGTGAGCGGCGTGCGGATGTCGTGCGAAATCGCACTCAACAGTGAGTTGCGAAGGCGCTCGGTTTCGATCGACACGGTTGCCGCCTGCGCGACGTCCGCGTAGTGCACGCGCTCGAGCGCCATACCGATGAGCGACGCGCAGGTCTGCAACAGCCGCTCCTGCTCGTCGTGAATCTGCGCGCCGCCGCCCTCGGGCATCACGACCAGCACACCGCGCACATGCATTGGTGCGCGCAAGGGCAGGTACATCGCGCCGCCGGCGACCGCATGGCGGTTTCCCGGTCCGCCGCCGGCCTGCTGCTCGAACACGGCCTGGGCCATGCGGCGGACAGCGTCGGCTTGCAACGGCCGGTCGGCCCGTCCCTCGGGCAGGATACGCAATGCGTCTCCACTGCCGGGCACGAAGAAGGCAATCCGCGCCTGGACCATGCCCTGCAGGTGCCGCACGCCGATCCCGGCGATCTGCTCGCAGGAAAGCGCTGCCGACAGGTCGCGCGACAGCTCGAACAAGGTGCGTGCGCGTCGCTCCCGGAAGTGCGCGATCATCGCCTGCTGCCGGAGGTTTGCCGTCAGGTGGCTGATCAGCAGCGACACCACCAGCATGACGGCGAAGGTGAACAGGAACTCCGTATGCGCCACCGACAGCGAGTAGTACGGCGGCACGAGGAACACGTCGAACGCCAGCACCGCGAGGAAGGAGGCCAGGATGCCCGGCAGGCGGCCGAACCGGACGGCGACCAGCACGACGGCCAGCAGGTAGATCATCACGAGGTTGGCCGGCGCAAGATGGTCCCGCAGTGCCACCGACACAAGGGTTGCCGCGGCGCAGGCAAGCACGGCCCACGCGACACCGACACTGCGCGCCCCGTTGTCCGCGATGGAAGGCGTCCTCGCATCGATGCCTGCCAGCGCGGCAACCCCGCGCTGGAGCCAGCCCGAGGACGCCTTGCCCTCAGCCTTGTCCGCGAGCTCGTCAGGGCGTGGATTCATTGTCATCATCCCATTGTGCCCGCAGACGCAGGAACGTGCACGGTCAGATCTCGACCTGCGCGCCCAGCTCGATCACGCGATTGGGCGGCACGCGGAAGTAATCGGCCGCATCACGCGCATTGCGCGACAACGTCGCGAAGAGCTGTTCGCGCCAGTTCGCCATGCCGCTTCCCACCGTCGACACGATGTTCTGGCGGGCGATGAAGAAGGAGGTCTCCATCATGTCGAATTCCAGGCCGGCCGGCTTGCACTGCGCCAGCACCTGCGGGATATCGCGTTCATCCTTGAAGCCGTAGTACACGTTGACCTGGTAACAATCGTGGCCGAGCGCTTCGATCCGGATGCGCTCCGCGTCGGGCACGTAGGGAATGTCCCTGTTGAACACCGTCAGGAAAACGATGCGCTCGTGCAAGGTCTTGTTATGCAGGAGATTGTGCAGCATCGCATGCGGCACCCCGTCGCCCTCGGCACGGAAGAACACTGCGGTGCCGCCCACCCGCATCGGCGGCGCCACGAACAAGGAGTTGAGGAAATCCTGCAGCGGGATGTAGTGCTTCTTCAGGTTGGCGAACACCAGCTCCCGCCCGGTGCGCCAGGTCAGCAGCAGCGTGATCATCGCCGCACCCAGTGCCAGCGGGAACCAGCCGCCGTGGGTGATCTTCAGTGCGTTGGCCGAGAAGAACGCGAGATCGACGACGAGGAAGAAGCCGGTTGCAAACCAGCACAGCAGCAGGTTGTACTTCCATCCGTAGCGGATCACGAAGAAGGTCAGGATCGTGGTAGTCAGCATGGTCATCGTCACCGCGATGCCATAGGCTGCCGCCAGGTTGGATGAGGATCCGAAGCTGACAACCGCGAGCACGACCGCCGCCAGCTGCAGCCAGTTAACCAGCGGAATGTAAATCTGCCCGATCTCGCGGTCGGAGGTATGGATGATCTGCATGCGCGGCAGGAAGCCGAGCGCAATCGCCTGATGGGTGATGGAGAAGGTGGCGGAAATGGTCGCTTGCGAGGCGATCACCGTGGCCATGGTCGACATCACGACCAGCGGATAGATGCTCCACTCGCCGAGCTGCCGGTAGAAGGGATTGGACACCGCACTTGGATCTGCAAGCAACAGTCCGCCCTGTCCCAGGTAGTTCAGCGCCAGTGCAGGGAATACGACCACGAACCAGTCCAGTCGTACCGGCCGCTTGCCGAAGTGTCCCATGTCCGCATACAGCGCTTCGGCACCGGTGAAGGCCAGGAAGATCGAGCCGAGTGCCACAAAGGCCAGCCCGCCGTTATGCGTGAGGAAGTACAGGGCGTGCATCGGGTTGAGGGCGGCAAGCACCTGCGGCGTGCGCACGATATTGACCACGCCCATGACGGCCAGCGCGGCAAACCATACCAGCACGATCGGGCCGAACCATTTGCCGATACCGGCAGTTCCCCTGCGCTGCACCGCGTACAGTGCCACAAGGACGCCGACGGTAATCGGAATGACGTAAGGCTGGAAGGCGGGCGTGGCAACCTCCAGTCCCTCGATCGCCGACAGGACGGAAATGGCCGGCGTGATCACGCCGTCGCCAAAGAACAAAGCTGCCCCGGTCAGCCCGACCAGCATGACGGGACGGTACCAGTGCGATTGCCGGGTCACCGACGACATCGCCAGCGCCATCAGCGCCATGATGCCGCCCTCACCGCGGTTGTCGGCGCGCAGGATGAGCGCCACGTATTTGAGCGACACAATGATCGCCAGTCCCCAGACGATGAGCGATACCGCGCCCAGCAGGTTGGCTTCGTTGAGGGGCACGCCATGCTTGGGCGAGAACACTTCCTTCATGGTGTACAGCGGGCTGGTGCCGATATCACCGTAGACGACGCCGATCGCGGCCAGGCTGAGCGTGGCGAGCGAGCTTCTGGAAATTTGGTGGTTCATCGAACGACCCTGGAAAAGTTGCTGGAATGTGTACGCGTTGGCCGCTCTGCTGCGGTCCGCCGCGATTCGCAGGAACTTACCGGGATCGATATAAAAATGGCGTAAACATGCCGCGAAAGGGGCGTCGGTCTCTATTACAGTCCGATTTTCGGATTGCGGACGCGGGCAGGCCCAGCGTTTCCATCCGCTGCCATTGATCCGGGTCACTTGCCCACATTTACTGTGGCCAATTCTGTGGACAACCATGGATAAGCATCCGCAAACCCATGATTCGCAAGGAAAATGTTGCGTTGATGAAAATCAAGGCATGCTTGCACCCCGGCGCGCTTTGCGGCTATCGTGAGCGGTCTTTCACTAGAACCTTTCACGATGCTCATCTTTCTCGGTTTTGACGGCGTCATGCATCCAGCGACCGGTGACCGCACTCTCTTTCAGCACCGCGATGCCTTCGAAGCGCTGCTGCGCGAGCATGCGCATGCCGAAGTCGTGATCACCTCGTCGTGGCGCGAGGTGTTCGATATCGACACCTTGCGGGAAGAGTATTTTTCCCGTGACATCCAGGCGCGCATCGTCGATGTCACGTCGTTGATTCCGGGGGCAATGCGCTGGCAGGAGGTGCAGGCGTACCTGGATGAAGTGCGTTATGCCGGCCCGTACGTCGTGGTGGATGATGACGCGTCGGAGTTTCCAGCCGGGTGGGCGCCGTTGCTGCTGTGCGAGCCTGCGATCGGGCTTGATGAGGGCAAGCGGGCCGAGCTGGCGTCGCGGCTGGGCTAGCCCGGATATTTCATCAGGACGCGGAGTGATGGCGGGACAAGTCACCGTGTCCATCGTCTCGGCCGTGATGGTGCTGGTGTTCTTCATGATCGCCTACACCTACCGGAACCTGGTGTCGCAGCTCGAACTGATCGCCCACAACAAGGTGCTGGACGAACTGTCGCGCATGGATGCGCTG
>CBIHRW010000116.1:0-12859 GCA_966212545.1 uncultured Noviherbaspirillum sp.
CCAGATCACGCAAGACGTGTCGACACTCGAGAATCCGGCCATCCTGGAGCAACTGAAACAGGCTCAATAAGCAAAGCCGATAGCGCGAGGAGACTGAAAGAACCGGTGCGGCCACAAGCCGCGCCGGTTTTTTTATGGTGTTTTGGGCATTTTTTCGGCGGGCAACAGAAAAGCTGCAACAAACAGAAAGTCTTTGCTATAATCTTGGGCTTCGCGCATGCGAACCCGAATCCAGGAGAGGTGGATGAGTGGTTTAAGTCGCACGCCTGGAAAGCGTGTATAGGTTCATAGCCTATCGGGGGTTCGAATCCCCCCCTCTCCGCCAAAGTTGAAAACCCGCATCGAGCTACCGCTGATGCGGGTTTTTTGTTTTTCCTCTTCGATTCGGGCATGCGGCAGACCGCGCTTCACTTTTCCGCCATCATGGCCGAAACATGACCCTGACAGGTCTCGCCTCTTTGCAACGACTAAAATCATGACAGGAGGTGGAATATGAACGGGTTTCAACTGACGTTTTTCACAGAGCAAGACCGTCGCCACGATGGAAAACGCGTTGTGGACTGGCTTGTTCAACTGACCAAGGAGCTTGGTCTGCCCGGTGTCACAGTGATTCCAGCAAGCGAGGGGATGGGCCACCACCACCGGATCCACTCGGCAAGGTTCTTCGAGCTTGCCGACCAGCCCGTGTCCGTGGTCATGATCGTTTCTGCCGAAGAAGCGGAACGTCTGTTTGACCGGCTACGCAATGAGAAGGTACGGCTGTTCTATGCAAAGACTGCAATTGAATTCGGCATGTTGGGCGAAGCCGAGGACGGCTGAATGCCCGATCGCACCGAACGGAAGGGGGGCGGAAGGCGCATCGCTTTTCCGATCTGCGGTAGCTCAACCGCGGCGTGTAGCGTTACCCTCGGCACCACGATACGATTCGTCATCACAATGGCTCCAATATTCTGTATTCGTATCGTCCAATAACGGCAGCAGATGACATCGGTCGGGAAAAAACGCCGAATCGCTCGATTCGGAATCCGCTCCTTCAGTCAGGCAAATTCATGCGCCGTGTGTAAATGCGTTTCCAGCGCCAGTCGAGATTGACGCCGGCACCGGCCAGCAGAATCAATATCAGCCCGGAGAACTGCAATATGCCGAGCGTATGTCCATACACCAGAAAATCGAAGGCAACGGCCGCTGCCGGATAAATGAAGGTGAGTACCGCAATCGATGCGCTCTTCATTCGAGGAAGCGCGCCGTAGACCAGCACATATCCCAGGGCGGTATGGATCACGCCGAGTCCGATCAACCATCCCCACTGGGCTGCGCCGATACCGGTCTTCGGCCATGAAGTCAGAAACGACAGCATCAGCACACCTACCGAGCAATGAATCAATGCGGTCAGATGCGGGCGCATGCCTTTCATGCTTTTCGTGATTAACGTGACACCGGCATAGAGGAGGGCGGCAAAGAGCGTACAGGCCAAACCAATGACATAACTTGTATCCAGCGACAATCCGCTTGCTTGCACCCCGGTAGCCAGCAACAATCCGACGAATCCGACGCAGATCCAGTTGAATTTATCCAGCGTGATCCGTTCCCCCAGGGCCAGCGTACCGATCAGCAGCACCAGGAACGGCTGTACATGAAAAACCACGGTAGCGACAGAGATGCCGATGCGCTGGATCGCCTCGAAGAATGCCACCCACATGGACACCATCAGCACGCCGCTCACGACGGCCAATAGTACGTTTTTCCTTTGAAAGTTCGCGGGAATGAGCATGCGTTTCCAGCAGCAATACATAGCCAACGCAGCCGCGCCGAACAGGCAACGGAAAAAGACGATGGTCACGCTGTCGAGTTTCGCTTCGTTGATAAAGATTCCGAGAGTGCCGAATATCAGCATCGCCGCGACATAGGCAAGCGTTGCAAAGCGCTCTTGCGTACGGTCTGAATTTGACTGGGCTGGCATGTTGTTCCTTGATAAAGAAAACGGCCCCCATCATCGCTTTTGCTAATAATTCGCACAATCGAATAATATTGAATGAATCCTTTCGAATTTCTGAATCATGACACAGTCTCAGCTCAATCTCGGACAGCTCCGTACATTTGTCGCCGCAGCAGAGAGTGCCAGTTTCGCTGCTGCCGCCGCCGCCGTGCACCGCTCGCAAGCGGCGGTCAGTATGCAGATCATGAAACTGGAGGCAAGTATCGGCCAGCAGTTGTTCGTCCGCCATACGCGGCGTGTCACACTGACTCTCGCAGGAGAAACGTTCTTGCCTTATGCGCGTCGCTTGTTGCAAATCGAAGGCGAAGCAATCGCGGCGCTGACGACCCCGGACATCAAGGGCCGTGTCGTGCTGGGCGCGCCGGATGATTACATGTCCGCACTGCTGGCACCCGTACTGGAGAGATTCTCGAAGATGTTCCTGCGCGTTGAAGTCGAACTGGTATGCGCGCCAAGCACGTCGCTGGCGCCCATGCTGCGCAAGGGCAGCGTCGACCTTGCTTTCGTCACGCGCAGCGAGGACCTGGATGGGATCTTTATCCGGCGTGAGCCAATGATATGGGTTGGCTCTGCCAGACACGCAGCGTGGACGAAATCGCCGTTGCCGCTTGCTCTCTATGAGCCTGGATGTGTCGCGCGCACTAATACCCTGGCAGCCCTCGAAAAGAGTTCCAAGTCTTATCGCGCCGCCTATAGCAGTCCGAGCCTGGCCGGAATTCTTGCCATCGTGGACGCCGGCATTGCGGTTGCGGCGCTGACCGAATGCAGCGTCCCAGCGCACCTGGTTCGGCTCGGCAAGGCAGAAGGTTTTCCTCCTATAGATCCGCTCGATATCGTTCTGGTCCAGGGGCGCAAAAGCCGTTCGCCGGCCGTCGAGCACTTGGCCAATGAAATCGTTGCCAATCTCGGCGCATGAGCAAAGAATTGCCAGGACCGTATGGAAGGCGCTTCGCCTTTCGGCACTACTGGTCATGCGTGGCTATTCATTGAACCTCGACCGGCATGACGTGGTCTGGCGAGAGCGACTTCGGCATCGTCAATTCATATCCGGTAAAGCGCGCATGCTGAACGACTCGTTGCTCGATTCCATTGGCCTGTCCCAGACCTCGTAGACCTCGTAGGGCGGAAAAGCGCAGCGCCTTCCGCCGCATGTAACTCCTTAACACACTCCGTCCATGCCAGAGTCGCAGCTACTTGGCCTTATTCTTCTTTCCGACGATTCGTGATGACGGGAATTTATCCCGGGGGGATGTGACAAAGTTGGTTGCCGACGAGCGTCGCAAATAGTACATGGTTAGCATGAGGCGGAAGGCGCTGCGCTTTTCCGCCCTGCAGGTTATTTGTCGGCAACCGGTTGAACCTTGTCCGTCACAATGTGGTCTCGCGTGAGCGACTTTGGTATTGTCAATTCATACCCGGCAAAGTCCAAACATCATCATGCTGAACGACACCCTGCTGGACTCCATTGGCTTGTCCCAACTCGTCCCGCCAACAATGACGGCGGCGCCGGCGGAAATCTCATCTTTCATCGCGAGCCTGCCGCCGGGGCGGCGAAGGAGCAGAAATCCGGGAGGATAGATTCATGTGCGCCGTTCTTGGCATCGTCATGCTGACTGCGGTGCTTCTCGTGTCCGAGCGCAGCCTCATCCTTGAAGAGCGGAAGGCGAGCGTTCAGCAGTCGGTGGAAACTGCCAATGGCGTTTCCCGACGCATTGGAGCGACAAAAAAGAAAAGGGCTGCATGAAACATGCAGCCCTTTTGCAATTCTGGCTCCCCGACCTGGACTCGAACCAGGGACCTGCGGATTAACAGTCCGTCGCTCTACCGACTGAGCTATCGGGGAAGAGAGGCGAGATTGTAGTAGCGCACCGTCAAAATGTCCAGAGTCCCGGATCAATAAGTGCAGTACAGACCTTTCGGACACACATCTCCCCCTGCAGTTTAGGCCGGCATCGCGAAAAAGCGAAGCCTGGCGACCGCTGCATTGAGCGAAGCAGTCACGACTACTCCGACAGGAAATATTTCATTTTTGAAACCGTGCCGGTTAGAGTGACGCAGCCTCCTAGGTTTTTCAATTGACGATCGGAAATGGACTTCCTATCCTTTTCTCTATTGCGGCGGATGAACTATTTCCTTACGCTCGGCCATGAATCCGACATGCACATCGAGGAGCGAACCGGTCACGGCATGCCTTCCGACTCCCGGTTGACCCACGTCAGCTGAAAGGCGCTGGCCCCAGCGGTCATCCGTAAGGAGCATGCCCGCTCTCGATGATGACTTCCGCGGTCGACAGGTAACCCTCGACGGGGTCGACGGCTTCTTCCCGTGCATCGCCTCGATGATCGCGAGCCAGTTCAGGAGCGATGCGTTCCAGCAGGTCGAGCGGAATGGATTCGGCGCACGCGTCCACCAGATAGTACGCTTCGGGCGAGAGCTGCCCGCTCTTGCTGACTTCTTCGGCCAGCGGCGTGAAGCGTGCGCGTGCAATTTCCATGAGGATGGCGCGCATGCGTGCTGAGCACGGATTGTAGAGAGCGGCTTCGGCCAGGCTCGCATGGTCGATCACGGGGACGTGCGCAACGCCCGAGCCGGGCCGCGCGAGCCGGAATGGATCGAAGCCGGCCTGCAGCAGGTACAGGAGAAAGCGCTCGTGGAATTCACGATGGTCCATGCCGTCCAGCGCCAGCGCGTGGAAGGAAGGGCCGCAGCACTCGTTGTATGCATGTGCACCGCGCTTCGCCAAGTCGTGCAGCCGGGCCCAGTCGAAGGTTTCCGGGTGGCTTTCCCAGATTTCCTGCAGGTCCAAGAACTCGCCGATGAGGGAGTTCACGAGGTCGGGATTGTCATCGCTCATAGGGCACCCCAAAAATCTTTTGGCGCTTTTGAGGCGAAAACGTTCAAGCGCGGCGCCAGTCCGCGTTGCTCACGTTCGTGGCATGCCGCCTTCCGGAAAGTACGGCAGCACACGCTCCTGCTCGTTGGCATCATTACGGGCAACGACCGCGCGCGCCGGTTCCGTTTCGCTCAGGTTGATGGCCTCATGCGGCACACCTGGCGGGATGAACAGGAACTCGCCGGCCTCGCTCACCACGGACTCGGAAAGCTGGTCGCCGTAGCGCGTTTCGACGCGTCCTTCGAGCACGTAGATCGCCGTTTCGTATCCCTGGTGCAGGTGCGGCGCCGCGCGCGCGCCGGGTGGAATCACCACGAGATGCATCGATAGTCCCGTCGCTCCAACGGTGTCGGCGGACACACCGATGAAATAGGGGAGTCGCTGGCGGGTGGAGATTTCCCTGTCCGGGCGCACGGCGACGACCCGTTGCTCCTTTCGCTGTTCCGGCATGTGTCTTCCTCTGAAGAGATATCCAATGACCCAGTATAAAGCGCTCGCCGCGGGGGATCTTCTTTCTATTTCAGGCGAGCTCTATCGCTCCTTTACGGCCGTCCTTATCTTGAATCAAGCCAGCATGTTGCTACGCCTATCGGCATAAACTACTTTGCCTCCGGCACCCGAGCAGGGACGCGCCTGCTGAAGACGGATGCATGTGCTACTATCGTTTGCCCAAGTCGTATGGGCCAAGCGCACATCCAACACGTCATGCTCGAGCTGTACAGCGACTCCTCCATCGATATCTCCCTTGATTCGGGCACCTGCATCCTCCATGTGAATTGGAAGGGCTACCAGAGCCTTAACACCTGCACCCGGGGTTGCGCGCGCGTCCTGGACTTGATGGTCCGGCACAAGTCCTGGCTGATCCTCAACGACAACACCGATGTACGCGGCCTGTGGATGGTCGCGGCGGAGTGGGCGGCACGGGAATGGTTTCCGGACATGAAGCGCTCGGGCATGCAGCGCTTCGCATGGGTGTACAGCCCGGCAAAGTTTTCCCAGATATCGGCGGATTCCGCAATGGCACTGCTGGACCCGGTCGAATCCGGTGTGCGTGTATTTCATGAGAAGTCGGCAGCCCTCGCGTGGCTGCAGCAGAACAACTGATCTCCGAACTTGCTGAACCGCTACAGGCACATGCGCTCTAACAGGCTGTGGCTTCGGCAATCATATTCGGAGGCATCGTGAAATCGCATTTACTTGCGCTGCTGGCGCTGGCGTTCATGACCGGTTGTGCGTCCGCACCGAACGGGCAGGACGGCACGGCAGCGGCAAATGATCCCAACAGCGTATACAACGATCCCACCTATCCAGGGCGCGGCGTGCATATCGGCGTCGGCGTCGGCTCGTGGGGCGGCCGTAGCGGCGGCGGGATAGGTATCGGCATGGGATGGTAAGCATATGGAAACGAAACATCTCATCGCAGCTTTATGCATCTCGGCATGCGTGACGGCTTGCACGATCACGTCTGAAGGCGCGTATGTCAGCCCGCCGCCTCCTGCAGTGCAAGGCTCCAACGACGCGCAGGGAGCGCCGCTCTCCGTTCCCGGTGCCGGCATGGGTGTCGGTGCGGGAAATCCTGCAGCACCGGGGCCCGGCGGGCTCGGAGGCACTTCCGGTAGATAGGGCGCGCGCAATTTTTTGCGTTTCCAAAGCGATGCGTTCGATCCATTTCTCACGCACCTCGGCTGCCGAGGCATCGCCGAGCGGCATGGTGCAAGGCACGCCTGTCCCTGACGGGGATCAATCCGGTTCTCTGCCGACGGCAGAAGATGAATGGGCCGCGCGGCCCCCGATCCGGCTCAAGGTACGCCTCAGGAGCGAAGCGGCGCAAACCAACGCATTGCGCGAGGCTTCGTATGACAAAGAAGGCGGCACTGCTGACCCTCCATGGGATGGGGGAGATCGATTACGACTACTACAAGAGCCTGCACAAGCGGCTGTCCGGCAGGCCGGACGCGCTCATGGAACGCGTCGCTTTTCAGGCAGTCAACTTCCAGACCATTCTCCAGCCGAACCAGGACGCCGTCTGGGCCAACATGTTGCAGAAGGCCGAAGCGCTCGAGTATCACGGCCTCCGGCAGTTCCTGTTGTTCGGCATCAGTGACGCGGCAGGGTTGGAAAGCCGCCGCGACGAACCCGGCTCGGCCTATGAAGATGCGCAACTCGAAATCGCGCGCAAACTGTACGCGGTGCGCAGCGAAATGGAGGGCGATGTCCCCGTTGTCGCGATTGCCCAGTCGCTCGGCGGCCAATTGTTGTCCTGCTATCTCTATGACGCGCAGAAGGCCGGCGCAGGTGGCAGCGGGGCGGGCATGTGGCGGAACATCGATGCGTTCGCCCCCCGCATCACCGGCCACGCCACCCCGTTGACCCGGGACGAAAAGCGCTTCCTGGCCGGGGCCAGCCTTGCCGGCATCGTGACCACCGGCTGCAATATCCCGATCTTCGTGGCCGCCCACAAGAAGATGGATATCCGGGCCATCATGCCGCCCTCTATCGGATTCCGGTGGCTGAACTTCTACGACCGGCATGACCCGCTGGGCTGGCCCCTGCAGCCGCTCGGCGGCGGTTATGAAGTGCTGGTGGAAGACCGTGAGATCAACGCAGCGCGCGGATTGCTGGACTGGTTGAAAAGCTTTACGCCGATGTCCCATCTCGCATATTGGGAAGACGATAACGTGGTCGACGCACTGGCCGGGATGCTCACCGAGGCGATGCAGGATCGCTAACCGCCCGCGCTGCCGGAATACCAACTTTCGCTGTCAAAGTGGACAGGATTCGCGTCAGAAAGCGATTTTTAAGGGCGTTTATTGAACTCGGGAAACAGGCGGCGGTCTAGGCTCCATCTCAGCAGCAAAGAAGGTTGAGCATGTCCCAGAATGGCACGACGGAACGCCTTGTCGTTCTTGTATTGATCATTGCTGCGGTCGCCACTGCCGGCGAGCGAAAGCAGATCGGCGAACGCCACGCAGAAACGGCCGCCCCGCGTGACGGGCACCGGTTGCCGGCTGTCGTGCCCGCACTCGGCATCCGCGGATAGGAAAAATGCGTCGTCCGGCCCGGAACGCGCTGGAAACTGCACGACAGCGGCTTGACCAGCGTTGTTTTTTGCGGTCGCGCAAGCACGATTGTGCTTCCTGTCACACTCCCGTAAACGCCCTCTTTCTATAATTTCTGTAACCGGATGTCTCGGGGAAGGGAGAAAGAGTCATGGGAAGATCATTGCACAACAGGATACGCCTGAAGGGGAGCCGTCTGTCGCTCCTGAATACGGCCAGGTTGCGTTCGGTCGCGGTCAAGGCATCCGCCTCGATCGGACTGCTCATCCTCGCAGTCAAATCGTTCAGGTAAAGCGTCCAGTTGACGGTAGCGTCCACACGGGACAACTCGTTTTTCGCGCTGTCTGCACAGTTGGCGCGGTAGCAGGCCGTCCACAGGCCCGATGCGGCCTTGCGTACGTGCTCGCGCACGACCTGGCACTTATTCCTTGGGTGCTTTTTCCTGCGAATCTGGCGTTACTGCCTTTGCCTTCTTCACCGCCTTGCGCGGTTTGGGCTCGCAGACCACCTTCACCAGCAATTCCTCGATCGAATCCGGCACGACCTCGGCCAGTTCCGGCTTCCGGCGAACAGTCCAGACGACTGCGCCAAAACCGAAGCGTTCGGCGTAATACGCAATGTCGGATGTACCGGTACGCGATCCCTTGCAGTCCACGAGCATGCGGTCGCGCGTCGAGAGATACGGCTTTTCCTTTTCGATATAGCCGGGCGCCGGTAGTTCGTGATGCATCCACACCGCGAGCGTGCCGTTGTCCGCTTTCCTGATGTCCTGGTGGATGAATACGGCCGATTCACGCGTCTTGCCCAGTCCGCGCCAGTTCGGCGCCATTTCGCGCTGGCCTCGCTCATAGAGTTCATCGAGCGCCTTGTCGCTGATCGGCTGCCCCGAAACCTGCGTCACACTCGCCGCCAGCAACAGGCCGATGCAGCCAGGCAGGATCTTGTTCATCGCGCTCACTCCCCATGGATTGTTTTCCGCCAATCATGAAATAGTAGCGGCTTCACCGGGACAATTCCATTGCTTTGCTGGAACTGCAGGGGAATCGATGGAAGAGTCGCAGGTACCCGCAGCGTGCAATAGGGGGGAGGGAGGCAAAAGCGGCGAGGGCGGCCAGACTGGAGCCGCCCTCAGGAGAGCGAGCGGGCGATACGCGTGCGACCCGCAATTTTTCGCACCTTGCGTGCGGGTTGATGTAGTATTCGGTATCCCCAAGCCCTACAAGGGATTTCTCACGCCGGCCACGAGCCGGTTTTTTATCGCCTACTCGAACCGCTTGAGGCTCGACGGATTCCTCCCGAGCCACGGGCGTGAAGGCAGTGTCAGTTCACGGTTGTCCACCGTCTCATCGTCGGAGAGATACATGCTTGCCCAGATATTGATGCAGCGGGAGATATCTTCTCTGCTTGGCTTGTCGGGCGTCTTCTCCCGCTTTGCGGAAGAAGTGCGGCGCGGACGCACAACGACATTGACATTGAACGGCTCGTCACCGACGAGTGGCGTACGCTTGGTCGACAGCCGCGAATGGGACTTTTCCATGATCGCCTCACAGTTCACTGCATTGCACAAATTTTAAGATTCAGTATAAATCTCGATCTCCGGCTCGTATCGCGGGCAGTCATGTTTTAGAGTCTTTCTTCTGCTGATGTCGGGATATCGACACACCTTTCCAGCAGTCACCGCCCTTTCTCCTCGCTCGCGAAATCG
Source organism: uncultured Noviherbaspirillum sp. (assembly GCA_966212545.1). Lineage (GTDB taxonomy): Bacteria > Pseudomonadota > Gammaproteobacteria > Burkholderiales > Burkholderiaceae_D > Noviherbaspirillum. The sequence goes on from CBIHRW010000116.1 coordinate 9,654, forward strand.
TCTTTGTCATGCAACTGCAATGCGCGCCATGCAGTGCTTCATACGCGCGCGGCGGTCCGGCGCAAACGTAACACTGTGTATCCGGTGATGAGCAAATGCACGTCTCTTAACAGGACTCAATAACCGGTTTCCCGAAGCAATAGAAGATGAGCTTCAGCCAGGCAAGAAAGCGGTACTCCGCTGTCTTTCCGGACTGCGTATCTATGCATTGGAATGGCGGTGCGCCGTCCAGGTTCCAGCCGGCAGAGTGAAAACCATACTGATCCTCGAATGTGCTGAGAGAGGATCGGGAATTGCGACATATTTGAAAGGTTCGGGATGGAAAAGCTGATTGATAAGGATAAAGACGTGGCAGGGCAAGGTTTACGTCGTCGCCAACTTCATCGTGCACGCGTGCAGGGAGATGAGGCTGGTATTTCGCGGTTCGGCATCAAGCCGCTTTGCGCAGCAGTGATGGCGGCTGCTGTCTTGTCCGCATGCGGCGGGGGAGGCGGAGGATCCTCAACGGCACAGCCTGACACGTCAACCGGGGGCACTCCCTCAACAGGCGGTACGCCTTCGACCGGCGGCACGCCGTCTACAGGGACGCCGACAACACCGGGAACCGGCACAGCATCTTCGCCGGCAACTGTCGCAGGCGCGACGACGATGGCGTGCGTTGACGGCCCAGCGTTCCAGTGCAGCGGCGGTGGCGTAATCAGGACTGACAACGGTGTCGGTCTGTCGAGTTCCGGCGTGCAGGTCTACGGCAAGTCAACGAGCGACCTCGCCGCGAACAACACGACGAAGACCACTGCCTCCGGCTTCGCCTTGGAGACAGGCAATGGCGTTGCCGAGGTGCGCGTCGCCAAGAACAGCAGCGGCGCAGTCACGACGGCGGCGCTCCTCCTGAGTAATCTCGGCTTGTCCTGGGACGGACGTACTGAACGTCCGCCGATCATCGAAACCTTCCGGACCGCGCAGAGCAGGACGGAGTTGAATACGAGCGGCGCACTGACATTCCTGACCTTGCCCGATCCTTCCAACCTGAACTTCTACGACTTTGCCACAAGAGGCACAAGCGGCACGCAGGCGAACTATGCCAACAATGCCTACTTCCCGCGCAGCGGCAACCCGTCGCGCTGCCCGGCTGACGTGACCCCGTGCCCAACCGCCGAGTCGGCCGGTCTGTCCAACCAGGCTGGGGATTGGCGAACAGGTGGCGGCACGCCGGATTGGAGTGCCGCAGCCCGTCTGCATGAAGACGGGGACGTCCATGCCGGCAACGGCCAGCCGGGCGCAGGCGGCACGGTAACGATTCTTCCTGGCGGGACCGGCGTAGGCGTGCCCTTCCCGGGATCGAAGGGATATCGCAACTTCGCGAACTGGGGCACCCAGTATGCCAACCTGACCTCTTGGGTATCCCAGGATACGGTGCTGATCGAAGAATGGGCGAACCAGGGCAATGAACACAACAAGAATCGCCGCGGCATTGTCGCCTTCGGTGCGGTGACCGACCCGGCAGCGGTGCCGACATCGGGCACGGCAACGTATTCCGGCATCGCCTACGGCTGGTATGGCAACGGTACATTGACGGAGCCGCCGGTCTTCCGTGGTGCAGCGACGGTAACTGTCAACTTCGCGACCCGCCAGGCTGTTGTTACCGTTCAAAACACAGCGACCTATGATGCTGCCGCGACGGCTGTTCCGGCGACATTCACGGCGACGACTGGGCTCGGTGCCGCAGGCGCCAATGTAGCGAACTACCTGACCGGTGCAATAAGCAATGGTGCCCTGAGCGGCGGTGTCGGCGGACGTCTGTTCGGACCCGTTGTGACGACGGGCGCCAGCGGTGCAGGCCCGGCTGAAATCGCCGGTGCATTCCGCATGTCCGCAGCAAGTGGTGCCGCCATCATCGGCGGTTTCATCGGACGCAAGCAGTAACTACGCAATATCTTGCGATGGCCGGCGGCACTCCCGCCGGCCATGCCTTTGATGCGGCCTTACTTTTTTACGTAAGTCAGGTACAGGTAGCTGCTGGTCAGCAGCGCGATCACAACGCATGAAAACGCGAAACCGATTCCAGCGCCCATGCAGAACAGCGTTGCATAGAGATGGTTCATGCTTTCGACGGCCGTCGTGTTCATCAGACCGGAGAGGACGCGCGTGAGCTGGAACATGCAAATGGCGATGCCGATCCATTTCCACATGTAGAACGGCAGAATGTTCCGCAGCGAGCGATTGTGCCGATAGTTCGCCATGCGCTGTTCGAGAGTGCCGTGGCCCGCGTCGCGAAATCGCCAGAACGGGACGGCCAGGCGCCAGATATATTGCAGCTTGAGGGTCAGTTTTTCCCACTGTGACCGATCGTTGCATTCCATTCGTCGGTACCTCCTCCTGCTTAGTCACGCGTCAATGACGCGCGTTCACTATTGTATCGCCGAAACTATTGCGGCAATGTCGCAGGAAGCAGTGATGGAAGGCGGACGTCAGGCCGAATTGTCGATGTCTTCGAGTTGAAGCAGCACGTTGATGCAGGCGCCGGCAACGAGGCCCGCCGTGATCAGGCCGGCGAGCGAGATGATTGCAAACAGCATGGTTGTCTCCTGTTCTGTTTTTTCTATTACAGCACCGGACCGCTTGCAGGGAATTGCGTTCACTCAGTCAACATGCGGGTAACGAATGTGCTCGCTCAAGCGTCACGCATCGCGACGGGGTGTGCGTTCGCATCCCCGCCGTCGTTTCAGGTCTTCCGAAACAGTTTTCTGGAATAGCGATCCAGCGCGATGCGTAGCTTGTGCGCCGCTCTTTGCAGCGACTGCTCATATCGCAGGTAGTAGTAGCGCAAGGAGTGCCGGCGATGCGAGCGCCGTGACGACCTGCGCACCGTGTGGATTTCGGTGCAGTCGCGGAACTCGGGTCCTGAAGGCCTGCCTTCCCTCGCTTCCGAGCGGGAAATCCACTCGTCGTGCTCGCGGCGCTTCGCCGGGTCGGAAAGGACCGCATACGCAGTGTTGATGATCTGGATGACGCGAATCGCCTCCTGGCTATTGCCATGGCGATCCGGATGGTACTTCTGCGAGAGCGTCTTGTAGGCTGCGCGGATCACTTCAGGCGGGGCGTCGCGCGCCACCTTGAGGTTATCGTAGTGAGTGTGGATCCGTGCCATAGGTGCGGCTCGAAAAGAAAGTTGTTGTTATGTTGCTCAGGCGTGTTGCGAGACGCCG
>CBIHRW010000117.1:0-12819 GCA_966212545.1 uncultured Noviherbaspirillum sp.
ATGGATTGCATCTCTGCACCAGGAATTTCCTGATCACCCACTTAGCGCGTCGGCTCCAGCTTTTCATAACGCGGCAAGTCATCATCCATCGCGGCCCAGGCGGGCAGGTTGGTTGCGAAGATATGCGCAACCGGCTTCGCATCTGTCGGTGTGTCGATCGTCCCCATCCGTAACCGCAACACGCCCGGCAGTTCCTCCTCGCGCGAATGTCTGCTTGCATGATAGATCCGGATTTCGTTGAAGAAAGTTCCAGGCGGAACTCTCACCGTAACGCGACGGTCGAACAGTGACAAGCACTCTGCATCAGCGCGGCAACCGCTGTCCATACGATGTCACCCATCTTTTGGAGGAAAACATGAACAAGCACCGTCTACTTTCCGTCGCGGGCGCAGTCTCGCTCGCACTGACCATGGCTGCATGCGGCACGCCTTCACGCCAGCAGGTCGGCATCGGTACCGGCGCGGTCCTGGGGGGCGTAGCGGGCAGCGCCGTCACTGACGGCAGCGCCATCGGCACGATCGGCGGCGCCGCAGTCGGCGGTGTGATCGGCAACGAAGTCGCGAAAAAGAAAAAGTAAGAAGTTGTAACCTGCAGGTGCGCGGAGGAAAGCCTGTTCCGCGCACCGGAAATGCCGTCTCCCGGCCCGTCACACGCTTCAGCGCGTGCGCAAGCCCTTGATTGACGGGGCTATCCGACGACCGCGCATCACTCGCACACATTCGCGCTGCTGCTCGCACCGCAGTTTTACTGGCAATTCCTTGCGCGGAGCTGTTACTTTCACCGCCGGCGCACCCCGGAACTTTCGTTAGTTGAAAGATTCTACACACTCGCATTGCGTGCCATTCTGGCATGCATGGCTTTTCACGCTTCGCGAATTTTTCAAGGAGAACTCTTATGTTGAAATGGACTATTCCGCTGGTATGTGCTGTGGTGCTGGCTGGCTGCGCCTCTGACAAAATGTCCGGATCGGGCAGCGGCTCCTCCGGTTCGTCGGCCACGTCGCCGAGCTCGTCGTCGGGCTCTACCGGCAGCTACGGCACTTCCGGTTCGGGCAGCTCCTCCAGCAGCCCCAGCAGCCCCAGCAGCTCCGGCAGTTCCTCCAGCTCCTCGACCACGCCCGGCAGCAGCTCGTCGGGCTCCGGCATGTCTTCATCCGGTTCTTCTTCCTCGGATATGTCCAGCGGCAGCTCCGGTTCGACGACCGGCACCGGCACCAACTCCGGCGCAGCGACGGGCAGCGGCGGCGCAGGAAGCGGCACCACCTCGAAGTAATCCCGCCTGCATGCAGCATGCGTGAGGTCCGCGCAGGGGCGCGATTGCGTCCGTCATTGCGCACTCCCGGCCCTGCGTTCCTCCGCGCTGCATCATGTGCCGCTGATCTGAAGCGGCATTACACCTTCCCTTCATGCGCAAGCAGATAGCGCTTGCGTTCGAGTCCGCCCGCATATCCCGACAAATCCCCCGACGTGCCGAGCACGCGATGGCAAGGCACGATGATCGACACCGGGTTGCGACCGATGGCAGTTCCCGCCGCGCGTATCGCCTTCGGATTTGCAATGCGCCGTGCAATCTCCTGGTAGCTCGTGGTTTCGCCGTAAGGCAGTGACTGCAGCACCATCCACACCGATTGCTGGAACGGCGTGCCGGCAAGGTCGAGCGCGATGTCGAAGTCCGTGCGCGTCCCGGCGAAATATTCTTCCAGTTGCCGTGTCGTGGCCTGCAGATGCGGGTGCGATGCATCCCTGCGCCATCCTTGCGGGCCATTGAAGTACTTGTGCTCTTCGAAGTATAGGCCGCACAGGCCCTTGTCCGTCGCGGCCAGCAGCAATGTGCCGAGCGGACTGGTGTATTCCGTGTACGAGATCATGTCATGCCATCCATAGTGCAAGTGCCGCATAGCCGCGCCACGGAGACCAGGGCTCCGCGCGTGCCGCGAGCTGTTTTTCGGTGAGCCGTGCGCCATCGCTGCCTGCAGCCGCCTTCTGAAGACCGAGGTCGCCGGCGGGGAAGGCGTCCGGAAAACGCAGCGCACGCAACGCGATGTAATGCGCGGTCCAGTCGCCGATGCCGCGAACCGTCTTGAGATGCGCGGCCGCCTCATCCAATGCGGTGCCTGGACGAACCTGCAAGCCACCTTCCGCCGCAAAGGCAGCCAGATTGCGCAAGGTTTCGGCGCGCTTTCCGGGCAGGCCGATCGACGCAATGTCGTCGATGCTTGCCGACGCCAGCGCCTGCGCTGCAGGGAAATGATGCGTGACCTGCGTGAGCGGTGTTTCCGACGCTTCACCGAAACGGCGTACCAGCCGCCCTGCAAGCGTCGTCGCACCGGCCACGCTCACCTGCTGCCCAAGCACGGCGCGCACGGCGAGTTCGAATGGGTCGAAGGCACCCGGCACCCGCAGCCCTGGCATTGCATCGATGCGTGCGGCAAGCAGCGGGTCCGCGCGCAGGTGCGCTTCGATCACCGAGGGATTCGCGTCGAGGTCGAATTGGGTGCGCACGCGCGCAAGCAAGGGCATCAGGACGGCCGCAAGCGAGGGCGAGACTTCCAGCTCGAGTTGCTGGCGCACAGGCAGATGCGTGACGCGCAGCCATCCATCCGCGTCGCCGGTCCGCACGCTGCGCAGGTAAGTGCTGTCGCCCTGCACCGCCTCCACGCCCGGGATCGCCCTTGTTGCGAAGTAGCGCAACATGGCAGTCCACTGGTAGGGCGGGCGATAAGCCAGGCGCAATACAAGTGCGTCGCGCTTGTCGCCGTCCGCTTGTTCCGCGCGCCGGATCGCCGTAGGCGCAATGCCGTAACGCTCTGCGAACAAGGCATTGAAACGGCGCACACTGCCGAAGCCGGATGCGTATGCGATGTCGGCCATGGGCATGTGCGTTTCCTGCAGCAGCTTCTTTGCGAACAACAGACGCTGGGTCTGCGCCAGTTCCACGGGTGTCACACCGAAATGCTGCAGCAACACCCGGCGCAGCTGGCGCGACGACAGGCCGACCTCGCCGGCGAGGCGCTCCACATTGCCGTCGTTGAGCGCACCGGCGGCGATCCGCTGCCACACCGCATGCGCGAGATTTTCCTGCAGGGCGTAGGGGGCAAGCTCCGGCCGGCAGCGCAGGCAGGGACGAAAGCCCGCCGCCTCGGCTGCGGCGGCCGAACTGAAGAACTGGCAGGACGATTCACGCGGCGTCTTCACCGCGCACACCGGCCGGCAATAGATACCGGTCGTCTTCACGCCCGTAAAAAAAACGCCGTCGAAGCGGGCGTCGCGCGCTGCCAGTGCGCGGTAGCAGCTTTCCCGGTCAAGCGCGGCAGGTGCGGAATGAATGTGTACGGCGGTGTCCATGGGGACGTTATACGCCCCGTGGCGGAAGGCGTCTAGCCGTTTTCGGACATCACTCGCGCGAGGCATCCTGCATGGCGCGAGCGCGGAAACTGGCCAGTTTCTCCCACGATCCCATCCGGTGCCGGACTGGGGGCATGCCGGCATTCATTGCCTTCGCCGTGCGCACTGCCCAACCGGCCAGCCGGGCGGCGGCCTTTGCCGCGAGCGCGAACAGCTTGTTTTGGTGGCGTGCGGTCGTGTGCATGTTCATGGCGTCTCCTTTCCGGCAAGGCTTGGCATGCAGGAAGTGTAGGTGTTAATCTGCGCACATTAAATCTTTGATTTTGCTTTTTATCTTTGCAAATATGCACAGCAAACGAACCTCCGGAAAATCGGCTCCTGCTCATCCTGCCGCAGCGTCGCGGCTGGACTGGGACGATTTGCGCTACGTGCTGGCAGTCGCGCGCGCGGGTTCGCTGTCGGGCGCGGCGCGCGCGCTGTCAGTGATGCACTCCACCATGCTGCGGCGGATCGACGCGATCGAGGACAAACTGCAGGCGCGCCTGTTCGAACGCATGCGCAATGGCTATGTGCCGACGGAAGCCGGCGAGGCCCTGTGCCGCGTTGCCGAGCAATGCGAGCCGCTGGTCGCGGAGGCGGAACGCCAGATCGTGGGCGGTGATGCCAGGCTGACCGGAAGCCTGCATGTCACCACCGGCCTCGTGGTCGCGCAATACCTTCTGCCCCGGCCGCTCGCGAAGTTCTGCGCGGCCCATCCTGACATCGAGGTCGAAGTGCAGGGTGCGCGCGAACGCCTCGACCTGTCGCGGCGTGAAGCGGATATCGCGGTGCGCATGTCCGCAGAAGTACCGGATTACCTGGTCGGCCGCAAGCTGGGCGAAATCGATTTTCGTGTCTATGCGTGGCACGAGGCACCCTACCTGCGCAAGTCCGGCAAGCAGCCCAGGCTGCGCCCTGTCGATGCGCTCGTGAACGAACTGCCGTGGATATGCTTCCAGCGAGGCGACCGCGAACGTGTGTACGACCGGTGGATGCATGCGCATGTGCCGCAGTCTTCCGTTGCGGTACGCGCCGACCATTTCCCGACAGCGCTTTCGCTGATGCGCGCGGGCATCGGCGTTGCGCTGCTGCCGGAATTCATGGCGCGCGAAGTGGACGGCCTGGTACCGCTTTCCGCACCGGTTGCCGAACTCCGCTCGCCGCTCTGGATCCTGACCCATCCCGACCTGCGCAACTCGGCGCGTGTGCGTGCCTTCATGCAGGTCGTCGGGGATGCAATGCAACAACTGCTGGAATGACCGGCATCAATCGAAGGTCGCCATCGCATTTCTACGGCTTTCCCGCGCATGCCTCATGCAGTAATCTGGGAGCGCAACGACCGGCATGATCGGCATGATTGGCAACCTGCGGTCCCTGGAGAATGCGATGACACCTTCCTCCCACTACCTGCGCTGCTGCGAGCGAGAGATCCACTATGTCGAATGGGGAAGCAGGGATGCGCCGCCGCTCGTGATGTGGCACGGGCTTGCGCGCACCGGTCGTGACTTCGACGATATCGCGCAGGCGCTGGCCGGCTCTTACCGCATCATCTGCCCGGATACCATCGGCCGCGGGCTGTCGCAATGGAGTCCGGAACCGGACAAGGAGTACTGCCTCGCCTTCTTTGCGCAGATTGCCGCATCGCTGGTCGACCAGCTGGGCATCGATAAGCTGGGCTGGATCGGCACCTCGATGGGCGGCGCGATCGGCACGGTCGCGGGTGCAACAACGCTGAAAGGCCGCATCACGCATCTCGTCCTCAACGACATCGGCCCGGCGCTGGACGCAGCGGCCGTCGAACGCATCAAGTCCTACGCGGGCAATCCGCCGCAATTCGATACGGTGACGGAACTCGAGGATTTCTTCCGCACCGTGTACAAGCCGTACGGCTGGCAGAGCGATGCGCAGTGGCGCCGGATGACCGAGACATCGGCACGCCGCATGCCGAACGGCAAGGTGACGCCGCACTACGACCCGGCCATGGTGCGCCAGTTCATCGTGCATCCGAACGACTATGACCGCTGGAATGAATACGATGCGCTCGACATGCCAGTGCTGGTGCTGCGCGGGGCCGAGTCGGACCTGCTATTGCAGGACACGGCAGAAGAAATGACGCGGCGCGGGCCGCGCGCGCAGCTCGCCGTGATTCCCGGATGCGGCCATGCGCCCGCGCTCAACGTTCCCTCGCAAATCGAACTGGTGCGCGACTTCCTCGCGGGCTGAAGCGCTGCGTCGAAGGCTCGGCGCTTACTGCGCCAGGTACAGGGCACCGAGCGCCAACGCTGCGGGCACGGTCTGCACGTAGAGGATGCGCGTCTGCACGGTGACCGCGCCCCAGATGCCCGCGATGGCCACGCACAGCAGGCCGAACACCGAGAAGGCCTTGCCGATGGCAGGGTCAGGATGCAGCAGGCCGACCGCCAAGGCGGCGGCCAGAAAGCCGTTGTAGCACCCCTGGTTTGACATGGCCGGCGCCATCATTTCCACCTGCTCGCTGCTCAGGCCGAAGACCTTGCGGCCGCGGGTGCGGAACATCACGGTTTCCAGCAGGACGATGTACACATGGATCAGGAGCACGAGGCCGATCAGGATGTTGGCAATGAGGAGCATGGCATATCCCTTCAAATAGTTGCTTCAATGTACAATACATAACGTTGTTATGTATGTCAAAGCCAATTGCTAGTGGAGACCATCTAAACATGGACGGTGCGCCGGAAAAGCGCGACGGAAGGAAGGAAAATGCCGCAGCCACGCAGGCGGCCCTGCGTGCTGCTGGCCGGCGGCTTTTCGCCGGCCAGGGCTATGACGCGACTTCGGTCGGCACGCTGTGTGCGGAAGCCGGCGTGACGACCGGCGCGCTATACCACCACTATGGTGACAAAAAAGGCTTGTTCGGTGCCGTCGCGGAGGAACTCGAATGCAGCCTGGTCGAACTCGCGATGCGCACCCACCTTGCCGTGCAGTCATCCGGGGGCAGCGCCTGGGATGCCTTCCTCGCTGCCGTCGACGCGATCCTCGATGCCGGCGCCGACCCGCAGTTGCGCAGGATCGGCCTGGTGGAAGCGCCTGCGGTACTGGGCGCCGCAGGCTGGCAGGCGATCAGGGAAAAGCATGGGCACGGGGCAATGACGCGCACGATCCAGGCCTTGCAGGCACAGGGCGAGTTTGGCGCGGGCGATCCGAAGCGCCTCGCATGGCTCGTGCTGGGATTGGTCTACAGCGCCGCGCAGACATTGCCAGCCGAAACGGCGCTTGTCCCGGCCGCCCTTGAGGACAGCAAGAAGCTGGTACGCGCCATGCTGTGCGGCCTGCGCGATGCCGAGGTGGGCCGATGAGCGAGCAGACCGCAGCATTCTCTTCCGAAAAGCTGGCGCGCTTCGTCAGCGACGAACTGCAGAAGCGGGCCGATCCTTCCAGGGCCATGCAGATGGCTGCTTACATGAAGACCGACATGCCCTTCTACGGCGTGCAGAAGCCGAACCGCGAGCCGGTGCTGCGGGCAATGCATGCGCGTTTCGTCCCGCACAGCGCCGCCGAGTATGAAAGCGGCATTGCCGCCCTGTGGCGGCTGCCGCATCGCGAGGAAAAATACGCAGCGATCGAATTCGCGATGCGCCACCGGCGGCACATCGCTCCGGAGGCGCTGCCGCTCTACGAACGTCTGATTCGCGAAGGCGCGTGGTGGGACCTTGTCGATTCCGTCGCCGCATCGTTGGTCGGACGCGTCCTGCTGCAGCACCGCTCGCGCGTCGAGGCCGTGATGGATGCGTGGATCGAGGATAACGACATGTGGGTGCGCCGCGCCGCATTGCTCGCGCATTTGAAGCACAAAGGCCAGACCGACGAGCGCCGGCTGTTTGCGCACTGCCTCAGCCTGGCCGGCGAAAAGGATTTCTTCATACGCAAGGCCATCGGCTGGGTACTGCGCGAGTATGCAAAGACCGCGCCCGAGGCTGTCGTCGCATTCCTGCATGCCCATCGGGACAGCCTGTCCCCGCTCAGCCTGCGCGAAGCGTCGAAGCATCTCCGGTAATGCGCAACGCGCAGTTCAAGCTCCCTGCGCGGTAGCCTCCAGCTCGATATTCCGCGCAAACTTCACGTTGGCGCGCCCGCTGTTCTTCGCCGCGTACATCGCCAGGTCCGCGCTGCGCGTAAGCGCCTTGCCGTCGGTGCCGTCCTCCGGGTACAAGGCGGCGCCGATGCTGGCGGAGATGTCGAAGGTATGGCCGGCGATCCGGTACGGCATCGTCAGCCGCTGCAGGATCTTGTCCGCCACCACACCCACGTCATGTTCTCCTTCCACCTCGGGCAGCAGCGCGACGAACTCGTCGCCACCAAGGCGCGACGCCGTGTCCGATTCGCGCACGCAACTGCGCAGCCGCTGTGCCACCTCCTTGAGCAGCAGGTCGCCGTAGCTGTGCCCGTAGTTGTCGTTGACCGGCTTGAACTTGTCGAGATCGATGAAAAGCAGCGCGACCCGCCCGCCGTTACGCCGCGCCGCGATGAGCGACTGCTGCAGACGCTCATCGAGCAGCTTGCGATTTGGCAGACCGGTCAGGGGGTCATACAAGGCGAGTTGCATCGCCTGGTTGGCCGCATGCAGCGCACGGGCGCGGTCATCCAGGAATATCCAAATCAGCAAGGCAAGCAACAGGCTGATGCTGATCCCCGCGTGCAGGATCAGTTGCGGCCGGCCGGAGTCCAGACGCTGCTCGAAGACCGGCAAGGCCGCCATCACCACAGTCCAATTGTGATTGGCGGCTTCGATCGTGCTCGTGCGATGGAACCGGGTGCCGTCCGCCAGCGCCTGCACATCCTTGCGCGCGTCAAACATGCGCCCCGCCTCGGTCAGGTTGCTGTCGTCATAGATTTCGATGTCCACGTCGATGCCGAGGTCGTCGAACAACCCGCGCATGAAATCCCCCATCCGAAAGGGCGAGTACACCCAGCCGGCCAGGTCGACGCGCCGCTGTCCGGCCGTCGCATACGGCAATTCTTCGCGATATACCGGCAGGTACATCAAAAAACCGGACTGGATTTCGCCGCCGGCCTCCTGCACCAGCGTGACCTTGCCGGACAACGCGGCGGCACCTGTATCGCGCGCCTTTTCCATCGCCGCATGGCGCACCGGCTCCGAATACATATCGAAGCCGAATGCGCGCAGGTTTATGCCGGTGAATGGTTCGAGATAGACGATGGACGAGTACATTTCCCGCTCCCCGTCCGGCCGGATCGTGTACTCGGGGAAGCCCTCGCGGCGAACCTCCTCAATGTGGCGGCTCTTTTCACCCGGCGGGACGAGTACTGCGTACCCGATTCCTTGAATCCCGGGATAGTTGCCCGTCAAGTTCAGCGAATCCACATACTTGCGGAACATTTCCCGGTTCACGCCGCCGGTGACGACGAACAGCCCCTTGGTTGCCCGCAATACCTGCTCATAGATCATGAGGCGCTGGCGGATGAGCTCGTTGGCCTCGCGTACCCGAAAATCGAATGCTTCTTGCAGCGCATGCTCGGCACTGTTACGTGCCGCATTCCACACGCTGTAGGTAACGAGCAACGATGCAACGAGAACCAGAACCGTCAGCAGGTCACGTGCGCGGATAAGCTCCGGGACCCGCTGCAATCGGGATTCAAGCCGCCTCACGGATCGCCCTCGCTGCGCGTCGGCTTGCCTTCACACGTAGCTCCATTTTCTTGTAACGCCATTTAGTCTCCTCAATAGGCTTGAGACAAGAAAGTACGGTCAGGGTTTTTGACGATTCACAAATTTTCTTGTTGTATGGGCAAACTACGAAAATATGTAGCTCAATGGAAATCTTGCCATTTGCCGACGCCGCCATTCCACAGACATCGTAGACTTGCCTGTATGCCATCACTCATGTCGACAAAAAAGGAACCGGACATGAAATACAAGGGAAGCTGCCATTGCGGCCAGGTGAAATTCAGCATGGAAGGCGAGCTGACACAGGTCATCGAATGCAATTGCTCGCATTGCAGCCGCAAGGGCTACCTGTTGTGGTTTGTCGATCGCGACAATTTTCAACTGGACAGCGGTGAAAATCAGCTCGCCACCTACACCTTCAACAAGCATGTAATCAAACATCACTTCTGCCCGGCCTGCAGCTGCGCCCCTTTGGTTTCGGCAAGGACCCGAAGGGCACCGACAAGGCGGCGATCAACGTGCGCTGCATCGAAGGGCTGGAGCTCGATACGCTCGCAAGGATGAAATTCGACGGCCGCAATTTCTGACGCGGCGCCGCTCTGGAACAAAGCGAGCCGGGGCCCGAAGCACTACCTGACTGGCCCGGCCGAGGCACCGGTCCACATGCTTTTTTGCTTTGCGCTACACTCGATTGTTCCACTTGCAACAGAGAGCCCGCCATGCTGACCGCCACACGCGCCCCGCAACTCAAGAATGTCCTGATCGCCAGCGGACTGGTGCTGACCCTCGCGATGGGCGTGCGGCACGGCTTCGGTTTCTGGCTGCAGCCGATCTCGCAGGCGCATGACTGGACGCGCGAAACCTATTCGCTGGCGATGGCATTGCAAAACCTGCTGTGGGGTGCATTCGGACCGTTTGCCGGCATGGCGGCCGATCGCTTCGGCACTGCGCGCGTGGTCATTGCCGGCGCGCTGTTCTATGTCGGCGGCCTGCTGTGGATGGCAATGGTGTCTGAGCCCACGGCTTTCATCATCGGCTCCGGCGTCCTGATCGGCGCGGCGCTTGCCTGCACCGCGTTCGGTGCGGTCGCCGGCATCATCGGACGCACGGCACCGGAAGCAAAGCGCTCCTGGGCGTTCGGCATCTCCGGCGCAGCCAGTTCCTTCGGCCAGTTCATGATGATGCCGGTCGAGCAGCACTTGATTTCCGCCAACGGCTGGCAGAACGCGTTCTACATCCTCGCCGCGTTAGTGGCACTGGTGATGCTGCCGATGGCCTTTGGCCTGCGCGAACTGCCACACGAAAAGGCGACCGGCCCGCAGCAGAGCATGGGCGAAGCGATCCGCGAAGCCTTCGCCTACCGTCCTTTCCAACTGCTGGTGGCCGGCTATTTCGTATGCGGCTTCCAGCTCGTGTTCGTCGGCGTGCACATGCCGGCCTACCTGAAGGACAAGGGCATCACCGATCCGAACGTGGCGGTGATGGCGCTTGCACTGATCGGCCTGTTCAATATTTTCGGCTCCTACTATGCCGGCAAGTTCGGCAGCTTCCTGCCCAAGCGCTACCTGCTGTCGGCGATCTACCTCGCCCGCGCCGTGGTCATCAGCCTGTTCCTGCTGGCCCCGCTGACACCGTGGTCGATCTACCTGTTCGCCAGTGCGATCGGCCTGCTGTGGCTGTCGACGGTGCCGCTCACCAATGGGGTCATCGCCGGTATCTTCGGCGTGAAGTACATGTCGATGCTGTCGGGCTTCGTGTTCTTCTCGCACCAGGTCGGCAGCTTCATCGGCGTGTGGCTGGGCGGTTACCTGTTCACGCGTGACGGCAACTACGACACGGTATGGGGCATCGTCATTGCGCTCGGCGTGTTCGCCGCGCTGGTGAACCTGCCGATCAACGAAAAAGCCATCCTCCGCCAGCCGCAGCCCGCAGCTGCATAACGCCATGCACGAGGGACTGAAACGCTTCCTGCTCGGCATCGCCATCGCGGCGGTGCTGGCGGTCGTGTTCGTCGCTTACCTGCGCCCATCCTTCATCTTCGATCTCGCCAACCGCATCATCCTATGCTTCTGACTTCCGCTTCCCTGCCGACCGCGCGCGCAGCCGTGCAGAACCTCGGCGCCTCGCGCATCCGTGAAGTCGCCAACGCTGGCATCGGCCTGCAGGACGTGCTGCCGTTCTGGTTCGGCGAGCCCGACCAGGGCACACCGGACTTCATCCGCGAAGCCGCCAAGCAGTCGCTGGACGCGGGCGATACTTTCTACACCCACAACTTCGGCATTCCGCCGTTGCGTGAAGCGATTGCGTCCTACTTGTCCGCCCTGCATCGCCCCGTCGATGCCGCGCGTGTGGCGGTCACCTCCTCCGGCGTGTCGGCGCTGATGCTGCTGGCGCAATCGATCATCAATCCCGGCGATCGCGTAGTCGCCGTCACGCCGCTGTGGCCGAACCTGGTCGAGATTCCGAAGATCCTCGGCGCGGAAGTGGTGAAGGTCCCCCTTCGCTTCGGGCAAACGTGGGAGCTCGATGTGCAGCAGTTGCTGGATGCGCTTACGCCCGGCACGAAGGCTGTGCTCATCAACTCGCCGAACAACCCGACCGGCTGGGTGATCGCGAAGGAACAGCAGGAAGTCATCCTCGCGCACTGCCGCAAGCACGGCATCTGGATCCTGTCGGACGACGTGTACGAACGCCTGGTATATGACGGCAAGCCGGGAGAACGCGCCTGCGCCCCGTCCTTCCTCGACATCGCCGCGCCGGAAGACCGGCTGGTATCCGCCAACAGCTTTTCCAAGTCCTGGCTGATGACCGGCTGGCGGCTGGGCTGGGTCGTCGCGCCGGAAGCGATGATGGGCGATCTCGGCAAGCTGATCGAATTCAACACCTCATGCGCACCCGGCTTTGTCCAGAACGCGGGTGTCATTGCCGTCCAAAGAGGGGACGAGATCATTGCGCGCTCGGTGTCGCGCTACCAGGCCGCGCGCGACTTCCTGTACGAGCGGCTGAATGCAATGCCGGGCATCACGGTGCCGAAGCCGAAAGGCGCGATGTACCTGTTCTTCCGCGTCGATGGCGCAGAGGACACGCTGGCGCTGTGCAAGCGGCTGGTCGTCGAAGCGAAGCTGGGTCTCGCACCCGGCAATGCGTTCGGGCCGGAAGGCGAGGGGTATATCCGCTGGTGCTTCGCCAGCTCGCTTGATCGATTGGAAGAAGGAGTGAAGCGACTGTCCTTGTTTCTAGCCGAACCTCGGTAATGGCGATACCACATCTGCGCCGGCCTCGCAGACAGTGCGGCTCACTTCCGTGGTGCCCATCCAGCAACAACGCAACTGCGCCGGCAGTTTCATGATCTTGCCCTCCCTCTCATCCAATCCCGCCATCGGACCGAAGTTGTCGAGCGCGCGCGTGACGGCATAAGCGCGCTCGATCTTCTTCTGGTCGCGCAGTTCGAGCAGCCCTTTCAAGTCAAGCATGCCGGTATGTTGGGACCGACCGGTATTCCATTTCAAACGGCACGAGCGTACAAGGATTTGCAGGTGCTGCAGTAGGGCATCGCGGCGATCATAGATTGCATTTTTGACAATTTTTCGTTATTGTCTGCAACCTTAGCTCCGTTTCAAATCAGACAATCATGAGCGCTCCCTTTACCGGTGACCGGCTTACCATCCTTCTTTCCGACGCCCTGGCCTTCACCCAATCGCACCGCCTGCTGACGTTGACCTTCGCCCCCGGTGCCGGCATCGACGCCGGTACGCTGCTGCCGCAGGAACT
>CBIHRW010000118.1:0-12732 GCA_966212545.1 uncultured Noviherbaspirillum sp.
GGGAAAATAATGTGGTCGACCTGCGGCTTGATGTTCTCCCAGGTGTACTGGCGCAGCGCGGCGACTTCGATCTCGTTATCGAAGTGGCCGATGTTGCAGACGATCGCCTGGTCTTTCATCTTCTTCATGTGGTCGTGCGTGATCACATGATAGTTGCCGGTGGCAGTGACGAAGATGTCGCCGTGCTCGGCCGCGTAATCCATCGTGACGACGCGATAACCTTCCATTGCAGCCTGCAGCGCGCAGATCGGGTCGATTTCGGTGACCCAAACCTGTGCGGACAATGCGCGCAGCGCCTGTGCCGAGCCCTTGCCCACGTCGCCGTAACCGCAGACAACCGCGATCTTGCCGGCGACCATGACGTCGGTTGCGCGCTTGATGCCGTCGACCAGCGATTCGCGGCAGCCGTACAGGTTGTCGAACTTGGACTTGGTGACGGAGTCGTTGACGTTGATCGCCGGGAAGGCCAGCTTGCCTTCCTTGTGCATCTGGTACAGGCGGTGCACGCCGGTTGTGGTCTCTTCGGTCACGCCCTTGATTTGCGCAAGGCGGGTCGAGTACCAGTTCGGCGACTCGGCCAGCTTCTTCTTGATCGAGTTGAACAGGCAGACTGCTTCTTCGGAATCCGGGTTGGACAACACGCTCGGATCCTTCTCGGCGCGGGTGCCCAGGTGCAGCAGCAGGGTCGCGTCGCCGCCGTCGTCGAGGATCATGTTGGAGTAGCCGCCGTCCGGCCATTCAAAGATGCGGTGGGTGAAGTCCCAGTACTCGTCCAGGTTTTCGCCCTTGAATGCGAACACCGGGGTGCCGTTGGCGGCAATCGCGGCAGCGGCATGGTCCTGGGTGGAATAGATGTTGCACGATGCCCAGCGGACCTTGGCGCCCAGCGCTTCCAGCGTCTGGATCAGCACCGCGGTCTGGATGGTCATGTGCAGGGAGCCGGTAATGCGCGCGCCCTTGAGCGGCTGGGCGGCAGCGAATTCCTCACGGATGGCCATCAGGCCGGGCATTTCCGTTTCGGCAATCTTGATCTCCTTGCGGCCCCAATCGGCCAAGCTGAGATCGGCGACGAAGAAATCCTGCTGGGAATTTGACTTTGAAATAACGGCGCTCATCACGCCCTCCTTTCTAAAAATAGAGAAAAAAGTAACGTGAGCGCCGTTGCGAAAAAGATATCCAAGCCTGACACGGTCATGGGAAAACCGTGCTGCAACGCTCCTTGGAGCCTGAATTATAACCTACACAAATCAGGTGAAACTCAACCAACTTCAATGGTCGACCAGCGCCTTGTTCGAGGTGCGCTGGATCGGAGAAGCATTCCCGGCCGGCACGCTGCGGTCGATCCACGCCAGCATGTCCTTCCAGATTCGCAGCACTTCATCCTTGGGCGGCATAGCGAGCGCATTCGGCAATTCGATGGTGATCACCGGGACGTTCTTGTGCTTCCCGCCGTAGTTGCCGAGCGAGCCGGGATACACCCCGACCCGGCTGTAATACAGACGCCCGAACTGCCGCGGCGGCTTGGCCGGGCCATCGAAATCCAGCACGCCGAATGGCGCATGCACCGAAATGATTACATGCGGCTTGAAGTGCTCCATCTCCGCATTCAGCCAGCGGCTTTCCGGCTCAGACAGCGGCGACTGGCCGGGGAAGCGGCGCGGATCGCTGCCGGTGGTCTTCATCCAGTAACGCTTTGCATCCTGCTCCCAGCCCGGCGTCGGGAAATTTCGGTTCAGGTCGACGCCGTTGGCGTTCACGCGCTGCGGCTTGGGTGCCAGCAGACCGTCCGGGTTGACGACTGGCGCCACATGCCAGTGGAAGGACTGCGCCGCCGGTGTCTGCAGCCACTGCATCCACTGGAACACGATGGCCGCCGCAGTCAGTTCATCGCCATGAATACCGCCCAGCAGGAGCACGCGCACAGGCTCCCCCTGCTTGCCCGGCTTCGAAGCCGGGACCGATCGCATCAGGATGGGAAAACCGTTGCGGGAGGCGGCCCCCGTAGGCTGCAGCCCGCTTTTCTGGCATGCAGCGACATTCACGCCGGGAAGCCGCGGGGTCAGCCGCTTGCACCATTCGACCTGCTGGGTCGCGCTTGCCGGAACGGCAAGCGCGGGAACGCATGCAGCCGCACCAAGTACAGCAAGCATTGCAGTGACGTTGCGGATCAATCGCACGATAACTTCACCCAATCTTTCGAGCCTGTCCGAGAACTTACTTCAATCAGGCTCTTTCCGCCACTGCACGCGTAGCGGTGTGACTACAGTCCGGCAGCGGCGCGCAGCGCGGCAGCCTTGTGGTCTCCGCTCACATCCCCCGCGCGGATATGAGCTTCGCCCCAAAGCCCAGGGATCGCTATTGCGAACGCCGGGGCTTACAGCCCGGCCGCTGCACGCAGCGCCTGGGCTTTGTCGGTACGCTCCCACGAGAATTCCGGCTCTTCGCGGCCAAAATGGCCGTAGGCGGCAGTCTTCGAGTAGATCGGGCGCAGCAGGTCGAGCATCTGCACGATACCCTTCGGACGCAGGTCGAACAGCTCATGCACCAGGATGGCGAGTTTGTCATCGCTGATCTTGCCGGTACCGAAAGTCGTGACCATGATCGACGTCGGCTTGGCAATGCCGATCGCATAAGAGACCTGGATCTGGCAACGTTTGGCCAAACCTGCAGCGACAATGTTCTTTGCAACGTAACGGCCCGCATAGGCTGCGGAACGATCTACTTTGGACGGATCCTTGCCGGAGAATGCACCGCCGCCGTGCGGGGCTGCGCCACCGTAGGTGTCGACGATGATCTTGCGGCCAGTCAGACCGCAGTCGCCCTGCGGGCCGCCGATGACGAAACGGCCGGTCGGGTTGATCAGGTAACGGGTATTCTTCAGCCACTCCTTCGGCACCACCGGCTTGATGATTTCCTCGATGGCGGCCTCTTCAATCGCCTTGTGCTCCATTTCCGGGCTGTGCTGGGTGGACAGCACTACCGTGTCGATCGCGACCGGCACGCCGTCGACGTACTTCAGCGTGACCTGGGATTTTGCATCCGGACGCAGCCACGGCAGGCGGCCATCCTTGCGCAGCTGCGACTGGCGCTCGACGATGCGGTGCGAGTAGTAGATCGCAGCCGGCATCAGTTCCGGCGTCTCGTCGCAGGCATAGCCGAACATCAGGCCCTGGTCGCCCGCACCCTGGTCGAGGTCGAGGCCCTTGCCTTCGTCGACGCCTTGGGCGATGTCCGGGGACTGCTTGTCGTACGCGACCAGCACGGCGCAACTCTTGTAGTCGATGCCGTAGTCGGCATTGTCGTAGCCGATGCGCTTGATGGTGTCGCGGGCGATGTGGATATAGTCGACGTTGGCGGTCGTGGTGATTTCGCCGGCCAGGACGACCAGGCCGGTGTTGCAGAGGGTTTCAGCGGCTACGCGCGCCTTCGGATCCTGCGCCAGGATGGCGTCCAGGATCGAATCGGAAATCTGATCGGCGACTTTGTCGGGGTGGCCTTCGGAGACGGACTCCGAAGTAAAGAGATATTCATTTGCCATCGCAGGCTCCTAAATTGGAAGTTGACCATGTCGCGGCCAACACTGCGAGCCTGCGACGCTTTAGCGAGATTTGTATTCCGCCTCGCAAGTTGTCTGTTAACTCGGCGGTTGCAGCAATATGTTATTTTACGCCTCTTCAAAAGTTTCTCAACATTTCCCTCCGCAAATTTGATGCTCGTCAGATTTTTCCGCCTGCTGTCCGGTTTACCGCTACCGGTTCTCCACGGCTTGGGCACAATTTTGGGCTGGATCGTCTACCTGGCGTCGCCGTCCTATCGAGGTAGACTGAAAGACAATATCACGCAGGCCGGCTACGCCGATCACCTTCCTGCAGCTGTCGCGGAAGCGGGCAAGAACATCCTGGAATTGCCCTTCATCTGGTGCGCGCGCGAGGAACGGGTCCTGAAGACGGCTCGTGTCGAGAGCTGGGACCCGGTGCAGGCGGCGCTCGATGCCGGACGCGGCGTCATCTTCCTGACGCCGCACCTCGGCTGCTTCGAAATCCTGGCGCAGGTGGTGGCGACGCGAACGCCACTGACCGCGATGTACCGCCCGCCCAAGAAATCGGCGCTCAAGCCGCTGGTCGAAGATGCCCGGGCACGCAATTCACTGGGACTCGCGCCCGCCAATCTCTCAGGCGTACGCATCCTGCTCAAGAAGCTCAAGCAAGGTGAACCGATCGGCATCCTGCCCGACCAGGTTCCGCAGGAGGGCGAAGGCGTCTGGGCCGAATTTTTCGGCAAGCCTGCCTATACGATGACCCTGCCGGCCAAACTGCAGCAAATGACCGGCGCCACAATCATTCTTTCCTATGCGGAACGTTTGCCGAACGGCAAGGGTTATCTGGTGCGCTTCGTCCCCTTTGGCAGTGAATTGGCGGGGTCACCCGCCGAACGCGCGCGTGCCATCAATGCCGGCATGGAAGAGCTGATTGCGCGCTGCCCGGCACAATACTTCTGGAGCTACAACCGCTACAAGATCCCCGACGACGTTGACAGGCCTGCCGCAACCACGTCCAAGGGAGACGGCGAAAAGTGAGAATGCCCAAATGAGACTGCCGAAATGAGAGTACTTCTTGGCGTAATGTGGCTGCTGCACTGGCTGCCCCTTCCCGTGCTGGCGCGCATCGGCGAGGCGATCGGTTCGCTGTTGTTTCACCTCGTGGGTTCACGGCGCCGGATCGCGCTGACCAACCTGCAACTTTGCCTGCCCCAGCTGTCCGACAACGAGCGTCGGCGCATCGCGAAGATGCATTTCCAAGCCTACGCCCGCAGCGTGCTGGAACGCGGCCTCCTGTGGTGGGCGCCGGAATCCCGCCTGCGCCGACTGATCCGGGTCGAGCCTGCCATGCCGCTCGATACGATTCAGTCTGGCCCGACGATCCTGCTGTGCCCGCATTTCGTCTCGCTTGACGTGGCCGGCGTGGCGGTAGCAATGGAAATCTCCGCCTGCTCCATCTACACGCAGCAGCAGAACAAGGTCTTCGACGAAGCCCTGCGCAAGGGGCGTTCCCGCTTCCGCCCGGTGCGGATCTTTTCGCGCGGCGAAGGGGTCAAGCCGATCATCCGCGCGATGCGCGAGGGACTGCCTTTCTTCATGCTGCCGGACATGGATTTCGGCGAGAAGGACTCCGAGTTCGTCCCCTTCTTCGGCATCCCGGCCGCCACCCTCACTGCGCCTGCGCGCATCGCCGCTGCAACGAAGGCCAGGGTGATTCCGGTAATCGCCACCTACCTGCCCGGCTACCAGGGATGGAAGATCAAGTTCTACCCGCCTTGGGACGATTATCCCGGTGACGACATCGCAGCCGCTACGCGCCGCATGAACGCCTTCATCGAGGAGCGCGTGCTGGAAGCGCCCGCCGAGTACTTCTGGGCGCACAAGCGCTTCAAGACCCGCCCCGCCGGGGAACCCAGCCTGTACGCCAAGAACCCGGCCTGATGCAGCCGGTCTATAATCGTCGGCATGAAACTCAAATTCACCAAAATGCATGGCGCCGGCAATGATTTCGTCGTGATCGACGCAATCAACCAGCAAGTCGATTTCACGCCCGATCAATGGAAGCGCTTGGCCGACCGCCGCTTCGGCGTCGGTGCAGACCAGATGCTGGTCGTGGAAAAGCCGCACACCACCGGCGTCGACTTCCGCTACCGTATTTACAACGCTGACGGCGGCGAAGTCGAGCAGTGCGGCAACGGCGCGCGTGCTTTCGTCAAGTTCGTCACCGACAAACGCCTGACCGACAAGCGCGTGATTCGGGTTGAAACCATGTCCGGTGTTATCGAACCCAAGATGGAAGCCGACGGCCGGATCACGGTCGACATGGGCGCGCCTATCCTCGAGCCGGAACGCGTTCCCTTCGACGCGTCCGAACTGAAGGGAAAGAGCGAAGGCGCCGATACGCTCTGGCCGCTGGAGATTAATGGCAGGACGACCTGGCTGTCGGTGGTTTCGATGGGCAACCCGCATGCGGTGCAAGTCGTCGACGCGGTGCAGACCGCCGCCGTCCATCTGGACGGCCCGGTAATCGAAAACCACGCGCGCTTTCCCCGACGCGTCAACGCAGGCTTCATGCAGATCGTCGACCGCCAGTCGATCAAGCTGCGGGTGTTCGAACGCGGTGCCGGCGAAACCCTGGCGTGCGGCACGGGCGCCTGCGCGGCGGTTGTGGCCGGCATCCGGCGCGGGCTGCTCGATTCGCCTGTCAAGGTTTCCACGCTCGGCGGCGAATTGTCGATCGCCTGGGCCGGCAACGGTACGCCGGTGTTGCTGACCGGGCCGGCGGTGAGCGTCTTCGAAGGCGAGATCGAGATTTAATCCGAAGCCGCCAGCGTCTTCAGCCTGTAGAGGCGCTGGCGATAATTCCCCTCCGGCCCCTCCGGCCCGCGGTCCACGCGCTCGAACACGGCGTTGACCCGATCCAGCAACTTCCGATCTTCCGCGGTCTGCACCAGTATCAGCCGTCGCTTGCTGTGCGGATGCTGTGCGCAGATGTCAACGACGAGGCAGTGTCCGCAGTCCGCCGTCACCGGATCGATCAGCAATGCCTCGGCACGGGACAGCCCGAACCGGGCCGCAAGTTCGAGGCGGGCGACGAGCATGGGGTAACGGGCAAGGGCATCGCGCGAGAAGCGGGCCAGCACCGATGCGGCCCACTCTGCCGTCGTCGCCCCCGCAGCGACCTTGTCCAGCATGCACGAGGCCTCGGCGATGCCCTGCGAACGCGCCTTTAGCAGCCATGCCGCCGCCCGCACATCGTTCGACCTGTCGTCGCGCCGCGCGCGCCATGCCGCCACGCCAAGCTCCAGCTGCGCCATCCCATGTCCGGCTTGCGCCGCCTTTTCTAGGCAGCGCTGCCCTTCAGCGGGATTGCGATTCGCATGTTCCGTTTTCAGGTAAATCCTCGACAGGGCATACCAGGCAGCCGCCAATCCCTGCTCCGCCGCCGATGTCAGCCAGCGCAGGGCGCGTTTGTAGTTTGCGGGGCCGGAAATATGCGACAGACGCTTGCCGTCGGCGTCCATATGCGCCAGCCATAAACCGAGCGAATACTGGGCGTCGCGGTTTCCCGTTTCCGCGGCCCATTCCAGCAGCCGGGTGACTTCGCCCGCGTCGAACTCCGTATGTGCAGACAAGGCGTGCGCCACTCGCAACGCCACGCTGCTTTCGCGTGTGCTTGCCCCAGGGGGATGCATCCGGGCCTTGATGATCCGACGCGCAAGCGGCAGTGCCCATTGCAGAAAGCCCGGCAGATCGTCCGTAGCCCACGCGTGATCGGCCATTGCAAACTGCGCATCGATGACACCACTGCGCGCGGCACGGGTCGCCCATTCGAGCATTGCTTCGTTGTCCGCCTTCTCCACAGCGGGCGGCCCGTGCCACGACTCGCCGGATTCCCCTGCGGAATTCTGGCCAATGGATTGCGCGAGCAACCACTGCGCCTCGGCGATACCAGCATGCGCTGCCGCCTGCAGTGCGCGTAAGGCCTTGCCGTGCATGGACTCGCTGACCGCGCCCGCTACCTGTCCAAGGACCAGCTTGGCCAGTACCAAGCCGGCCTGCGCGATGCCGGCCTCAAATGCGCGTTCGTACCAGACATACAGTTTCCCGGGGTGTACCGACTGCTGCACGGTTTCGAAGGGCACATGGCGGCCGATCAGCATCCATGCATCCTGCTCATCCTGCTGCGCTGCACGGTCCAGCCAGTACAGCGCCGTCGGCAAGCTTTTCGGCAGCCCCGCTCCGCCGAACAGATACCGTTTCCCGAGCGTCAACTGCGCCGACGCCTCGCCCGCCCGGGCGGCGCGAATGATCAGGAGTTCTTCGCGGTTTGCCATGGTGTCTGCCACCTGCCTTCAGTATTTCGCACGCGGAGGCAGGCGTGACTGTGCGAGCGCAAACTACTGCACGGCTGGCGGCCAGAAGCCGTTCCACCCGGCCACCTCTTGCAGAAGGGCATCTGGCCGGAGCTGAACGCAGTGTGGAAAAGCGACAAATTCCCGCATCCAACGCCGTATCGCCATGCCAATCCCTCCCGCGCCGCTTTCCATCGCCTATGCTGAAAGTGTGGGGGTCCATCGGAAACAGTTTCTGATTGGGAGTCAATATGAAACGGCCAAAACTTGCCATTGCGACATGCGGCGCGGTCCTCATGTTGATCGGCAATGTGTCTGCACAAACGTCGTTGACGATATATGGCATCGTCGACGCCGGTCTTGTCCACGAACGCGGCGGGGCGGCGGGCGACGTGACCAAACTGACCAGCGGCGTCCAGTCCGGTTCGCGACTCGGGTTCAAGGCGATGGAAGACCTGGGCGGCGGCCTGTCGGCGAAATTCCTGCTGGAGTCGGGCTTCAACATGGACACCGGGACCATGGGCCAAGGCAACCGGCTGTTCGGACGCCAGTCATGGGTCGGACTGAGCGGTCGCTGGGGCGATGTGATGCTCGGTCGGCAATACACACCGCACTATCTCGCGCTCGACCAGATCGATCCGTTTGCCACCGGTCTGGCGGGCAGTTCAACCAACCTGATGTCCACCGTCGATCGCATGGACAACGCTATCAAGTTTGCTACCCCAGATTGGCGCGGCCTCACCGGAGAACTGGTTTACGGGATGGGCGAAGTGCCTGGTGACAGCTCGTCGAACCGGCAGCTCGGCGGCGCGATCGGCTATGCCAGCGGACCACTGGTGCTGAAGATCGCCCACCATCGTGTGGAAAACTCAACGGGAACAGACCACGCCCGGACCTCACTAGTTGGCGGCAAGTACGATTTTGGCCCGGCGGCGGCAAGCCTGGGCGTCGGCTTGAACCAGGGCATCGGCGAGGCAGATAACCGCGATTACATGCTTGGTGTCACCGTTCCCGTCGGTGCAGGAGAAGTTCTGGCTTCCTTCATCCGCAAGGATGATCGCACGGGGCTGAATGCGGATGCCGACCAATGGGCACTCGGTTACACGCATGCACTGTCGAAGCGCACGAATTTCTACACCTCCTTCGCGCACATCAACAACGATCCGGGGGCAGCCTTCACCGTCGGTAACGCATCCGAATTGGGAAGCGGAAACAAGGCAATCAATATCGGCATACGCCATAAATTCTGATCCATGCACGCCCTGCAACGCGGGCGGCAGCGTGATGCCCGCGAGCGCTTTAATGCCCGATCCGTACGGCAACAGCACACGGTTGTCGGTTAAAATCACGGCTTGGCCTGCCGACCCACTTCGAACCGAGCATATGACCTACCAACTGGACTCCAACGCCGTCGCCGATTTCCTTTCGGATAACCCCCATTTCTTCGAGGAGCACAGCGAACTGCTGGCAAAGGTGAAACTGACCAGCCCCGTCGCCGGGCGCGCGGTGTCGCTGCAGGAGCGCCAGATGGAAGTCCTGCGCGACAAGATCAAGACGCTCGAAATGCGCTTGGCGGACCTGCTGCGCATTGGACAGGAAAACGACGCGATCACGCAGAAATTTCTAATGTGGACCCGCTCGCTGCTGCTGGCGCGCAACGACGTCGACATGCCCTATACGCTGGTCAATGGACTGCAGACGATTTTCACGGTACCGCATGCGACCGTGCGCATCTGGGGCGTGGCCGAGGAATTCGCGCACACCTGGTTCGCGGCGGACGTGTCGGAAGACGCGCGAATTTTCTGCAACGGGCTGACGTCGCCGTATTGCGGCCCGAACCAGGATTTCGAAGCGGCATCATGGATCGATGACGCGGAATCGATCAAGTCGATCGCCATGCTGCCGCTGCGCGTCGGTGCCGCACCGGAAGCCTTCGGTTTGCTGGTACTCGGCTCGTCCGACCCGAACCGCTTCACCGCCGACATGGCAACCGACTTCCTGTCGAAGATCGGCGAGACTGCCAGCGCAGCGATGACCTGCCTGCTCGATTGACAGAGTGGGCAGCGAGACCAACCGGGCGCACGTCGCCCGCTATCTCGAGCACCTGGAGAAACAGCGCAAACTGTCGCTGCATACCGTCAGCAGTTACGGGCGCGACCTTTACGCGCTCGTCGCCTTCGTCGATACCCTTCCCGGCAAGCTCGCGCTCAACGCGATCACGCATCTCCATATCCGCAAGCTCGCCGCGCAATTGCATGCGCAGGGATTGAACGCACGCTCCATCGCGCGCAAACTGTCGGCCTGCCGCGGCTTTTTCGACTGGCTTGCCGAGAACGAAACGATCGCCGCCAATCCGGTCGACGGCGTCAAGGCACCGAAGCGTGACAAGCCCCTGCCGAAGGCCTTGTCGGCGGATGACGCAGTGCGCGTCGTATCCGAGTCCGGTCCCGGCCGTGACGCACAGTCGGCGAGCCAACTGTGCAACCGGGCAATGTTCGAGCTGTTGTATTCGAGCGGGCTGCGCGTGTCGGAACTTGCCGCATTGGATGTGCAATATGTACGCGATGGCAATTACGAATCGGCCGGCTGGCTGCATGTCGACGACCATGAGGTCGAAGTCACCGGCAAAGGTAACAAGCGAAGGCGCGTGCCGGTCGGCGGTCCGGCGATGCAGGCAGTTGCGAACTGGCTGGCTGTGCGTCACACGCTGGTCAAGCTTGATCCGCATCCGCTGTTCCTGACCGAACGCGGCACGCGCATGTCGCCGCGCGTGATCCAGCTACGACTGAAAGCGCACGCGCAAGCACTCGGCATTCCCGCCAATGTGCACCCGCACGTGCTGCGGCATTCCTTCGCGTCGCACGTGCTGCAGTCGTCCGGCGACCTGCGCGCAGTACAGGAGATGCTGGGTCATGCGTCGATCTCGGCCACGCAAATCTATACGGCCCTCGACTTCCAGCGCCTCGCGCAGGTGTACGACGCAGCGCATCCGCGCGCCAAGAAGTCAAAATCAGACAAGTAATTGCGCTCCCGAGCGCACGATCTCTATCGGAACAACCCATGCTTACTATTACGCTCAAGCCCGGCAAGGAAAAAAGTCTCCTGCGCCGCCATCCGTGGATCTTCCCCACCGCCATCGACCGCATTGAAGGCAAGCCCGAAGAGAAGAACAAGCCGGGCACCACCGCCCTCGTGCGTTCCGCGACGGGGCAGTTCCTGGCGCGCGCCGCCTACAGCCCGAAATCCCAGATCCGCGCTCGTGTATGGAGCTTCGACGAGAACGAGCCGGTCGACCACGCGATGATCAAGCGCCGCGTGAAAGCGGCCGTTGCTTACCGCATGACGGCGGTGCGCGATACGGACGCCATCCGCCTGATCTTCGGGGAAGCCGACGGCTTCCCTGGCCTGGTGGTCGATTGGTACGCAGGCAAGCAAGGTCACCTCGTTTGCCAGTTCCAGTCGGCCGGCGTCGAAGCGTGGAAGGCACCGATCGTGCAGGCGCTGATTGCCGAAACCGGCTGCCCAAATGTCTACGAGCGCTCGGACGCCAGCGTGCGCGAACGCGAACGCCTGCCGCTCGTTACCGGTTCGCTCGCCGGCGACGAGCCGGGCAATGAGACGCTCGTCTCGGAGAACGGCGTACGCTATGCGGTGGACATCAAGACCGGACACAAGACGGGCTTCTACATCGACCAGCGTGACAATCGCCGTCTGGTGATGGAACACGCTGCCGGGCGCGATGTGCTGAACTGCTTCTGCTACACCGGCGGTTTCTCGCTTGCGGCATTGAAAGGCGGCGCGAAGAGCGTGGTTTCGATCGACTCCTCCGGCGAAGCGCTGGCGATCGGAAAACGCAACGTCGAGCTCAACGGTTTCGATGCTTCCAGGGCGGAGTGG
Organism: uncultured Noviherbaspirillum sp.; assembly: GCA_966212545.1. Classification (GTDB taxonomy): domain Bacteria; phylum Pseudomonadota; class Gammaproteobacteria; order Burkholderiales; family Burkholderiaceae_D; genus Noviherbaspirillum. The sequence continues at coordinate 11,791 of CBIHRW010000118.1, forward strand.
TGGGACGCCGACGTATTCAAGACGCTGCGCGCGCTGCGCGAGCAAGGCAAATTCTTCGACCTGATCGTGCTCGACCCGCCGAAATTCGCCGCCTCGCCCGATCAGGTAGAGCGCGCGGCGCGGGCGTACAAGGACATCAACCTGATCGGCCTGCAGCTGCTGCGCGCGGGCGGACTGTTGTACACATACTCCTGCTCCGGCGCCATCAGCGCCGACCTGTTCCAGAAGATCGTGGCCGGTGCAGCCAACGATGCGAAGGTCGATGCGCAGATCCTGCGCCGCCTGCATGCCGGCGTAGACCACCCGATGACCACCAGCTTCCCGGAAGGGGAATATCTGAAAGGTTTGATGCTGCACAAACCCTGACGGGATTAAAATTGCCATCGAATTAATTTTTGCAACTCGATTGCAAAATTGCGTCATAATTTTTCGTCACGTTTTTTGATTGCAGTCCATTCATGAGCAGCAAAGCCAAGCCGGAAGCGCGATCGAACCGGAAAGATTCCAGCTCCGCAGCGCTCGCGGAAGCACAGTTGCGTGGCGCGTCGGTGCGCATCACTGATGCGCGCGTGAAGGTACTGGCCGCCCTGCTGGATTCAGAACGGGCGTTTTCGCACCAGGATGTGCAGGAAACGTTTTCCGACATGGACCGCGTGACGCTGTACCGCGCGCTCGACTGCCTCACCGATGCGGGCCTGGCGCACAAGATCGCCGGCGACGACCGGGTGTTCCGCTATAGCGCGGGCACGGAACACAGCAGCCAGCCGCATCACCAGCACGGCCATTTCAAATGCACGCGCTGTTCCAAGGTGTTTTGCCTGGACAGCATCGGCGATGCGGAGATGCTGCAGAACGCGCTGCAGCAATCCCTGGGCAAAGGCTTCCGCAGCCACGACATCGAATTCACGATCAAAGGATGGTGCGCCGACTGCGCGCAATAGA
>CBIHRW010000119.1:0-12725 GCA_966212545.1 uncultured Noviherbaspirillum sp.
CCATCACGGCAAGCCCATTGTAGTGACCGGTCGCGGCAACGGCCCGATCGACGCGTTCGTACGCGCGCTGGATCTGGATGTGATCGTGATGGATTACCAGGAACATGCGATCGGATCCGGAGCCGATGCAAGAGCTGCTTGTTACGTCGAACTGCGAATGGCCGACCAGCCGGCCCTGTTCGGCGTCGGCGTCGACTGCAATATCGTCACCGCCTCCCTTCTCGCCGTGCTGAGCGCAATCAACCGCCAGGTGGCGCGGGTGGAAGCGATGCCGGTTGCGGAGGCCGCCTGATTCAGAGGGATTTTGCGAGGCGGATGCCGGAGAACTGCCAGCGTGCCGTCGCCGGGAAGAAATTGCGGTACGTCGCCCGGGCATGACCGGGCGGCGTCGCGCACGACGACCCGCGCAGGACATACTGGTTGGACATGAACTTGCCGTTGTATTCGCCGATCGCGCCCTCTGCCGTCCGGTAGCCGGGGTAAGGCGCGTAACTGCTGAGCGTCCACTGCCAGTTCACGCCGAACAGTTCACGCATGCCGCTTGCCTGCCCGTGCATGGATGAAGCCGGATGCAGGCCGTGCACGCCGAAGCTGGTCGCGCCGTGCGCGGCATGCTCCCATTCCGGCTCTGCGGGAAGACGTGCACCGGCCCAACGTGCATAGGCGTCGGCTTCAAAGAACGACACATGTGTGACCGGACGGTGAGAATCCAGCACCTGCAAGCCGAACAACGTGAATTCCTTCCATCCCTCATCGTCCCGCCGCCAGTACAGAGGATGAGCAAGGCGGTTGGCCTGTACCCAGTCCCAACCCTCGGACAGCCAGTACGCGGGATTGGTATAACCGCCATCCTCGATGAACATCAGGTACTCGCGATTGGTCACCTGCCGGTCCGCAATCGCATACGCCTCGACGAACTGCCGGTGACGCGGCGTTTCATTGTCGAAGCAAAAGCCCTCGCCCGTATGCCCAATCTCGACCAGGGCGGCATCGTGTTGCAGCCACGCCAATTCCGGCACCGGGTGCGCATTCGCGAACGGCGCCGTGGAATACGCCGGATACAGGGGATTCATCGACAGCAGATGCTTGAGGTCGGTGAGCATCAACTCCTGATGCTGCTGCTCGTGCTGCAATCCGGTTTCGACAAGGCCCAGCAATTCCGCAGTAATCGTCTGCTCCGACAGCAAGCTTCCGATGCGCTCGTCGACATTGCGCCGATACGCAACGACCTCGCGCAAGGAAGGTCGTGTGAGCAGCCCGCGCTGCGGACGCGGATGCTTGTCGCCGACACCGTTGTAGTACGAGTTGAACAGCACACGAAATGCAGGGTGAAATGGCCTGAAGCCGGGCTCATGGCGCTCGAGGATGAAGGTCTCGAAGAACCAGGTCGTGTGCGCCATGTGCCACTTGATCGGGCTGGCGTCGGGCATGGATTGCGCACAGCAGTCTTCTTCGGAGAGCGGCGCCGTCAGTGCGAGCGTGTGTTTCCTGACTTCCACAAAGCGGGCGGCGAGCGTATCGATATTCATGGCTGACCTCCTTACACGGCACGTGCGTGGCACACCATGAACCACCCGCGTTCGTCGGTCCAGGTGCGGACGCTGCCGAATCCCGCCCGCTCCAGCAATTGCAGGAAGCCGTGGCGCGTGTACTTGTAGCTGTTCTCGGTATGGATCCGCTCGCCCTGCCGGAACAGGCGTTGACCACCGTCCCAACGCACGCAGACATCGCGCCGCGCCTCCAGATGCATTTCAATGCGTCCCAGCGCCTCGTTGAAGAAGCCCACATGCCGCCAGTCGCGCACGTCGAAGTCGGCGTCAACGAGCGTATTCAGGTGCCGGAGCATGTTCAGGTTGAAGGCTGCGGTCACGCCGACTGCGTCGTCATAGGCGGCGTCCAGCACTTGCTTGTCCTTCACGAGATCCACGCCGATCAGCAGCCCGCCGTCAGCCCCGCAGGCATCGCGTATCCGTCCTAGCAATGCCGCAGCGTCTTCCGTGGTGAAGTTGCCGATCGAGGATCCGGGATAAAAAAACAGGCGCCTGTCGCGCCGTATGCCTTCCGGCAGGTCGAGCGAGTGCGAAAAATCCATGCCAATCCCGGTCATTCGAATCATCGGATAACGATGACGCAGGCGTTCCACGGATTCCTTCAGGAAGTCGACGGAAATGTCGATGGGCACATATTGGCGCGGTTGCAACACGGAAAACAAGCGCTCGGCCTTGGCGCAGTTGCCGGCGCCAAGATCGATGAACGTCGTCCCGCGTCCTGTCGACTGGGCAATGTCCGAAAGATGGGCCTCGAAGATGGCGGCCTCGGTTCGCGTCGGATAATACTCAGGCAGCTCGCAGATCGCCTCGAACAACTTCGAGCCCAGGGCATCGTATAAATACTTCGGCGAGATGGTCGCGGCCGGTGCCCGCAGCCCATCCCCCAGCTCGGTGCGGATGACGACCGGATCCTTCCGGTACAACTGCATGAAACCGTGGTGCGGAAGGTCGAAGTCGGGTGTCGGCGCCATTGGTTCGAAACAAGCTTGCTGAAATGCCAGCTTAGGCGGTGGGCAATGAAAGGCAAGGTTTTTCGCTATCATATTTGTCAGGCTCCGCGCGGCATTGAGGCGACACAAGTATGTTTTCATATTTGCTTATGTCGTTTCTGCATTTGATTCCTTACTGCATGCCGCCAGGTTGCATTCCGCACAAGAATTCCCGACCAACCGTCCTCTCTCCAAGACCAGCATGCTCAAGCTCCGGGACGTAACCAAATCGTATTCAGGCGGTAGCAGGCAGGTTCTGACGGGCATGAATTACACGCTGGAAGCAGGCGAGTACGTGGCGATCATGGGAGAGTCCGGCGTCGGGAAGTCGACCTTGCTGAACCTGATCGCCGGCCTGGACCGGCCGGACGGCGGGCAGATCCTGATCGACGAGGTCGACATGACCTCGCTCGACGACGATGCGGCAACACGTTTGCGCAGGGAAAAGTTCGGCTTCGTGTTCCAGGCCTTTCATGTGCTGCCCCACCTCACCGTCATGCAGAACGTCGCCCTGCCCCTGATGCTGAACCGGACTGATGTAGCTCGTGCGGAACAGATGCTGGAAGCCGTTGGCCTGAGCAACCGGGCCGGCGACTATCCGCGCCAGCTTTCCGGTGGAGAACTCCAGCGCGTCGCCATTGCACGTGCGCTGGTGCATCGTCCCAAGCTGCTCCTGGCTGACGAGCCGACCGGCAACCTCGATCCCGATACGGCGCACGAGGTGCTGCTTCTCCTGCGCAACGAGATCAAGGAAAACGGCGCATCAGGCATCATCGTCACCCACTCCCCCGCCGCGGCAGCTACCGCGGATCGCGTACTGGAGCTGACAAAGAACGGTCTGCATCCGTTGGATTTGAAGCAACCGGCATGAGACACGGTTCCCCAGCCCTGCTGCGCCGCTGGCTGATGTTCGGCGAATGGCGCGCGCATCCGGTACGGGCACTGGTGGCGGGTCTCGCCATCGCGCTTGGGGTTGCGCTCGGCTTCGCCATCCATCTGATCAATACGGCCGCATACAATGAGTTCTCGGCCGCAGTAAAAAGCATCTCCGGCGAAGCCGACCTGCAGGTGCGCGGCACGCAGGCGTATTTCAATGAACAGGTTTACGGGCAACTGGCCCAACTGCAGGAAGTTGCCGTTGCCAGCCCGGTGCTGGAAGTGGAGGCGGCAGTCCCGGGACGCCAGGGCGTGTTGAAAGTAATCGGTATCGACGTGTTCCAGGCCGGCGCCATCGCCCCGGATTTCATCGGCGTGCCAGCGGAAGACCGGGCATTCGACACACTGGCCGATGATGCCGTGTTCCTCTCGCCCGCGGCGATGGAGTGGCTGCAGGTAAAGCAAGGCGACACGGTGCAGCTGCGTACGGGCACGCAACCGATCCGTTTGCGGGTCGCCGGCGGACTGGTCCGCGCGCGTGCGGGGCAGCGGATTGCGGTGATGGATATCGGTGCGGCGCAGTGGCGTCTCCAGCGGCTCGGCAACCTGTCGCATATTGAACTGAAACTAAAACCGGGAATCAGCCGCGACGCGTTCAAGTCGAAACTCGCCGCGACACTGCCGGCAGGATTCCTGGTGACGCAAACCGAAGACCAGGAAGCGCGCACGGCCAGCATGTCGCGCGCCTACCGCGTCAATCTCAACATGCTCGCACTGGTCGCGCTGTTCACCGGAACCTTCCTGGTGTTCTCCACGCAAGCCCTCTCCGTTCTCCGGCGCCGAAGCCAGCTGGCGCTGCTGCGAGTAGTGGGCATGACGCGCCGGGAATTGCTGGGGCAGATCCTTGTCGAGGGGCTGGTGATCGGCGTGGCCGGATCTGCTGCGGGACTCGCTGCCGGCTATGCCATTGCCGCCGCTGCGCTGCGCCTCTTCGGCGGCGACCTGGGTGGCGGCTACTTCCCCGGCGTGCAACCGACGGTGCAGTTCTCCTTGCCGGCGGCCGTCGCCTTTTTCCTTCTCGGTACGGCCGCTGGCCTGCTTGGTTGCGCAAGTCCCGCATGGGAGGCTGCGCGCGCCAGGCCGGCCCAGGCCCTCAAAGCGGGCAGCGAAGACGTCGCGCTCTCACGCGTGGCGTCCCCCTGGCCGGCGCTTGCCTGCCTGTTTGCGGGCGGCATCATGTCACAACTGCCGCCGGTCGCTGAATTGCCGGTGTTCGGGTACCTCGCGATCGCCTTTCTCCTGGTCGGCGGGATCGGCCTGATGCCACGGCTGGCGGCCCTGCTGTTCTCCCTGTTGTCCCGCTTCGCCCTTCGTCCGGGTGCCGGTCCCGTTCCAGCGCTTGCCATCGGGCGACTTGCGAATGCCCCCAACCAGGCCTCGATCGCGCTCGGCGGTGTCCTGTCCAGCTTCAGCCTGATGGTGGCAATGGCGATCATGGTTGCCAGTTTCCGGGTGTCGGTGGACGACTGGCTGTCGCACATCCTGTCGGCCGACATGTATGTACGCGCGGCGAACGGCGGCAGCGCCGCGACGTTCTCGCCGGCCGAGCAACAAGCGATCGAACGCACGCCGGGGGTTGCCCGCGCGGGCTTCCAGCGCCTGACGCAACTCGTGCTGGATCCGGCCAGGCCTTCCGTCGCGTTGATCGCCCGCCCGATCGATATCGGCGATCCCGGAAAGACCTTGCCGCTTGTTGGCGATTCAGTCGCGGCGTCGAAGGTCCCTATAGGGCACGCACCGATCTGGGTTTCGGAGGCGATGACCGACCTCTACGGATTCCGGCCGGGTGACAAGCGGCAGTTGCCGCTTGCCGGCCGACAGCACAAGGTCTTTGTTGCCGGCGTATGGCGCGACTATGTGCGCCAGACTGGCGCGATCCAGATGCAGCTTGGCGACTATCGGCAGCTTACCGGCGACGTGGAGGTCAATGACACGGCGATCTGGCTGCAACCGGACGCAACGGCAAGCGAGGTCATGGAATCGATGCGCCGCCTGCCCTTCGGCAGTGCGCTGGAGTTCGCCGAACCGGATGAGATCCGCGCAATCAGCCTGCGGATTTTTGACCGCAGCTTCGCCGTTACCTATCTTCTCGAAGCTGTTGCGATCGTCATCGGGCTGTTCGGCGTCGCTGCCACCTTTTCGGCGCAGACCCTGGCGCGCGCCAAGGAGTTCGGCATGTTGCGGCATATCGGCGTACTGCGCCGGCAGATACTGGCGATGCTGGCGGTCGAAGGCGGCCTGCTGACCCTGCTCGGGATTCTGGTCGGCTTCCTGCTCGGTACGGCGATCAGCCTGATCCTGGTCTTCGTGGTCAATCCGCAATCCTTCCACTGGACCATGCAGTTGCACATGCCCTGGGACATGCTGTTTTCGGTCGCCGCACTGCTGCTCGTTTCGGCGTCGCTGACCGCGCTCGCCGCCGGCAGGTATGCGGTGTCGGGCGATGCGGTGCGCGCAGTCAGGGAGGACTGGTGATGACGATACGCTGGAACCGCTGGATACGCCTGCTCGCCGCAGCCGCGATGGCCCTGCTTCTGCCCGCCGTCGCCGCGCCGCCGCAATTCTCCGCCGTCGTTCCCGGCAAGCCGCTTTCGTTTCCGCACGACTTCGGCGCGCATCCTGACTTCCGCACCGAATGGTGGTATGTGACCGGATGGCTGGAAACGGATGACGGCAAGCCGCTGGGATTCCAGGTCACCTTCTTCCGATCAGCCACCGAGCACGATGCCGCCAATCCCAGCCGGTTCGCGCCGAAGCAGTTGATCATCGCCCATGCGGCCGTCTCCGATCCGGCGCATGGGCGGCTGGTGCATGAGCAGAAGAGCGCGCGCGAAGGATTCGACCGAGCGTATGCGCGACAAGGCGATACCAACGTCAAGCTCGATGACTGGACACTGGTACGCGATGCGAACGGCATCTATCACGCCAGCCTGCCTGCGCGGGAATTCACGCTGGAACTGGCGATGAAGCCGTCGCAGGCTCTCATGCCGCAGGGTGAGAATGGCTTTTCGCGCAAGGGCCCGAAACCCGGACAGGCGAGCTACTACTACAGCGAGCCGCAACTGCAGGTCGAAGGCAAGGTCACCCGCACCGGCAAGACCGCGCAGGTGAAAGGACAAGCCTGGCTGGACCACGAATGGTCGACGACCGTGCTCGATCCCGCGGCGGCAGGATGGGACTGGATCGGCGCCAACCTGGATGACGGCGGCGCGCTGATGGCCTTCCGCATCCGGGGAAAGGACGGCGGCACGCTCTGGTCGCATGCCGCCGTCCGCAACGCCTCTGGCAGCGTCGAACATTTCGGGCCCGGCCGCGTGGAAATCGTCCCGTTGCGCACCTGGCGCTCCCCGCGCACCGGTGCGACCTATCCGGTTTCCGTGCGGGTGCGCGCCGGCACGGCACAATGGGAGCTGGAGCCGCTGCAGGACGACCAGGAACTCGACTCGCGCCAGTCGACGGGCTCGGTGTACTGGGAGGGCGCCGTCACCCTTAAACGCGACGGCCAGCGCGCCGGGCGCGGTTACCTGGAACTGACAGGATACGTAAAACCGCTAAAACTATGACCGCATCGAGAGATCAACAAAAAGGCAGCCTCATCACGCTGAAGGGACTCCTGCCCTTTCTCAAGCCATACAGGAAACAATTCATCCTTGCCGGCATCGCACTCGTGGTCGCCGCGGGAGCCACGCTGGCGATCCCCTACGCATTCCGGCAGATGATCGACGCAGGATTCGGTACGGCCGGCATGAAGAACAATACGCAAGTCGATGCATACTTCCTCGCGCTGTTCGCCGTCGCCTGCGTGCTCGCTATTGCCACCGCCTTGCGTTTCCACATGGTGTCCTGGCTCGGCGAGCGCGTGACGGCGGACCTGCGCGACGCGGTCTACCGGCACGTCGTCCTGCAGAGCCCGCAATTCTTCGAGACGACACAGACCGGCGAAGTCCTGTCGCGCCTGACCACCGACACCACGCTGATCCAGACGCTGGTGGGCACCAGCATCTCGCTCGCGCTGCGCAACACGCTGCTGTTCGCCGGCGGGTTGGTGATGCTGTTCGTCACCAGTATCAAGCTGTCGTCCATCATCATTGTCATGCTTGCCGCCGTGGTGCTTCCCATCGTCATCTTCGGCCGCCGTGTCCGCAAGCTGTCGCGCGAGTCGCAGGACCGGGTAGCGGATGCGTCCGCACTTGCCGGCGAGATCCTCAATGCGATACCCATCGTGCAGGCCTACACGCAGGAGAAACGCGAGTCGGCGCGCTTCGGCGAGTCGGTGGAACGCGCCTTCCATACCGCCATGCGACGTATCCGCGCGCGATCGCTGCTGACGGCGCTGGCGATCCTGCTGGTCTTCGGCGCGATCGTCTTTGTGCTGTGGCTCGGCGCGCACGCCGTTATTCAGGGAAGGATGACGGAGGGGGAGCTCGGGCAGTTCGTCCTCTATGCGGCCATCGTCGCCGGCTCGATTGCCGCGCTCTCAGAAGTGCTGGGCGACGCACAACGCGCCGCGGGTGCGGCGGAGCGCCTGATGGAACTGTTGACAGTACAATCGTCCATCCGCGCTCCCGAGAAGCCGCGCCCCCTTCCTGCGCGCACCGCAACCGGTGCCTCGCTCTCGCTGCGTCATGTGAACTTCCACTACCCTTCCCGCCCCGAGACGCCGTCGCTCGCGGATTTGTCGCTCGACATCCGCCCAGGCGAAACGATTGCCATTGTCGGCCCTTCGGGGGCGGGCAAGACGACGCTGTTCCAGTTGCTCCTGCGCTTTTACGACCCGCAGCAGGGAAGCATCCTGCTCGACGGTATCGACATCCGGGAATTGAACCTCCATGCATTACGCGGCGCCATCGGCATCGTGCCCCAGGACACCGTGATCTTTTCTGCCGATGCGATGGAAAACATCCGCTACGGGCGGGCCGATGCCAGCGACGACGAGGTCATCCATGCAGCGAAACTGGCTGCCGCCCACGAGTTCATTGAACGCCTGCCGGACGGTTACCGCTCCTTCCTCGGCGAGCGGGGTGTGCGCCTGTCCGGCGGACAGCGGCAGCGCATCGCCATCGCGCGCGCCTTGCTGAAAAATCCGCCGCTCCTGTTGCTTGACGAAGCAACAAGCGCGCTTGATGCCGAGTCGGAGCGCTTGGTGCAGGCGGCACTGGAAGCAGCCATGGTCGGACGGACAACGCTGGTCATTGCGCACCGGCTGGCGACCGTCCAACGCGCCGACCGGATCATCGTGATGGAGCATGGGCACATTGTGGAGCGCGGCACGCATGCGTCACTGGTGGCGCAAGGAGGGCTGTACGCGAGCCTCGCGGCGTTGCAATTTTCACAAGATTAATGTCGTTGTTCAGTCGATTGTTTCCGGCTGTCCAGTCCACGATTTCCTTTAAAATAGCGCGACCCTTTTCAAAGCTGACCCATGCGCCAATACCTCGACTTCATGCGCCATGTGTACGAACATGGCACCGAAAAAACCGACCGCACCGGCACGGGCACGCGCTCGGTCTTCGGCTACCAGATGCGTTTCAACCTGCAGGAAGGTTTCCCGCTTCTGACGACCAAGAAGCTGCACCTGAAATCCATCATCCATGAACTGATCTGGTTCCTGGCCGGCTCCACCAACACCAAGTACCTGAAGGACAACGGCGTCTCGATCTGGGACGAATGGGCCGATGCGGAAGGCAACCTCGGCCCCATCTACGGCTACCAGTGGCGTTCATGGCCCGCGCCGGACGGCAAGCACATCGACCAGATCGCGCAGGTGATGGAGCAGATCCGCAACAACCCCGATTCCCGCCGCCTGATCGTGTCTGCATGGAACGTAGCCGACATCCCGCAGATGAAGCTGCCGCCCTGCCACGCGTTCTTCCAGTTCTACGTTGCCGACGGCAAGCTGTCCTGCCAGCTGTACCAGCGCAGCGCCGACATCTTCCTCGGCGTGCCGTTCAACATCGCATCCTATGCGCTGCTCACGCATATGGTCGCGCAACAGACCGGGCTGGACGTCGGCGAATTCATCTGGACCGGCGGCGACTGCCATCTGTACTCCAACCACATGGAACAGGTGCAGGAGCAGCTGTCGCGCACGCCCTACGCGCCGCCGAAGCTGGTGATCAAGCGCAAGCCGGCGTCGATCTTCGACTACAAGTTTGAAGACTTCGACATCGAAGGCTACCAGTCGCATCCGCATATCAAGGCACCGGTGGCTGTCTGATGGGACACCTGACCATCGTCGTCGCCATCGACGAGAAACGCGGCATCGGCATCGACAACAAGCTGCCGTGGCACCTGCCGGAGGATCTTGCGCACTTCAAACGCACGACGATGGGGCATCCCATCATCATGGGCCGCAAGACCTTTGACTCGATCGGGCGGCCGCTGCCCAACCGGCGCAACATCGTCATCACCCGCAATGCCGACTGGAAGCGCGACGGCGTGGACGTCGCGTCTTCTCTGGAAGCGGCACTTGCTATCGTCGGCGATACGCCGTCGTGCATCATCGGCGGCGGCCAGATTTTTTCCGAAGCGCTCCCCCTGACGGACCGCATGGTCGTGACCGAGATCGGCAAGACCTTCGAGTGCGACGCATTCTTTCCTGAAATCGATCCGACGCAGTGGAAGGAAATCGCGCGCGAAACCCATCGCTCTGAATCCAATGGATTCGACTACGCATACGTTATCTACGAGAGGAAGTAAATGGCACGACACGGTTTTCACGTTCATGGTCCGCACGACCATGAAGTGGAACATGCTGCGCACGGCAGCGACGGTTTTTCCAACAAGATCGCGGTAACCACTGCAATCCTCGCCACCGTCGGCGCGATCTACGGATACCAGGCAGGCGCCACGCAGAACAACGCCGCGCTGTACAAGAACAACGCGGCAATCAAGAAGACCGAAGCGTCCAACCAGTGGAACTACTACCAGGCCAAGTCGAACAAGCAGAACCTGGCGGAACTCGCGTTGAGCCTGCCCGGCGCCGACACCGAGAAATACAAGGCCGAGGTCGAGCGTTACAAGTCGGAAAAGGCAGAGATCAAGGCAAATGCCGAGAAACTGGAAGCCGCATCGCTCGACTGGGACAAGCAATCCGATGAACAGATGCACCAGCATCACCGCTGGGCGCAGGCCATGACCGCAGAGCAAATCGCCATTTCGCTCGCCGCAATCACCCTGCTCACCCGCAGGAAGTGGCTTGAGTATGCGTCCTACGGCGTTGCCGCCGCCGGCATCGGACTCGGCGTGCTTGCCTGGTTGCACTTGTAATTGCCCTTCCGCCCGGCACCAGCCGGGCGCGGCCCCTTTCCGCCCGCCCCTGCAATGCAGGCGCAACATTTCCCCTCCCCGCCTGTCTCATTTATCCGTCCGCGGCCGGCCGATTCATTTACCGGCTGCACCATTCCCGTCCTTCAACGAAGAAAAGGAGATAGTCATGGAGCAGGAGTCGGCAACATCGCAAGCATGGGGAAAATGGCTGGCAGGCGCGGCGATCGGCGCAGCCGCCATGTATCTCTCCGACCCGGATAGGGGCAGAAGGCGCAGGGCACTCATCCGAGACAAGATGCGCAGCACCGCGATACGGTCGGGGGATGCAATCGGCGTTGCCTCGCGGGACATTGCCAACCGCATGCAAGGCATGCGCGCGAAGACCAGCCGCATGATCTCGCGGCGCAACCAGATGACGGACGACCAGCACTTGATTGAACGGGTACGTTCGAAGGTGGGGCGCGCCGTTTCTCATCCGCACGCAATCAAGGTCCATGCGGAGGATGGCCGCGTCATCCTGAGCGGCCCCGTGTTCGCCCACGAAAAAGACCAGCTTGTCGAAGCGGTCCGCTCCGTCCCCGGCGTACGCAGCATCGACGATGCCCTGCAGGTCCATACGCGCTCCGATGGCGTCCCTTCGCTGCAGGGCGAAGGCCGGCCGAGGCAACTGCACACCCCCATCCTGCAGGCCAACTGGCCGCCGGCATGGCGTGCAGCAGCGACAGTAGGCGGCGGCGCGCTCGGCGCGTATGGCATGCGCCATCGCTCCGTCCTCGGGATGGCAGCGGCGGCCATCGGCATCGGCCTGCTCGCGCGCGGCATCGTCAGCATGCGGAACCGTACCGCCGCAGGCAAGCATGCCACGCATGCGGTCGATCTGCACAAGACGATCTACATCGAGGCATCGCCGGAAAAAGTATTCGACATCTGGTCGAAATACGAAAACTTCCCGCAGTTCATGTCGAATGTGAAGGAAGTCCGCGACCTGGGTAACGGACGTTCGAACTGGATCGTCAGCGGTCCGGCGGGTGTCCAGATCGAATGGGACGCCACCCTCACTGAAAGCGACCGACCGCGCACGCTCGCCTGGCGTACCGAGCCGCAAGCGGAAGTCGCGCATGCCGGACGCGTGCGCTGCGAGCCGGCAGGTGACGGCACACGCGTTTCGGTCCACATGACGTACAACCCGCCGGCAGGCGCACTCGGGCACGCCGCCGCCTCCCTGTTCAACGGCAGTCCGAAGCACCAGATGGATGAAGACCTGATGCGGATGAAGACCTTCATCGAGAGCGGCGTCCCCTCCAAGGACGCGATCGAGGCAGCCGAGCAGACCATCTATCCAAGCTGACAAGGCACCGGGACACCGGTAACGCGCCGTGGACCGGCACACGGCGCAGCACGCCTATGGGTCAAAAGGGATGCAAAAACAACAACACCACATCATCTCCCTAAAAACTGGCGCATTTCTCGCACATCCTCGCCATATCTGCGAAAATTCGGGTTTTCTTTTTTTCGGCGCGCAAGCTCTCCCGCCCAGGCGTCTCCCTAGCACTTTGTCCTCTCTGGAGACCACATGAAATTCCGCTTCCCCATCGTCATCATTGACGAAGACTTCCGCTCCGAAAACACCTCCGGCCTCGGCATCCGCGCCCTCGCGGAAGCGATCGAGAACGAAGGCATGGAAGTCCTGGGCGTAACCAGCTACGGCGACCTGTCGCAGTTCGCCCAGCAGCAATCGCGCGCATCGGCCTTCATCCTGTCGATCGACGACGAAGAGTTTGGCGCCGGCAGCTCGGAAGAGACCGACGCCGCTCTGAAGTCCTTGCGCGCCTTCGTCGAAGAAATCCGCTACAAGAACGCCGACATCCCGATTTACCTGTACGGTGAAACCCGCACCTCGCGCCACATTCCGAACAATATCCTGCGCGAGCTGCACGGCTTCATCCACATGTTCGAGGACACGCCGGAATTCGTCGCGCGC
>CBIHRW010000120.1:0-12664 GCA_966212545.1 uncultured Noviherbaspirillum sp.
ACCGCGATCATCGTCGGCGCCGCCATCCTGAACGGCCTGAAGGTCGTCGGCAAGAAGATCGAGGAATGCAAGCTGGTCGTGTCCGGGGCGGGCGCCGCCGCGCTGGCGTGCCTCGACCTCATCGTCGACCTCGGCTTCCCTCTCAAGAACATCTACGTCACCGACCTTGCCGGTGTTGTCTACAAGGGCCGCACCGAGCTGATGGATCCGGACAAGGAACGCTTCGCGCAGGACACCAATGCGCGCACGCTGGCCGAAGTGATCCCGGGTGCCGACATCTTCCTTGGCCTGTCCGCTGGCGGCGTGCTCAAGCCGGAGATGGTCAAGCAGATGAACGACAAGCCGCTCATCCTCGCCCTGGCCAACCCGACGCCGGAGATCCTGCCGGAAGAGGTGAAAGCTGTGCGTAACGACGCCGTGATCGCCACCGGCCGCTCCGACTACCCGAACCAGGTCAACAACGTCCTCTGCTTCCCGTACATTTTCCGCGGCGCCCTCGACTGCGGCGCGACGACGATTACCCGCGAAATGGAAATTGCCGTCGTGCACGCGATCGCGGATCTGGCCCAGGCCGAGCAATCCGACATCGTGGCCACCGCTTACGGCATCAGCAACCTGTCCTTCGGTCCGGAATACGTGATTCCGAAGCCCTTCGATCCGCGCCTGATGATCAAGATCGCGCCTGCGGTGGCCAAGGCCGCCGAAGAGTCCGGCGTGGCTTCGCGTCCGATCAAGGATATGCAGGCGTACGCCGACAGCCTGCAGCAGTTCGTCTACCGCAGCGGCACTTTCATGAAGCCGATCTTCCAGATCGCGAAGAAGGCGCCGTCCGGCAAGAAGCGCATCGTGTATGCGGAAGCCGAGGAAGAGCGCGTGTTGCGCGCCGTGCAGGTCGTGATCGACGAGAAGCTTGCCAAACCCATCCTGGTTGGCCGCCCCGCCGTCTTGGCCCAGCGCATCGAGAAGTTCGGCCTGCGCATGCGCCCGGATATCGATTTCGAGATCATCAATCCGGAATACGACGAGCGTTACCGCGAGTTCTGGCAGGAATACCTGGCAATGACCCGCCGCAAGGGGATCACCGAGCAGTATGCGAAGCTGGAGATGCGCCGCCGCCATACCCTGATCGGGGCGATGATGATCCACAAGGGCAATGCCGACGGCATGATTTGCGGAACCTTCGGAACCACCGACCTGCATCTGAAATACATCGACCAGGTGCTCGGGAAGCGTGAAGGCGCCAACGTGTACGCCGCGCTGAACGTGCTGATCCTGCCGGACCGCCAGGTCGCCATCGTCGACACCCACGTCAACGAGAACCCGTCCGCCGAGCAGTTGGCTGAGATCACGATCATGGCAGCGGACGAAATGCGCCGCTTCGGCATCGAGCCGCGTGCTGCGCTGCTGTCGCATTCCAACTTCGGTTCCAGCAACAGCGAGTCCGCGAAGAAGATGCGCGCCGCGCTGGAAATCATCCAGAAGCGTGCGCCGGACCTCGAGATCGACGGCGAAATGCACGGCGACACCGCGCTCGACCCGGCGCTGCTGAAGTCGATGATGCCGGATTCGCCGCTCAAGGGCGACGCCAACCTGCTGGTCATGCCGAACATCGATGCCGCCAACATTTCCTACAACCTGTTGAAGATGTCGGCCGGTAATGGCATTGCGGTCGGTCCGGTGCTGCTCGGCTGCGCCAAGCCGGTCCACATCCTCACGCCGTCGGCCACCGTACGCCGCATCGTGAACATGACGGCACTGTGCGTGATGGATTCCGTCGCAGATCGCTGATCGAGTTACACCAGCTAGCCAACAAAAAAGCCGTTCCTCCCACGAGGAACGGCTTTTGTTTTATCCAGCCGGGTTTATCCGACCGGTGATGCAGGCCGCGTTACTTCTTCTGTCCGGATTTGGCGGCTACCGCTTTCTTGGCTTCGGCTGCCTTTTTCGATTCCTCCGCCTTCCTGGCTGCTTCCGCCTTCTTCAGCGCCGCCGCCTTCTCGCTGCGGTACACCGATGCCCAGGCAGGATGTCCGGTTTCCGACGGCAGCAGTTCGAACGCCGGGTCCTTCGCAAAAATCTGCTTGAACTCGGCGCGGCATTGCCTGGTTTTCTGCGTCAGGCAATAGACGAACGCTGAATACTTGCGGGCGCGCAGTTCGTCGGTCTTCCCCGGCAAGCCGCCCTTGACGGAAGCCTGAAGCGCCTCGAGCGATTCCTTGTAACGTCCTGCTTCGTATTCCTTGATGCCCTCGGCAAGCTTCTGCTGCGCCGGCGTTGCGCTGGTACTGCTGGCTTGCGACAGGGCGCGCTTTTCTTCGACTGCGCCTTTCGCCGAACGCCAGATGGATGCCCACTGCGGCTGGTTCGCCTCGGCGGGAGCGAGATCGAAATCCGGATTGGCTTTCAAGATCGCCTGGAACTGTTCGCGGCACGCGAGCTCGCGTCCTGCGCCACAGTGGATGAAGGCGATGTACTTGCGCGCATTGTTCGTGTCGGCTGCATTCAGCTTTCCGCTGGCGATCGCTTGCGACAGCTCTTTCAACGCAGCGTCGAAACGGTTCTCGCGGTAATTCGCCAGGCCTTGCTGGTACTGGGTCTGCGCTTCCGAATAGGACAAGACGGGCTTGCCGCTGTCGGTTTGGGTGGGCACTTGCGCACAGCCTGCGGCGAAGCCGGCCAGCAGGAGTGCTACAAGTTTCATGCGATGCATTTTGTGTTTGCTCCCTGTTAAAACACGTACTGAACGGTGGTCTCGCCACCACTCTTGACTTCGATGGTTTCCTTGTACGGCGCGAAATCGCCGTTGCGGATCTCGATGCGATGCTTGCCCGGCGCGAGGCTGAGCGATTTCATCGGCGGGCTGACGCCGCGCTTGCCGCCGTCGACATAGACTTCACCCCAGGGCTGGATGGCCAGCTTGACGGTGCCGGGCTTCGCCGGCGCTTCGGCAGGCTTGCCAGCCTTGTCGTCAGTAGATGCCTGCTGTGGTTTGTTGATTTCCGGGTTCTTTGCTGCCAGCTTGATGTCGGCGCGAATCTCTGCCGCTTTTGACGGTTCCACCTTGACCGGAAGGACCTTCGCCTCTTGGGATTCGGCGGGCACTGGCGCGGGAGCGGCGGCGACTGGATGCTGCTCCGGTTTGCTGGTCCATGACCAGACAGCGCCCACCAGCGTCACCGCGCCGATCGCACTTGCGATCAGGCCGGGGTGTAGCCTGCTGCTTTTCGGCGCGTTTGCTGCAGTTGTTGCAGATGCGGCCGCACGCGGCACTTCGGACACCGCTGCCGCGGCAGGAATGGCAACTTCCGTGGCGTCGCCATTGAGATGGCTATGCCGCGCGCGCGAACGGTCGCGCAATTTCGCCGCCAGATTTTCATCGTCCTTGAGCGGACCGAAACGGTAGACCTCGTGTTCGCGCACATGCTTGTCCTGGCGCGTTCCCTCGTAGACGAACAGCTGTGCGTAATCGCGCGAGAAGCGGGAAATGATGTCGAAATAGGCGTGCGACACCATCACCTGGCCCGGCTCGGAGAAGCTCATGACGCGTTGCGCATCATTGACGCCGTCGCCGATCATGTTGGTGTGGCCGTTGATGTCGCGCACGATCTTCAGCGGACCCAGGTTGATGCCCATGCGGACGAAGCCGGGTTCTCCCACCGCGATCTTGACTGTCTCGATCGAGTCGCGCAGCGATAGTGCCGCAAACAGTGCGTCTTCCGGGTCGCCGAGGAAGGCAATGGCCGCGCCGTCGCCGGTGTCCACCATGATGCGTTCACTCGGTGCGACGTTCTGCACGGCTTCGGCCAGCATGGTGTTGAACAGCTCCTTCATCTCGAGCTGGTCCGGCACTGTACGCGTCGAATAGCCGACGATATCGATGAATAGCACGCTTCCGATGAAGGTGCGGTTCAATTGCTTCAACGAAGGCGAGGCATCGTTCATACAAGGATCAGCCAGGTTGCGAGAAAGAAACTTTCTGAACCTGCAATTTTACCTGTTTGCGGGAAGTTATTGACGCAAGGCTACTTTTTTGTGGTTTCGCAGCCTCAATACCAAGATAGTCGATACCTGTCTATCAGGAAAGTTTTTGCGGCTGGGGTCAGGAGGACGTGCTGCGGGTCGGAACCAGCCCGGTTTGCACGAGGGGCGCCGCACGGTCACAGTGGCCCGGCTGGTCGTCGAAAAAGATGTGCGGCTTGAATGCGGCCAGCACATCCGACTTGGCAACGCCACCCATGAAGAAGGTCTCGTCGATCGCCACATCCCAGGCCCGCAGGGTGCGAATCACACGCTCGTGCGCAGGCGAGGAACGCGCGGTGACCAGTGCAGTACGGATGGGGGGCGAGCGGCCGTCGGATGCTTTGAAATTGTTCTGGATGTAAGAGAGCGCCTTCAGAAGCCGCGCGAATGGCCCTTCCGGCAGCGGCTTCATCGCGTTCTCGCGTTCATGGTGTTCGAAGGCCTCGATGCCCAGGGTCTGGAAAATACGCTCCGATTCGTCCGAGAAAATCACCGCGTCGCCATCGAAGGCGATGCGGATCTGGTCCAGTTCCTCGAAGGCATTGTCCGGCTTTTGGTAGAGCAGGGCGGCCGCCACGCCCGAATTGATCGCCGCTTGCACGTCGTCCTCATGCAAGGAAAGGAACAGGCTGACATTGAAGGCGCGCAGGTAGGGCGCGAGCGGGGCGCCGCCGGACAGCACGGCGCGCGTGATGTCGAGATCGTAGTGCTTGATCGAATTGAAGATGCGCATCGATGTCTCGGACGAATTGCGCGACATGATCACGACTTCAACGAAGCGCTTGTTGTGCACGAGCGCATTCAGCTTGAGCAATGCGCGCACCAGCGCGAACCCGGCGCCAAGCTTCAGGATCTCGCCTTCGTTTTCCAGCTGGTGCTTGCGGTAGGCCTCGAGGCCCTGCGTGCGGAAGATTGCCTCCTCCGCTTCCAGGTCGAACAGCGCGCGGGAGGAAATGCCGACGACGAGCAGGTTGTCGAGAGAAACGGGCATGGGTGAATGTTGCCGGCTCAGCGGCCATGACAGATGATTGCAGTCAACGAGCCGACCGAAGGGGCGCGTCTCAGTTCGAATGCATTATAAACATGTCGTCAAAATACGAGCCGGCCGCCCAAATGAAAAACGCACCTCACGGGTGCGTATTCACATGGATCTTTTGGTGCCGAGAGCCGGAATCGAACCGGCACGGTGTCACCACCGCGGGATTTTGAGTCCCGTGCGTCTACCTATTCCGCCATCTCGGCGACACACAAGCGCGCATTATCGCCCATTTGCAGCGATCGAGCAACAGAAGCCCCTCCCGGAAAGTTGGCAGCCGGGAATTGATAGGCGTATGATCGCCAGATTCGATTAGAGATCACAGCCACAATAAGAATGAAGTCCAGAATCCGCGAGATCGTGCTCGGCAAGGCATTGGATCCGATGAAGACCGAGACGCGCCACTCGCTGGCATTGGTGGCGTTCCTTGCATGGGTGGGACTGGGGGCCGATGGCCTGTCGTCCTCCGCCTACGGTCCGGAGGAAACCTTCCGCGCGCTCGGCACGCACACGCAACTCGGCTTGTACATGGCACTGGCGACCGCGGTCACGGTCTTCATCATCGCGCTTGCATACAACCAGGTGATCGAGCTGTTCCCGACGGGCGGCGGCGGTTACCGTGTTGCTTCCCGTCTTGTCGGCCCTTATCTCGGCCTGATTTCCGGCTGCGCGCTGATTCTCGACTATGTGCTGACGATCGCGATCTCGATCGCCGCCGGCGTGGAAGCGCTCGCGTCCTTGCTGCCGCTCGGCTTCCATGCGTACAAGCTGTGGGCGGAAGCATTCTTCATTGCGGTGCTGATCATCCTCAACCTGCGCGGACTGAAGGAGGCGATCAGGGTGCTGCTGCCGATCTTCCTCGGCTTCGTTTCGACGCATTTCATCCTGATCGTATACGGCATCTTCGCGCATGCTTCATACCTGCCCGACCTGGTTCCGAACACCCTGAACGAGACCTCGCTGCTGGCCGCGGACATCGGCTGGATCGGCATTGCCGGCATGCTGCTGCTCGCGTACTCGCAGGGCGGCGGTACCTATACCGGCCTGGAAGCCGTCTCCAACAACGTCAACATCCTTGCCGAGCCGCGTGTGCGTACGGGGAAAATGACCATGGTGTACATGGCGCTTTCTCTGGCGTTCACCGCCTCCGGCATCATCCTGCTCTACCTGCTGTGGGAATCCAAACCGGTCGAGGGACAGACGCTCAATGCGTCCACCTTCCGCGCCATCATCGAAAGCATGGGATTCAGCGAATTGACCAACCGCGTCATGCTGATCGTCGTGCTGGCGTTCGAAGCGGGCCTGTTGTTCGTTGCCGCCAACACCGGTTTTCTTGGCGGTCCTTCCGTGCTGTCAAACATGGCCGCCGATTCCTGGGTGCCGCACAAGTTCCGTTATCTTTCGACCCGGCTTGTGACGCAGAACGGCATCCTGGTGATGGGTGTCGCGGCGCTGGCGATCCTGTTCTGGACCGGCGGCAGCGTGACCTTGCTCGTCGTGCTGTATTCGGTATCGGTGTTCCTCACGTTTGCGATCTCGCTCTACGGCCTGTGCCTGTACTGGTGGCAGAACCGGCGGAGCCAGCAATACTGGCTGCGACGGTTCCTGCTGTCGCTGACCGGTTTCCTGATCTGTGCCGGCATCCTGACGGTGCTGCTGGTGGAAAAATTCCGCGCGGGCGGCTGGGCGGCCGCAGTGATCATCGGCGCAATTGCAGCAATGTGCATCTGGATCCGCAATCACTACAAGGAGACCAAGGATGCAATCCACACGGTGGACCAGGTTTTTGCCAACCAGCCCTTCGGTTCCCACGCCGGCCCGGTCGATCCGGACCCGAACAACCAGACTGCGGTGTTTATCGTCGGCTCCTCGCGCGGAGGCGGCCTCCATGCCTTGCTGTGGGTACAGCGCATGTTCCCCGGCCACTTCAAGAACTTCATCTTCGTCAATGCGCGCACGGTGGACGCGCACGCGTACGGCGGGGAAGGGGCAGTCGAGCAGATGCGCGCGGAGGCCAATGCGACGCTCAAGTTCTTCGTCGACTTCTGCCATTCTCACGGCATGGCTTCGGCGGCTTACCTCGGTTTCGGCACCGACGTCGTCGATGAGGTCACCAGGCTGTGCGAGACCATCAACAAGGAATACCCGAACTCGATCTTCTTCACCAGCAAGCTGATCTTCGAGCACGACAACTGGTTTACGCGCCTGCTGCACAATCAGGCGGCGCTGGCGATCCAGCGGCGCCTGCATTTCGAGAGCCTGCAGATGGTGATTCTGCCGATGAAGGTGTAAGGGCCTTCTGCCGATCGGCTCGGCTACAGTCCGGTCACGAACCGCTGCGGACGCGATGGAGAGGCGCCCTGCTGCCTTGATTTTCATCAACGCAAAAATTTCCTTGCATATCATGAACCTAGCGAGGCTTATCCCCGGTTATCCACAGATTTGGCCACAGCTATTGTGGGCAACCGCAACCGTGGAGGCATCTGGCTCACAGAGCCTGGGCAGCCCTTCGTTGCACGACGCTCAGGTACCATAGCAGTCCCGCCGCGACCAGACCAAGACTGACGCTGTTGCCCATCCAGAAACCGGTTGCCCCTTGCAAGGCTACGGGACTGATGCCGAATGGATTCAGTCCCAGTATGTAGCCGCCGCCCAGACCGATTCCCCACAATGCCACCGCATACATCAAAGTCGGGACCGTCGCGACTTTGTATGCGCGCAGCACGAAAGCCGTCGTGACCTGCACCGCATCGAACAATTGGTAAAACGCGATAAACACGAACAGCGGCAGGGCCATTGTGATGATCGCTTCGTTCGGCGTGTACGCCCGCACGATCAGGTCGCGTGTCAGCCAGACGATGCAACCGATGGTGACTGACAGGACTGCGGACAGGCGAATGCCGGCGAAACCGACCCGGCGTGCGACATCGAGCTCGCGGGCGCCAATGGACTGTGCGACGAGGATGCCGGTCGCGTTCGCAATCGAAAGCGGAAGCATGTACAGCACGGTCGCGAAATTAGCCGTGATCTGGTGCCCCGCGACCGCCGTATCGCCGAGCCGCGCAATGAACAATGCCATGAAGGTGAAGGCCGTGACCTCGATCAGGTAGCTCAGGCCCATCGGGATGCCAAGCGTGAGCAATTCACGCAAGGCTTTCCACTTCGGCGGCGAGAAGCCGCTGCCGAAGATGCGGAACATGCGATACGAGACATCGAAGCGGAGGATCAGAATGCCGATGATGAACGTCATCCACACCGTGATGCCGGTTGCCACCGCGCACCCCGGGCCGCCCATTGCCGGCAGCCCGAAACCGCCGAAGATGAACAATGCGTTCAGCGGCACCTTCAGTGCAAGCGCCGCGACTTGCAGCGACATCACCATCTTCGGCCGTCCGATCGCCGTGTTGAGCGAGGCATATAGTCGAAATCCCATCGTGGCGGGCAGGGCCAGCGCAAGGATGCGCAGGTACAGCGTTGCTTTCTCGCTCAGTTGCGGCGACGCGTGGGCGAGCGACAGCAGCGGCTGGGGGAACAGCAGGAAGGTGCAGCCGAAGAGCGTGAGGAAGAGCGCGAGCCACGCGCCCTGCTTGACTTCGGCGCCGATGTCTTCAAACCGCCCGGCGCCGAACAGTTGGCCGACCACCGGCGAAATCGCCGCCAGCACGCCGTTCAGGCCGACGAAAACGCTGATGTAAATCGATGCGCCCAACGCAAGGGCCGCAAGATCAGTCGCGGAGAAGCGCGAGGTCATCGCGGTATCAATGACTCCGTTGGCGATGACGGCCAGCTGTCCGATCAGCATGGGCCATGCCAGTGCTGCAATGCGAAGGGTGTGATTAGGGCGTTCTTGCGTCAATTTACGCGTTGATAGAGGCGGAACCGTTCGTCACGGTCGGCGGGGCGGCGGCCTTCCCAGAGCAGGCGCCATTTCTCACCCGCACGTTTGAGCAACTTCGTATCGTCCTTGTTCCGCCTGTTGTCCTGGAGCAGGAGATAGTTGCAGCGGCCGTCCTGGAACTCGGCAAATGGCACTCCGCCGAAATACGCGAAGGATGCGCGCTGTGCCGGGCCGACATTGGTCTCGACGCAATACTGCCCGGACGGAAGTTTCTCCGCAATCTGCCGCGCGACGCCGGCGTAGCTCTTGCCGTAATTGATCCACGGCAGCCATAGCGTCATCAGCAATAGCCAGCACAGGATGATGCCGCCCGACGACAGTACGACCGCGCGCCAGAGTACTGAAGGACGGCGCGACACGCGCCAGTGCACCAGCACGAACCAGCCGATGGTGCCGAGCATGGCCACCAGAAAGGCGAACAGGTTGAAGTCGGGCTTGAATCCAGGTGCAAGCTTGAACGCATTCTTCGCCAGTTGCGCTGGCCAGCCGGTCTGCTTGGCGATCCAGCCGAGCCAGATGAATGCCGCGCTGGTCGTCAGCGTCATTACCGAGAACCAGTCGACTGCATTGATCGCGCCGCGCTTCATGGTCGGCAGGCCGAATGCGGCCAGGATCGCCAGCGGCGGCAGCATCGGCAGCAGCACGCCTTCGTCGGGACGCTGGCTGAACAACGCCAGCAGCGCGGCGGCGATGAAGAAGGTCAGCGGCAGCGTCACATGCAGCGCCGGGAACTGGCGGCGCCAGGCATAAACGGCCCAGCCGGCGAACGGCCATGCCGGCCAGGCGGCCCAAATGCCATTCTTCACAAAGAAGCGCAGTGCGTTCCAAGTGGGGGCACCGACCTGCCGGAAATTCCACAACATCCAGGCGTCGTAGGGCGAGCTGTTGAACGGACGCACGATTTTGCATGCGACGATCCAGCTGCCGGCAACGGCAATGGCGACCGGCAGCGAGACGAGGATCAGGCGCCAGATCAGCGGTCGGTCGCGGAAGGAGGCCAGAACGACCAGCCCCAGCCAGAATGCGAGCGGCACGACCCATCCTCGGGCCAGGATCGTCAGGCCGAGCGCGAGGCCGAGAAGGGCGGCGGATATGACCGAGCGGATTTCGAAAAACCGGGTGGCGCCATACAGCGTGAGCGCCACCATGGATACCTGGAGAGCTTCCGTGCTGGTCGCGTGGCTGTGTACCAGCAGTCCAAGGCAGCCAAGGTAGATCAGCAGTGCGCCGTCGGCAAGCGTGCGGCCGTAGTCGCTCGGTTCCGGCTGGCCGCCGAATGCAAGCCGCAACGGTTGTGCTTCGGGACGCCGGCCAAGCAGGTAGGTGGTGTTCCAGACTGCAAGAGTGCCGAGCAGGAAGAAGCCGATGGTGGCAACGCGGGCAGCCAGCGTATCGCCCAGCAGCCAACCGAATAGCTTGATGCAGATCGCGCCGATCCAGAATGCGAGCGGACCTTTGTCGGCAGCAGGCTGGCCCACGATGTGCGGCCACAGCCAGTCTTCCAGGCCGCCGTTGGCCATGGTCCACATCACGCCGAAAGCGGCGGCGTCATCGGTTTTCCAGGGATCGCGGCCAAACAGGCCGGGGAGAATGTACAGCAGGCAAAGGCCAAACAGAGCCCAGCGGGGAAGCGCGTTCGTGGCTGATGCGGGGAGACGGACTGGCTTCAACTGGGCCATTGGCTTCTTCTTGTCTTATTGAGTTCGGCGATATTGTGCCGTAAAAGTGGCGATTGCAGGGCGGCAACCCTGTGGCGCGTTCAGAAAACAAAAAAGGCAGCCGAGGCTGCCTTTTTCGGATGCGCTACCAGGATCAGCCTGCTGCTGCAGTCTTGGAACCGCGGGTGCCGAACTTCTGGCGGAATTTTTCCACGCGGCCGGCGGTGTCGACGATCTTGTGCTTGCCGGTATAGAACGGATGGGATTCAGCGGTCACTTCCAGCTTGACCAGCGGATATTCCTTGCCTTCGAAGCTGATCTTTTCCTTGGTCTCGATGGTCGAGCGGGTGATGAACTTGAAGTCGTTGGACATGTCCTGGAACACGACTTCGCGGTAATTCGGGTGAATGCCTTCTTTCATGATTTCCTCTGCTTGGTTTGGTAGCCAAAAGGCACTTCGTCGGTCCTGCTGCTTCTTGACCCGATTGCCAATCACTTGCCAGGTTGAAAACCCGCAATTATACAACAAAATCAGAGGCTTGCGAAAGCGAGGCGTTCTGGCGGAAATCTGCGCCGGAAATGAAAAAGGGCGCACGATTACGCCCTTTTTCAGTCCACCGGGATTCCGTCAGCTTCCGCCGCGACGCATCATCTCAAAGAACTCTGCATTGTTCTTGGTGGCCTTCATCTTGTCGAGGATGAATTCCATCGCCTCGATCTCGTCCATGCCGTACAACAGCTTGCGCAGGATCCAGATCTTCTGCAGCTGGTCCGGCTTGATCAGCAGCTCTTCGCGGCGGGTGCCGGACTTGTTCAGGTTGATCGCCGGGTAGACGCGCTTCTCGGCCAAGCGGCGCTCGAGGTGCACTTCCATATTGCCGGTACCCTTGAATTCTTCGTAGATCACGTCGTCCATGCGGCTGCCGGTCTCGATCAGAGCCGTTGCGATGATGGTCAGGGAGCCGCCTTCTTCCACGTTACGCGCGGCGCCGAAGAAGCGCTTCGGGCGCTGCAGTGCGTTGGCGTCCACGCCGCCGGTCAGCACCTTGCCCGAGGCCGGGATTACCGTGTTGTAGGCACGGGCGAGACGAGTGATGGAGTCAAGCAGGATCACCACGTCGCGCTTCATTTCGACCAGGCGCTTGGCCTTTTCGAGAACCATCTCGGCAACTTGCACGTGACGCGTGGCCGGTTCATCGAAAGTCGAGGCGACCACTTCGCCGCGCACCGAGCGCTGCATTTCGGTCACTTCTTCCGGGCGTTCGTCGATCAGCAGCACGATCAGCGTGGTATCCGGATGGTTGGTCGTGATCGCGTGCGCGATATGCTGCAGCATCACCGACTTGCCGGACTTAGGCGATGCCACAAGCAGGCCGCGCTGGCCGCGGCCGATCGGCGCGATCATGTCGATGATGCGGCCGGTGATGTTCTCTTCGCCGCGCATCTCGCGTTCGAGGTGCAGCAGCTTGTTCGGGTGCAGCGGCGTGAGGTTTTCGAAGAGGATGCGATGCTTGGACGCTTCCGGCGGTTCGCCGTTGACCTTGTCCACCTTCACCAATGCAAAGTATCGTTCGCCGTCCTTCGGGGTGCGGACTTCGCCTTCGATCGAGTCGCCGGTATGCAGGTTGAAGCGGCGGATCTGCGAGGGCGAAATGTAGATGTCGTCCGTCGAGGCCATGTAGCTGGCATCGGGCGAGCGCAGGAAGCCGAAGCCGTCGGGCAGGACTTCGAGGGCGCCGTCGCCGAAGATCTGTTCGCCGCCCTTGGCGCGCTTCTTCAGGATCGCGAACATCAGTTCCTGTTTGCGCAGGCGCGCGGCGTTGTCGATTTCAAGGCTGATTGCCATGTCCAGCAGGGCCGAGACGTGGAGCTGCTTGAGTTCAGATAAATGCATGGTGAGTGTCCCGGGATGGGAAGTTAAGGTGGGGGAGGGAAGTGCGAGGATGGTTAAAACAGAAAACGAAGCGGGGGGGGGGAAGAAGCGACCCCCCGAAAAAAAAAAAATTAGTGAGAGTAAGAAAAAAAAAAGGCCATTTTCAAAAAGCCCACCAA
>CBIHRW010000121.1:0-12106 GCA_966212545.1 uncultured Noviherbaspirillum sp.
CGGGAGGTGCGGCGTGAGCTATGCCCATCTTTTCACCGGCGGGCAAGCACCGGCAGTTGCCAGCGAACCGCAGGCGCGGCGCAACCGGATTCTGCTGGTTGACGACGAACCCAATGTGCTTTCCGCATTGCGGCGCGTGTTCCACTACGAAAACTATGATGTCGTCTGCTGCCAGGATCCGGCGCAGGCCCTGGAACGGCTCAAGCAAGAAGCTTTTCAGATCATCATCAGCGATTACATGATGCCGGGCCTGAACGGCGGCGACCTGCTCAAGCAGGCGCGCGCCATCCAGCCCGACATGATCCGCATCATGCTGACCGGCCACGCCGACGTCAACGCGGTGGTCGGCGCGATGAAAGCGGGCGCGGTCTATAAATTCATACTCAAGCCGTGGAACGACGACGATTTGCGCGTCACGGTCGCGCTGGCGCTCGAACAGCACGCGCTGCAGCAGAAAAACCGCATCCTGGTTAGCGAAAATCAAGCGAAGACCAAGGAGATCGAGCAGCTCGCCAGGTTCGGCGTGTCGAACCGCAGCCAGCTCGCGGTCATGCTCAACAAGCGCGGCCTGCTCAACATGCAGCAAGTGCAGGAACTGATGCGCATGCGCCAGCATCAACGCAAGGAGCCGGTCGTGAAACTGATCGTCGACCGCGGCTGGGCAAGCGAAAAAGCAATACACGATCTGCTCGCCAAGGAGCTGATGCTGCAGCAGGCGGCGCTTGACGAATTCACGGTCGACGTCGCGGTGGCTGCCCTGATCCCCGCCACGCTTTGCCAGCAGCAGATCGTCATGCCGCTGCAGATCGAGGGAAAGCGGCTGACACTGGCCATGGCCGATCCGCTGGATGCCGGCCTCCTGGACGATCTGCGTTTCGTGACCGGCCTGGAAGTGGCGCCGGTCCTGGCACCGATGGCAAGCATTCGCGCCAAGATCGCCGAGGTCTACATGCTCGGCACCAACGACATCGCCGACTTGGCAAGCAATTTCGGTTCGCCCGATCCCTACGAAGGATTGGAGATCATCATCGAAGACGAGGATGACGGGCAATCGATCGAGGAATTATTGCAGTCGACCGACGAACCACCCGCCATACGGCTGGTGAATTCGACCCTGCTGGAAGCGATCCGGCTCGGCGCATCCGACATCCACATTCAACCGCGCGCGAAGAATGTGGTCGTGCGGCTGCGCATCGACGGCGTGCTGACGGACAAGATCCAGATTCCGCACGCCATGCACCAATCCATCGTGTCGCGCATCAAGGTCATGGCCGAGCTCGACATTTCCGAGCGGCGCCGCCCGCAGGACGGCCGCCTGGCGGTGAAGACGCCGACGCGCGTGGTGGATCTGCGGATTTCCACTTTGCCGACCATCAACGGCGAAAAAGTCGTCATGCGCATCCTCGACCGCAATTCCGCGGTCTTGAGCCTCGACGCGCTCGGCTTCGGTGCGGAGAACCTGGCAAAGATCCGCCATGCCAACGACAAGCCGCAAGGCATCGTGCTGGCCACCGGGCCTACCGGCAGCGGGAAGACCACCACGCTCTACAGCCTGTTGCAGAGCAATGCGACGTCGCACAAAAACTACATCACCATCGAAGATCCGGTCGAATACTATCTCGATGCCGCCGGCCAGGTGCTGGTGCGCGACAAGATAGGCCTGACCTTTCCATTGATCCTGCGCGCCATCCTGCGCCAGGACCCCGACGTGCTCCTGATCGGCGAGATCCGCGATTTCGAAACCGCCGAAGTGGCCTTCCATGCCGCGCTGACCGGCCATCAGGTGTTTTCGACCCTGCATACCAATTCCGCGGTCGCGACGATTTCGCGGCTGTTCGATCTCGGCTTGAAGCCTTTCGTGGTGGCAACCGCACTGGAAGCGATCGTCGCCCAGCGGCTGGTGCGCCATATTTGCGACGAATGCCGCGCGCCGACCCGCGCGGATGCCGAACTGCTGCAACGGCTCGGCGGCAGCTTCGCGTCCGGCATCGGACAAGTTTTCGCCGGCACCGGTTGTCCGGCCTGCCACCAATCCGGCTACAAGGGGCGCGTCGGTCTTTACGAAGTGCTGGTGCCCGACAGCCACCTGCGGCACCTGATCGCATCGCAGGCGGCGGTCACCGAAATCATCGAATACGCACGCGGCAAGGGCTTTACCACCTTGCGCGACGATGCCTTCAGCAAGGTCGTCCAAGGATTGACCACACTCGACGAAGTGTTCCGGGTGCTCGGGCCGGAATGAAGCCATGCGAATCCAAACAATAAAGGAAGCGGCCATGATCAAGCTCTACAAGGAATTGGACATCGACGATGCCCTCGCCGGCATGGCGCTATCCGACGCCATCTATGACCGCCAAGGGGGCGTTCTTCTCCCGGCGGCGACCGTCCTGACCGACCAGCTGCTCACGTCCTTGCGCCGCCGGGGCATCGATACGGTATGCGTCATCAACGACGAACTGTCGGAAGCGAACCTGCAAGCGGAACGGGAACGCGTACAACAGCGCCTGGCGAGCCTGTTCAGAAAAAGCGGAACCGGCAGCGCTTTGTTGCGGCACGTTACCGAATATCGGCTGGGAAGCACGAAATGACCGCAATCTCGCACGATGATCTGGGAAAGAATATCCGCAGCCTGCCTTCGCTGCCGGTGATCGTCATCGATCTGCTCAACAGCTTCGAGCAGCAGGACGTCAACCTGGGCGAACTGGCGGAGAAGGTATCGCGCGACCAGGCGCTGGCGGCGAAAACGCTGCGCCTGGCCAATTCCTCGTTCTACGGACTATCGCGCAAGGTCGCCACCATTCAACAGGCCATCACCGTGCTGGGCTTCGACAGCGTGCGGGCGCTGATTACCGCGGCCGCGGCCACCGACGTCTTTTCTTCGAGCACGCATCCTGCTTTCGACTTCAAATCGTTCTGGCAGCACGCTGTCGGTACGGCGGTCTGCTCCAAATTGCTGGCGCGCGCGGTCAATCTCAATCAGAACTACGCCTTCATCACCGGCCTGTTGCACGACGTCGGCACGCTGGTGCTGGTGACGCACTTTCCCGAGCAATATTCGGCGGCAATGGCATACCGCGACCAGCACGATTGCCATCAGGAAGAGGCGGAACGCGCGGCGCTGGGTTTGGACCACACCGTCGCCGGACGCGCGCTCGCGGAGCACTGGAAATTCCCGGTGCTGATGCAAAAGGCGATCGCGAACCATCATGCCCCGCAATCGCAGGACCTGGGCGATATCGCGAGCGTGGTCCACGCAGCCGACGCCATCGTGCATGCCCTCGATCTGCCGCCCAAGGAAGAAGCGATGGTGCCGGAGATCGTCGAGGACGCCTGGAACAGCTTGCGCATCCCTCCCGCGACACTGCATACGGTGTTCCGGCAGACCGAATCGGAATTCGAAGAAGCGTGCCAGCTGCTTCTTGCCTGATCAAGCCGGAGATAAATATGGAAAACATCCCATCCAAAAACAGTCAGCAGAACAATGCGGTGGATTCCGCCCGCGTGGACGAACTGGAGGAGCTTGTCACAAGGCGGACTTATCAGCTGGAGCAGGCCAACGGCCGCCTTGAAGAAGACATCAAAAGAAGGGAAATGGTGGAGGCCGAACTCACGCGCCGCAACAAGGAACTGACCGAGCTGAACGCCAAGCTCTCCATGGCGCAGGAACAGCTGGTGCAGTCGGAAAAGCTGGCGTCGATCGGTCAGCTCGCCGCCGGCGTCGCGCATGAAATCAACAACCCCATCGGCTACATATTTTCCAATTTCAGCTCTCTGGAAAACTATATCGCCGATCTCATGGCGATGCTGACAGCTTACGAAGAGGCGGAGCAAAGCATTCAGTCGCCCTCGGTGCTTTCCGCACTGAACGGCCTGCGCGAGCAGATCGAACTGGACTTCCTGAAAGAGGACATCCCGGTGCTGATGAAGGAGTCGAAGGAAGGCATCGTGCGGGTGCGCAAGATCGTGCAGGACCTGAAAGATTTTTCCCGTACCGATGCCAACCAGGAATGGCAGTGGGCCAATCTGCACCAGGGCATCGATTCCACGCTGAATATCGTCAACAACGAAGTGAAGTACAAGGCCGACGTGGTCAAGCAGTACGGCGACATCCCGGATATCGAATGCCTGCCCTCGCAGATCAACCAGGTGGTGATGAACATGGTGGTCAACGCCGCGCATGCGATCGAAGGCAAGCGAGGCACCATCACGGTCAGCACCGGCGCCGAAGGTGAAAATGTCTGGATCAAAATCGCGGACAACGGCTGCGGCATCCCCAAGGAAAACCTCCTGCGCATCTTCGACCCTTTCTTCACCACCAAGCCGATCGGAACCGGCACCGGCTTGGGACTCTCGCTTTCATACGGCATCGTGCAAAAACATGGCGGAAGCATCGAAGTCGAAAGCGAGATCGGTGAGGGAACGGCGTTTTGCATCACGCTTCCGATCCGGCACAGCGCACCGGAAGACAGCGTACAGGATGCCGGCGCATGAATACCGCTGCCCCGGCCATGAACTTGGCGACGCATCAGCCCGCGCGCATCCTGTGCGTCGACGATGAGCCGAACATCCTGTCCTCGCTGCGCCGCCTTTTTCGCGGCCAGGGATACGAGGTGCTGACTGCCGACAGCGGCGCCACGGGCCTGAAATTTCTGGAGGCTGAAAGCGTCGATCTGATCATCTCGGACATGCGCATGCCGGAGATGGACGGCGCGCGTTTCCTGGAGCAAGCATGCCGCCTGTGCCCCGACGCCATGCGCCTGCTCCTGACCGGCCATGCCGACGTGCAATTGATCCTGCAAGCCATCAACCGCGGCGAGATCTACCGCTACATCACCAAGCCGTGGGACGATACCGATATCCTCCTGGTAGTGCGGCACGCACTGGAGCGCAAGGCGCTGGAAGAGGAAAGGCGGCGGCTGGAAGGCCTGACGCGCACCCAGAACGAAGAACTCAAGGTTCTCAACGCCGAACTTGAATCGCGCGTGAAACAGCGCACTGCCGAGCTGACGCAAGCCAACGAGAAGCTCAAGACCAGCTTTCTCACGTCGATCAAGGTATTTTCCAACCTGATCGAAACCCGCGGCGGCAATCTCGCCGGCCATTCGCGCCGCGTCGCCGAGCTGGCGCGCAAAATCGCATTGAAGATGGAACTGGACACGCAAGAGACGCAAGACGTTTTTATCGCGGGCCTATTACACAACATCGGCAAGATCGGCTTTTCGGACGAAATGCTCGCCATGCCGATGTGGCTGATGAAGGGCGACTCTCTCGCGCTCTACCGCAAGCATCCGGCGCGCGGCGAAGAGATGCTGATGCCCTTGGAGGATTTGCGCGAAGCAGCCAGGATCATACGTTCGCAGCATGAGCGCTTCGACGGCGAAGGATTCCCGGACGGCCTGTCCGGCTTCAACATACCCGTCGGCGCGCGCATTCTCGCCCTTGCAAGCGATTACGATAAGTTGCAAACAGGCGTGCTGGCGCAGCGCGAGTTGCGGCCGGAAGAAGCGGCGCCGCTTATCATCCAGAGCAGCGGCAAACGCTACGATCCGGTCGTGGTCGAAGCCTTCCAGGAGATCGTCAGCGGCGGAAGCCCGGTCATCGCCGAAACCTTGCAGGACGAGGCGGCAAGCCCGGTGGATTTGCGGGCCGGGATGGTCGTCACGCGCGACCTGATCAATCGCGACGGTTCACTGCTGCTGTCGGCCGGCCACAAGCTGACCGAGCGCTTGATTCAGCAAATTGTCCACTTCGAAAAATCGACCGGCGTTACGCTCACCGTCCATGTCCGCAAGGAAGGGAAAAGGCCATGAGACGATTTTTGCTGTTGGACGACGAAATCAACGTACTGCACGCCCTGAAGCGCGCCTTGCGGTCCTGCTTTTCCGGAAAAGACCTGAGCGTTGAAATCTTCACGGAGCCCGAACAAGCCTTGCTGCGCAGCGGCGAGGCCGCATTCGATGTCGTGATTTCCGACTACCGCATGCCGCAGATGAACGGCGTCGAATTCCTCGCGATGGTCAAGGGCTTGCAGCCGAACGCCGTGCGCCTGCTCCTGAGCGCGTCGACCGAGTTCGAAACGGTCATGAGCGCGATCAACCACGCGGAAGTATTCCGGTATATCTCCAAACCCTGGCAAATCGAAGACATCAAGAAAACGCTGGAGCTGGCCCTGGAGCGGCGCGACCAGCTTGTGGCGGATCAGCGGCTGGCCGACGAGCTGCGCGTGCAGCGCGGCCAGCTGACGCCGCAGGAACTGGAAGCGCGGCGGCTCGAAGCGGAAGAGCCGGGCATCACCAAGGTCAATTGGGGGCCGGACGGCTCGGTGCAGCTGGATTGACCGGCTCTCCCGCGACATCGTCCGGCGGGAAACAAGCCTCGACCGATGTACCCTGCCCGGGAACGGACCTGATGGCGCAGCTTCCGCCGATCAGCTTCACGCGCTCGACCATGTTCAGCAATCCCATGCTCTTGCCCGCCAAGGCGCGCCGATAGGCTGCGTCCCGGTCGAAGCCGACACCATCATCGGCCACCCGAAGCTGCAGCCTCCCCTGTTCCAGGAAAAGCCGGACCGATATGCGGGCCGCCTCGGCGTGGCGTATCGCATTGGTCAGCGCTTCCTGCGCCACGCGAAAGCAGGCTATTTCGATCTGCGGCGGCAACCGCTGCAGCTTGCCGGCGTCGAGCCGGATATCAAATCCCGATATGACCGCAAGATTCTTGATGTGCGCGTCCAGGGCGCCGGCCAAGCCGATTTCTCCCAGCAGCGGCGGCCGCAAGTCGAGCGACAGATCGCGAATGCGATCAAGCACGCCGGCGGCGAGCTGTATGCTATCGTCAAGCTTTGCTTCCCAGCCCGCGCTCCTGGGGCCGCCGCGCATGCTTTGCAAGCCGAGCTTGAGCGCGGTCATCGTCTGGCCCATTTCGTCGTGCAGTTCGGCCGCAATCCGGGCGCGTTCCGCTTCCTGCACATTCAACAGCTGGTACGACAGCGACCTCAACCGCGCGGCATACTCCCGTTGCGCTTCTTCCGCCCGCCGCCGCTGGGTCACGTCCAGCGCGAGAGTCAGGCTGTGCGGCCTGCCGTCTATCGTCGCGCCATGATAAAAAATATCCACGTCAAACACCGTGCCGTCCTTTTTCATATGACGCCACACGCCGGCATGGTGGCGGCCCAACCGCGGGGCTTTGTAATGTTCCGCCAATAACTCGGCTTCGTCCTCGGGACGAATGCGATCGGCCGTCATACCCAGGAATTCGTCCCTGGTATAGCCGTATTGCTCCAGTGCGGCCTCATTGACTGCGATAAAACGCAGAGTGGTCTGATCGACCACGTAAAGCGGCAGCGGATTGCATTCGAAGAGAAAGCGATAGTTCTCTTCGCTCCTTTTCATGGCTTCTTCCGCAGCTGTCCGTTTTCGGATTTCATCCCTGAGTTCATCGTTGGCCGCTTCGAGCCGCAGGGTGCGCTCGGCAACACGCGACTCGAGCTGCGCGTTGAGTTCGCGAAGCGCGTCCTCGGCGTCGCGGCGATTCGCATCCGCACGTTCCAGCCATTTCGCGCTCCACCACATCGCGAACGTCATCAGCGCGGCAAACCCTACTACCGCCAGAGAAGTCCCCAATTCGCTGCTGAACAAGCTCGCCTGATGGCCCGCCGCAATCAGCCAGCCGACAGCCATCACCAGCACCAATTGCGCGGGAATAAGCCGCCGCAAAATGACGCCGGGCGCATTTCTGCCAGTCAAGCGCGCCATCGGTCCGCGGTCCGGATAAGCGAACAGGATGCCGATGCAAAGAATCAGGAAGACCACTGCGGTGTCGAGCCGCATCAAAGGCGACTGAACCTGCGCGCCATCCGCTCCGGCGGCGTACAAGCTCACGTTGATCGCCACCAGCGCAAGCAGGATCGCCGGCAAAACCAGAAGCTGGGAAATCGATACGCCGCGTGACTGAGCGTTAAGCAGCAGCAAGGCCGTACCGAACATGCTTACGTCCAGCGCTGCCGACACCGTCATGTGCCTAGGGCTGCGGCCGGCCATGCCGGCCCCATGCGGAAAGAGAAGCCCTTCGACGCCGACATTGGCTCCCAGCGCATATTGCGCCAAGGTGACAACGCCGATGGCGATAACGGCAAGGGCCAGAATCTCGCCGATGATCCGAATGACTCCCCATCGGACGGAGTATTTGATCAACAGCAGCGCCCCGCTGCCCAATATGGAGACCAAGGCAACGTCGGCCGTCATATCCATGCCCCATGATGCGGCGTACTTCAGGAGCGCGCCGTCAAGCCCCCATACCGCAAGCCCGACGCATCCGGCAGCAACGACCAGCTTTGCGCATATACCGGACCACTTCCGCAACTTGGCGACGACATGTGGGTCGGGTCGGATTTGCGCGTTCATGAATTGCCAACATTTTGGCCCACGATTTCCTCGCCGAGCGTCCGATTGTCTGTTTTATGCTAATTGCTTGGCCGAGGACGGAATAGATGTACGTCGAATTTCGAGCATGTCGGTTCAAAGAGGAGCGCTTTTTTCGCGGCCGTACGCAAACTGTACGACGATGATCGCATCAACGCGCGCAACGGTGTCATGTTGCCGGATGCCCTGGAGCGAAAGTATTCCAATGCAGGAACGCAATGGGGGTGGTTCTGGGTCTTTCCTTCGGGCCATGAGTCCACAGATCCGCGAAGCGGTATCGTGCGCCGTCACCACATCTACGAGCAGACCGTACAGCGCGCGATCAAGCGCGCAGTTAAAGAGGCAAAACTCACGAAGCCCGCATCGACGCACACCTTGCGCCACAGCTTCGCAACGCATTTGCTGGAACCGGGTACGACCTCCGGACCGTGCAGGAATTGCTCGGCCATTCCGACGTGTCGACGACGATCTATACGCATGTATTGAATCGAGGCGGACGGGCCGTCATATCTCCAATTGACGGTGCCCTTCCCCGCTGATGCAGCTGCTCCGGGTGGAGAAGGCGCAGTGCGGGCTCTTCGCACTGCGCGCTCGATCTATCTAAACCGGACAAGTACCGTAAGCGTAATACCCAGCCGAAGTGCGCCTCACACTCGTGTAAGCCACCGTCGAGTAGTAACCCAGGTACTGGTTTGAATTGGTAGCAAACACGTTACCGCCGGAGACATAGGCGCGACCGTAATAGACGTGTTCAAAGTTGCTGCTGTACCAGCTCGAGCATGTGTACGGCGCGGCTGCGTCGCCGCTGACGATGCGGTCGATCATGGTCTTGATCGCGACCATCTGGCCGCCGCTCTTTGCGGGGAAGTTCACGTCGTCATAGCCCCACCAGTCCCAGCATCCGTTCGGGTTGGCCGCGGTCGTATTTGCCTGCGGGTAGAGGATGATCATGTCGTTGGTGTCGGCCCAGCGGTTGTAGCCGGTGTTCTTGTAGAACTGCGTTCCTATCGTTGCGGCGTTCTGCTTGCAGCCGTGGAAGGCGACGTGCAGCTTGCACGGCTTGCCGGCGGCGCAATTGGCGGGCACGTAGGCCCATCCGTCGTTGGCCATGCCGTGGTTGGTCGGGTCGCCATTGCCCCAGAACGAACGCTGGTTGAAGTTGACAAAGGTGCCGCCGAGCGTGCCGGGGTTCTTCGCATTGAGCGGTCCGTAGATCCATTTCAGGATCTCGCCCGCCACGTCAAAGTTGCAGTTGTTGATGTAGGGGCTGCCGTTGACGCTGCAGTCGTTGCCGTAATAGTCGGTCGGCAGCGAATGCTCGGCGGCGATATTGTTTTTGTAGACGATGTTGGCGCTGCTGATGTAATTCTTGTACATCGTGTTGAGATCGTTCATCACCGGCTGCTTGACGGTGGAGTCGATCGTGCCGGAGAACAGGTACACCTTGGAGCCGGCCAGGTTGGAGGTCGGGTCGATATAGCCGTTGCCCGACCAGGTGTTCACGACCGAGATCAGGTAAGGCAGGTTGCGCGACGCGTTATCGGCCATGCAGGGACCGGTCGCGATCATGACGTTCCCTTGCGAACAATACACCGGACCACCGGCGACCACGCCCGCGCCCTTCTTGATCGTCTTGGAATAGGCGAAATGCATCTGCGCCGCCATGTACCCGCCCGACGAGATGCCGGATACGGATACCGTGGAAACGCTGACGTTGTACTTGGGAAGGGTAACGATGGCGGCGAGCGCCGCGGATGAGAGAAATGCTCCGCCGACCGCGAACGCGGCCTTGGCGGCAATACCTGGGGTGATTGCCATCTTGTCTCCGTATGTTGGTTATTTGCTTCTGCCCGTCTTTGCGCGCAGTTGCTTTGAACCATAGGAAACAGATGCCTTCCGGTCAAGAAACCTAGTAGTTTTACTAGGTTCTTTGTAGAAAGAAGAACCAAAGCGGTGGGGACTGCCTTCCTGTCATGACACTTTGCCGCAGGGGGTGCTTACGAAGGAAGCGAAAACATGACCGCCGGTCGCCGCGGCAAGTATCGATGCGGCGAACGTTCTAAGTGGCTCCGCAAAAGTCTTTTGTCAAGATTGAGCCCTCATCACCCAAAATTTCGTCATTCCACTCGGCGTGCCCCCGCGAAAGCGGGAATCCATGCTGAATCCATAAGAGCACGTGCGGCGGCATATCGGAATCACTATGGATTCCCGCCTTCGCGCTATGCACATTTGATTGCCTGAGTGCGGGCGCAAACAGTCGATATGGCATGGTCCTTTCCCCGTCGTTCCCGCGCAGGCGGGAACCCATAGTGAGTTGGCTCGCGCACCGGGCTTATGGGTCCCCGCCTTCGCGAGGACGACGGGGAAAGGCCGCGCAAAATCGACCATAGGCGCCCGCACCCGAATATTGCAAAGATGTGTGCATACCATAGCGCCTTCGCGGGGGCACGCCGAGTGGAATGACGAGGAAAGACATGTGAGCGATTCAGACCATAAGCCCGCATTCGAGCGAGAGGCGGCTCGCAAGAATCAATCCGACACGTACTTCTTGATGATCTGCTGATACTGCCCGCTGCTCTTCAACTGCTTCAGCCCCGCGTTGAAGTCATCACGGATCTGCTTGTCGAGGAACACCGCGTTGCGCGTCATGTCGGTATTGACCGGGAAAACCTTGTGGTACACCACCTCCTGCCTGGTGTCGACGTCGCCCTTCACGCTGTCGCGGTAGTACTTGAAGATGTTGATGTCGCCGGTGTAGACCTGCGCGCTGTTGGCGTAGAACATCTGCAGCTTGCGGCGCTCGTTGCTGCTTTCCTGGTAGTTGGCGTTCCCCTTTACGGCAGCGGCGAACTCGGGTCCGAGGAATTGGGTCGCGCCCTGGAAGCTGACGATGGACTTGCCCTGCAGGTCGGCGAGGCTGTCGATCTTGAGGTTGTTCTTCTTGAGCGAGACGGCGGCGTCCTGGTAGACGACGGTCGGTTCGCCGGCGTAGTGGAAGCCGTCGCCTTCCTTCAGCTCGGGGCTGCCGCGCTGTGCGGCGTCAGCCTGCTTCTCGCGCAGCATCTTGGGGGAGGCGAGGAAGGAGGCGTAGGTCGGCTTGAGTGTGTGCCCCTTGGCTGCCAGCGCGGCGCGGATGATGTCGACTTCGAAGCCGCTGTTGCTTTCCTGGATGACGTAGGGCGGCAGGGCCAGGCCGAAGATCATGTTGACTTCCTTGGCGTGGGTGTTGCCGGCGAGTGCGGCAGTGGCGATCAGGAATGCAGGCAGGGTACGGGTGATGCTTGGCATTGCGGGTCTCCTCGGATTTTCGGAACGTGACGATGCCTGGGAATCAGGCTGTTGTTCTATGTCGCTGTGGCCGCGACTTCAGATCAATCTAATAAAAATCTTTCCACGCGTAACGTTTCTTGAGCTTATAGGGAGTATCGCAATCGGTATATATCGGCATGCATGCGTGTTGCGCGCGCAGCATATGAGCGCTATGAGCACACCGCAAGGGGATGCGCTCATAGGAAAAATCATTCAGAAAAAAATAAAAAAAGAGAAAGAACGGCCGCGCATGCTGCATGCACGCGCGGTACGCAGCCGCGCCAGGCCGGTCCGGCACATGCGAACCCAATCGGCTTACCTTCTCTAACAGGCTGTTGAAATTCGCCACAATCCGGTGATCACAGCCTGGTGAATCG
>CBIHRW010000122.1:0-11816 GCA_966212545.1 uncultured Noviherbaspirillum sp.
TGTCAGTTCCAGGTCTGCATCCGAAGACAGGCAGGTCAGGGTGTAGGTGAAGCCTTCGCTGATGCCTTCTGCACCGGCCAGTTCCTGCGGCAGCAGCATACCGTCGTCGATGCCGGCACCGGGGGCGAAGGAGAGCGTGAGCAGGCGGTGTGACTGTGTAAAAGCGAGGAAATCAGACAGGTTGGCAGGATGGACTTCGGTAGACATTGCTTGCCACTTTGAACACAATTCAAGGCTGCAAACATTATCACAAAGTTGTCAAAAATACAATTTAACTCCGGACCGTAAAACCTGTGTTTAGATGCCGCAGCCTTCAGGCTTATTTCGGGCTCGTCTGCTCCTCCATCCAGCCAAGCCACAACATGGCCTGCTCGCGGTCGCTGCCACACATCGTTTCGCTGGGTTGTAATGAGGCACATACCTTCGGCCGTTCAGGGTGACCGAAAATCTTGCAACGATGGTCTTCGCCGAGTTGGACGCATCTGATTCCTGCAGGTTTGCCCTGTGGCATGCCGGGAATCGGCGAGGAAATCGACGGCGCGATACAGCACGCGCCGCACCCCGGACGGCAGCTAGCTTTACTCATAGCGCAGCGCCTGGATCGGCAACAGCGACGCCGCCTTGCGAGCAGGATAGAAGCCGAAGAAGATGCCGATGCCGGCGGAGAAGCCCACTGCCAGCACGATCGATTCCGGCGACATGCGTGTCGACCAGCCGGTCAGTTCGCCGACCAACCACGAGCCGGTCACACCCAGCACGATGCCAACGAATCCGCCGATCAGCGACAGCGTCATCGCTTCCACCAGGAATTGCGTGAGGATGTCCGAACCGCGTGCGCCAACAGCCATGCGCAGGCCGATCTCGCGCGTGCGTTCGGTCACCGACACCAGCATGATGTTCATGATGCCGATCCCGCCCACGAGCAGGGAGACGGAGGCGACCGCAGCCAGCAGCAGGGTCATGATGCGCGAAGACTCTTCCTGCGCCTGCAGGATCTCGGTGAGGTTGCGTACCGTGAAGGCATCGTCCTGTCCCGGTTGGGTGCGTTGACGCTGGCGCAGCAGTTCGCGGATCTTCTCTTCTGCGATTTGCATGCTCGCGCCTTCGCGCACCTTGACCTGGATAGTGCCGACGCGGCGCAGCTTGCCCTGCGTATTGCCGAACAGGCGGTTGCGCGCGGTGCTTAGCGGCAGCATGATCACATCGTCCTGGTCCTGCCCCATCATGCTCTGCCCTTTCCGGTCGAGCACGCCGATGACGGTGAAAGGCACCTTGCGGATGCGGATGGTTTGGTCGATCGGGTCGATATCACCGAACAGCTGCTTGGCAGCGGTCTGGCCGATCAGTGCCACCTTCGCGTTGCCGGTCAGCTCCGCCTGGTCGAACATGCGGCCGGATAGCAGCGGCCACTCGCGCGCTTCAAAGTAATCGGGGTTGACGCCATAGATCGAGGTCGACCAGTTGGAACCGCTTGCGACCACCTGCTCGGTACGGCGGTTCGACGGCGCGGCCACCTGCACTTCCGGCACCTCGCGCACGATGGCCGCGGCATCGTCGTCGGTCAGGTTCTGGTTGGCGCCTGCGCCAAGGCGTACGCCCGACGAGGTGGTCGATCCCGGCAGGATGATCATCAGGTTGGAACCGAGGTTCTTGATCTGTTCCTCGACCCGCTGCTGCGCGCCGGCGCCGACCGCGATCATGGTGATCACCGCCGCCACGCCGATGATGATGCCGAGCATGGTGAGGATGGAGCGCAGCTTGTTGACGCGCAGGGCGTTCAGCGCGATGCGCAGCGTGGCAAGCAGGTTCATGCTTCCGCTCCGTTGCCGATGCGCGCGAGTTCCGCCTGCGCGTCGTTCGGCTGGTTGGGCTCGTCCGACATCACCATGCCGTCGCGGAAGGTGACGATGCGCGAGGCGAATGCGGCAACGTCATGCTCGTGCGTGACCATCACGATGGTCATGCCTTCGCGGTTGAGCTTTTGCAGCAGCGCCATGATTTCGACGCTGGTGCGCGAGTCGAGCGCGCCGGTCGGTTCGTCGGCGAGAATCAGCGATGGATTGTTGACCAGTGCGCGCGCAATCGCCACGCGCTGCTGCTGGCCGCCGGACAGTTGCGCCGGGTGATGGTCGGTGCAGCTTCCCAGGCCGACTTCCGCCAGGCGCTGCGCCGCCCGCTGCTTGCGCTCGGCGGCCGGCACGCCCGCATACAGCAATGGCAGTTCGACATTGTCGAGCGCAGTGGTGCGCGGCAGCAGATTGAACTGCTGGAACACAAAACCGATGCGCTTGTTGCGGATCGCGGCGAGCGCGTCGGCACTCAGCGCCGAGACCTGCTCGCCGGCGAGGATGTAATCGCCGGAAGTCGGCCGGTCCAGGCAACCGAGCAAGTTCATGAACGTCGACTTTCCCGAACCGGACGCCCCCATGATCGCAACGAACTCGCCCTCGCTGATCGACACCGACACGCCGCGCAATGCATGCACGACGTTGGCGCCCATCACGTATTCCTTGACGAGGTTGGCGGTCTGGATCAGCGGCATCAGAACAACCTTGGTCCGGGCGCGCCGGCGCGAGAACGCGGCGAGTCCCCTTGTTTCGACAGCACGGTACCGGTGACCACTTCCATGCCTTCCGTCACGTCGGGCGAAATCACTTCGGTGGTGGTGCCGTCGGTCAGGCCGAGGCGTACTTCAACCGCTTTCGGCTGCTTCTTTTCATCAAGCACGTAGATGCGGCCGCGTGCGCCTCCGCCGCTGCGGCGGTCGCCGGTCTCGGCAATGATCTGCTCGTATTTCTTCTTTTGATCCGGCGTCAG
Organism: uncultured Noviherbaspirillum sp.; assembly: GCA_966212545.1. Lineage (GTDB taxonomy): Bacteria > Pseudomonadota > Gammaproteobacteria > Burkholderiales > Burkholderiaceae_D > Noviherbaspirillum. The sequence continues at coordinate 2,818 of CBIHRW010000122.1, forward strand.
GATATCCATGACCTGTGCGCGCATCTCGGTGCGGTTGCGCTCGGCCAGTTTTTGCCGCTCGCCGTCGGGCGCGTCGCGCATGGCCATGAATTTCTCGCGCATGCCCGCATAGATCGCGTCCAGCTTGGCCTTCTGGTTGTCGTCAAGCTGCAGGTCCTTCTCCAGCTTTTCGCGCATGGCCTTCATCTGGCCGCCGCCCTGCCCTCCTTGGCCTCCCTGCCCATTCACCGGCGCGTCGAGTTGGCCCGCAGCCGGCTTGTCATTGCTCGCGCCAGCCGGACGGAAGCGCAGTGCGGCGTTGACGACCTTGAGCGCCTCGTTGCGGGTATCGGTCACAACGCGGACATTGGCGGTCATGCCGGGCAACAGCTCGCGCGAAGGATTGGATGCGCTGATGACGACGGTGTACGTGACGACGTTGGACACGTTTTGCGCTGCCTTGCGGATCTGCTTCACCGTGCCCTCGTAATTGCGGCCCGGGAAGGCGTCCACGGTGAAAGTGGCTTTCTGGCCGATGCGGATGCGGCCGATCTCGGATTCGTCGATGGAGGCATCGACTTGCATGTCGGTCAGATTTTCCGCAATGACGAAAAGTTCCGGCGCCTGCAGGCTGGCAGCGACCGTCTGGCCGCGCTCGACGCTGCGCTTGATCACGACGCCGTTGACCGGTGCGCGGATCTCGGTGCGTGCGAGGTCGATCTTGGCTTGTGCCAGGGCGGCTTCGCGTTGTTTGACGACTGCTTGCGCATTGCGCAGCCCGGCATCCGCGACGCCGGCCTGGGCGCGTGCGGTGTTCACCTGCTCGGTCGCGGCGTTGAAGGTCGCCTGCGCCTTGTCACGCTCGGCGCCGGAGATGAATCCTTTATCAACCAGTTGCTGCTTGCGATCGAAATCGCGCTTGGCTTCCGCCAGATCAACTTCGGCCTTGGCTACGGCGGCGCGTTGAGCGGCAATATTGGCTTGCTGGGTCATGACCTGCGCGCGGGCGGCATCGACATCGGCCTGCGCCTGCTGCACCCGGGTCTCGAAGGTCTGGGGATCGATTTGCGCGATCAACTGTCCCTGCTTCACATCGCTGTTGAAGTCGACCAGCACATCCCTGAGCTGCCCGGACACCTGCGAGCCGACCTGCACCTGCACCACCGGGCTGAGCGTACCGGAGGCGGACACGCTGGCAGTGATCGGGCCCTTTTCCACCTTGCTGGTCTTGTATGTCGGCCCGCCATTCGACTGTTGCCAGAACCAGAAACCGAGACCGCCCGCGATCAGGACAGCCGCCACGGCGAGCCAGGCCCACCATTTTCTTGACAAATTCATAAAACGGAGAGGAAGGATTGTGCGATTGATCGAATCGGGATTCTAACGGCTAACGATTACCGCTATTTGTCGTTATGTAACAGCGTCTGTCCGCCGGCATTTATATTGTATGGATTTACGTCCGCGCTTGACGGTGCCGATAAGGGCGCTTATATTACTGACTCGAAAGTAAGTTATTTGGTTCCACGGTCCATCATGAATTGTCCCCTGAAAAAACGCTGGGAGCGGCGCAAGGACGCGCGTCCCCAGGAATTGCTTGCCGCCGCACTCGACCTGTTCGTCGAGCGGGGCTTTGCCGCGACACGCCTTGACGATGTGGCGGCGCGGGCCGGGGTTTCCAAGGGCACACTCTACCTGTATTTCACCAACAAGGAAGAGCTGTTCAAGGCCGTGGTGCGCGAAAACGTCGTGCCGGTCCTGGGTGAAGCGGAAGGCATCGTCGAATCGTATGAGGGCAGCACCATCGACCTGTTCCGCGAACTCGTGATGGGATGGTGGGAGCGCATTGGCGCCACCAAGCTATCCGGCATTACCAAGCTGATGATGGCCGAATCGAGCAACTTCCCCGAAGTGGCCCAGTTCTACCACGATGAAGTGATTCAGCGCGGCAACGCGATGTTTGCGCGCATGCTGGAACGCGGCGTCAAGAGCGGCGAGTTCCGCGCGATCGATATCGAACAGGCCACGCGCGTGATCTGCGCGCCCATGATCATGTTGATGATGTGGAAGCATTCGTTCGGCATCTGCCGCCCCGAGACCATGTCGCCGGAGGCATACCTGGACAGCTTCATCGACTTGTTCCTGCACGGCATGCTGGCCAAGACCCCATCCTGATAACCGGACATTCCATGTTCAAACGCCGCTCCATCTGGATCACCCTGGCTGTCCTGCTCCTCGCCGCCGGCATCGCAGGCGCCATGCTGAAGAAGCAGAGCCCAAGCAAGGCGGCCGCCATCCAGACCGCAGCACAGCCGCCGGCGGTCATGGAATTCCTGCCGACGGACGTGATGCTGGTGAAGGCCAGCGAACTGCGCCAGCTGATGCCGCTGTCCGGTTCCCTGCGCGCAGTCAACCAGGCCAGCGTCAAGGCCAAGGTGGCCGGCGAGGTACGCGACGTGCTGGTGCGCGAAGGCGAAGCCGTCAAGGCCGGCCAGGTGCTGGTCAAGATGGATACCAGCGATTACCAGGCGCGCGTCGAACAGGCGAAAGGGGCGTTGCTCGCCGCACGCGGCCAGCTGGATATCGCCACCAAGACGCGCGACAACAACAAGGCGCTGCTCGACAAGGGCTTCATCTCGAAGACGGCTTTCGACAATGCCGAGAGCCAGTACGGCATCGCGCAAGCCAATGTCGAATCCGCGCGCGCCGCGCTGGACGTAGCGCAGAAGGCGCTGGTCGACACGGTGATCCGCGCACCGATCTCCGGCCTAGTCAGCATGCGCATGGTCCAGCCCGGCGAAAAGGTATCGCCCGATAACCGCCTGCTCGACGTGGTCGACCTGGGCCAGATGGAACTGGAAGCGGCCGTACCCGCCGTCGACATCGGACACGTGTCGCTCGGACAGGAAGTGCAGGTGAAGGTGGAAGGCCAGCCGAAGCCCCTGACCGGCAAGGTCGTGCGCATCAATCCGGCCACCCAGGCGGGTTCGCGCTCGATCATGGCCTACATCCAGGTCGAGAATCCGCAGGGTGCGCTGCGCGTGGGCATGTTCGCGGAAGCGCAGCTGACGACCGCAAGGAAATCCGGGGTGCTGACGGTGCCGCAGGCGGCACTCCGGGGAGAGACCGGCCGCCACTTTATCTACGCCGTGGAAAACGGCACCCTGGTCCGTAAGCCCGTGACGGTCGGACTGCGCGGTGATGATGGCGAAGGCAGTGCGGTGGAAATCGTCAAAGGCCTGGAAAGCGGCGCACAGATCGTGAGGACCAACCTCGGTGCCCTGCGCGTCGGCACGCCGGCGAAGATCGTTCAGACTGGCGCTGCGCCTGGCGGCGCACAGGCTTTGGCGCAGTAAATCCGCATACAAAGGCGCAAAGGCGCTGAGGAAAACAAGACCATGTGGTTCACCCGCATCAGCATCGCCAACCCCGTCCTCGCGACCATGATGATGGTCGCGTTCGTGGTGCTGGGCCTGTTTTCCTACCAGCGCCTGCGGGTGGACCAGTTCCCCGACGTCACCTTCCCGGTCGTGGTCGTGCAGACCGATTATCCGGGCGCCTCGCCGGAGACGGTGGAATCCGACATCACCCGCAAGGTCGAGGAATCGGTCAATACCATCAACGGCATCAAGAACCTGTTCTCGCGCTCCTACGAAGGCAGCTCGGTGGTGATCATCGAGTTCGACCTGACCATCGATCCCGCGCAGGCTGCACAGGATGTGCGCGAGAAGGTCGCGATGGTCAAGACCGTGTTCCGCAAGGAAGTGAAGGAACCGCGGGTCATGCGCTACGACCCGGCGGACCGTCCTATCGTGGCAGTATCGATCACCAATGACGCGAGCGTGCAGCAGCGCAATATGTACGATATGCGCGAGCTCACCACGATTGCCGACCAGGTGATCAAGAAGCGCCTCGAGAACGTGCGCGGCGTCGGCTCCGTCGCATTGGTCGGCGGCGTCAAGCGCGAGATCCAGATCTATGTGAAGCCGGGTGAAATGGAAGCGCTGGGCATCGGCATCGACCAGGTGATCAATGCGCTGCGCAACGAGAACCAGGAACTGCCGACCGGCGCCATCCGCTCGTCGTCCGACGAAAAGGTGGTGCAGATTCAGGGCAAGGTGAAAAATCCGCAGGATTTCGGACGCATCATCGTCGCCCGACGCGGCGGCCAGCCGGTGCTGCTGTCGCAGGTCGCGACTGTGGTCGACGGCCAGGAAGAACAGGAAAGCCTTGCACTGTATAACGGCCAGCGCACGCTCGCATTGGCGATCCAGAAGGCGCAGGGCCAGAACACCATCGACGTCGCCGACGGGCTGAAGGAAGCGCTGAAGGAACTCGAGCCGCGCCTGAAAGCCCTCTACCCCGGCGTCAAGGTGGACGTGATCCAGGACAGCTCGCGCCAGATCAAGGTCGGCGTGGAGAACGTGCGCCGCACGATGATCGAAGGCGCGGTGCTGACCATCCTGATCGTCTTCCTGTTCCTCAATTCCTGGCGCTCGACCGTCATCACCGGCCTGACGCTGCCGGTGGCGCTGATCGGCACCTTTTTGTTCATGTACATGTTCGGCTTTACGATCAACATGATCACGCTGATGGCCCTGTCGCTGTGCGTGGGCCTGTTGATCGACGATGCGATCGTGGTGCGCGAGAACATCGTGCGCCATGCCGGCATGAAGGTGAACGGCAAGTACAAGGACCATAAGACCGCCTCGCTTGAAGGCACGCAGGAGATTGGTCTCGCCGTGCTGGCGACGACCTTTTCCATTGTCGCGGTATTCCTTCCGGTCGGTTTCATGGGTGGCATCATCGGGCGCTTCTTCCATCAGTTCGGCATCACCGTAACAGCGGCCGTGCTGATCTCGATGTTCGTGTCGTTCACGCTCGACCCGATGCTGTCGTCTATCTGGCCCGACCCGGCAGTGCACGGCGAGCACGGCGGCCGCCGCAACCTGTATGACAGGACCATCGGCCGCGTGCTGCACCAGTTTGACCGCCTCGTGCAATGGATGTCGCGCACCTACCAGGTAATGCTCGACTGGTCGTTGAAGCATCGCGGCAAGACGCTCGCGATTGCCGTTGCGACCTTCTTCGCCGGCTGCGCGATCCCGATGGCAGGGCTGGTCGGCACGGAATTTGTCCCCCAGCCGGACTATTCGGAAACCGGCGTCACCTACTACACCCCGGTCGGTTCCTCGCTCGAATTCACCGAGACCAAGGCGCACCAGGTAGAGGCGGTGCTGCGCGAATTCCCCGAGGTACGCGACATCTACACCACGATCAATACCGGCGCGGCACAGGGCAAGAACTACGTCACTTCCTACGTGCGCCTCGTCCAGCGCAAGGAGCGCACCCGCTCAACCGGCCAGTTGAGCGTGCCGCTGCGCGAGCGCCTGAACCAGGTTGCCGGCATCACCGTCACGCATATCGGCACGCTGGAAGGCGTGGGTGGCGACGTCAAGCAACTGCGCCTGAGCCTGCAGGGAACGGACCTGAAAGAACTGGCAAAGCTGACCGACGAAGCGATGGAAAAGATGCGCGCCATCCCCGGCCTGGTCGACCTCGACTCCAGCCTGAAGGCGCAGAAGCCGACGATCGCCGTCGAACCGAAGCGCGATATCGGCGCGGACCTGGGCGTGGGCGTGGCGCAGATCGGCCTGGCCCTGCGCCCCTTGCTGGCCGGTGAGGATGCGACCACATGGCGTGCGCCGGATGACGAGAACTACAACGTGAAGATCCGGTTATCGCCCAGCGATCGCAACAATGCCGACGACTTGTCTCGCCTGATGCTGACCAGTACGCAAACAAATGCCGACGGCTCGCCGAAAATGGTGGCGCTGCGCCAGGTCGCAACCATCACGCCGTCGACCGGCGCCAACCAGATCAACCGCCGCGACCTGAACCGCGAAGTCGAGCTGACGGCCAACGTGGTCGGCCGCTCCGCCGGCGAGGTCAGCGCGGACGTGAAGCGTACGCTCGACAGCATGAACTGGCAGCCGGGCTACCGCTACCAGATGGGCGGCTCGACCAAGAACATGCAGGAATCCTTCGGCTATGCGATGTCGGCGCTGTTCCTGGCGATCATCTTCATCTACATGATCCTCGCCTCGCAGTTCGCCAGCTTCCTTCAGCCGCTCGCGATCATGTCCTCCCTGCCGCTGACGCTGATCGGGGTGTTCCTGGCGCTGATGTTCTTCCGCTCGACGCTGAATTTGTTCTCGATCATCGGCTTCGTGATGCTGATGGGCCTGGTGACCAAGAACGCAATCCTGCTGGTCGACTTCGCCAACCAGGCGCGAAAGGAAGGCGCCGAGCGCACCGCCGCCCTGCTGGAAGCCGCGCATGTACGCCTGCGTCCGATCCTGATGACGACGCTGGCGATGGTGTTCGGCATGGTGCCGCTGGCCTTCGGCATGGCCGAAGGTTCCGAGCAGCGCGCGCCGATGGGGCAGGCAGTGATCGGCGGCATTATCACTTCGTCAATCCTGACGCTGGTCGTGGTACCGGTGATTTACACCTATCTTGATGATTTTGCAGCATGGCTGCGACGTAAGTGGAGCAACAGCGGGAGCAACACCAGGCCTGACCAGCATCAAGGCGCACCCGCGATCATGGTTCCGCAGAGCAAAAACGAAGATGCCCTTTGATAAAATGATGGGTTTGTTCCCTTTTACCTGTCGAGTGCCGAGATGAATATCGAAAAAGCCCGTTTCAACATGATCGAACAGCAGATTCGCACCTGGGACGTCCTGGATCTGGATGTGCTGAACCTGCTGACGGTGGTCAAGCGCGAAGCCTTCGTTCCGGCTGCGTACAAGAGCTTGGCCTTCATGGATACCCAGATCCCGCTGGGCAATGGCGAATTCATGTTCACGCCGAAGCTGGAAGCGCGCATCCTGCAGGAAGTCGCGCCCAAGAAGCACGAGAACGCGCTCGAGATCGGCGCCGGTTCCGGCTACATGGCGGCGCTGCTGGCGCACAAGGCACGTCACGTGACGACCATCGAAATCGATCCCGAACTCAAGGCCTTCGCCGAGCACAACCTGTCCGGTTACGGCATCAGCAACGTCGATGTCGTCCTGGGCAACGGCGCGCAAGGCTGGTCGAACAAGGGCACCGAAGCCCCCTACGACGTGATCGTGATCTCCGGCTCGCTGCCGGTGCTGCCAGAAGCCTTCCTCAAGCAGGTTAAGGTCGGCGGCCGCATCTTCGCGATCGTGGGCGAATCGCCGGTCATGAACGCACAGGTCATTACTCGCGTATCCGACACCGCCTGGGACACCGTCAAGGTGTTCGAGACCGACGTCACGCCGCTGCGCGAGATCCAGAAACCTTCACACTTCGTGTTCTAAGGACGAATCATGCAAACCATTACAGCACCGGAACTGGCCATGTGGCTCGCCGACGAAAACCGGCCCAAGCCGGTGCTGCTTGACGTGCGTGAGCCGTGGGAATTCCAGACCTGCCATATCGCGGGGTCGGTCCCGATTCCCATGAATTCGATCCCGGAACGCCTGCAGGAACTGGAAGAGGACGCCCCCATTGTCTGCATTTGCCATCATGGCGCGCGCAGCATGTCGGTGGCGGCCTTCCTGGAACGCAACGGCTTCACGCAAGTGACCAACCTGACCGGCGGCGTCCATGCCTGGGCGCTGCAGGTCGATAATTCGATGCCGATCTACTGACCACCTGAATCCTTATTTGATGCCCCCGGAGAATTGCATGCGGAAATCCGTACTCGCCACCCTGTTTGCCGGCACCTTCCTGACGTTGAACGCCCACGCGCTCGACCTCATGCAGGTCTACCGGGAAGCGCTTGCCAACGACGCCCCCTACGCCAGCGCCCGCGCGCAACTGGCGGCGGGCCAGGAAAGGTCGACGCAAGGGCGTGCCGGATTGCTGCCGACCATCGGCGTGGGCGGCAGCTATAACCGTTCCGACCTGGATGTGACTTCGCAGGGCTTGTCGGCCAGCCGCAATGTCAATTCGCACAACTATGCGGTGTCGCTGTCGCAGCCGCTGTTCCGCGTGGCGAATTGGGAGCAATACCAGCAGGGCAAGCTGTCGGTCGCGGCCAGCGAAGCGCAGTTCGGACAGTCCCAGCAAGACCTGATCCTGCGCGTGTCGCAGGCCTATTTCGATGTGCTCGCCTCGCAGGACACGCTGGCCACCGTGCAGGCGCAGAAAACCGCAATCACGGAACAGCTCGCGGCAGCCAAGCGCAACTTCGAAGTCGGCACCACCACCATCACCGATACGCATGAAGCCCAGGCGCGCTACGACCTGGTGGTTGCACAGGAATTCGCTGCGGTGAACGACCTTGAGATCAAGCGCACCGCCCTGCAGCAGATCATCGGCAAACCGGCGGGCGAACTGGCTTCCCTGCGTCCGGGCCTGAAGCTGACGGCGCCCGAACCGGCGACCGTCGATGCCTGGGTCCAGAGCGCCGAGCAGCAGAACTTCGGCGTGGTCGGCCAGCAGCTCGCACTCGAGATTGCGCAGCGCGAGATCAAGAAGAACCGCGCGGGTCACTATCCGACGCTGGACCTGGTCGCCAGCCGCAGCCACAACAACCAGACGGGCAGCCAGATCACCACCGCCAGCAGCGTAACAGACCAGACGTCCGTCGGCGTGCAGTGGAACATTCCGCTGTTCTCCGGCTTTGCCGTCGACAGCCGCGTGCGTGAAGCCATCGCGCTGGAAGACAAGACGCGTTCCGATCTGGAGAACGCCCGCCGCGTGGCGGCCCAAGGCGCGCGCCAGGCCTTCCTCGGCGTCAATGCCGGCCTCGCCCAGGTCCGGGCGCTGGAAGCGGCCGAGATTTCCAGCACCTCCGCGCTGGATTCGAACCGCCTCGGCTACCAGGTCGGCGTGCGCATCAACATTGACGTGCTGAATGCGCAGCAGCAGCTCTACTCCACCCGCCGCGACCTCGCCAAGGCGCGCTACGACACCATCATGAACGGCCTGCGCCTGAAGGCGGCTGCAGGCACGCTAAAGGAAGAAGACCTGGCCCAGGTCAACGC
>CBIHRW010000123.1:0-11536 GCA_966212545.1 uncultured Noviherbaspirillum sp.
AGGCCGACACCACCAGCTGGTTGGCCTGGCGCGCATTCTCCGCATTCTGCTTGACGGTTGTCGTCAACTCTTCCATGGAGGAAGCCGTCTCTTCCAGTGAACTCGCCTGCGACTCGGTACGGGCCGACAGATCGGCGTTGCCTGAGGCGATTTCCCGCGATGCGACGGAAATAGTATCGGTGCCGTGCTTGATATGGTTGACGGTATTGACGAGATTGCTCTGCATCGATTTCAGCGCGTTGACCAGCTGCCCCGCCTCGTCATTGCCTGACGCCTCGATCTTCGCAGACAAATCGCCGCCGGCGATGGTATTGGCGATGTCGGCGGCGCCGCGCAACGGCACGATGATGGTACGGGTAATGAACACCGCAATGAAGGCGCCGATGGCAATGGTGAGGATACCGATCGCCACCATGCTCATACGGGTCATGCCATAGTTGGCCTGCGACGCCTCGTAGGTCGCCTTCATTTCCTTCTGCTGGTATTCGGCCAGCGCAACCAGGCTGGTCATCCATTTTTCATGCAATGGAATGAAGTCGGATTTCAGCAACGCAGACGCGTCGAAGTAGTTGCCACCGGAGACATGGCCCTTGATCTTCTCGATGACCGGGAAGATCGCCTGCTTCTGCTCGATCGAGGCCGCAAGCAGGGCCTTGGACTGCGGATCATCGGAATACTTCTGCAGTGTCGCCTCGGCCTTCGCGTACACCTCCAGGAGGACCACGAGACGCTTGAGCTCGCGCTCGCCTTCGGTTGCGTCGGTCGGCGTTGCAACCTTGCGCAGCGACAGCGCCAGACCCCAGCCGGCCTCCCGCATTTCCATGCCGCTAGTCAGGCTTCCAACCCGCTCATTGACTATCCGCTCGGTATTTCCATGCAGCTGGCTCATGCGCCACAGGCCGAGCACCAGAAGGACCGTTGCGCAAAGAAGCACGAGACCGAATCCTAGAGCGAGCCTTGTACCGATTTTGATATCCGAGATCTTGAACATGTTGGTGTCCTTTTTGTAAGCAATGGAGAGATGGGTGATCTCAGTCTTGTCAGAACTCCTCCCATTCGTCGCCGGTTCCGGCGGGAATGGCCGGCTTTGCGCGCGCTCCAGGCGGCGTCGCGGATTTCGTCGCGACTGCCCGCGTCGAAGAATGCGACTTTCCCGGCAGCGGTTTATGCTGGACGGCAGGCGCAACCGCCATCGGCGCAGAGAGCGTGACCATGTGATCCGATGCATTCACCTTGAATACCGACACCGCCTGCGCCAGCGTCGACGCCTGCGTCTGCATGCTGTCGGCGGCTGCCGCAGCCTGCTCCACCAGTGCTGCATTCTGCTGGGTCATCTCGTCCATTTGCGTGATGGCCTGATTGACCTGCTCGATACCAGCGCTCTGTTCCTGGCTGGCCGCGGTGATCTCGCTCATGATGTCGGCCACATGCTTGACCGAGGTGACGATCTCGTCCATCGTCTTGCCCGCCTGGTCCACCAGCTTGCTGCCGGCGTCGACCTTCTCCACCGAATCGCTGATCAGCGACTTGATCTCCTTGGCCGCACCGGCCGAGCGCTGTGCCAGGTTGCGCACTTCCGCCGCCACCACCGCAAAACCACGCCCCTGCTCGCCTGCGCGTGCCGCTTCCACCGCCGCATTCAGCGCCAGGATGTTGGTCTGGAACGCAATCCCGTCGATCACGCCGATGATGTCCACGATCTTGCGCGAGCTCTCCTTGATCGAGCCCATCGTTTCCACCACCTGGCCCACCACCTGACCGCCGCGCTTGGCCACGTCGGAGGCCGACACCACCAGCTGGTTGGCCTGGCGCGCATTCTCCGCATTCTGCTTGACTGTCGAAGTCAACTCTTCCATCGAGGAAGCCGTCTCCTCCAGCGAGCTCGCCTGCGACTCGGTACGGGCTGACAGGTCGGCGTTGCCTGAGGCGATTTCCCGCGATGCGACACCAATGGTTTCTGTACCGGCACGTACCTGTCCCACTGTATTCGCCAAGCTGTCGTTCATCAGCTTCAGTGCCGCAAGCAACTGACCTGTCTCATCACGCGAGTTGATCTCGATGTTCTGCGACAAATCGCCCTCGGCTACGCTTCTCGCAATGCGAACCGCTTCAATCAGGGGGATCGAGATGGCGCGGATCAACCACAGTCCGATCAGGCCCGAGAGCGTCACGCCGAAGATCATGGCGAAGATCGACACGTTACGGACTGTGACGTACATGCTCTGCGTCTTTTCGTATTCCTTCTTCGCGACATCTTCCTGCGTGTGGATGAGCGCATCGATATCGGCCTGGAACGCCACATACGTCTGGCTCATTGGCCCCTGCATCAGTTCCATGGCCTGCTGGACGTTGGCTGCACGCAACGCGGCGACGGTAGGCTTCAGGCCTTCCTCGACAAACTTCATGCGGCTTTCCATTGCCTTCTTCGCCTGCGCCTTCTCCACATCCGTCAGCGCCTGCTTCATGTAGGTGTCCCAGGTCCGGGAAATATCGGCCGTGCGCTTGTCGACTTCATCCATGCGCTTGTTGACGACAGCCGGATCGCCGTTCATCGATTCGGCTACAGCCATCCGGTTGTCGCCAATGAGACGGACAATCGTGTTCAACTGCCCGATGGGAATGAGGCGATCGTCGTAAATCGTCCTCAAGGAAGTATTTGCGGAGCTCAGGCTGACGATCGCGATGACGCCGCTTCCGACAAGCAGCAACGAAAGAAAGCTGATCACGAACACCAGCCGTGACTTGATGGTCAAATTTGTAAACATCGTCCCTACCCTCAGTGTGTGGCGAAGCCCACCGATACGTTGTCAGCAGGTCTTCGGTCTCTTCTGGATTTTTGCCGTCTCCGCGGCATCAATACTGCAGCTCCAGACTGCTCTTTTTCTTATGCAGCGATCTTGTCGATCAGGCCCATTTCCGCGCTGGACATCAGCTTGTCGATGTCCACCAGGATCAGCATGCGCTGATCGATGGTTCCCAGACCGATCAGGTAATCGGTGTTCAGCGCAGTTCCCATCTCCGGCGCGGGCTTGATCTGCTCGGGCGACAGCGTCGTCACGTCTGACACGCTATCGACCACCATGCCTACCACCCGTCCTGCCACGTTCAGGATAATGACGACGGTGAACTGGTCGTAGGTCGGCTCGCCGAGATTGAACTTGATTCGCATATCCACGATCGGCACGATGATGCCGCGCAGGTTCACCACGCCTTTGATGAAGTCGGGTGCATTGGCAATGCGGGTGACGGTTTCGTACCCGCGGATTTCTTGTACTTTCAGGATATCGATCCCGTACTCCTCCTTGCCCAGGGTAAAGGCAAGATATTCCTGGCCTGCGATGTCGCGGTCAGCCTTCTCTCCAGAAGCCGGTGCAATCGATTGAAGGTTTTGTGTCATGGTAATTGTCCTTGTCAGGAAAAAATGGACTCGTCGGCAGAAAGCTGCCGGCTTGAACGCAACAACGCGGCAACGTCGATGATCAGGGAGACACCGCCGTCGCCGAGAATGGTGGCGCCGGAAATGCCAGCCACCTTGCGGTAATTCGATTCAAGATTTTTGACGACGACCTGCTGCTGTCCAACCAGGTCGTCGATGAACAGGGCCGCCTTCTTGCCGTCGGACTCGAGGATGACGACGATGCCCTGCGACGGGTCGGTAAAGCGCGGTTCGATCCCGAACATCTTGTACAGGGGGATGAGCGGCAGGTACTCGCCGCGCACTTTCACGACGCGTCCCTGTCCCGTGATTTCCTTGACGTCGGCCGGATCCGGCTGCAGGGACTCGACCACGTACCCCAGCGGCAGGATGTAAATCTCCTCACCGACCTTGATCGACATGCCGTCCAGAATGGCCAGGGTCAGAGGCAGTGAGATCGAAATGGTGGTGCCGAAGCCCTTCGCCGAACGGATGTCCACATTGCCGCCCATCGCGGTGATGTTTCGCTTCACCACGTCCATGCCGACACCGCGTCCCGATACATCGGTGATCACATCCGCAGTGGAGAAACCAGGCGCGAAAATCAGCTGCCAGACATCGGCATCCGGCATTGAATCCGAGACCGCCATGCCCTGCGATTTAGCCTTCGCGAGAATCTTTTCACGATTGAGTCCGCCGCCATCATCGGTCACCGCGATGACGATATTTCCGCCCTGGTGCCCCGCCGACAGGGACAGGCGGCCGGTCTCGCTCTTGCCCGCAGCCTTGCGGACCTCGGGCATTTCGATGCCGTGATCAATGCTGTTGCGAACCAGATGGGTGAGCGGATCGACGATGCGCTCGATCAAGCCCTTGTCGAGTTCGGTGGCTGCGCCGTGCGTAACGAATTCGATACGCTTGCCCAGCTTGCTTGCGAGGTCACGCACCATGCGCGGGAAGCGCGAGAACACATAATCCATCGGGATCATGCGAATCGACATCACGGCTTCCTGCAGGTCGCGCGTATTGCGGGTCAACTGGCTGACGCTGTTGAGCAGGCGCTCGTGGATCATCGGATCGAGTGTATTCGTGCGCTGCTCGATCATTGCCTGGGTGATGACGAGTTCTCCAACGAGGTTGATGAGCTGGTCGACCTTCTCGATGCCGACTCGAATCGAGGTCGTTTCAGAATTATGCGCGCCCCCGGCTGCTTCGCGCTTGGGCGCAACCTTCTTCTCCGCGGAATGAGGCGTGCTCGGCTCAGGCGCGGCCGAAGCCGGCGCTTGCTGCGCGGGCGTCTGGCCTTGCCCAGCTGCAGCCTTGGCCTCCTTCATCTCGTGCGTTTCGAAGTTGTCGAAGAAACCGTAACCTTGCGCCGCTTCCTGCGCCGCCTTTTCCGCAGCGGCCTGTTCCGCGGCCGGTTCGATCGGATCGAAGAAGCCGTATCCTTGCGCCTCTTCCTGTGCCGCCTTGGCCTCCGCCGCCGTCATCTGTCTCGGTGGCCCCTCCTCGGAGATCTTGAGGTCCTTTGGGTCAAGGATGAATGAACAAATGGCGACGATTTCTTCAGAGTCCCCGTTGCAGTCCAGAGTGAACGCGGTACGGCCATCTGCCAACGCCTCCTTGGCGATATGGCCAAGCAGGCCGAGTTCCGCCATCAACACCTCGACGTCGCGGTCCGATACTGTCGGAAGCTCGATGCGGAAGCGTCGTGCCGAGCCGCCAATCGCCGTCGCAGCTGGCGCATCGGCTTTCGGCGCGACATCCAGCGATGCGGCAGGCATTGGCTGCGGCACGTCACCCTGCGAAAGGGACTGCAGCAGCATGCGCGCATCGACAACGGCTTCCTGATCCACTGGCGTTTGCAGGCGATGGCCGTCGAGCTGCATCTTGAGCACGTCCTTGGCGACAAGGAAGGCGTCAACGTGCTCCGCGGACAGCGCCATCTCACCCTTGCGGATCTTGTCGAGCAGCGACTCGAGCACATGCGTGACGTCGGTCAGGTCCGTCAGGCCGAATGTGCCTGCACCGCCTTTGATGGAATGTGCCGCACGAAAGATCGCGTTCAGGTCTTCTTCGTCGGGCGCCGACACATCGATCGCCAGGAGCAGCTTTTCCATTTCTGCGAGGAGTTCTTCGGTTTCGTCGAAGAACACCTGGAAGAACTGGCTCATGTCAATGGTCATTATGGGACTCCGTCATCTTCGCATTTATTCTTGTGGCCTCTGCGTGAACTGGTATCAGCCAATGACCTTTCGCACGACTTCCGTCAGGCGCTGGGGATCGAAGGGCTTCACCAGCCAGCCGTTTGCTCCCGCAGCACGACCCTTGTTCTTCATCTCGTCGCTCGACTCGGTGGTGAGCATGAGGATGGGTACCTTCTGGTAAGTCGGCAAGCCGCGCAGCGAACGGATCAGCGTCAAGCCGTCCATGCGGGGCATGTTCTGGTCGGTCAGGACGAGATCGAAAACCTGCGCTTTCGCCTTGTCCAGCCCGTCCTGCCCATCCACTGCTTCGGTGACCTGGTAGCCGGCCGCCCGCAGGCTGAACACCACCATCTGCCGTAGTGAGCCCGAGTCGTCCACTGCCAATATCGTTTTTGCCATTGCTATAACTCCTGCTTTCTTCATATCCGGGCTGCACGCCCGTATTTTCTCGTTACCGTTGTCCTGTATCCGTCAGAACAGCTCGACGTCGCCGCTCTCCATGTGCGTCTGGCAGACTGCCTTCCACAGCGCGCTTTCGAGCTTCACGCTCTGCTCTTCGAGCACCTTATTGATGCCGTTGAGCGTGGAGATGATTTCTTCCGCATTGCTTTCCGAAATGGTGGCGCTGCCTGAGCCGATCCCGCCCAGGACCTCGCGCAGGCCGGTCACCCGCCTGACGGTCCGGCCGATCAATTGACTGGTCATATCCTGGAATTGCAGCCCGGTGACTGCCGCGCTGACGTGCTGGCCGATCTCGCTGTGCTTGGCCTTGATCTTTTCTGCGATCTCGGGAGTAGGCTTGGCCCCGGAGAGCAGGAGGTCGATTGCTTCCTGCTGTGCGGAGATGGCTTCATGGATTGCCATGAAACTCGCGCCGAGCTTCTCGATCGCCTCCCCGAGCAGAAAGCTTGTCTGCACCAGGTCGGTCTCGACTTCAGTCAGATGCTGAGTCCCATGATCCGACAGGTTGGACAGCAGGTGCCTAACCTGCGAACCCAACATTTTTTCACTTGTCATCGTCCCGTCCCCACACCGCTTGTTATTCCAGCTGCATGCGTTACATACTACCGTGCGGCGGCGCCAACCACTTCCTGCTTGGCTTGCGTTTCATTCGAGACCTCTACAGTCCCGCCGTCCCTTGCTGCGGATTCTTCCGTCTTCTTGTTCATTACAATTATGCTAATGCGCCGGTTGATTGGATTGAAGGGGTCCTGCTTGTCGAACAACACGGCTGATGACAAGCCTACCACGCGCAGCACCTTCGTTTCATCCATTCCGCCTGCAATCAATGCACGGCGTGACGCGTTGGCGCGGTCTGCAGACAACTCCCAGTTGCTGTACCCCTTTTCTCCACTGACGTACGGCGTCGCATCCGTATGTCCGGACAGGCTGATCCTGTTCGGCACGTCGTTGAGCGCCCGGCCGATCTCTAACATGATTTCTTTCGTATAGGGCTGCAGCTCCGCTTTCGCCAATGCGAACATAGGTCGATTTTGCTCGTCGACTATCTGTATACGCAAGCCCTCTGTTGTAATGTCGATTAAAAGCTGCTTCTTGAACTGCTTCAGGGTCGGTCTGGACTCGATGACTTCTTCGATCTTGGACTTGAGGGCCTTCAGACGGGCCAGTTCGGCCTTTTCCAGTTCCTTCTCGGCCTGCTGCAGATGGGCAGCCTGGAGATTGTAGGTTTTCTTGATCTCGGGATCGTCGCCCTTCTTGATCTGGCCGTCCTTGCGGGTAAGGTCCTTGCCGCCCCCCTGGATGACGCTCGAACTGTCGCCGGCGCCCGACCCGCCCGACATGGCAACCTTTAGCGGTGTCTTGAAGTATTCGGCGATACCCTGGAGGTCCCCCTTGGCCGTGGAGCCCATCAGCCACATCAGCAGGAAGAACGCCATCATCGCCGTCACGAAGTCGGCGTACGCGATCTTCCAGGCACCGCCGTGATGGCCGCCGCCACCCTTGTTGACGCGCTTTACGATGATGGGGCGTAGCCCTTCGTCGGCCATGATGCGTTCCGCTGGAGGTTAGTTAGTCGGGACTATTTGGACTTGGATTGCTTGATGTGTTCTTCCAGCTCACTGAACGACGGACGCTCTGTCGAGAACAATACCTTACGGCCGAACTCGACCGCAAGCGCGGGCGCATAGCCGTTCAGGCTCGCCAACAATGTCACTTTGACACACTGGAACATCTTGGTGGATTCGTGCAGCTTCTGTTCGAGCACGCTCGCCAGCGGGCCAACGAAACCGTATGCGAGCAGAATGCCGAGGAAGGTACCGACCAGCGCGTGCGCGATGAGGATGCCCAGTTCCGCCGGCGGCAGACCAACGGATTCCATGGTATGCACCACGCCCATCACCGCGGCGACAATGCCGAACGCCGGCATGCCGTCACCCAGCTTGGCCACGCAATGGACGGGAATCTCGCCTTCGGTGTGATGCGTCTCGATCTCGTTATCCATCAGGTTCTCGATCTGGAACGCATCCATGTTCCCCGACACCATGAGGCGCAGGTAGTCGGTCATGAATTCGACGATGTGATGATCGGCCAGGATGCCCGGGTACTTGCTGAAGATCGGACTTTCTTCCGGGTTTTCGATGTCCCCTTCGATGGACATCAGGCCCTCCTTGCGGACCTTGCTCAGGATTTCGAACAGCAGGGTCATGAGCTCCATGTACAAGGCCTTCGTGTACTTGGACCCCTTCAGGACCGTCGGCAGCGTCTTGAGCGTGGCCCGGATCGCCTTGCCGTTGTTCCCGACGAAGAACGCGCCGACGGCGGCACCGCCGATCATGAGTAATTCGAGCGGCTGGAACAACGCCGCCAAGTGTCCGCCGGACAGCGCGAAGCCGCCGAACACCGAAGCCATAACAATGATATATCCGACAATGACTAACAAGGGATCAAGCTCCGGTCGTTATTAAGGCCTTTCCACAGCCCAACATTGTGCCAATTCGCACTTCGGTTCACAACCAATACCTAGTCACAGGACCAGCGCCCGAAGACGGCCTTCATGTCAGTTACGACCGTCTGCTGTAAAACTTGAGCCGGCGGCCAGATGCATACACCTACCCGCCGACTCGCCTGACATGCCAACCGAAGATTGCCGGTCCACTCTCGGCCGGGCGCACGACGATGTCGGGATCGACTCCGGGAATGCCGAACTCATGACTCAGCAGCAGCGCGCCCGACCGCATTTCGGCACAGGCCTTGCGCCAGAGCGCAGGCATGGCAGCTGGCGAGAGATAGGCAAACACTACGTCGTACTCACCGAAGTCGAGCGCCTCGTAGTCGCCGCGAACAAAATGCGCCGCACTGCCGCGCAGCCGTGCGCGCAGCCAGCTGGAGCCCCACGGAAGCGGGGCCAGTTCGATACCGATGATTTCGCTTTCCGGACGTGCCTTCGCCAGATGCATGACCAGGCCGCCGAATCCGCTGCCGACATCAATGACACGCAGCGGCTTGTCTTTAGGCAGCAACGCAGTCACTGCCCGCCAGGCCGCAAGGGACGAGGGGTAGTACGGCACCTGTGTGCGAAAGGTGGACCAGTACAGACAGAGGAGGACGAAAAAGGCGCCAAGATAGATCCACGGCGTGAGTTGCGCAGCACTCAGCACCAGCAGGGCAATCGGGAAGAAGAACTGGATCGGCGGCCACCACGGCGCCAGCCGTTGCTGGCGCGAGATGAAGGCGGCAATCCCGCCCTGAATCGCGGCGGCGAACGCAATCGACAGCTGGATGTCCGCCAGTATCGGCAAGGCGAAAGCGACACCAAGCACGATCACACCTGCTGCTCCCTGCGCGAGCAATGCGCGGACAGCCGGTAAATGGAGGAAATTCTTGCGAAACGGCGAGCCCGCGCCGGAGCCGCCGCTATACATGATATGCCGAGAACGATAGGAAGCGCTGGCTCAGGCCTGCGCGGAGGTGGATGAGGACAAGGACGCGGCCGCAGCCTCTTCCTTCAACTTCTTGGTCTTGCCGGCACGCGACGGCATGTGGCAAAGGCCACAGACGTAATCCTGGTGCAGGTCCAAGCGGTGCACGACGAAATCGCCGCCGCACTTGGAGCAAGTCGCTGTTTCCAGCATCTTGCTCTCAAAGAAACGGACCAGCGTCCATGCTCGCGTCAGGGACAGCACGGGCTCACCACTCGCGTCCGGCTCGACCTGCTCGAGATACAACTTGTATGCCTTCATCACCGCCTCGATCCCGGAGACCTGCGCGTGCTCGACGAGATACTTGTGGATATTAATGAAGAGCGAGGAATGGATGTTGGGCTGCCAGGTAATGAACCAGTCGGTCGAGAATGGCAGCATGCCCTTCGGCGGCGACACACCCTTCAGTTCCTTGTATAGCTTGAGCAGGCGCTCGCGGGACAGATTGGTTTCGGATTCCAGCAACTGAAGGCGGGCACCGAGATTGATAAGCTCGATAGCGAGTTGGATCTCCTGCGCTTCAGACACTACGCTCTTCTTAGCCATGCCGACCTCGCGTCCCTTCAACTTCTTAAAGTGTATTACCGAATGGCCATATTCTGTCAGGAAATCTCCTCGAGCTGCTGCCCGGCCATCAGAATTGCTGCATGGTTATGGGCAAGTCCGCGATCCTTGTTGTAATTCGTCAACATCCCCAGGATTGCACCGTCATCAAAGCGGAAACGCGCCAGCATCATGTTGGTCCCGGCCAGCTTGAGGATCTGTGCGTTGTTCAACCCTTCCAGCATGTCAGCGATTTCGGCGCTGATGCCAAGCCGGAAAATGGCGCTGGCCTTATCGGAACGAATCATTTGCTGCGCAAGCATCAGGTAACTCAAATTGGCATCGCGGATCTCGGCCATCATGTCGTTCGTGTTCATTTCCCACCTCTTCTTCAATGACACTGGACGCGGTCTTGCCTCCCAGTAAGATTCATTCTGGGTTTGAAGTTACTTTAAGAAAATAGGAGCTGCGCTGTATTTTGCGTCGGGAACGCGCGAACACCACCCGTAGGTGTTTGTCCTACAAACACCGGGCAGCGGTAAATGCGCACACCGAAAAGTGTGCGGGAAGCGGCTTGGGCTCTAGCTTTTAGGGCAACTAATGGAAGCCGCCAACACACCCTTGCCAAAGGGAAATTTCAAGTGGAGTTGCTTTTCTTATATGCGTTCTTGATTGCAATAATTGGCTTTCGCCATGCTTCTCAAGCACCCAAGGCTGCTGATATGTTGTTTATCGGCAGCGTTTTTGGAAACTTTAGGGTTTCAACGAAAATTTTTTTAAAGAATTTTCGTCGCCGTCCCTACCCTGTCCTACCAATAACGGTCAACCCGACGCCGAATTTAGGGTGGCAACAGCAAAAGTAAGGTAAAGGCCAATTATTATTGCCAATATGGAAATTTAGCCACTGGGTTTGGACAACCTGAGTTTCGCCCCGAGATAAGACAAAGAACGATCAGACCAAATCTATAAGTTCGACCAGTCCCCGTCTATTGCATTTCCACGCAGGCTTACAGGCGCCTTCCAGCTTGTGCACCATCACACCCGGAGGGACATCTGAGCAGCGGCGGGTACCCCGTGGCGGCCAGGGAGAGTGTAACGACGTCCGTCTCCGATACCGTCCATCGTTTGCGAACAGCACCTTACTCAACAATTTGAGCCGGCAATAAAGTTACCCTCTCCCACACGCCGCATCAGATTGACGGCTCAAGTTAAGAAAGTGACCAAACGATAGACAAAGAGAATCCGCGGGGTTGAATGTCATTGCTCTCTATCTGGAAGAGCATCGGCACCAATTCAAGAAAATCGGTCGGTTCACCAGGTCAAACCGCGATGTATGCCAAAAGCAAAAAAGCCCCTTGCGGGGCTTTTTCAAATCTGGCGGAGACGGAGGGATTCGAACCCTCGATACAGGTTTAAGCCCATATGCTTCC
>CBIHRW010000124.1:0-11317 GCA_966212545.1 uncultured Noviherbaspirillum sp.
CTGCTCGACTGGGTGGGCAGCGCGAAAATGGAGCAGAAGCTGCTGGAGGAAATGCGCGAGGGCGGCGTCCAGGTGGAGCGTTACCATGAGCCGCGCTGGAACAACTGGTCGCGCATGAACAACCGCACGCATCGCAAGCTGCTAGTCGTCGACGGCCTGGTCGGGTTCACCGGCGGAGTCGGTATCGCCGACCACTGGAGCGGAGATGCGCAGGATGAGAAGCACTGGCGCGATTCTCATTTCCGCCTTGAGGGGCCGGTAGTGGCGGAATTCCAGGCCGTGTTCATGGACAACTGGATAAAGGCAACGGGGCAGGTCTTGCACGGGCCGGAATACTTCCCGAAAACCGACCATGCGGGCAGCATGCCGGCACAGATGTTCAGCAGTTCACCGACCGGCGGCAGCGAAAGCATGCACCTGATGTATCTGTTGTCGATTGCCTCGGCGGAGAAGTCGCTGCTGCTGTCGAGTTCCTACTTCGTGCCGGACGCCTTGGCGATTCGCGCGCTGGTGGCTGCAGCAAAGCGCGGTGTGCGCATCCGTATCATCACGCCGGGCAAGCATATCGATACTGCGGTCGTCCGCCGCGCATCACGCGCGCGCTGGGGATGCCTGCTTGAGGCGGGGATCGAGATACACGAGTACCAGACGACGATGTTCCATTGCAAGATCATGGTGGTCGACGGCTACCTCGTTTCAACCGGGTCGACGAACTTCGACAACCGTTCGTTTCGCCTGAACGATGAGGCGAATCTGAACGTGTACGATGAAGCATTTGCAAGCGAGATGACAAAGGTCTTCGAAAAGGACCTCACGCGGGCGCGCCGCATCACGCTGGAAGAATGGAAGAGCCGGCCGTTGGCGGAAAAGGTGATCGAGCAGCTCTCGTCGCTGCTGGGGCGGCAGCTCTGACGCGGACGTTCAGGTATTCCTGCGCGGATAACCTTGCGCGGTGATCCGCACCCACACGCGCTCTTTTTCTTCTTCGGACATGAACACCCAGTGCGCCACTTCGTCGACTGTACGGCCGCAGCCACGGCAGATATCGTCGAAGGTGGTTGAACAGACGGCAACACAGGGCGTGTCGGGGCGGGGGGAATTTTGCATAATGGAGACCTCAAACCGTAATGATAGGCGAAAATCCCATGTACAAGCTCTACTACTACCCAGGCAATGCCAATCTCGCACCGCACATGTTGCTGGAAGAACTGGATGTGCCATACGAGCTGGTGCTGGTGGACCGGACGAAGGATGCGCAGCGCAGTGCCGAGTACCTGAAACTGAATCCCAACGGCCGCATCCCGACGCTGGTCGATGGCGATCTTGTGCTGTTTGAAACAGCCGCGATCTGCCTGCATCTTGTCGACAAGCATGCGGAAGCCGGTCTGGCACCCGCAGTGGGAAGCATCGAGCGGGCGCACTTCTACAAATGGCTGGTCTATCTCACCAATACGCTGCAGGCAGAACTGTTGACGTACTTTTATCCCGAGCGCCTGGCCGATGAAGAAATGGCCATAGGGCAGGTCAAGGCACATGCAGAAGCGCGTGTGGGCGGAATGCTGGACCTGCTGGACAAGGCGCTGGCGGAGAGCGGCGGGTCGTATCTACTCGGCTCGCGCTACAGCGCAGTCGATCCTTATCTGTTCATGCTCTCGCGCTGGACGCGCATGATGGACAAGCCTGCGCGGCATCGGCAACATCTGGGCGCGTTTCTCAACATGATGGTGGAGCGCCCGGCGATCAGGCGGGCGCTGGAGCAGGAGGGGCTGGGCGAGCCGCTGTATTGACTCGCAATCGCGGGGGGGGGCTTCCCTGCACACACCCCCGCGTCGAGCCCGCTTTAAATAATTCCTTTCTTCCTCAAGAAAGATATAGTCTCGCTGCTTTCCCCCAGTATATCCCGTAGCACTTGCTCTGTATGTTCCCCGAGCAAAGGCGGCGGCATGTCATACCGGGGCGGCGTCGCCGACATCTTCATCGGACTCCCCACCAGCTTCACCTTGCCGCCGGCCGGATGCGGCAGATCCATCCGCAGCCCGCGCGCCTGCACCTGCGGATTGTCGAACACCTCATCCAGGTTGTTGATCGGTCCGCAAGGCACCCCAGCCGCCTCCAGCGCTTCGATCCATTCCTGCTTGGTCTTTGCCTTCACCATCTCTGCAAGCAGGGGCACCAACGTATCGCGATGCCGCACGCGCATCGGATTGGTCGCAAAGCGTTCGTCCACCGCCAGGTCCGGCCGTCCGCCCGCCTCGACGAAGCGGCGATACTGTCCGTCATTGCCCACGGCGACGATGATGTGCCCGTCCGATGTGGCAAAGGTCTGATAGGGCACGATGTTGGGGTGAGCATTGCCCCAGCGCTTGGGCGGATTGCCGCTGGCAAGGTAATTGGTGTTCATGTTCGCGAGCATCGCTACCTGCACATCGAGCAGCGCCATGTCGATGTATTGCCCCTCGCCGGTGCGGTCGCGGTGCGCCAGCGCAGCCATTACTGCGACAGTGGAATACATGCCGGTCATCAGGTCGGAGATCGCTACACCGGCCTTCTGCGGCCCGCCGCCCGGCAGGTCGTCGCGCTCACCGGTGATCGACATGAAGCCGCCCATGCCCTGGATGATGAAGTCGTAGCCTGCACGCTGCGCATAGGGCCCGGTCTGGCCAAAGCCGGTGATCGAGCAGTAGATGAGGTCCGGCTTTTCGCGCTTGAGCGATTCATAGTCCACCCCGTACTTTTTCAGTTGGCCGACCTTGTAGTTCTCCAGCACCACGTCCGATTGCCGCGCCAGCTTGCGCACGATCTCCTGTCCTTCAGGCGTGGCGATGTCAAGCGTGACCGAACGCTTGCCGCGATTGGCGGCGAGATAGTAGGCCGCTTCGCTAGTGTCGCGCCCCTCCGCATCCTTGAGGTAGGGCGGGCCCCAGTGGCGGGTGTCGTCGCCGGCACCGGGGCGTTCGATTTTGATCACGTCTGCACCGAGGTCGGCGAGGTTCTGTGCGCACCAGGGGCCGGCGAGCACGCGGGTGAGGTCGAGTACGCGAATGTGTCCGAGCGCTTTCTTCAGTGGCGAATCAGCCATGTTTCGAATTGTTCCGCAGTCAGTGGTTGTGTGAAGAAGTATCCCTGCGCAATGTCGCAGCCGCGCTCGCGCAGGTATTCCATCTGCTGCGGTGTTTCCACGCCCTCGGCAACCACTTCCAGTCCCAGCGGCTGCGCCATCGCGATGATGGCGTCGGTGATGGCGCGGTCATCCTTATTCCCGGGCAGGCCGGCGACATAGCTGCTGTCGATTTTAACCTTGCGCACGGGATAGCGCCGGAGGTAGGCCATATTGGAGTAGCCGGTGCCGAAGTCGTCGATGGAGAGGCCGATGCTCATGTCCGCCAAGCGGTCCAGCATCGACGAGGTCATTGTATGGTGCTGCATCACGGTGCTTTCCTTGACTTCCCATTCGAGCATATGGGCCGGCACGCCGGTGCGGTCGAGCGCATTCTCGAGGATAGGCAGCAGCGAGCGGTCCATCAGTTGGCTGGCGGAGAGGTTGATGGCCAGGGTGAAATCTTCCATACCCTGCATCACCCAGTCGTTCATCTGCTCGCAGGCGTCATTGATCATCAAGTTGCTGATCTTGTGGATCAGACACGATTCCTCCGCTACCGGCAGGAATGCCGCCGGCAGGAGCAGGCCCAGCCGCGGGTGCCGCCAGCGCAGCAGGGCTTCGACACAGCACACCTTGCCGGTCCGCATGTCGATCTGCGGCTGGTAGAAATGCAGCAGTTCGCGCTCCTCGATAGCATGGCGCAGTTCGACCTCCAGGGTGGAGCGTTGAGTCGCACTGTCGCTCAGTTGAGGGGCAAACATCTGGTACTGGTCACGGCCGGCCGACTTGGCGTGGTACATCGCGATGTCGGCCTTCTTCATCAGCGTATCGATGTCGGTGCCGTCGAATGGATAGATCGCGATGCCGACGCTTGCCGAGATATGCAGCTCCCGTCCTTGCAAGGAGAAGGCGCCGCGCATGGTATCGACGATCTGCTGGGCGATATCGTCCGCGATGCGCATGTTGCTGAGGTTGCGGGCGAGAAGCATGAATTCGTCGCCGCCCAGGCGCACCAGGATGTCTTCCCTGCGTACCACGTTCTTCAGGCGCAGCGCGGCCGCCTTCAGCAGTTCATCGCCGACCGCGTGGCCGAACGCGTCATTGATGCTCTTGAAGCCGTCGAGGTCGATGAAAAACGCTGCCAGCGTGTGGGCGCCTGCCGTCACTTTGGGGAAGAAATCGGTGGCCTGGTCGAACAGGAAATGCCGGTTCGGCAGTCCGGTCAGGCTGTCGTGGTGGGCGAGGTGGCGCAACTGTGCCTCTTCCCTAACGTGGACGATCTGTCTGAAGATCTGGCCGATCAGTGCCGCGACGTTGTGGGCGAACTCGGTCTCGTCCTTGCGCCACAGGCGCGGCTGTTCACGGACGACGAACAGCAGGAGGCCGGCCAGTCCGTTTCCGCGTTGCACCGGAATCGCCATCATCGCCTTGATCGACTCGGCATGGAAATATTCGCAGTGCAGCGCTGCGCGCGGGTCCTGGTCGACGTCGGCGACGACGAGATGCTGCTCGCTGCGTATCACTTGCTGCAAGAGCGGCTGGAGGGACTCGACGAGCAGGGCGTCCGGCTCTTCGATCAGGAAATTCTGGCGCGTATTGTCGTACGCTGCGATACAGCGCGTCGCGGACGGCGCTTCCGAGACTTCCCAGAACGAGCAGCGATGCACCCCAATGGCTTTTGCCGCCGACTTGAGAATCACTTTGAGGGCCGAGTCGAGATTCGCGTGCGGGTGCTGCGCGAGCCGGAGCAGGCGGTTGAGGTAATGCAGGTGCCGCTTTCTTTCCGCGGCGAGCTCTTGCTGTTGCTGCAGTTCGTGCGTAACGTCGCGTGCATTCAGCAGCAGGTGCTCCGCGTGACCACCGGATTCCAGCCGGCGCGCCTGGCCAGCGAAATGGCGCCACGCGCCATCGTGATGCCGCAGCCGGAAGGCGATGGGTACCGCCAAATTGCCATCGGCCGCCCGGCCGGCCGCATCAAGCAGCTTGACGCGATCGTCGGGATGCACCAGGTCGGCCAGCATGCCGCCGCGGCCGCCCGTCATCTCTTCGAACGACTTGTTGGAAAAGATCAATGAGCTGTCGGGTGCGCAAACCAGGACGAGATCGGGCAGCTGTTCCGCGACCGCCTGCAAGTCCGGCATCTTTGCCTCGGCGGCTGCGCCATGCTCGGGCCGCAGGATCCAGATGGTGGAACTGGCGTCATGCAGCGTGTCGATCCGGTTGGAGACGAAGCGAAAGCGTAGAACCCTGCCGGTTTTCGTACGCAGGCGGATATGCGAGCCGGAGTCGGCCGGCGGCACCGCCTCGCTCGATGCCGCGGTGTTGCTCACCGGGAAAAGGAACTCAGCCGGCTGCCCGATCAGCTCGGTGTCCTCGAATTCCAGTTGATCCGCGAGGTGGCTGTTCACATGCGTGATCACGCCTTCGCGCAAGCAGACCAGGCCGGTATCCGCGCCGCCAAGCAGATCCGAGAAGGTATGCCATTCGGCGGGGAAGAGGAAGGTCGATGTGTCGAAGGGCGTCGGATAGGGGCGGTCTGCAGGCATGGCGGACAGGGCGGCGGCCCGGCCGGCAATGGCCGCGTCATCAAGGCATGCCGCTCGTGGCAGCAACGCGCTCGTGCCGTCAACCGGAGGCCGGACACGCTTCACCTTTTGATTAACGATTGGCATTAGACTACGTCTCGTCAAAGATCATTCCACGAGAAAGATCAAGCCATGTGGTTTTATCCGAAAATCATCGCCCATCGCGGCGGCGGCACGCTGGCGCCCGAGAATACGATGGCGGCGCTGCGTTGCGGCCTGGCGCATGGATTCCGCGCTGTCGAGTTCGACGTGATGTTGTCAAAAGACAGCATCCCGGTGCTGATGCACGATCCCGGCTTCGGCCGTACGGTGCGGGGCGCGGGCAAGGTATGCGAGACGAACGCGCAGGAACTCGGTCGCATGGACGCCGGTTCGTGGTTCGGCAATGCATTTGCCGGGGAACCGGTTCCCACGTATGAGCAGGCGGTCAATTTCTGCAGGACAAACGGGATCTGGATGAATGTCGAGATCAAGCCTTCACCCGGGGTCGAAGTGGAAACCGGGCGCGTGGTCGCGGAGTGGACGCAGCGGCTGTTCACCGCCGAAATCGCATCATTCGAACCTGGGCTCAACGATGCCGGCCTGCCGCTTTTTTCATCATTTTCCTTTGATGCGCTGATGGCCGCCAAGGAAGCAGCGCCGCGTATCCCGCGCGGCTTCCTGGCCGACGCGATCCCCCCCGATTGGCTCGACCGCCTGCGCGCGCTGGACGCGGTCGCGCTCCACACCAACCACAAGCATCTGCTCCCCGAGCGTGCGCGTGCGGTCAAGCAGGCCGGCTATGGCCTTTTTTGCTATACCGTCAACTCACCGGAGCGCGCGCGGGAGATCCTGGGCTGGGGAGTGGACGCCTTCTGCACCGACCGTATCGACCTGATCGCGCCGGATTTTTCCGCCGCCTGACAGGACGCGGCTTCCGCGGTACGGAGACTGGCTTCCGCAATCCCTTCCGACCCCCTTATCGAAGAAGGCTTATCACGTATAATCAACGGTTTGCAACGCATTCCCCACTTATTCGTCCAACATGAAATCGTCCGAAATCCGCGAAAAATTCCTGAAGTTCTTTGAATCGAAAGGCCACACCATCGTCGCGTCCAGCCCGGTGGTGCCTGGCGACGACCCGACATTGCTCTTCACCAATGCGGGTATGAACCAGTTCAAGGATGTATTCCTCGGTTTCGACAAGCGCCCATACACCCGCGCAACCACCGCGCAGAAGTGCATCCGCGCAGGCGGCAAGCACAATGACCTGGAAAACGTGGGCTACACCGCGCGCCACCATACCTTCTTCGAAATGCTGGGCAACTTCAGCTTCGGCGATTACTTCAAGCGCGACGCGATCACCTACGCATGGGAACTGCTGACCGAAGTCTTCAAGCTGCCGAAGGAAAAGCTGTGGGTGACGGTTTACGCGGAAGACGACGAAGCCTACGAGATCTGGAACAAGGTGGTGGGCGTGCCGACCGAGCGCATCGTGCGCATTGGCGACAACAAGGGCGCACGTTATGCGTCCGACAACTTCTGGATGATGGGCGACACTGGCCCTTGCGGCCCTTGCACCGAGATCTTCTATGACCACGGCCCGGAAATTCCCGGCGGCCCGCCCGGTTCGCCTGACGAGGACGGCGACCGCTACATCGAGATCTGGAACAACGTCTTCATGCAGTTCAACCGCGATGAAGAAGGCGTGATGCACAAGCTGCCCAAGCCGAGCGTGGACACCGGCATGGGTCTGGAGCGCATCACCGCGGTGCTGCAGCACGTGCATTCGAATTACGAGATCGATACCTTCGTCAACCTGCTGGCAGCCGCCAAGAAGGCGGTGGATGCCGCCGGTGCCGGCGACTGCGACAAGGATTCGCCGTCGCTGAAGGTTATCGCCGACCACATCCGCGCCTGCACGTTCACCGTCGTCGACGGCGTGATCCCGAGCAATGCCGGCCGGGGCTACGTCCTGCGTCGCATCGCCCGCCGCGCGATCCGTCACGGCTACAAGCTCGGCGCGCGCAAGCCGTTCTTCCACGCGCTGGTCCCGGCACTGGTCACCGAAATGGGCGATGCCTATCCAGAACTCCGCCAGAACGGCGAACGCGCGATGCAGGTGCTCAAGCAGGAAGAAGAGGCTTTCTTCCGCACCATCGCCAACGGCATGGAAATTCTGGAGAAGGCCCTTGCAACCGGCGCCAAGGTCATCGACGGCGACACCGCATTCAAGCTGCACGACACCTACGGCTTCCCGGTCGACCTGACCGCCGACGTCTGCCGCGAGCGCGGCGTGACGGTGGACGAGGCACGCTTCAACGCACTGCTCGACGAGCAGCGCCAGCGTGCGCGCGAAGCCGGCAAATTCAAGATGGCACAGGGTCTGGAATATTCCGGCTCGCCGACCACCTTCCATG
Organism: uncultured Noviherbaspirillum sp.; assembly: GCA_966212545.1. Classification (GTDB taxonomy): domain Bacteria; phylum Pseudomonadota; class Gammaproteobacteria; order Burkholderiales; family Burkholderiaceae_D; genus Noviherbaspirillum. The sequence continues at coordinate 8,085 of CBIHRW010000124.1, forward strand.
GCTACGAGAAACTGATCCACGACACGGCCACGGTCACCGCGATCTATGTCGACGGCACGCCGGTCCAGGAGGCCAACTCCGGCGACGATGCCGTCGTCGTGCTCGACCACACCCCGTTCTACGCAGAAAGCGGCGGCCAGGTCGGCGACACGGGCGAACTGCGCAATGCGGCAGCACGCTTCCTGGTCGAAGACACGCTGAAGATCCAGGCAGACGTATTCGGTCATCACGGCCGCGTCGCCGAAGGCTCGATCAAAGTCGGCGACACGCTCAACGCCAAGGTCGACGCCGAGAAACGCGCCAAGACCGTCCGCAACCACAGCGCGACCCACCTGATGCACAAGGCGCTGCGCGAAGTGCTCGGTGCGCACGTGCAGCAGAAAGGCTCGCTGGTCAACGCAGAACGCACCCGCTTCGACTTCGCGCACAACGGCGCGCTGACGCAGGAACAGATCCGCAAGGTGGAAGCCATCGTCAACGCGGAGATTCTGGCCAATCACCCGACCCAGGCACGCGTAATGGCGATCGACGAAGCACAGAAGGTTGGCGCGATGATGCTGTTCGGCGAAAAATACGGCGATGAAGTACGCGTGCTCGACATCGGCTTCAGCCGCGAGCTCTGCGGCGGCACGCACGTGCAGCGCACCGGCGACATCGGCCTGTTCAAGATCGTCGCGGAAGGCGGTGTGGCCGCGGGCGTGCGCCGCATCGAGGCAGTGACCGGCGACAATGCGCTCGCCTACTTGCAGTCGCTGGAGTCGACCGTCAACCAGGTTGCCGGCACGTTGAAGGCAACCCCGGCGGAACTGTCCACCCGCATCGGCAGCGTCCTCGAACAGATGCGCACGCTGGAAAAGGAACTCGCCGCCGCCAAGGGCAAGCTGGCTTCCGCCCAGGGCGACGAACTGCTCGCCAAGGCAGTCGACGTCAACGGCATCAAGGTGCTGGCAGCGACGCTGAACGGCGCCGATGTACCGGCCCTGCGCGAGACCATGGACAAGCTGAAGGACAAGCTCAAGACCGCGGCCATCGTGCTGGCTGCCGTCAATGAAGGCAAGGTCAGCCTGATCGCAGGTGTTACCTCGGACGCGACCGCCAAGGTCAAGGCCGGCGAACTGGTCAACTTCGTCGCCCAGCAGGTGGGCGGCAAGGGCGGCGGCCGTCCCGACATGGCGCAAGCCGGCGGTACCGACCCGAGCGGCCTGCCGAAGGCGCTGGACGGCGTGACCGACTGGGTACGTCAGCGCGCCTGATGACGCCGGTCTATTGCCCCATGTGCGCCGCGCCGCTCGTCGAGCGCGCGGACGCCGGTGAATCCGACAAGGTCCGCCTGGCCTGCCCGGACGGTCACTGGACGCACTGGGACAATCCGCTTCCCGTCCTGGCGGCCCTTGTTGAGGTCGAGGGCCGCATCCTTCTCGCGCGCAATGCCGCGTGGCCGGAGAAGATGTTTGCACTCATCACCGGTTTCATGGAACGCGGCGAAACCCCGGAGCAGGGCGTCGCCCGCGAACTCAAGGAAGAAACCAATCTCGACGCCGATGAAATCAAGCTGATCGGCGTCTACGAGTTCATCCGCAAGAACGAAGTCATCATCGCGTATCACGTCAAGGCCTCCGGCGAGATCAAGCTGTCGGAGGAACTGGTCGACTATCGTCTGATCTCCCCTGAAAAACTGCGCCCATGGCGCGCCGGAACCGGCTATGCAATGGCCGAGTGGATGCGGGCGCGGGGATTGCATGTGGAGTTCATGGAGTTTCCGGCACAATAAGGCTTGTTGCGCCGCACAAGGCCCTTGCATTTGGGGTAGAATTTCCTGACCGATTTCTCGTTACCGAGTAATGAACATGGAATTCCACAAAGAGCTCGACGCTCGCGGCCTCAATTGTCCGCTGCCGATCCTGAAGGCCAAGAAGGCTTTGGCAGAGATGACCAGCGGCCAAATCCTCCGCGTGATGGCAACCGACCCTGGCTCGGTTCGCGATTTCCAGGCGTTTGCCCGCCAGACTGGCAATGAACTGGTCGGCCAGAGCCAGAACGACAAGGAATTTACCTTCTTCATGAAGCGGAAGTAAATCCTGATCCCGCGCATGTTCTTCCCCATCCCTTTCCCTTAGCCTTTCCCCACGCTGTTCCCGAACGTCATTTTCCCGCCGATCCATGCTGGTTCCAATGGGAAATACGCACTGGCAAAGCATCATGTTTCCTTGGATTTTTGGTGCGATTTAGTGCATACTCTCTACCAATTAATAGAACGGTCGTGCTAAATTTCGTCGCAGGTTCAGCTCTCACCTATAATCACGATTTCGGTTTACGTTAACGTCAATTGTTTCTTTACAAAGGCAAAGCTATGAAAGTCTTGGTACCTGTCAAACGCGTGGTGGACTTCAACGTGAAGGTCCGCGTCAAGTCCGACGGCAGCGGTGTGGACATCGCCAACGTCAAGATGTCGATGAACCCGTTCGATGAAATCGCGGTCGAGGAAGCCACCCGCCTGAAGGAAGGTGGCAAGGTCACCGAGATCGTGGCAGTGTCCGCCGGCGTGGCCCAGTGCCAGGAAACCCTGCGTACCGCCATGGCCATCGGCGCCGACCGCGGCATCCTGGTCGAGACTGATGCAGAACTGCAGCCGCTGGCTGTCGCCAAGCTGCTCAAGGCTGTCGCCGACAAGGAGCAGCCGCAACTGATCATCCTCGGCAAGCAGGCAATTGACGACGACTGCAACCAGACCGGCCAGATGCTCGCCGCCCTGCTGGGCTGGCCGCAAGCAACCTTCGCCTCGAAGGTCTCGATTGAAGACGGCAAGGCGGTCGTGACCCGCGAAGTGGACGGCGGCCTCGAGACCGTGTCCCTGACCCTGCCGGCCGTGGTCACCACCGACCTGCGCTTGAACGAGCCGCGCTACGTGACCCTGCCGAACATCATGAAGGCCAAGAAGAAGCCGCTGGACACCGTCAAGCCGGCCGACCTCGGCGTCGACGTCACCCCGCGCGTGAAGACCCTGAAGGTTGCCGAGCCGCCGAAGCGCTCCGCGGGCATCAAGGTGCCGGATGTCGCCGCGCTGGTCGACAAGCTCAAGAACGAAGCAAAAGTCATCTAAACATATTCAGATCAGGAATCCATCATGACCGCACTCGTCATTGCTGAACACGACAATGCTTCGCTGAAGGGAAGCACACTCAACACCATCACCGCTGCCGCGCAAGCCGGCGGCGACGTCCATGTCCTGGTTG
>CBIHRW010000125.1:0-11104 GCA_966212545.1 uncultured Noviherbaspirillum sp.
GGATCGACATTCCTATAATCAATAAAGGGAGAAGCCGTTCTATGTCCACGCCAATGAAACTGTCCATTCCCGCACTTGCAGCACTGCTCGCCGGATGTGCGACTTATGAGTCAGTGCCGGTCCAGCACACCACGGTGACCGAGTACAGCCACGGCCCGGTCACCTACTACTCGACGCCACCCGTTTACTATGCGACACCCGCCCCGGTGTATGTTGCGCCGCCGGTCTATGTGTCGCCGCCCGTATACGTTGCACCCGCCCCCTCGTTCAGCATGCATCTGCGCTCGGGTTCAGGCTTTCGGAAGGATCTGCATCCTCGCGGTGGCGGCCGACATCGTCTGCGTGGAGGGAATGCGGCCGATGCACAAATTGGTGGCCCCGGGCGGTCCGGCACAGTGTGGAGCCGTTAGCGCTGCCGCACCAGCGCACGGTCCCATTCCTGTTTCAGTTACATGCGGTGACCAATCTCAAGGTATCTGCGGGCGTCGACAGTAAGATGACTCTATCCCATTTCGATAGAGTTACACATGCCGACACCGTCGAACCAAAAGCACTCCCCGTCCCCCACGTCACAAGACGAGTGCATCCCTGACCCACCCCCGAACACCTTGGATGCCGAGGCTATGCCGGAAGCGGCTTCCGAGGTATCGCTGCGTCTCAATCTCTTGGGCAAGCTCATCATTCCCCCGTCCGTTCCGTAAGACAAGCGAACTTGGTTCGTTTACCCACATAATCAGTGGCCGAGTCTGTGGACATGTAGCGACGGGGCACCATAAGCGCTTGAACCATAAGGAAATTCTTGCGTTGACTAAAATCAATGCAAGCCCCCGGATACATTCCGCCCCTTTCCTCGCGCACCTCGAAACTTTAAGGAGACCTGTCGGCCTAACATGCTGAAAAGGAGTCATCACGCCACCAAATTTGTTTCCAGGAAGGAGGTCGAAGATGAAAATCCCCTTTATCGTCATGTTGATGGAAGCCGCGATGCTTGGCGGGCTGTCGCTCGTATTCCTCGTCCTGTAGCGAGTCTTTGCCGCTAGCGAACGTCGCGGCACAACCGTGCTGCGACTTGCAACTTGAGTGACCGGTTCCGCCGGTCACTTGTCCTCTCCTGCCCCTATACCCGTGGCGCCGCTAAAACCGCGGTGCGGCTTGCATGAATGCATATGTTCCATGAACGCAGCGCTTGCACGAAGGTAGCGAAGGCGCATCTTCAGGTCGACCTTGCAGAAGCAAAGAGAAGCACGCACGCCTCGTAATAATCCACTTCCTCGCTCCTCGTTCCAATCCAGTGCCAGCAATGGACAAGCGCACCCGCAGCGCATATATTGCGATGTCCATTTTGTTCCCCTCCAGAAATATATGTCGGAAACCATCACAAGGAGATCGCATGAAATTGGTCCGCTACGGCCGCGTTGGAAAGGAAAAACCGGGACTGATTGATGAACAAGGCAAGCTGCGCGACTTATCCGGGGTAATCGACGATATTGGTCCGGAACAGCTCTCGGACAAGTCACTTGCCAAGCTGGCGAAAATCAACCCGCAAACCCTGCCGCTGGTCCGCGGCAATCCTCGCAAGGGTGTGCCGGTTGCGTACGTGGGCAAGTTCATCGGCATCGGGCTGAACTACTCCGACCATGCCGCGGAAGCAGGCATGGCGATTCCGAAGGAGCCGATCGTATTCATGAAGGCGACCTCCTGCCTGTCGGGCCCGGATGATCCTGTCATGCTGCCGAAGGGATCGAAGAAAACCGACTGGGAAGTGGAACTGGGCGTGGTGATTGGCAAACTGACCCGCTCGATTAACGAAAAGGATGCGCTCGCGCACGTCGCCGGCTACTGCGTCGTGAACGATGTCTCGGAACGCGAGTACCAGCTGGAGCGCGGCACGCAGTGGGACAAGGGCAAGGGCTGCGACACCTTCGGTCCGGTCGGCCCCTGGCTCGTCACGCGCGACGAGGTACCGAATCCACAGCGGCTGGAACTCTGGCTCGATCTCAACGGCAAGCGTATCCAGTCCGGCAATACGAAGACCATGATCTTTTCCGTCGCGAAGATCGTGAGCTATGTCAGCCGCTTCATGACGCTCATGCCCGGCGACATCATCACTACCGGCACACCGCCCGGCGTTGGAATGGGCATGATGCCGCCGCGCTACCTGAAGCGCGGCGATGAGCTGGTACTCGGGATAGAAGGACTGGGCGAACAGCGCCAGACGGTGATTGCCTATCAGGCGGACTGAGCGAATCCCCTAAAGCCTACTCCGCGTCGGGCTGGCTGGCTGGCGCGGCCTTCTTGAATGCATCGAGCGCGAGACAGGCTTCGTTGATGCGCATGATGGTCGGCATCGGTGACAGATCGCAATTCAGGCGCTGCGCGTTGGCGATCTGCGGAATCAGGCAGCAATCGGCCAGGGTCGGCGTGTCGCCATAGCAGAAAGTGCCAACCCGCTTGTCGCGCGCGAGCATCGTTTCAATGGACGCCAGCCCCTGCTCGCACCAATGACGGTACCAGGCGTTCTTGTCGTCCTCGCTGACGTTCAGGTTGCGGACCAGGTAGCGCAGCACGCGGAGATTATTGATCGGATGAATGTCACAGGCGATCGACAGGGCAATGCCGCGCACAAATGCACGGTCGGCTGGACTGGCCGGCAACAGCGGCGGCGTCGGATGCGACTCTTCCAGGTACTCGATGATTGCCAGTGATTGCGTCAGCGCATGGTTCTCGCCACTTGCTTCATCGATCAATGCGGGGACGAGGGCGTCCGGATTCAGCTTCCTGTACTCCGGGCTGAATTGCTCGCCGCCGTTCTTCAACAAATGCACCGGGACCACCTCGTACGGCAGTCCCTTCAGGTTCAGTGCGATGCGCACGCGGTAGGACGCCGAGCTGCGGAAGTAACTGTAAAGTTTCATTCTGCTCTCCCCTCTCCGTATGCAAGGGATTGCATCAAACGATGCGAACCCGCAATTCACCGAGACCGGCAATCGCACCTTCCAGCAGGTCGCCCTGCTTCACGGCCGCAACACCTTCCGGCGTACCGGTGAATATCAGGTCGCCGGAGCGCAGTTCGTAGTACTTCGACAGGTGTTCGATGGTCTCGGCGACGTTCCAGATCAGCTTTTCGACATCGCTCTTCTGGCGGCTGGCGCCGTTCACATCCAGACAGATCTCGCCCTTGGTGAAATGACCCGTCTCTGCAACCGGATGAATGGGCGCGATCGGCGCCGAGAAGTCGAATCCCTTGCCGGTGCACCAGGGGCGGCCGAGCTTCTTTGCTTCGCCCTGCAGGTCGCGACGCGTCATGTCGAGGCCGACTGCATACCCCCAGATGTGCTGCAATGCGTCCGCTGCGGCAATGTTCTTGCCGCCCTTGCCGATCGCGACGACCAGCTCGATCTCGTGATGCAAGTCGCTGGTCATTCCCGGATACGGCATCTCGCCGGTCGTGCCATGCGGGACAGGCAAGACGGCGTCCGCGGGCTTCATGAAGAAGAAAGGTGCTTCGCGTCCGGTGCCGCCCATTTCCTTCGCGTGCTCGACGTAATTGCGACCGACGCAATAGATGCGGTGGACGGGAAATGCCGCATCGCTACCGGCGACGGGAACAACGGCAACAGCCTGGGGTGGGAAGACGAATTGCATGATGGGCTCCTTGTTTCAAATGATTATGCCATCGATGAAAAGTGCCTGCCGGGCCTGGAGGGCCCCAAAAAACAAAACCGCCTTGTCGTATCAACGAGCAAGGCGGTCTGCGAGATGCGGTGTGTAACGGTCAGCCTTCGCCGAGATAAGCTTCGCGAACCTTCGGATCGTCCAGCATGTCCTTGGCATTGCCGGTCATGGTGATAAGACCGGAGTCCATCACATAACCGCGATGTGCAGCCTGCAGCGCGAGCTTTGCGTTCTGCTCGACCAGCAGGATGGTCACGCCTTGCGCGGATACATTACGCACGACTTCGAAGATCTTCTCCACCATGATCGGCGACAGGCCCATCGACGGTTCATCCAGCAGCAGCAGCTTGGGATGGCTCATCAGTGCGCGCGCCATTGCCAGCATCTGCTGTTCGCCGCCGGACAGCGTTCCGGCCAGCTGCGCGGAACGCTCCTTCAGGCGAGGGAACACGCCGAACCACTTGTCGATGTCGGCCTGAATGCCATCCTTGTCGTCGCGGATGTAGGCACCCATCATCAGGTTTTCGAGGATGGTCATGCGGGTGAACACGCCGCGGCCTTCCGGCACCATCGCCAGTTTATTCTTCACCAGCTCGAAGGACTTTGTGCCCTGGATCTGACTGCCGGAATAGTAGATCTGGCCTTCGACCTTGCATCCCGGCAGCGTGCCCGTGATCGCCTTGAGGGTCGTTGTCTTGCCCGCGCCATTCGCGCCGATCAGCGTGACGAGCTCGCCCTTGTTCACTTCCAGGTCAACGCCCTTGACTGCCTGGATGCCGCCGTACGCGATCTTCAGGCCGCTGATCTTCAGAATGTTTTCGCTCATTAGTGAGACCCTCCCAAATATGCCTCGATCACAGCCGGGTTCTTCTGCACCTCGGCCGGTGCGCCCTCCGCAATCGGTTTGCCGTAATCCAGAACCGTGAGGCGGTCGCAGAGTCCCATCACCAGTTTCACGTCGTGTTCAATCAGCAGAATCGTCTTGCCTTCAGCCTTGATCTTCACCAGCAGCTCGCGCAGCGCGAGCTTTTCGGTTGCGTTCATGCCGGCAGCCGGTTCATCCAAGGCCAGCAGTTGCGGCTCGGTTGCCAGTGCCCGTGCAATCTCCAGGCGGCGCTGATCACCGTAGGAGAGATGCCTGGAGGTACGGTGCGCGAACTGCGCGATGCCGACGAAATCCAGCAGTTCCATGGCGCGCTTACGGATCGATGCCTCTTCTTCACGCGCAGCCTTGTGGTGCAACACTGCACCCAGCACGCCCTGCTTGGTGCGCACATGGCGGCCCACCATCACGTTTTCCAGTGCCGACATTTCGCCGAACAAGCGGATGTTCTGGAATGTACGTGCGATTCCGGCCTTGGCTACTTCATGCGGCGCGGAGGGTGAATACGGCTTGCCCGCCAGTTCAAACTTGCCGGTGTCCGGTTGATAAAGGCCGGTGATCACATTGAAGAACGTGGTCTTGCCGGCGCCGTTCGGGCCGATCAGGCCGTAGATCTGGCCGCGCATGATCTTGACGTTGACGTCCGACAGCGCCTGCAGTCCGCCGAAGCGTTTGTTGACACCTGCAATATTCAGAATGATTTGTTCGCTCATGAAAGTTCCTTATGCAGCCAGCGCCGTAGGTTCTTTTTCGTCGTGACGCTTCTTGGCATTCGCGTCCATGCGGTCTTCGTGTTGCGGCGACGGCCACAGGCCGGCCGGGCGGTACAGCATGATCACGACCATGGCCAGGCCGTACAGCAACTGGCGCAACACTTCTGCATCGATCAGCACGGTACCGAACAGCTTGCGCTGCAACGGTTCGACGACATGGCGAAGGACTTCCGGCAGCGCGGCGAGAATAACGCCACCGAGCACGACGCCCGGAATGTGGCCGATACCACCGAGAACCACCATTGCCAGCACGGCGATCGATTCCGTCAGCGAGAACGATTCCGGCGAGATGAAGCCCTGGAAGGATGCGAACATCGCACCGGCAACACCGCCGAAAGATGCACCCATGCCGAATGCCAGCAGCTTGATGTTGCGCGTGTTGATGCCCATCGCCTTGGCTGCAATTTCGTCTTCGCGGATCGCGACGAAAGCGCGGCCGAGACGAGAGTGCTGCAGTCGAATGGATACAAAGATGATGCCGCCACACAGTGCCAGGAACAGGAAGTAATACGCGTTCACCGATGGCATGGAGAAGCCGAGGAACTGCACGGTCGCATTGGAACCCGGCTCACCGGCCAGCGACACGCCGAAGATGCGAATCGGGTCGATCAGGTTGATACCCTGCGGGCCATTGGTGATGTTAACCGGTGCATTCAGGTTGTTCATGAAGATACGGATGATCTCGCCGAAGCCCAGGGTCACGATTGCGAGGTAGTCACCGCGCAGCTTCAGTGTCGGTGCACCAAGCAGTGCACCGAAGAACGCCGCCAACGCCGCGCCGAGCGGAACGATGAGCCAGACCGACAGGTGTATGCCGTTCTTCGCGGCCTCTTCACCAACAATCCAGATCAGTGCGTCGCCGATCACCGGATATTGGTTGACGAAGGACTCCAGTACCGTCGCGAATTGTGGCGATGCCAGCAGGCCCGTCATGTAGGCACCCAGCGCGTAAAAGGCGATGTAGCCGAGGTCCAGCAGGCCGGCCATGCCGACCACGATGTTCAGGCCGAGCGCCAGCATGATGTACAGCAGCGCGAGGTCCATGATTCGCACCCAGGAATTGCCGTAGTTCATGGCAATGAACGGGAACGCAACCAGGACGATGCCGAGGATGGCAAAGCTTGTGAGCGCCTTGCGCGGATTATTTTTGACGTCGAATAGTGTTGACATGAAACTCTCCTCTACTTGCGCTTAGGCACGGTCCGCAACACGTTCACCCATGATGCCGGACGGACGCAGTGTGAGTACGATGATAAGAACGATGAATGCAAAGATGTCCTGGTAGTGGCTGCCGAGGAAGCCGCCAGTCAGGTCGCCGATGTAACCGGCGCCGAGGCTCTCGATCAGGCCGAGCAGGATGCCGCCGACCATCGCGCCATAGATGTTGCCGATACCGCCGAGCACCGCGGCGGAAAACGCCTTCAGGCCCGGAACGAAACCCATCGCGAACTGTGCGGACGAATAGTTAGCCCCCCACATCACACCAGCAACTGCAGCCAGCGCTGCGCCGATCGCAAACGTCATCACGATCACCTTGTTGGCGTCGACGCCCATCAGGCCGGCGACGCGCGGGTTTTCCGCGGTGGCGCGCATTGCGCGGCCCATGCGAGTGCGTTCGACCAGCAGCACGAGGCCGACCATTGCCGCAGTGGCGAGCAGCAGAAGCATGACCTGCGTCGGCGAAATCAGCGCGCCGGCAATCGTGAAGGGTTCAGACGGCATGACCTGCGGGAAGGGGATCGGGCTGCGGCCCCAGATCATCATCGCAAAGGTTTGCAGGAGGATGGACACGCCGATCGCGGTGATCAGCGGAGCGAGGCGCGGCGCGTTGCGCAGGCGGCGGTACGCGACACGCTCGATAATGACGTTGACGAGCACGCACACAGGGATCGCGCCCACGATGGCGATGCACAACTTTGCAATACCGGGCATGTCCGGGGCGACCGTCTGCAGGATCTTGAGGATGGTGATACCCATCATGGCGCCGATCATCAGCACATCCCCATGCGCGAAGTTGATCAGATTCAGAACGCCGTACACCATCGTGTACCCGAGTGCGACCAGGGCATACATACTGCCTAGCACCAGTCCATTGATGATTTGTTGGATAAATGTATCCATGGTTTTCCTACTCTCTATAAAGATCGTTCAAATCGGTCTGCAACTTCATTGCACAAGGCAATGTGCAATCGCAGCAATCCGGTTCAGATAACAAAAACGGCACCCGGGGGAATGCCTCGAGGTGCCGCGCGAAAATTCATTGTTTATCTGCAAAGACCTGCTGCGAAAATACTAATAGCTGGGATGGTCTGGATGCGCATGATCGTGTCTCCTTTGCCGTCTTCGGTAAAAAACTTTTTATAGTTGAGTGTTGCCTTTTGAGCGCGCCTGAACCGGGCGGGATTATACCGAACCTGTTCTGGTATGAAACATTATTGCGAGATGTTTCCGTAAAACGCTGCAAGTGCTCCGACAATTTCCTCGAAACTGTTGGGACCCTTGCAACGATTGGCGTCCCTAGGCCTGTAACCGCCACCATTTTCCATAGCGGACGGTGTTGTTTACTTTATATTCAAAAAAGCAAAAAACTTCCTGAATATTTCGAGCCCTGGCACGCGGTTCCGGCTTCATCCGCTGCGCTCCCGCACGCCGCACCTTTACGCATATGCTCTCAAGGCAATGTCAGTAAGAGTGCTGCATGCGACTGCAATGACACTGTCATTGCAGGCTGCATCATAACGACGATCGCAAAAAACAATTGATGGAAATATCCGAGCCCACCTGAATTAAATTCCGGACCATTCAGGCGACGGAAGCAGGCCATTGCTTAGGTCGCGCGGGATGCCGTCAAACCTTTTGGCATAGGGAAAGTGACGTTCTCTTCCACGCCCGGCAAGGGGCGGACGCTACGCGCACCGAGCTCCTTCAGACGGTCGATCACCGCCTGCACCAGGACCTCGGGGGCGGATGCGCCGGCTGTGACGCCGATGCGGGCACGGTTGGCAATCCACGCGGGATCGATCTGGGACGCATTGTCGACCATGAATGCCGCAGCGCCCTTCTTTTCGGCGACTTCGCGCAGGCGATTGGAGTTCGAGCTATTGGGACTGCCGACCACGATCACGACGTCCACTTGCGGCGCCATGAACTTGACCGCTTCCTGGCGGTTGGTAGTCGCATAGCAAATGTCGCCCTTCTTCGGCTCGGCGATGTTGGGGAAGCGGCGCTTGAGTGCGGCGATGATGTCGGCGGTGTCGTCGACCGACAAGGTGGTCTGCGAGACGTAAGCAAGCATGTCGGGGTTGGCCACCTGCAGCGTGTCGACATCCTCGACATCCTCGACGAGGTACATGCCCTCTTCCGCCTGGCCCATCGTACCTTCCACTTCCGGATGCCCGTCATGGCCAATCATGACGATCTCGCGTCCTTCTCGCCGCATCTTCGCCACTTCAACATGGACTTTCGTCACGAGCGGGCAGGTCGCGTCGAATACGCGGAGCCCGCGCGCTTCCGCCTCCACCTGCACTGCCTTGGACACGCCGTGCGCGGAGAAGATGACGGTATTCCCCGCGGGGACCTCATCCAGCTCTTCGATGAAGATTGCTCCCTTGCTGCGCAGGTCGTTGACGACGTAGGCGTTATGCACGATTTCATGCCGGACGTAGATCGGCGCTCCGAACTCGGCAAGTGCGCGTTCAACGATTTCAATCGCGCGATCTACACCGGCGCAGAAGCCGCGGGGCTGGGCAAGCAGGATTTCCTTTTCCATGTTCTGAACGACCTTCTAGGCTGGACTGCGGAAGCAGTGGTTACAGTATGCCGATAATCTTGACTTCGAACTTCAGGGTCTGCCCCGCCAGCGGATGATTGAAGTCAAACAACGCACTGTCGGCGTCAATCGCGCGCAGCACGCCGGCAAACCTACCGCCGCTGGGCGCATTGAACTCGACCAGGTCGCCGACCACGTATTCGTCGCCAGCATTCGAATTCTCGTCCAGGGTCGCTCGGGAGATGCGCTGGATCAGGTCCGGATTACGCGGGCCGAAGGCCTTTTCCGGTTGCAGTTCGAACACCGTGTGCGCACCTTCCGGCAAACCCAACAGACAAGCTTCGAGGAACGGCGCAAGTTGGCCGGTGCCGAGCTGGAGGGTGGCGGGTTTTTCCTCAAAGGTACTAACAATGTTATTACCTTCAAGCGACGCCAGGCGGTAGTGCAAGGTAAGGTAGGACGAAGCGATGACGACAGGACTGGAAGGCGTGGACATGGGATTTCCTGTAGAGAAGGTAACCCGCTATTGTAGTCCACGATGGCGGCGTCACGCCGTCTTTCAGCCTTGAAGCATCGCCCGTCGCATGTCGACCGTACGCCAACAATTATCAATATTGCAATTTTTCTTTATAATCCCTTTCCTCTTCCACAAGACATGTTTCCGGCAACCCGATGGCAATTACCGATTGGCCTGAGGACCAGAGACCGCGCGAGCGGCTGGTCAAGCATGGCGCACACAGCCTCTCCGACGCGGAACTGCTCGCGGTGTTCCTGCGCGTCGGTGTCAGCGGCAAGAGCGCAGTCGACTTGGGTCGCGAGATGATCGCCCATTTCGGCTCGCTCAATGGCCTGTTTTCGGCAAGCCTTCCAGAATTTTCGAAGCTCAACGGCCTAGGAACCGCGAAGTATGCACAGTTGCAAGCCGTCATGGAACTCGCGCGACGCTCGCTTGCGGAAGATCTGCGTGCCGGCGAAACACTCAGCTCGCCGCAGGCTGTCAAGCAGTACCTCCAACTTCTGCTTGCGCGACGCCCCTATGAATCATTCGCTGTCCTGTTCCTGGATGTGAAGAATCGTCTGATCGCGGCGGAAGAGCTGTTTCGCGGCACCTTGACGCACGCAAGCGTGTACCCGCGCGAAGTCGTGAAGGCCGCCCTGGCCCATAACGCAGCGGCCGTCATCCTGGCGCACAATCACCCGTCCGGCACGCCGGAACCCAGCAATGCAGACAGGACGTTGACCCAGGCGCTAAAGCAGGCGCTGGCCCTGGTCGACGTGCGGCTGCTCGATCACTTTGTCGTTGCAGGCACGCGCATTTATTCGTTTGCCGAACATGGAGAAGCCTGATTCGGCTATCACTCCAAATTGTTAAATTTTACGAATATCGAAAGACACAATTGTTTTTCGCAAGTCATTGAAAACGAATGGTTTTTTCGCTATACTCTCGTTTTTTCCGAATTACGGAATCTTTTTAAGGAGTTAACCATGGCACGTGTTTGCCAAGTCACCGGGAAGGGGCCGATGGTCGGCAACAACGTTTCCCATGCGAACAACAAGACCAAGCGTCGCTTTTTGCCCAACCTGCAGAACCGTCGCATCTTCGTTGAATCCGAAAACCGCTGGGTTTCCCTGCGCGTCTCCAACGCCGGCCTGCGCGTGATCGACAAGATCGGCATCGACGCAGTCCTCGCCGACATGCGTGCTCGCGGCGAAAAAATCTAAGCGGAACCTAACAGGAAATCATCATGGCAAAATCTAACCGCGACAAAATCAAGCTGGAATCGACCGCAGGTACGGGGCACTTCTACACCACCACGAAGAACAAGCGCACCATGCCGGAAAAAATGACGATCATGAAGTTCGATCCGAAGGCACGCAAGCACGTGGAATACAAAGAGACCAAGATCAAGTAATCGATCCGGTTTCAGTAAAAAAGCCCCGCAATGCGGGTAATGCCGTTCAGTTAAGGTCTTTCTTCAGGTAACGAACGGCATAACGTTTAGG
>CBIHRW010000126.1:0-10708 GCA_966212545.1 uncultured Noviherbaspirillum sp.
CCTCAATCATCAAGCCAACCCGCCCCCAATCGTCCCACCATCATCCTTGGTGATCACAATCGTGGCAGAACGCGGCCGCGCATTGCCGCCATCCGGCCAGTGGCTGCCAAAGCTCGACGGCGTGCCAAGCGTCGGCGCCGTGTCTTCGCCCGGATGCTGGATGTTGACGAACAGCGCCTTGCCATCCGGCGTTTCCGCAATACCGGTGATCTCGCACTCCTTCGGACCAACCAGGAAGCGGCGCAGGTTGGATTCGCCCAGCGTTGCGCCGACATAGGTGTCCACTGTCTTGGTCGTGGCGCCGTCGACGTTGCTGATGGTCTTCTTCGCGCCGTCGCCGACCTTGCCCGCGACTGCGGCGAGCATCATGCAGTTGGTGACATCGGTATAGGCGCCGTCGTCCGTCTGGATCCACAGCAGGCCGGTGCTCGGCGCGAACCACAGGCCGTCGGGGCTCGAGAAATCGTTGGCGGCGGTCAGGTTCGACACGTTGACGTTGTTCGCGTCGGCCGTCGAGCGCGAACCGAACAGGAATACATCCCACTTGAAGCCGGTGGCGGCGACGTCGCCGTTGTTCTCCGCCCAGCGGATGATGTGGCCGTTGGGGTTGCCCTTTTGCGCGGTGGCGGCGCTGCCCTTCGGGTCGTTGTAGAAGCGCGGGTTGGCAGCATCGACATTGGCGATCGGACGGCTGCTGGCGTTGGTGTTGGTCAGGGTCATGTAGACCTCGCCGTTGGCCGGATTGACCGCGCCCCACTCCGGACGGTCCATCTTCGTCGCGCCGGCAGCATCGGCAGCCAGGCGGGTGTTGATCAGCACGTCAGCCTGGTCGGCGAATGCGTAAGCAGAATAGGACGAGGTGATGCCGTTGCTGCCGAACTTCAGCTCGACCCACTGGCCGGTGCCGTCGGCATTGAACTTCGCGACGTACATCTTGCCGTCGTCCATGTATTTGTCGCCCGCCGCCATGCCCTTGCCGATGTCGGCCGGATCCCAGACGGCGTTGGACACGTACTTGTAGACGTATTCGTTGCGCGAGTCGCAGCCCATGTACCAGACCAGCGGCTTGCCGGGCACGACCGGGCCGGGCCATGCGCCTTCGTGCGCGAAGCGGCCGAGGGCGGTGCGCTTCTTCGGCGTGGAGGTCGGGTTGAACGGGTCGATCTCGACGATCCAGCCGTAGGTGTTGGCGACATTGCGGAAGTCGTCGCTGCCGTCGGCGGAAGTGCCGGTCTTCATCGCGTTCCAACGCGAGAACGAGGTGTCGGTCGGGGTGCTTGCGGTGGCGGTCGCCCACAGTTCGCGGCCGTTGCCGGCGACGCCGTAGCGGGCGAAGGACGCCAGTTCCTTCGCCGTGCGGTTCGGATTGTCGGTCGCGGTGATGCGGCGGAAATAGCCGGCCCAGTTCTCTTCGGTGGTGAGATAGGTGCCCCAGGGCGTATAGCCGTTGCCGCAGTTGTTCAGCGTGCCGCGCGTCTTCGAACCGTCGGTCGAATAGGCGGTGATCATGTACGGCGTCTTCGCAGCCGGGCCCGACAGGGTCATCTCGGTGAAAGTGGTGATGCGGCGGTTGAACGTCGAATCCTTCTTGTAGGTGACCGTGTTGCCGTTCTTGACGACTTCGATCACGCTGACGCCGTGCGCATTCAGTTCCTTGATCACTTCGTCGGCAACGGTGCGGGTCATCGAGGCGGTGATCGTCGACGGGTACTTGTTGACTGCGGTGCCGTCGATGGTGACGCCGTCCTTGTGCAGGAAGGCCGGCGTGATCGCTTCGTGGTTCATCACCAGCAAGCCGCGGTCGCTGGCGGTCGCGCTGTATTTGCCGTCGGCCCCGAGGCCGAAGTAATGCATGCCGTCATGGTGGTCGCCGGCACGCTGCGCGAAGGATGCTGCGGTATCGGTGCCGTCGTTCTTGTACTCGGAAACGCCGGCAGCGATCGGATCGCCGAGACGGTACAGCACGGAGGCCGTATAGCCGGCCGGCACGGAGACGACATCGGCCAGGCTCTTGGCGACGGCGTTGAAGTTCAGTTTCAGGGTCTTGGCCGGCGTTTCGGTGACGGGTGCCGTGACCGGGTTATCCGAACTGCCGCCGCAAGCAACCACGCTGGTGCCGAAGAAGGCGGTGGTGGCAAAGCCAAAGCTGCCTTTCAGCAACGAACGGCGGCTGAGGCGGGCCTGCAGCACGCTCTCGAAGGTCGGATTGGAAGAATTGTTGGTGCCGCTGTCCTCCGGATCGGCGAGCAGGTCCTGCCTGGTGAGATCGTTCATTATGATGTGCCCTTAGTCTTGGTTGATGTTGTGTGATTTGGTCCGCGTGGCAGCATCAGTCGCGGTAGAGCGGGAGCCGCCGCGTGTCGCTATCGACCACGTAGCCGTTTCTTGTTTTTTTCACCTTGACCGTTCCCTCCCCCCGGATGTCGACCTCGATCTGTTCCGACGCGCGCAGGACGTTTGCCAGCCTGAGATGGCCGTGCAACAGCCGGTAGCCGTCGCCGTCTCGCACAATGACGATGTCGGGGTTCACGATGTCCGTTCCAGAGAAATGCAGAGATGCCTTGTCCACGGGCGGCATGCTACGGCCCGTTCATGACGGCGGGATGACGGCATTGTGAAGTTTTGATGACAGGCGGCTTCCTGCAACCGCCTCAAATGATGAATTGCGAGTGTGGGCGGGCGCCTATCCGGAAGCGAGTGCATCGAGGAGCGCATTGACCGCCTGCGCGACCTCGTACGGCTTGGCGAGCGTGCGCCCGGCGGCGACGCTCACCCGCTGCTCGGTATAACCGGTGGCCAGCACGACGCGGACCGTCGGGAAGCGGGCGCGCACGCGCTCGGCGAGATGGATGCCATTGATGGAGCCGGGCATGACGATGTCGGTAAAGAGGAGGTCGACATGCGCGCCGCCTTCGAGCGCATGCAGCGCCTGTTCGCCGTCGGCCGCGCACAGCACGCGAAAGCCGGCGGCCTGCAGCGCCGGCGGAACCACATCGCGCACCAGCGGATCGTCTTCCACGAACAGCACCGTTTGCCCTTGCGCCTTGCGCAGCGGCATGTCGCCGTCCTGGCGCGGTAGCGCAGCCGGACAGTGTGCGCGCGGCAGGTATAGGACCGCCTGCGTGCCTTCGCCCGGGCTGCTGCGCAGGATCAGCGTACCGCCGCTCTGGCGGGCAAAACCATAGGCTTGCGGCAGGCCCATCCCGGATCCTTTGCCCACGCCCTTGGTGGTGAAGAAGGGTTCGAAGGCCTTGGCCAGCACGTCGGCGCTCATGCCTTCGCCGTTGTCGATGACGATCAGCCGCAGGTACTCGCCGGGCGCGAGCTCACCCGCCTGCGCCTGCAGGGTCTCATTGCGCGCCTCCAGCTTAAGCAGGCCGCCGCCGGGCATGGCGTCGCGCGCATTGATCGACAGGTTCAGCAGCGCCAGTTCGAACTGCAGCGGATCGACGGTGACCGGCCACAGGCCCTGCGGCACGTCGACCTGGAAATCGATGTCGCCGCGCAGGCCGCTGTGCAGGAGCGCCTTCATCTCCATCAATTGCCGGTATGGGTCGATGGTTTCCAGGCGCGCATCCTGCACTCGGCCGAAGGCCGCGAGCTGGCGCGTCAACTCGGCGGCGCGTTGCACCGCTCGCTTGGAAGATTCCAGCGCCGACAGCGCCGTTGGGTCGGCGGAACGCAGCTGCGCCAGTTCCAGCCCCGTGGTGACCGTCTGCAGCACGTTGTTGAAGTCGTGGGCGATGCCGCCGGTCAGGCGGCCCAGCGCTTCCAGTTTCTGCGCCTGCAGCAGCGCGCGCTGCGAGCGCTCGGCGGAGGCGACTGCTTCGGCAACGCGTTGCTCGAGGTCGGCGCGGGCAGCGCGGATGTCGTCGCTCGCACGCACGATGGCACCATTGACGGCATCGATCTCGAGCGTGCCGGTATGCACGTGCTCGATCGGCTCGCCGCGGCCCAGGCGCTCCGCGGCGCGGCGCAGCGACTCGACGGAGCGGGCGGTACGCCGCGCCACCAGGAGCGCGCCAAGCGCAGCCAGCGTGATCAGGATCATCGAGATGCCCGTCATCAGCAGCGCGGCCTCCTCGGCGGGCTTCCTGAGCTCGTTGCTCGGCAAGCTAACGAAAAAGGTCCACTCGGAATTCGGCACCCGGCTGAAAAAGGCAGTGGCCGGTCTGCCGTCCAGCGTAACGCCCTCGTGAAAACCTTCCCCCGCGCGCATGGCCCGTGCGAAGTCGTCGCGCACCGGCCTGCCGACGTACTTTTCGGGTTCATTGTTGCGTGCGAGGAGGGTTCCGTTGCGGTCGACGATACCGGCGAACCACTGCGACGGCAGGCGCTGCTCGTCAAAGACGTTTTGCAGCTGCTTCACGTAGGAACCCATCGCCAGGTAGTACAAGACCTTGCCGTTGCGGATCACCGGCACCTGGATAGCGAAGCTGTACCCTTTGTTGACCGGTGGCGTGTAGAGGTTGGAGACGATGGTGGCGTCGGGCGGGTACTGGCTGCGCAGCACGCGTGCGACCGGCAGCAGCGGGGGCAGGGGAGCGCCGTAGGGAAGGCGCGTGTTGACGATCTGGTCCACGCAGTTGGTCTTGTGCAGGATGATTGCCACATCGCGCTCCGCCGCGATCGGCTGTACATGCCGGTAAAAGCCTTCGAAATCTTCCTGGTCCAGCGTGGGCGAGGCCGCGATCGCATGAAGCAGTGCTTCCTTCCTGGCCACTTCCTTGTCCACCACCAGCGCGAGCGCGCGCGCCGTTTCTCGCATGTTCTCCTGGTGAAACGCCTGTTGTTCCTCGTACATGAAGGCAATGCCGAATCCGGCGACGAGGAAAGCCGGCAACAGAACAGCAAGGACCAGCAGCAACAGGCGGGTTCGAATGCGCATGGAAGGTGTTGGCAAATCAGGAAATGCGTTGTCCCCGGCACGCCGCCGGTATGTTATGGAGAAATCAGCGGTGAGTATGACGCGTCAGGCGAATTTTGTCCTGCTGGCGTCAACTGTCCGAATGGAAACGGCGGCGATGTGCGGCGACCCTCTTGCGGAAGATCAATCTTGTTCCTCCCTGCTAATGCATTGCCTGCGGTTCCGGGCGTGCTGCATGGAACCAGGTGACGAATTCATCCGCGGTCATCGGTTTTCCAAAGTAATAGCCCTGTGCCTGGTCGCAGCCCTGCTCGCGGAGATAGTCGACGATGTCTTCCGACTCGATGCCTTCGCCGACCACCTGCAGGTTCAGTGTGCGGCCCAGTGCCAGCACGGTATCGGCGATCATCTGGCTTTTCTCGTCGCGGCCGATGCGGCTGACGAACGACTGGTCGATCTTGAGCGTATCGATCGGCAGGCTGCTGAGCAGGCGCACGCTGGAGTAGCCGATGCCGAAGTCATCGAGCGCGACGCGGATGCCGAGAGAGCGGATTTCCTCGAGCGCGGCAATGGTATCGTGCACGTCTTCCAGCACCGAGCTTTCCTTCAGTTCGATCTGCAGGAAGGACGGCTCCATGCCGCTGTGCTCGATGCTGCTGGCAAGGTAGCGGATGAAGGAGCGCTGGCGGAACTGCTGGGGTGCGACGTTGATCGCGATGCTGATCGGCGGCAGGCCCGCTTCACGCCAGACCTGATGTTGGCGGCAGGCTTCCTGCGCGACCCATTCGCCGATGCGGTTGATCAGCCCGGCGGCCTCGGCCATCGGGAGGAATTGCGCGGGGGAGAGGGATTTGCCGTCCGGCATGGGCAGTCGCAGCAGGGCCTCAACACCGCTGGCGGTACCGCTTTCGAGGTCCATCACGGGCTGGTAAAGCAGCTGGAGCCGGCTCTGCTCCACTGCATCGCGCAGCCGCAGCTCAAGCTGGATGTTCTGGTCCGCGCCCTGGTCAATGACGGCTGTGTAGAACCGGTAACGCTTGCGCCCGGCCTTCTTCGCATCGTACATCGCGGCGTCGGCGCACTTGATCAGCGTGTCAAGGTCGGTGCCGTGGCGCGGATACAGGCTGATACCGATCGATGGCGACAGCTGCAGCTGCAGTTCGCCCACGTAGTAAGGCTCGCTGATCCGCTCGACGATGTTGCGCGCCACGGTGGCCGGACCATGCACGTCGTCCGGATGCGGGAGTGCCACCACGAACTCGTCCCCGCCGAGCCGGCCCACAACATCTTCCTGCCGCGTGCACGATACCAGCCTGCGCGCGACCTGCTTGAGCACCTGGTCGCCGATGTCGTGGCCGTGTACGTCATTGATCGGCTTGAAGCGGTCGAGGTCGATGAACAGCAGCGCGCCGCCGCTACGGGTACGCTGCGCGATAGCAAGCAGGTGTTCGCAGTATTCGAACAGCAGTGCGCGATTCGGCAGGCCAGTGAGGGGGTCGCGCTGCGAGGCATGACGGATGCGTTGCTCGGCAAGCTTGCTGTCGGTGATATCGAGCGTGGTGCCGACGAAGCGGGTGCGGCCTTCGTTGTCGGTGAGCGATTCGCCGTTGACCCTCAGCCAGCGCTCTTCGCCATCGTCGGCGCGGATGATCCGGTATTCGGTGAAGAACTGGCCGGTGCTGCCAGGTGTCGTGAACTTGCGCGCGACCTTGTCCACACGCACCCGGTCGTCGGGATGGATACGTGTAATGAAAGTGTCGTAGTCGACCGGCCCCTCCAGCGGCACGCCATAGGCGCGGCGGGTGGTTTCGTCCCAGATGAGTTCGGCGGTTTCGGTATAGAACTCCCACAGGCCGAGGTTGGTCAGCTCTGCGGCCAGCCGCAGGGTCTCCTGGCTGCGCCGCAGTTCGTCGCTGGCGCGACGGATGTCGTCGATGTCGGTGGACGAGCCATACCAGGCGAGAACCCTGCCGTCTCCGTCCTTGAGCGGAATACCGTGCGACAGGAACCAGCGGTACGTGCCGTCCGCGCTCCGGCCCCTGTGTTCGATACGATACTCGTTGCCGGAACGTAGCGCCTCACGGAGAGCCTCCTGTGACGCCGCAAGGTCATCAGGGTGGATGGGCGCGACATAATCAGCGTCAAGCTTGAGATCGGGTCCGACATATTGCCGGAAGCGCTCGTTGACGTAGGTGATACTTCCTTCTGACGACATCGTCCAAACGAGTTGCGGCATTGAATCGGTAATCAGCCTGAATCGTCTTTCGCTTTCAGTCAGCGCCTGTTCCGCCTGGATGCGCCGTGTCACATCGCGGACAAAGGAAACCTGCACCGCCGCCTGTCCCTCAATGTCTACCGGCGTAATGGTGGTCGACATCGTGATGAAGGAACCATTCTTGCAGACAAACGCCTGGACGCAATCCTGAATGATTTCCCCGGTCGTATAGGCGCGATGGAGCGGACACTCTTCCCTCGGGAAAAAGCTGGCGTCAGGATGGTGGTGGTGAATCAGGTCATGCAGACAGTTGCCGATGAATTCCTGGACGGAATAACCGAACACCTTTTCCGCTGCCGGATTGGCATAGAGCACCTTGCCATCGCGGTCGTTGACGAAGATTGGATCGACGGCTGTTTCAGCAATCAGTCGGTAGGTATCGATAGCGGGCCACACCGCATTTCCTTGGTCGAAAGAGGGGGCCTGGAGGGGGTTGGTTGTTGTTGCCGCCGGCCTGTTCGGTTCGACCGGTTCATCGGCACAAGGTTCTTTCGGGCAGTTTCAAAGATGCAGTGCGCGGTTTTCCCGATTTCGTTGACTCAGTTCATGCGGCGAGCGTGCATTTGGCCGACGCGGTGCATATAGTGAATTTGACGAGACCGGCATGACATGGAGATTGACGCACCTGACGGAGCAACCCCATGTACACGAAGATCCTTCTCCCCACCGATGGTTCAACGCTTGCCGAGGCCGCGATGCAGGCCGGGGCCGAGTTTGCAGCGTTGTGCCGCGCGGATATCGTCGGCCTGTATGTCGCGCCGGAGTACGAGTATCCGGTCAGCGTGGAAATCATTCCGCCTGACTATCCGAGCGAGGACGAGTACGTGGCAGCCACCCGCAAGACCGGCGACGAGTACCTTGCCGCCCTGCGCCGGGCAGCCGCCGACAGCGGACTGAAATACACCGGCATCACCGCCTATTCGGACAAGCCCGCGCACAGGATCGTCGAGATGGCGCAGGAGCAGGATTGTGACCTGATCTTCATCGGTTCGCATGGCCGTGCCGGATTCGAGCAGCTGCCGGTGGGCAGCCTTAGGCGATGCCTTACTTCGAAGGTGCTGTCGCTGTGCGATATCCCGGTGCTGGTCTACCGGAGGACAAGGGAAAATCGATAACTTTGCATTCGGCCAAAGGAGGACGATATGTCGTACAAGACCATACTCGTTCATGCCGACGCCACCCGGCATGCCGAGCAGTGCATCCGCCTGGCTGCGGCAATTTCGGCCCGGGAAGATGCGCACCTCATCGGTGCGGCGACCAGCGGCATCTCGCGCTATGTCTACCAGTCGGACATGGCGGCGCCGGACTCATCGATGCATCTCGCCTTGCACCTCGATGCACTGCGCCAACGTGCACGCCGTTCGCTCGACAAGTTCGAGACCCAGATGACGATGATGGGCGTGCGCTCCTGGGAAAGCCTGGTGATCGATGACGAAGCCGGCACCGGACTGAGCCTGCGCGGCCGCTACAGCGACCTGGTAGTGCTGGGCCAGTTCGATCCCGACGAACCGGCGCCGGTCGCGATGCCGGATTTCCCCGAATATGTCGTGCTCAATACAGGGCATCCCGTGCTCGTGGTGCCGTACGCCGGACAGTTCGACCAGGTCGGCAAGCGCGTGCTGGTCGCCTGGGATGCCGGCGTGAGCGCCACCCGCGCGGTGGTTAACGCGATTCCCATGCTCAGGCACGCCGACATCGTCGACGTCGCCGTCTTCAATGCGGAAGGCAGCGGCGACGCGCACGGCGAGCTACCGGGCGCCGACATCGCGCTCTACCTCACGCGACATGGGATCAAGGTGAATGTCACCCGGCAGAAGACACGCATCGATATCGGCAACTCTCTGCTGTCGCTGGCCGCCGACCTCGCTTCCGACATGATGGTAATGGGTGGCTACGGCCATTCCCGCTTCCGCGAGATCCTGCTCGGTGGCGTCACGCGCACGATACTTGGGTCGATGATGGTGCCGGTGCTGATGTCCGGCTGATCCGCACTCTCGCTCAGCGGCGGTGCGGCGGAATCTCGCGGATGTCCGCCGCAAACGCCCTGTGCGCGTCCACATCGACCGGCTTGTAGACGACACGCGTGCCCGCAGGGTGTTTGTCCAGTCCGCGCTTGGGACGAATGGGACGGTGCGCTAAGCCGCCGCCGCAGTTGGGGCAGACATTATCCAGCACCGTACGCACGCAATCGCTGCAGAAGGTGCATTCGTAGCTGCAGATCATCGCCTCCGTCGAGTCCGGCGGCAGCGGGGCGTTGCAGTGTTCACAGTTCGGCCTGAGTTCCAGCATGGTGTGCTCCTTCCCTGGTTGAGTATCCGGATTCTATGCGTTTCCCAGGCTGGCGGAAATGACAGAAAAGCGCTAAATTCTGCCAATGCCACGCACACTTGCCCTCCTTGTATTCGACGGCGTCCAGATCCTCGACGTCACCGGCCCGGCCGCGGTATTCGCCGCCGCCAACGATTGCTGCGCGCAGCCGTTCTACGATGTCGTCATCGTGTCGGCCAGAGGCGGCAATGTCAGCAGCAACTGCGCAGTGCACCTGGCCACCACGGCACTCGCAAAGCTGCCGCCTGACAGCGTCGACATCCTGCTGGTCGCGGGCGGTGACGAGGATGCCCTGCGCCGGCTGGCAGGCGATCGAAGCGTGCGCAAATGGGTGAGGCAGGCCAGCGCCAAGGCGGCGCGCTACGGCTCGATTTGCACCGGGGCCTTCCTGCTGGCCGACCTCGGCCTCGCCGATGGCAAGCGCGTCGCCACGCACTGGTCGGCCTGCCGCGAACTGGCGGACACCTACCCGCAGGTGGACGTGGACGCCGACTCACTGTACGTCGAAGACGGCCATGTATGGACCTCGGCCGGTGTCACCACCGGCATCGACATGTGCCTGGCAATGGTGGAGCGCGACCTTGGGAGCGAGGTTGCCAACAGCATTGCGGCGCGTCTGGTCCTCTATGCACGCCGTCCGGGCTACCAGTCGCAATTCAGTCCCGTCCTGAAGGCGCAGACAAAAGCCGGTGCTCCGTTCGGAAAGCTGATCGACTGGATGGCTTCCAACCTGCGCGAACCGCTCGACGTGCCGCAGCTGGCGGCACGCATGGCGATGTCCGAACGCAGCTTCCACCGCAAGTTCACCGCCTCGATGGGTGAAACGCCGGCCCGCTTCGTCGAAATCCTGCGCCTGGACCACGTACGGCAATTGCTGGAAACCAACAAGAGCCTGAAGGAAATCGCGGCGCAGACTGGCTTTTCCGGTGCCACGCAGCTGTCGAAGGCGTTCGAGCGGCGTTTCGGCATTACGCCGCAGCTGTTCCGGGAAACACGGGTATAGAAGGCTGAAGGAGATGCAGAGCGGCACTGCCGAATATGTTGCATTATTGTCAATTTTGAGATATCGTCGGCCCCACCGGTTTGTTTCCAAATTGACAATCTATGTCTGCCTCCGCTCTATTCGGCCCTGGCCTCTCCGACGCCCTTGCCTTCACCCAGTCGCACCGCCTGCTGACGCTGTCCTTCGCCCCCGGTGCCGGCATCGACGCCGGTACGCTGCTGCCGCAGGAACTGGC
>CBIHRW010000127.1:0-10673 GCA_966212545.1 uncultured Noviherbaspirillum sp.
TCGCCAAAGAAAGTAAGCAAAGAAAGGCGACCCTGGTCCGCAGCCCCTTCGGGGTACCCGAAAAAATGCAGCGGAAGGCGGGAAGCGCAGAACTCGCCTGCGGCTCAGACAACTGCGCTTCTTTGTCCGCCTTCCGCTGCATTTTTTCGGCTGCGTACAAGGGATTTAAAAGCGGAGACCCATCCCCACCCTTACCCTCCCCTTGAAGGGGAGGGAATTGTGTGTCCTTTATCTTGCGTGGATAGCCGAATCGATTATTCCATACTCCAAGTATTGAATAAAGCGATTGTTTGTCTTCTTATCAAACCTATGGTTTGCCTTTAGCATCTTCCCAACGGATACAACTGTCTCAGGAGGACCTATGGCAAGGATGACCGCGGTGGAAGCCGCAGTGCATGTGTTGGAGAAGGAAGGCATCGTGCAGGCGTTCGGCGTGCCGGGTGCTGCAATCAACCCGTTTTATGCTGCGCTGCGCAAGCGCGGGAGCGTCAAGCACATCCTGGCGCGCCACGTGGAAGGCGCTTCCCATATGGCGGAAGGGTATACCCGTGCGAAGCCGGGCAATATCGGTTTGTGTATCGGTACCTCCGGCCCGGCGGGCACCGACATGATCACCGGCCTGTACTCTGCGCAGGCGGATTCAATTCCCATCCTGTGCGTGACTGGCCAGGCGCCGCGTGCTCGCCTGTACAAGGAAGATTTCCAGGCGGTCGATATCGAATCGATCGCGAAACCGGTAACCAAGTGGGCGGTGACCGTGCGCGAGCCGGCGCTGGTGCCGCGTGTATTCCAGCAAGCTTTCCACCTGATGCGTTCCGGCCGTCCCGGCCCCGTGTTGATCGACTTGCCGTTCGACGTGCAGATGGCGGAAATCGAATTCGATCCGGACACGTATGAGCCGCTGCCCGTCTACAAGCCGGCCGCGACCCGCGCCCAGGTCGAGAAGGCGCTTGCCATGCTCAATGAATCCGAGCGTCCGTTGATCACCGCCGGTGGTGGCATCATCAATGCGAACGCGTCGGAACTGCTCGTGGAGTTCTCAGAAATCCTCAACGTGCCGGTGATCCCGACGCTCATGGGTTGGGGCACGATTGCCGATGACCATCCGTTGATGGCAGGCATGGTCGGCCTGCAGACCAGTCATCGTTACGGCAACGCGACCATGCTCGAATCCGACTTCGTGCTCGGCATCGGTAACCGCTGGGCGAATCGCCATACTGGTTCCGTCGAGGTCTTCACCAAAGGGCGCAAGTTCGTGCATGTCGATATCGAACCGACCCAGATCGGCCGCGTGTTCGGTCCGGACCTGGGCATCGTGTCCGACGCAGGTGCGGCGCTGAAGCTGTTCGTCGAAGTGGCGAAGGAGTGGAAGGACGCCGGCAAGCTCAAGTGCCGCAAGTCCTGGGTGTCGCAGTGCCAGGAGCGCAAGCGCACCATGTTGCGCAAGACGCACTTCGACAATGCACCGATCAAGCCGCAGCGCGTGTATGAAGAGATGAACCGCGCCTTCGGCCGCGACACCTGCTACGTGACCACCATCGGCCTGTCGCAGATCGCCGCCGCGCAGTTCCTGCATGTGTACAAGGCGCGCAACTGGATCAACTGCGGCCAGGCAGGTCCTCTGGGCTGGACGGTGCCGGCGGCACTCGGTGTCCGTGCGGCAGATCCGGACCGTCCGATCGTGGCGATCTCCGGCGACTATGACTTCCAGTTCATGATCGAAGAGCTCGCTGTCGGCGCACAGTTCAACCTGCCTTATCTGCACGTGGTGGTGAACAACTCTTACCTCGGCCTGATCCGTCAATCGCAGCGCGGTTTCGATATGGATTACTGCGTGCAGCTGTCGTTCGAGAACATCAATGCGCCGGAACTGGAAGGCTATGGCGTCGACCACGTAGCGGTTGTCGAAGGCCTCGGCTGCAAGGCGATCCGCGTGAGACGTCATGAAGACATCCAGGATGCCTTCGGCCAGGCGCGCGCATGGATGCGCGAGTACAAGGTGCCGGTTGTGGTCGAGATCATTCTCGAGCGCGTGACCAATATCGCGATGGGCACCGAGATCAACAGCATCAATGAGTTCGAAGATTTGGCAACCTCGCCGGACCATGCGCCGACCGCGATTGCCTTGCTGGACTAAGGAGGGAGAGATGACAAAACTGGCAGCCAACCTGACGATGCTCTTCAACGAGCATCCGTTCATGGATCGTTTCGAGGCGGCGGCACGTGCGGGCTTCCGCGGGGTGGAATTCCTGTTCCCGTACGCCTTTCATGCAGACCAGATCGCCGACAAACTCAATGCGTACCAGCTCGACCTGGTGCTGCACAACCTGCCGGCCGGGAACTGGGAAGCGGGCGAGCGCGGTATCGCCTGCCATCCGGACCGGGTGAATGAGTTCCGCGAAGGCGTGGACGAGGCGATCCGGTATGCGAAGGTGCTGGGCGTGAAGCAGCTCAACTGCCTGGTCGGCAAAGTCCCGCAAGGCGTGGACCGCGACGCCGTGTACAAGACCACGGTGGGCAACCTGAAGTACGCCGCGGATATGCTGCAGGAACACAAGATCCGCTTGCTGGTCGAGCCGATCAACAGCTTCGACATTCCGGGCTTTTACCTGACGCATACGCAGCAGGCGATCGAGCTGATCAAGGAAACCGGTTCGAGCAACATCTACGTCCAGTACGACATCTATCACATGCAGCGCATGGAAGGCGAGCTGGCGAACACGATCAAGGCGAACCTGGACATCATCAAGCACATCCAGCTGGCGGATAACCCGGGGCGCTTTGAACCGGGGACGGGGGAGATCAATTACCGGTACTTGTTCAAGATGCTGGATGAGGCTGGTTACGACGGATGGATCGGGTGCGAGTACAAGCCGCGGGCCGGGACGGTGGAAGGTCTCGGGTGGCGTGCGGTGCACGGGGTTTGAAGGAAGGTCGCAGCGAGCGAAGCAGATTGAATGCTCGCAGTCCTTTCCTCGTCGTTCCCGCGTAGGCGGGAACCCATAGTGAGGTAATGCGAGCAGACTCAGCATGGATTCCCGCCTACGCGGGAATGACGGGGAGAAGTAGGCGGGCGAATTGACTCATGCGCCCGCTCGCGAGCAACAGAGAAATTTACAGACACGGAGAACACAATGGCAAAAGTCGGTTTCATCGGATTGGGCATCATGGGCGCACCCATGGCGGGACACCTGCAGAAGGGCGGCCACAAGCTCTATCTGCACGACCAGAAGAATCCTCCCTTCGAGCTGATCGAGGGTGGCGCGACGGTGTGCACCTCCGGCGAGGAAGTCGCCAAGCGTTCCGACATCGTCATCATCATGGTGCCGGATACCCCGCACGTGGAATCGGTGCTGTTCGGTGAGCATGGCGTCGCCAAGGGCCTGGAAAAAGGCAAGATCGTGGTCGACATGAGCTCCATCTCGCCGATCGCGACCAAGGACTTCGCCAAGCGCATCAACGCACTCGGCTGCGAATACCTCGACGCGCCGGTATCCGGCGGTGAAGTCGGCGCCAAGGCCGCGTCGCTGACCATCATGGTCGGCGGTTCCGAGAGCGCGTTCAACGACGTCAAGCCGCTGTTCGAACTGATGGGCAAGAACATCACCCTGGTCGGCGGCAACGGCGACGGACAGACCACCAAGGTCGCCAACCAGATCATCGTCGCGCTCAACATCCAGGCGGTGGCGGAAGCGCTGCTGTTCGCGTCCAAGGCAGGCGCCGACCCGGCACGCGTGCGCCAGGCGCTGATGGGCGGTTTCGCGTCTTCGCGCATTCTCGAAGTGCACGGCGAGCGCATGGTCAAGCGCACCTTCAACCCGGGTTTCCGCATCGAGCTGCACCAGAAGGACCTGAACCTCGCGCTGCAGGGCGCCAAGGCGCTGGGCGTGTCGCTGCCGAACACCGCAACCGCGCAGGAACTGATGAATGCATGTGCCGCGAACGGCATGAGCGGACTCGACCATTCCGCGCTGTGCCGTGCGATCGAACTGATGTCCAACCATCAAATCGCGAGCGCGTAAAATAATCGGAAACTGAAGGACGCGCCATGCATGCGATCAAAGCCCGCGAGTTGCTGCTCGAAATGTTTTCCAGTGCCACTGCCGCGGTGAGCGCCGGTAAATGCCTGCCGGCCTTCCTGCCGGAGCCGCCCGCCAAGGGGCGTACCCTGGTCATCGGCGCCGGCAAGGGTGCGGCGGCCATGGCCAAGGCAGTGGAAGACCACTGGCAGGGGGAACTGAGCGGGCTGGTCGTCACGCGTTACGGGCATGGCGCCGATTGCCGCCGCATCGAAGTGGTCGAAGCGGCGCATCCGGTGCCGGACGAAGCGGGGCGCCGCGCCGCGGGACGCATCATGGACATGGTGCAGGGACTGACGGAAAACGACCTCGTGCTGTGCCTGATCTCCGGCGGCGGCTCCGCCTTGCTGGCGCTTCCGGCCGAAGGCATCACGCTGGAGCAGAAGCAGGCGGTCAACAAGGCGCTGCTCAAGAGCGGCGCAACGATTTCCGAGATGAATTGCGTGCGCAAGCATTTCTCGGCGATCAAGGGCGGGCGCCTCGCGCTTGCCTGCGGACCGGCGCGCGTGGTGACGTTGCTGATTTCGGATGTGCCCGGCGACGACCCGGGCGTGATCGCCAGCGGGCCGACGCTGCCCGATCCCACCACCTGCGAGGAGGCGCTGGCCATCCTGCGCAAGTACGGCATCGAGATTCCCGAAAGCATGGAGCGGCATCTCACCAGCGGTGCCGGCGAAACGCCGAAGCCGGACGATCCGCGTTTCGCGCGCAATACCCATCATGTGATGGCGACTGCCCAGCAGGCGCTGGAAGCCGCAGCGGCGACAGCACGCGCAGCGGGCATCACGCCCTACATCCTGTCGGACGAGATGGAAGGCGAAGCGCGCGACGTCGGCATGGTGCATGCGGCCCTCGCGCGCCAGATCGCGCTGCGCGGACAGCCGTTCCAGACGCCCTGTGTCCTGATCTCCGGCGGCGAAACGACAGTCACCGTGCGCGGCAAGGGACGCGGCGGACGCAACGCGGAATTCCTGCTCAGCCTGGCGACGGCGCTGAACGGTTTGCCCGGCGTGCATGCAATCGCGTGCGACACCGACGGCATCGACGGTTCGGAAGACAATGCCGGCGCCGTCTACCAGCCCGATTCCATCCAGCGGGCCGAGAAGCTCGGACTGCGTGCACGCGCCATGCTCGACAACAACGACGGCTATGGCTTCTTCAGCGCCTTGGGCGATCTCATCGTCACCGGCCCGACGCGCACCAACGTCAACGACTTCCGCGCGATCCTGATCCTGTAGGGCGCGCTCCCGCTCCATACGAAATCACGAAGGCGTGCGCCGCACACCTTCGCGGGCGGTTATTACTTCAACTTCTCATCCACCCCGACATCATGCGACGTCAACGTAAAGCAAAGATCGTGGCCACCCTCGGCCCGGTCAGCTCCGACAAGGAGACCATCCAGGCACTGTTTGAAGCAGGCGCGGATGTATTCCGTTTCAACTTCAGCCACGGCTCGCACGAGGACCATCGCGCGCGCTACGAGATCGTGCGCGAGGTGGAACGCACGGTCGGCCGCCCCATTGCGATCCTTGCGGACCTTCAGGGGCCGAAGCTGCGCGTCGGTCAGTTTGCCGAGGGGCGCGTCAACCTGCTGCCCGGCGCGGAATTCGTCCTCGACCGCAATCCCGCCCCCGGCTACGCGGAGCGTGTCTGCCTGCCGCACCCGGAGCTGTTTGAAGTCGTGACGGCCGGACAGTCGCTACTCCTTGACGATGGCAAGCTCCGGCTGGAAGTCATCGAAAGCGACGGTGAGCGCATCCGCACGCGGGTGACCACCGGCGGAGTGCTTTCCGATCGCAAGGGCGTCAACGTGCCCGATGTGGTGCTGCCGATTCCGGCATTGACGGAGAAGGACAAGCGCGACCTCGCATTTGCCCTGTCGCTGGGCGTGGACTGGGTGGCACTGTCCTTTGTCCAGCGGCCCGAGGACATGATCGAAGCCCGCGCACTGGTGCAGGACAGGGCAGGGCTGCTCGCCAAGCTGGAAAAGCCGGCGGCGCTTGAGCGCCTCGAAGAGATCGTTCAGGTATCGGACGCGATCATGGTCGCCCGCGGTGATCTCGGCGTCGAACTGCCGCCCGAGCGCGTGCCCGGCGTGCAAAAGCGCATCCTGCGGACCTGCAGCAAGCACGGCAAGCCGGTCGTCATTGCGACCCAGATGCTCGAATCCATGATTTCCGCCCAAGTGCCCACGCGGGCCGAGGCGTCCGATGTCGCCAGCGCGATCTACGATGGCGCCGATGCAGTGATGCTGTCAGCGGAATCCGCGAGCGGTGCCTATCCTGTGCACGCGGTGTCGATCATGGACCGCATCATCCGCGAGGTGGAACGCGATCCGCTGTACCGCAACCTGATCGATGCCCAGCATGTCGAACCGCTGCCGACGCGTGGCGATGCGATCTGCGCGGCACTGCGCAGCGTGACGCAGATCGTGGGAGCCATGGTGACGATCACCTACACGACCTCCGGCCATACCAGCCTCCGCGCCGCCCGCGAGCGGCCGGCAACACCCATCCTGAGCATCACGCCGCGCCTCGCCACCGCACGGCGGCTTGCGCTGGCATGGGGCATTCACACGACCGTCAGCCCGGATGTCTGGAACGTGGATGAGATGGTCGCTGCGGCATGCAGGATTGCCTTGCGTGAAGGCTTCGCTGAAGTGGGCAGCCAGGTGGCAATCGCGGCGGGGATGCCGTTCGGGACGCCGGGGAGTACAAACCTGCTGCGAATAGCGGAGGTGTGGCCGCAGGCTGCCTGAGGGTACTTCTCTAGTTATTTGATAGAACGAAATCGTCCGGCTGCTGATATCGGCAGCTGGGCGACATACTTTGTACAGTGGGAATTGCGCGGTCCGTGCAATTAAAATCTTAACTTTCTTTCGAAATTGCAAAAGAGTGACCGGCAGGAAACGGGGCTGATTCGGACCGAAAGAGCGGAGCTTTGATTGGCGGAAACCGACCCGTTGCGGCCGGTCGGTCGAATTTCGTGAAGGTCTCCTCTTAGCGCGACACCGGACCTCCGAAACTGGCCTGCCAAAGGAAATCCACGGCCAGAAGCGGACAGCCCCTTGGGACAGGTCCAGTCGCTAAAAGTACATCTCCTCGCACTACAGTACGCATAGCGAGTCATTCATAATTCCCTGTCCTTGTGCTCAACTAGCTTGCCTCGACATCCCTGGCGCTTGCCCCCGCAAAGTGTTGGGTTACCCATTGCTCACACACGGTCCATAGCAACGGTGCACCTCTTTTGACGACGGGACCATACCGGGAGAAAACCTGTTCAAGTGAAACACTGTTCTCTGTCCAGGTGCCTCCACCGGTGAATACATTGATAAGGAGAGGTTGAAAGCGATCGAGCGCCTTCGCGAATTTCGCGTCCTCCGTCTCTGCACGCTCAAATTCCTGCCATAGAGCCAGAAGCTCGTTGCCTTGTTGCTGTGGCAATAAGCCAAACAATCGCTCCGCCGCTCTGGATTCCTGTTCAGCCTGCAATTCGCTTGAAGACCCGCTATGGATTGGAAAATCGCCGACGTCTATCTCGACGACGTCATGCAGTAAGAGCATCTGTATGACGCGATTTGTATTCACAGGTCCGCAGGCATACTCACTCAGTAGCAAGGCATACATCGCCAAGTGCCAAGAATGCTCGGCAGAATTTTCTTTCCGACTTTTGTCAAGCAGCGGCGATTGCCGTACGACGGTCTTCAGTCGGTCGATTTCTCTTAGAAAGCTTAACTGCTTTTCTAATGCTGTTGATTGCATAATATTCTTACATCCAAATGTGACTTCATAGTATATAGAACGGCTGCAGCGACAGTCTGCGTTGGGTTGGCCATCGTCCGTTACCAGAATCAATGGAGTGACCGCTCATCATCCTGAAGCAGACGTTTTTCACCGATGTTCGACGGACGGCTTCTGGCCGACTTCTGCCTGATTGCAACGATTTTCGAACGACCGCTGTATCGTCCAATCCGGTCGGAGAGCATCTAAATATCGCCAGGCCATTTCGAGCTGGTGCTTACCCATGCGTACCTGGTCTCAGGAGACAGTGTTCAACGGCAAAAGACTTTACGACTTCTGTGTTCCCGGCCAGGAAAAAAGTTTGCGACTTTAATTGCGCGAACCAAATTGTGCATGCAATGAAAGATGCCGAATTTCGGTCTGAGCCGGAATGTCAGGAGAAACGCTGGACAAGCCAGAAATGCCAAGCACCCGCATTCCACGGACGCTTGGCGAGACAGTCCGATCGGTTTAGCCGTGCGTCAATGCCGGCAATGGCCTCGTCGCCGCAACCGTTCCCAGGTTAAACAGGCTCACCGCCTGCGCCAGGCTGTTTGCCTGGTCATACATGCTCTGTGCGGCCGCCGCTGCCTGCTCGACCAGCGCGGCATTCTGCTGAGTCACTTCATCCATTTGCGCAATCGCACGGTTCACTTCCTCGATACCGGTGCTCTGCTCGTGGCTGGCGGCCGTGATTTCCGCCATGATGGCGGCCACATGCTTGACCGACTCGACGATCTTGGTCATGGTCGCGCCGGCCTCGTCCACCAAGTTCCCGCCCGCGTCAACCTTCTCGACGGAGTCGTGGATCAGGACCTTGATTTCGCGAGCCGCGGCTGCCGAACGTTGCGCAAGGTTGCGCACTTCCGATGCCACCACGGCGAAACCCCGGCCCTGTTCACCGGCGCGCGCGGCTTCCACTGCAGCATTCAGACCGTAGGGCGGAAAAGCGCAGCGCCTTCCGCCGCATGAGTACATTCCCGATATAACAGCCGACACATCCGTTTTCCATCCGGCGGAATGCGCTTCGCTTTTCCGCCCTACCGTGCTTTTCTATTTCCACGTACCGTCCGCAGTTTGTCCGCATCGCAAGCGGACACATTGAGGACGGCTCCCGGAATCGGGTGGGTATCGGGTTGGGATCGCGGGGCTATGGCGCGGCGGCGGCCTGTTGAGGTTGATAAATTCCCCCGGAACCCGCATGGCGCTTGGTCGGATCGGTGGCCTGCTAAAGCAGTGCCATTTTAACGATGCCATTGAAATGGTTGAGGCAGATTCAGGCCGCGGCGGCGCTGGGCTGGGGCCAAACAAGGTCAAAAGAGCCGCAAACCCGCATGAATCCTCAGTTCCCGGTGGGCCCACGGCGGCGGTAGCGGTGGCGATGATCATTCGGTTATAAAAGGGAACCATTGGCTCAGGAGCCGCCACATATCAGTAACTCCACCTGGTTAGTCGTCAATCGGCGCTGACTGTGAAACCGGTAAGCAGGTCTTGTTAGTTGGGAGGCGGTTATGTCTCGTCAAACGAAGATGACCAAACGCGACGAACGCCGCGAGATGCAGAGATTGATGCGTGAGCGTGACAAGCGCACAGCGGATCGTCCTGAGCCGAGCTGGGTTCTGAACTTCTGGGCTAATCGCGGGAGGATGTTGACATGACTGACAATGAAAGGATTCGTCGCGAGCTTGGGTTTTATCTTGCGGAGGCAGGACGAAGCGCTGGTGTTGACAAGCCGGCGGAGCGGACGCCCCAAGTGAAAACTGATTCTTGCGACATAGGCGAGCCGGAGTTCCTGTACTTCACCAGCTTCGACGACGTGCTTGCTTGGTGCGACAGTGAACGAACTCGACAGGAGCAATCATGAGCCCCACCGAACTGATGATCCACGACATGTCGCGGATACTGACCGACCTTAAAGTACAGAACTCAACCGAGGATTGCCAATTAATCCAGAGGGCACTCACCTCACTGGTTAAGTTCGCCATCTCACAGCGAGAGATCGAGCTGCTCGACGGTATCTGTGACACGCGCAAGGTCGAAGAGATTCGTCTCGCAACGAAGCAGAACATTTAGGCACGCGCAGGCGTGTTTCCCTGTCACTGAACGGTCGCAGGGTTTTTAATTTTCTCCTCCTCACTCTCATATGGGTGAATTTCGCCCGGGTATCCGAAAGGTGCCCGGGTTTTTTTTTGGTGCCATTGAGCCATGCCATGCCGCCCGAAGTCGATCTGCCGCCAGCCAGGCTGCCACGCGCTGACCGACGGCCCCGGCTACTGCAGCAAGCACGAGCAGCAAGCGTCCGGCTGGGCGCGATCGAGCACGAAGAGCACGACCGAACGCGGCTACGGCTACGCATGGCAGAAGAAGCGGGAGCGGATTCTCGCGCGTGACTGTGGGCTCTGTCAGCCCTGCAGACGGCAAGGGCGAGTCACCCCGGCGAATGACGTCGACCACATCGTCCAGAAGGCGGATGGAGGAACGGACGACGACGAAAACCTGCAGTCGATCTGCCACGATTGCCACAAGGCAAAGACCATTGCCGAGCGGCGCAGGGGAGGGGGGCACATCAGCTTTCCAAAATGGCGTCCTACCCCCATCCCAACCTTCCCCCTGCAAGGGGGAAGGAATCTGATAGCGAAATCAAGTCGGCAACATGGCTCATTCACCGCCGGCTCAGGCTCTTCAAGGCCTCATAACCTTGTCAAGAAAATTATTCCGGACACCAGTGCGCGGAAGCGGGGATCCATAGGCAGGTAGCACGGGGACTGTCAGAATTTCCGTGTTTCAAGGCTGGTTGATATTTACACGGATGGCC
>CBIHRW010000128.1:0-10654 GCA_966212545.1 uncultured Noviherbaspirillum sp.
GCACCCCCACTCTCCCCGGCAGCTGTGGTGGGGTGTGCTGGCTGAGCCCCCCCCCCCCCAAAACCCCCCCCCCCCAACCGCTCTAGCGCCTACAACCAGCGCCTACAAAAAAGGAACCCATGCCGCACTCATCCATGCCATCGGTTAGCGTGCTGATGCCGACGTACGAACAATCGCGATTCATCCGCCGCGCACTCGACAGCCTGCAGGCGCAATCGATGACGAGTTGGGAAGGGATCATCGTCGACGACGGATCCTGCGATGCGACCGCCGAAACCGTTTCCGCCTGCCTCGACGATGCACGCATCCGTTACTACCGGCTCAATGAAAACACCGGGCTCGGTCATGCGCTGAATGAAGGACTGTCGCGGGCACGCGCTCCTCTCATCGCCTACCTGCCCAGCGACGATGTGTATTACCGGGATCATCTGGAAAACCTGAAAGGCTGCCTCGACGCGGAGCCGGAAGCAGTACTGGCTTATTCGGGCGTGCGCCACCACTACAACCGGGAGGCGGCCGGGCGGGTTCCCGGATTTCCCCTGCAATTGGTGCAATGCATGCACCGCATCACGCCGCAGCGATGGATGGAACGCGACGAACTGGAGTCCGACGACCTTGACCGCTTGTACTGGGCAAAACTGTGCGCGCTTGGCAGTTTCGTCGGCAGCAACACTGTGACCTGCGAATGGGTCGATCATCCGCGCCAGCGTCACAAGCTGATGCGGGAGCCGGCGGGCGGCATCAATACCTTCCGCTCGCACTACCGCGCTGCGGCGCCGCTGCGCTTTCGCAGTTCGGTCGGGCACACGATCGATGAAGCCGGCCAGTACCGTGCCATGCGCGAACGTCCCGACACCCCGCGCGCATTTGACGGCCTGACGATCCTGCTGGTCGGCGAGCTCGCCTACAATGCCGACCGCGTGCTGGCGCTGGAAGAACAGGGACACAAACTGTACGGCCTGTGGATGCCCGATCCTTACTGCTACAACACGGTGGGGCCGCTGCCTTTCGGCCATGTCGAAGACCTGCCGCGCGAAAGGTGGCAACAGGCGATCAACGACATCAAGCCTGACATCATGTATGCGCTGCTCAACTGGCAGGCGGTACCCTTTGCGCACGAAGTCATGATGCACGCACCGGGCGTGCCTTTCGTCTGGCATTTCAAGGAGGGGCCGTTCATCTGCCTGGAAAAAGGCACCTGGCCGCTGCTGGTCGACCTGCACCGCCATTGCGATGGCCAGATATTCTCCAGTCCGGAGATGCGCGACTGGTTCGACACTGTCGTGCCCGGACTTTCGGCCGGCAAGCCGACGCATGTGCTGGACGGCGACCTGCCGAAACGCGACTGGTTCGGCGAGACATGCACGCCGCTGCTGTCGTCGGCCGATGGCGAGATCCATACCGTCTCGCCCGGGCGGCCGATCGGCCTGCATCCGGAAGTCGTGGCCGCGATGGCGGCCCATCGCATTCACCTGCATTTCTACGGCGAATTCACGCAGGGGCAATGGCGGGAGTGGATTGAAACGACCCAGCGCCTCGCGCCCGGCTATCTGCACTTGCATCCGAATGTCGACCAGCGCAGGTGGACGGAGGAATTCTCACGCTATGACGCCGGCTGGCTGCACGCCTTCCGCAGCAGCAATGCAGGCGAAATCCGCCGCGCGACTTGGGACGATCTCAACTACCCGGCGCGCTTCAGCACGCTGGCTGCGGCGGGACTGCCGATGATCCAGCAGGAAAGCGAAGGTGCGATCGTCGCGACACAGACGCTGGCAAAGCAGCTTGGGATAGGCGTGTCCTACCGGGACATCGATGACCTTGCGTCGAAACTGAAGGACCGCGAAAGCATGCAGACCGTGCGTAAGCAGGTCTGGCGCC
Organism: uncultured Noviherbaspirillum sp.; assembly: GCA_966212545.1. Taxonomy (GTDB): domain Bacteria; phylum Pseudomonadota; class Gammaproteobacteria; order Burkholderiales; family Burkholderiaceae_D; genus Noviherbaspirillum. Next base: position 1,879 of record CBIHRW010000128.1, read on the forward strand.
AACGGTATCTTTTTTCTTTCGACCACCACGTGCCGGGGCTGGTGGCGTTTTTCAGGGAAGTGATCGCCTCGACTTCACGCAATGCGCGAGCCGCAGACTCCAGGTAATTGACGGTGAAGGCTGGTTGTAAGGGAGGGTGACCGGTAGTCAGATGTACGCGGCAATGCGCTGCGCCGTGCGCTGCATTGCCAGGCCGCGCGCGACGCTTCGCTGTTCCCGGCGCATCTGGAGGAAAGTGGCAAGCCAGCAGAACGCGTTTGCAACCATGATCGCCAACGCCATGACCGCAAAGAACGCGCAGGCCATCGCTTCAACCATCACGAATTGACGCGCAATGCCGTCGACCATGAAGCGCGGCTCGGTAGACAGCGACCATTGCAGCAAGGCCCACGCGGCGCTGAAAAAAGCCAGCAGCACCATCGCGATGCGTATGGCCAGTGCATACCGCAACTGGCGCAACTGACGGTCGGGAAACGGGAGATCCTGCGCGGTCTTGCTGAACATGGTGGTTCCTTTTCTCTCATGCCGGGCTGTTGTGCAGCCTGCATGTTTTTGGGCGGGGATAGTTCATTATTGCCGCGCGTAATTTCAACATCCAATTTCAATTGCCGATATCCAGTTATCCGGATGATGAATATCACGGCGCACCTGGCATTGATGCTGCCGTGCGCAACACCCGGACAGGGCGGCGCCAGGCCAAGCGGCACCCACGGTCGCAACTGCCGTCCGGATGCTTGTCAATCATGGATGGTCGTGCGCTTACAAGAGGATCAACGTCCGAGGATTAACGTCCCGTCCAATACCACTGCATATAGCGATCGTAATGAAGTGCCTGCTTGGTCAGATCGTCCCTTCTGCTGGTCTGGACGATGCAACTGCGCCACTGTTCAGTGCCCTTTGCATACCCTGCCTTCTCACAAGGCGGTCCGTACTCTTCGGACATTGCCATGACGGGATCCTGTTGATAGGCGATCTGCTCCGGGGTGCCGCAGGCGGCAAGGCAAGCCGATGCGGCAAGCATGGCCAATGGGGTACGCATGATGCTTCCTTTCTTTCTTATTGACGGCAAGCCGTGCCGGAAGCGCCTTCCCCTCCCTGATTTTCCGGCACTATTTCTTGCCGAGTGGGCGAGCATCTGAAGTTTAGGAGCCGCCCCGGTATTTGCAAGCCGCAGCGCACATTGCTCCACGTCAAGAATGGCCTTCAAGGTCAATGACTTGGCTTGCAAAGACAACTCTTCGAATGAGCGTATTGCCGCATGCATTGTCTATGCTGAACAGGCGACCCGAACGGGTTTGCGATCACACAATAAAACAGGTAGGAGACAATCAATGACCCTCACGCGCATCCTTCGCGCGCGGCATTAGCGCCGCCGCGCCTCTTCCCCCGCTTATCCACAACGCCGGAGAACGGACGTGGCACACCCGCGTCCGCCGACACTTTTCCGACAAGGCCCAGGTATAGGGTCCGGACGACTTGCGCCATTTCACATACAAAGGAGACATCATGGCGATTTTCGATGCGACGTTCAGACGCCTGGGCAGGCTAGGCAAATTATTGGCAAGTGCGACGGTTGCGCTGTCCGCGCTGGCAGGCGGCGGTCAGGCGCTGGCGGCCAACAACGATCCCGTCATCCTGGTGCACGGCTTCCTCGGCTTCGGGCCGAACGAGATGCAGGGCACCGGGTTCAAGTATTGGGGCGGCTTCAACAACATTGAAGCGCACATGAAGACCTACAACGGCTCGCACGTGGTGAAGACCGCGGCGGTCGGGCCGGTCAGCTCCAATTGGGACCGCGCAGTCGAACTCTACTACCAGATCAAGGGCGGCTGCGCGGACTACGGCGCAGCCCGCACCGCGCAATTCGCCGCCTTCGGCAAGATCCAGAAGCCGGCACGCAAATGCTGGGCGGCTGACCCGAACAATAATCCGAACAACTATCCGATCGCCTTGTATCCGCAATGGGATGCCGCGCATCCGGTGCACTTCGTCGCCCACAGCCAGGGCGGCCAGACGGTGCGCACGCTGATCCAGCTGATGGAGAACGGTTCGCCCAACGGCAATGAAGGCGGCGGCGCCCTGTACACCGGCGGCAAGACCGGATGGGTGAAGAGCCTCACCACCATCTCCACGCCACATGACGGCACCACGCTGCGCAACGTCGTCCTGAACTACGTGCCTAACGTGGCCGAGTGGGCAGGCAAGTTCGTCGAGGTGGCCGGACTGGGCGGCAGCTCCAACCCGATCTACAACTTCAAGCTCGAGCAGTACCAGCTGGCACAGGGTCCTTCGGAGCGCTTCTCCGACTTCATCGAACGCACCAAGGGCGCGCCCTTCTGGTCGATCGCAAACAAGGACTCCGCGCAATGGGACCTCAGCCCGGATGGCGCGAAGCAGCTCAACAGCTGGGTCAAGACCTCGCCCAACGTGTACTACTTCTCGATCGGCAGCAAGGCGACGGAAACGGGCAGCATTTGCTGCAACAGCACCGATCGCGTAATCGCCCCCTTCCAGAGCAGCAGTTACCAGTATGCGCGCAACGACATGATCTTCTTCCTCAAGCCGACTGCAGGTGAATGGGTAGTGCCATCCATCCTGGTGCGCGGCATGGGTTCATACACGCAGACCGATCCGGCCCGTGTGCTGATCAGCAGCAGCTGGTTTCCCAATGACGGCGTGGTCAACACGATCAGCATGCGCTCGCCTGCCGGTCAACCGGTACGCAACCATACCTCCGGTGCACCCGTTCGCGGTTACTGGAACTACCTCGGCTACTACAACCAGTGGGATCACTTCGATGTGATCGGCTGGCTGCTGCCGGCGACGACGGTATATCCGGTGTTCAACCGCATCAGCAGCATCATCTTCGCGCTGTAATATGGATGGCGGCGCGGGCGTTCCGCGCCGCTTTCGTGAACCGGGGGAATACCGTGTTGGCAAGACAACCCATATTGTGGATCGCCGGCGGAGTGCTCGCCGCCGCAACCGTCTTTACGTCGTTTACCGGCAGCAAGGAGGAAGAAACAAAACAGGCCGCAGCGCCGGACCTGTTCGCATTTGTCCAGCCCTTGCCGCAGGCTGCGCAGGACGCGGAAAAGTTACCGGAAGCGGAAGAACAGAGCGAAAGCACGGCCATGATTGCGTCAGTCCCGCCCGAGGCGATCGCCGCTGCCGATGCCTTCCGGGCGGAAGAAGCGGTGCGCCGTATGCGCGCACAAGGCGCGAGCGACGACGAGGTATACCGGGCACGTGCCGCCGCCATGAGTGCGGAGAAAGCCGCCGCGCTGGCCAGTCTGGACTACAACGAGCACATGTGGAATCAGCGAGTCGCCGCCTACCAGGCGCAACGGGGTGCGCTGGATGCCTATACGGTTCAGGAACTGCGAAACAGGATGTTTAGCGCCGAGGAGCAGGAAAGGCTTGCCGCCTACGAGCCGTCTGCGGCTCCGCTCCCCGGGCTTCCGTAACAAGGACCGTCAGTGGTTGGGGATCAACCTGAAGGTATCCCCCTCTTCCGACGCGTCGACGCGCCCGTCGGCGGCCGCCTCCGCAAGCGTTTGCGCAATCACTTCACGGTCGATTTCGGGCAAGCGTTCGGACAGGTCGTCGAAAGCCATCAGCCCGCTCCTGTCCTGGTCCCATTGCTGATACACGTCGGAAATCTTTTTCCAGACCTGGCCTTGATCCTTGCTCATCGGCATGACACCTCCTTGGTTGATTACGACCAAGTATGTGTCCTTGAATCAGTGGAACAGTTCATGGCCATTGCGGCTTGCTAGAGATGCATCAATGGCAAGCCGTTGGCCGGCCGGGAAATTTCCCGGCGGGGGTCAGCGTTGCGTTACTGGCGTGCGGACGTGATGGCGACCCAGTCACGCTCCTGTTCGGCGGCGAGGCGTTGCAGGCACGCGACTTCCTTATCCGTCAGGTCCTCCAGCACGCGCGGATCGTTTGCATCCGCGTGTCCGTGGCGCGACAGCGTATCGATCTTCGACAGGTGGTCGGCCATCATCAGCACACGCCCCAGCGGAGAGATGCCCTTGCCCGGCGTCTTGTCGTCCTGTTCCGCAATCGCCGCCGTCACCGCGTCCGGGAAATGCCATTCGCGCGCAATGTTGACCGTCAGCGCACGTCCGTATGCGGCCAGCGCGTTGCAGAAGGTCGGCGAGCCGACCGGCTGGCGGCCGTCGGACATCTTGTCGATGACCCGCAGCGAGACGGTCAGTCCCACGTTGTGGATCAGACCGGCAAGGAAGGTCTCGAGCGGATCGACCGGCTCGTCCTTCGCCAGCAGCGCGCAGGCCGCCGCGCAGCGTTCCGACTGCGCCCACAGGCGCGGCGCGACCATGCGCGTGAAGCTGCCCGACTTGAGGTCGATGATGGGCTTGAAGGCCACGCCGGTGATCAGCTGGCGCAAGCCGTTTTGCCCTAGCAGCAGGATCGCGTGGTCGATGCTGGTGATCGGTGCGCCGGGATTGTAGGCGGCACTGTTGGCCAGGCGCAGCACTTCGGCAACCAGTACGACATCATGCGAAATGGTGCGCGCCAGTTCCGCGCCGGAGAAATCGCTGCTGCGCAGGCTTTGCAGCAACTGCGGGATGACGCCCGGCATGCGCCGCACCATGTGCGCGCCGGATTCCTCCGACTTCACGGTCGCGTCAAGCGCGGCGAGGATCGCGTCCTCATTCCCGTTGGTAAATACGTCCGGGTGGTTTTCCGCTGCAAACAGCCAACTGGAAAACACGAAATCCAATTGGTCGCGCTGCGTGGACAACGCCGCATGCGTGGCGATGTTCTGGACTTTCGGCACAGGTGCGGGCGCTGCAACTGTATGCGCCGGCGCGGGGGCAACGGGCTTGGTGTCGGGGCTCGGGGACAGCAGGCGGAACAACCAGTTGAACATGTCGGTCGATGGCAGGTGGCGCGGGGCGCTTGTTGAAGCACGGCAATATCTCGATTTAAACATGGTATTGCCCTGCCGTCGATGCCCGTTCACACGAACGACAGCTGGACATGCGGGGACAAAGGTCGGCGTCGATGATCGGGCGTACTGTGGCTGGTGCGGGCGTCGGAAACGCCGCGGGAAGAAGTGAGGATATTCAGCGACTGGATTGTGGAAGAGGCGAAGCGGACGGGCTTCTGACCAGCCTGGAGAGGCAATTGCGGGTGCCGTTCAGTTCCGGGAAGGGAACTTTCCGACAGGTCTTAGTAAGCGTACCGCACAGCCAACCCGCCGCCCCACTTCTGGCTGCCTTCCACATACTCACGCGAGAGGTAGGTCTGCGTCTTCCACGACCTGTCCACATTGTGCTTGTAGCACGCGGTCAGTTCCTTCCTGACCGCGGTACCGCGAAAGGGCTTGTCGCGGCAGCCGAAATCGATGCCCGCGTTTTCCGGCTCTCCCACCTTGAGTTCCGGCGCGCCGGCCAGCTTGGTGCCGGGCCGCAGCAGCGGGGCAGCGGGAACGGAATTGCCGAAGCCGGTGCCGAACTTGTCCAACACGTGCGGCGCACCGAAATGCCGTTTATCCGCGACCGCGCCGTTCAGCTTGAAAACGGGATCCTTGTACAGGTTGTAGGTGACGATCCTGCGCTGCGCGTCGTTCCGCTTGGCCTTGTCCGCCTTGGACAGCGCAGTTTTTTGCATGCCGCGCTTGTCGGCGGCGGGCTTGTTCACTGCCTGCCTGGCGGACTTCGACGCGTGAGGAATCGACAGGTCGGCGGCATGGGAAAACGCGGCCGCAAGCGGGCCGAGTGCAGACGCGAGCAGGGCGACGGCAGAGAGTTTGCTCAGCATGGCGGATCGCATACCGTGGGTTCATGAACGGGGCAATGACTGCCGCAATAACCGGTTCCTGGCCTATTCTATCGACATTTCCGGCCGGAAATGAAGTATTTCCCGCCAAAACAAGGACTTGCACGCGGATTCTGTCGCGCTTTCGCCGCAGCGGGAGGGCGAGTTGAAGCGGGAATGGGGACGCGTTTCAGCTTTGTCCATTCTCATGAAGGCCGGCCCTTTCGCCTGCTATGGTGTGCGAAAGGAGTGAAGCCATGACCGTCCCCTTCCGCCCTTTCTTCCCCGCTTTGTCCCGCAGGCTGGTCGCATTCGCGGCCGCCCTCGCCCCTGTCCTTGCGGTGTCCGCAGACCTCCCTCCCCCGGAATCCATCGGCAAACCGGCCACCAAGGTCTACCGGCAGGTCATGCCCGGCGGGCGCGTGATCTATTCGGACAAGCCGGTAAAAGGCGCGAAGCTGCAGGAAACGATCACCGTCGAACCGGCACCGCCAGGCACGCCTACTGCGGACGTCTCCGGCAGGCCGGTGTCGCCGCCCCTCGCTACAGACCCGGCGCCGCCCGCCCGCGTCGCGACCATTCCCGCCTCCGGCGGCAAGACACTGGATGAAGCAAATGCGGAAGTCCTGCGCGCCGAAATGCTGTTGGAAGACGCACGCAAGCGGCAGGAAGCCGGCACCGAGCCCTTGCCCGGCGAGCGCCTCGGCACGGCCTCCGGCGGAAGCCGCCTGAGCGACGACTACCTCGCGCGCCAGAAACGCCTGGCGGAGGAAGTCGCGGTAGCGGAAAACGTATTGAGGAAATCGGTTGCCGAACGGGATTCGCTGCGTTACGGCCAATCCTCGGGGCGTTAATGTTTGAGCCGGGTTCTGGCCTGGGACAGGCCAAGATCAGACCTTTGTGCGCACCATCCCGCGAAGCAGCCCCGCGAGGCCGTCGTCGCGCATCACGCGGATCGCGTTCTCACCCGCAAAGCGGACCGCATTGTCGCTCAACTGTCCGACCGTGACGTAGATGCGCTCATGCGCGCCGCACGATTCCGCCGCGGCCACCAGTTCACGCAAAGGCTCGGCGCCGGCATTCGCCGCCTTCCAGCGCTTTGCGCTGACGACAGCCTTGCGGCCATCCTTCACGATCTCGAAATCGGCGCCGCCCGCGACCCGCTTCACCACGTAGCCGTCACGACGCCAGGCGGCTTCGAGCGCATCGGCAAAGTCGCGCCAAGGGAGCGCCGCCACGGTTTCACGCGTCTGCGCAACGAGCGCAGCCCCCGGCGCCCGCCACTGCCGTACGGCGGCGATGAGGCCAATGATGAAGAACGGGATACCGCCCGATGCGCCATACACGAAATACTCCCGCGGGAATACCATCCCCATCAGGAGCGACAGCACCGTCCCGATGAGGATGCTGAGCCACCACGGCTTGCGCAACAGGATCGCAAACAGCGAGTTTTCCGGCATCTTCAGCTTCATGCCTGCGCTCCCGGCTGGTAGAACCAGTGCCACGGTTCATAGATGAATCCGAGTGCGTTCCCGCGCGGGTAGGACAATGCGAAGCCGAACCGGCCGGCGTTTTCAACCAGCCAGCGGAATGCATCCGTGTCCTCGAACGGCTCTTCCCTCGCCTCGCAACCCGGCGTATTGATATCGACCGCACGCCCAGTGTGGTGCTCGCTGTAGCCCGGCGGCGCGCTCAGCGTCAGGATCGCCTCGATCGCCATGCCGCGCGCCTGCTTGTCGCGGATAATCTGCGCCTGCTCCTCCACATCGCGGAAGGCCGACACGATCTCCAGGACAATCCCTGCATCGCGCGCCGTCGCCTTCATTTCCAGCCATGCGGATGCGGCCGCCGGAATCAGCAGGTGCGCGCGCCCGTCGCTGCCGGTCTCTGCATGCGCCAGCGCGTGCGCATCGGGATAAAACGGCAAAGCCTTGCTAACCAACAGGGCATCGGAGATGCCCAGCGAGGCGAGCAGCAAGGCAAGGTTGTTGTCTTTTTCGTGGGGAAGCATGGAACGTGAGGGAAACGCCTGAACAAAGCCAAGTTGCCGATTATAGCGGTGCATGCCTGCATCGACGGACGAAATACGTTACCGGACGCAACTTTTGCATGCAGCGCAAGCCGAATTCCCTCCAGTCCGGAATTTTTTGACAATGACTTGTCTAACTGGAACGTATGGCTGTCATGGCCTTTCATTGTTGCAATCTCGCTATCTGCAGGAGGAAAAATGTCTACCGTAGAGAAATCGATAGAAGTGAACGTCCCTGTTTCCGTTGCGTACAACCAATGGACCCAGTTCGAAGACTTCCCGAAATTCATGGAAGGCGTCGAGGAAGTCAGGCAGATCGATGACACCCACCTGCACTGGCGTGCCAACGTCGGCGGAAAGCGCAAGGAATGGGATGCGGAAATCACCGAACAGATTCCCGACAAGCGCATCGCCTGGCGCAGCACGAGCGGCGCAAAGAATGCGGGCGTAGTGGACTTCCATTACATCGATCCGAACACGACACGCATCACGGTGCAGATGGACTACGATCCGGAGGGTGTAACGGAAAACATCGGCGATGCCGTCGGCGTCGTGTCGCACCGGGTGGAGGGCGATCTTGAGCGATTCAAGGAATTCATTGAGTCGCGCGGACAGCCGACGGGTGCGTGGCGCGGCAGTGTGGATCAGGGGCAGCCGCGGACAGGGGCGTAAATATTGACTCGAATATTGACCCGATCTCCGCTCGATTGACGCTCAACTGATGTGAACGAGGGCAGAACCGCATCGCGGTGTCTGCCCGTGATACTCAGTTGTCGCGATCAACAAACATGCTGTGCGTAGAGTCTCACTGGCATATCTGCTTACAGCATCAATCGCTTCATATCAACTGTAAAGCGATGCATAACGATGAATCTGACTGGCGCGGAGCGTCAGATCCAAGGGGAGTATCAGTAATTTCGTGTTCAAGGCATATCATGCTCGCAAGGAGAATGT
>CBIHRW010000129.1:0-10536 GCA_966212545.1 uncultured Noviherbaspirillum sp.
GATCCGATGGTGTTCCTGCAGCGGCCGATTTCGGCCACCATGCTGGTGCTGGCCGCGCTGGCGTTGATGGTGGTACTCAGTCCGAATCTGCGCAAGAAGCGCGAGGAAGCGTTCGAAGAGTAAGCAGGTCGTTAGTAACATCAAGGCAATCGGCGTGTTCCGGAAACGGACACGCCGATTGTCTTTTTAGAGCGGTGTGCGGGTCAGTTGAGTCGTGGAGCGGGGCGGCTGGGCGAATGCGGAAAAACCGGTGATTTTGATTTATCCTAGCGTCATGCATGCTTCCCAGAACAGTCATTTGTTTTCCGCTATCGTCGAAGCACCGTTCGGCGCGATCGGCATTCGCACTGAAGCCGGGGTGATCCGGGAACTGGTGTATCTGCCGCGAAGCTTCAATGAAAAAGAGCCTGTCGATACCTTATCCGAACGTGCCGCGCGTCAGGTCGAGCGCTACCTCAATGAACCGGATTTCCGCTTTGATCTCCCCCTGGCCGAGGTCGGCACCCAGTTCCAGCGCCGGGTCTGGGATGTCATTTCTGCCATCCCGATGGGCGATGTACTGACATACGGGCAAGTCGCCAAACTGATCCAGTCCGCACCGCGTGCAGTCGGGCAGGCTTGTGGTGCAAACTGGTTTCCGTTGATTATTCCGTGTCATCGGGTAACAGCGTCGGGCGGCCTGGGCGGGTTCTCCAATCATGACGATGAGACAGGCTTCCATCTTGGCATCAAGCGTTGGTTGCTCGCACATGAAGGCGTCAAAGGTTATCAATGACCGGCGTGTTGACGGCGAACCAGTCTTCCATCGACGAATTCTGCGACACGCTGTGGCTCGAGGATGGCTTGGCAAAGAATACCCTTGATGCGTACCGACGCGACATGACCTTGTTTGCGGCATGGCTTGACGCGGAACGGGGAAAGGCGCTCTACGCGGCTGTCGATGCTGACATCAATGCTTACTTCGCCGCTCGCCACGGCGATACCAAGGCGACATCCGCCAATCGCCGGCTGGCGGTGCTGAAGCGCTTCTACCAGCTTGCGCTGCGCCAGAACCGGATCTCCGTCGATCCATGCCTCAAGATTAAATCCGCGAAACAACCGCCGCGTTATCCGAAGACTTTGTCCGAGACACAGGTCGAGGCCTTGCTTGCTGCCCCTGACGTCAATACGCCGCTCGGCTTGCGAGACCGGACAATGCTTGAATTGATGTATGCAAGCGGCCTGCGCGTGTCGGAACTGGTGTTGCTCAAGACAATCGAACTGGGGATGAATGAAGGTGTGCTCCGCATTACGGGCAAGGGCAGCAAGACGCGGCTTGTGCCCTTCGGCGAGGAGGCCCGTTCGTGGATCGAACGCTACCTGAAAGAGGGGCGTCCGGTGATCCTGAACGGTCAGGTTGACGATGCGTTGTTCGTCACGGCGCGCGGAGCGGCTATGACACGCCAGATGTTCTGGACGCTGATCAAGAAGTACGCGCTGCGCGCGGCGATCAATGCCCCCTTGTCACCGCATACGCTGCGCCATGCGTTTGCGACGCACCTTCTCAATCATGGCGCCGACCTGCGCGTGGTGCAGTTGCTGCTAGGGCATGCGGACATCTCGACGACGCAGATCTACACGCACGTGGCGCGCGAGCGGTTGAAGAAGCTGCATGCGATGCATCACCCACGCGGATAGGGACGGCGATGAAGATCCTGCTGAACATCATCGGAAGCATCGCCGTCGTGCTTGCGATCCTCGGCATCTTCCTGCCTTTGCTGCCCACGACGCCTTTCCTCCTGCTGGCGTCAGCCTGCTATATGCGCGGATCCGAGCGAATGCATCGCTGGTTGCGCAATCACCGCCTGTTCGGCGAGTATCTTCGGAACTTTGAAGACAAACGCGCGCTGCCCCGGCGCGCGAAAATCGTCACGCTTGTCATGCTCTGGACATCGATGGCTTACTCGATATTCGTCGTCAAGGCGCTGCTCCTCAGGATCATGCTGGCGGCGATCGCCATTGGTGTGACCATCATGATCTTGCGCATGAAAACGCTGGAAACCAGCAGGGCAGAGCGGGACCCCCACTCTGGAACATAACGCCGCCGGCAGAGACGACGAATCTCAGGAGGAGGCGATGATCACTCGTATCTGGCGCGGCTGGACGAGCCAGCATAACGCGCAGGATTACCAGGACTTATTGACGAACGAGATCTTTCCGGGGATTGCGGCACGCTAGAGCGGTTTGCGGGTCAGTTGAGGGGGGGCGCAGCCCCGCAAACCGCTCTAGATTCCCGGCTATCGCGGTGTGTCCCTGCTGCGCAGGAATGTGGACAACGAAGTTGAGTTCTCCACGATCATGTGGTTCGATTCGATCGAAGCCGTCAAGGCATTCGCCGGACCACACTATGAAACCGCTGTCGTCCCGATCAAGGCGCGTGCTCTACTTGCACGTTTCGATACGACTTCCGCCCATTTCGATACTGTTGTGGAACCGCCGCAGTGGAAGACCGAGTGACCGACCGCTTTTCATAAGTGAGAATCGGGGCAGGAATCCCTTGCTTTATCTCAATTTGGCCGGTAGTGGATATTGCTACATTGGTTGAACGTTCATCCGATTGCAGACGTTTGCCATGGAAAGCTTGCGCACGATTTCATACCTCATCCTGGTTGCTGCGACCTTTGCGGCGACATATCTGGTCGCACATATCTGACGCCTTCCGCACGCGTTATCCCATGTTCGGCAGTGCACGCTTTCTTCTCCTGCCGAGGCGACGATCGCGCATCGTGCGCACTGCGGTTTTCTCGCTTGTCCTGTTGATAACGGGCGCACCCCGCGCAGGCGGAAGAGTTGGAGAGGCAGGTGAGGGCGCTGCCGAGTGTCAAACGCGCGCTGATGGATGTCATGACCGGCACGGGCGGAAAGCCGCCTTACGGCACACGACCGTAGATCTGCGCGACTTCCTCAATACAAAAAAACGGGCCGCATCGCGGCCCGTTTTCGTTTGACGCAGTAGCAGGATTACTTGCGTGCGCGGCTGGTGGTCTTCTCAGCGGCTTGCGCGAACTGGTTGACTGCCGAATTCATGTTGGCTTCCATGACTTCGACCGCCTGCTTGGTGGTCTTGCTCAGCTGCTCGTAGCCGGCGTTGGCATTGCCGATCGCGGACTTCACGATGGCGATGACGTTTTCCGATCCAGCCGGTGCGTTCTTGGACACATCGTCGACCAGCGCGGACATCTTGCGGCCGGTTTCTGCGAACTGCTCTTCAGCAGCGCGGGTCAATTCCGCCTGTGCGCTTGTTGCGATGCCTGCGAGATGACGGCCGTAGGCGATTGCCTTCGCTGCGCTCGGCTGTGCCTGGGCTGCGGTCAGCGAGAAGAATTCCTGCGGATCCTTCGCGGTCAGCAGCTGACGTGCGGCGATCGTGGAATCCTCGAGAGAGGCCTTGGCAACGTTCAGGTTCAGGTCGACGACCTTCTCCACGCTCTCGAAGGCCTTGCTGGTCAGGTTCGTGATCAGCGACAGTTGCGCCTCGAGGTTGGCCTTGGCGACATTGGAAAACTGCTCGGGAATGGTAAACATGGATTGCTCCTTGGATAAATGCTGGATGAGGGGGGCGCGCATTTTTTATTGTGCGTCGCAACAATGGCTATTCTATGGATGCCTCCGGCAAAGTCAAGCAGTTTTTTGTGCGACGCACAAAAAACCTTCCTGTAGGTATGGGGACAGACAAGCAATGCACCTGCAAAAACGGTGTGACTCGATCCCTGCGACATGTCGCGACCGCAGTGTCGTTAGCCCGCCGGGCGCGCTTTGTGAGTGATTTTTTAACACATGCGCTGATTGCCCGTCTTGGGGGCCAAGCGGAATCATCCGGTTCATTGAGTCCGCTCAAAGCCGATGGCATTGCAGCAGCACTTGTGTTTTGGATAACTGGTTGTCTACCACACCCCAGTTCACGGGTTCTGCCGGTCGCTCGATATTCGACAAGTGCACTGCACAGCACCTCGCGATTACTATCTCATCGAGGGCGCGCATCAATGCACGGAGGCCGATCAGCTGATGAAAAAGGAAGTCATCCCGCAGGGCATGGCCTGGGGACATTTGCCGCGGTTTCTGATTGAAGACGAATTGCGCAAGGGACGGCTGCTATCGATCGCTGGTCGTTACCTCCCTGGAAGCACGGAGGAACTGGTTGCGGCACGGCGCCGTGCCCGTCCCCAGGGGCCCGTCGCGAGCCGGCTGTGGAACTACATCGGGGAGCAGGCGATACAGTTGCGCGCCGCACTCAAGGCTCCGACAGTGCGCAAAAAACGATAAGAGCCTGTTTGAAAACCGACTACGCGATACGATTCTGAGCGCCCGGTGCTCGGCGTACTACTCTTGCGCGTCGGCCCAAACTCAATCCGCTCGCTGCGGCTTTCATGACACTCTCCCGGACCCGGCCAAGCAGCTTCAGACGCCAAAACCGCAAGGAAGGGCGTAAACTCTCGGTCTTGTTGCATAATGTGCCCAAATTTTTGGCTCGCTCCATGGCAAAGAAAGAACACATCTCGGAAACGCCCGCGACGCAATTCCTGCGCAAGCAGGGGATCGCGTTTTCCGAGCATCCGTATACCTACGAAGAGCACGGCGGCACGGCCGTGTCGGCGCGCGAGCTCGGCGTGGATGAACACCACGTCGTCAAGACGCTGATCATGCAGGACGAAGCGGCCAAGCCGCTGGTCGTATTGATGCACGGCGACCGCAAGGTCTCGACCAAGAACCTGGCGCGCCAGATCGGCTGCAAGTCGGTCGAGCCCTGCAAGCCGGAAGTGGCGAGCCGGCATTCCGGCTATCTCGTCGGCGGTACATCGCCGTTCGGTACAAAGAAGGTCATGCCGGTGTATGTCGAGGAAAGCATCCTGTCGCTCGACAAGATCTATATCAACGGCGGCCGGCGCGGCTATCTCGTCGGCATCGAACCGAAAATCCTCGCCAGTGTGCTGCCGGTCAAGGCGGTCCATTGCGCACTCGACGATTGAGTCGGCCGCAAATAAAAATCCATCTGAAAGGGAGAGAATGTCTACATTGCTGTTTGCGGTCGCCGCCTATCTGATCGGCTCGATCTCGTTTGCCGTTGTCGTCAGCAGCCTGTTTGGACTGGCCGATCCGCGTACCTACGGATCGAAGAACCCGGGAGCCACCAATGTTCTGCGCAGCGGCAACAAGGCCGCCGCAGCGCTGACGCTGTTGGGGGATGGTTTCAAGGGCTGGCTTGCTGTGTGGCTGGCGATGCGCTTCGGCGATCAGTATGGCGTCGGCGACACTGGCGTCGCGCTTGTATCGATCGCGGTCTTCCTCGGGCACCTCTGGCCGGTGTTCTTCCGTTTCGTCGGCGGCAAGGGCGTGGCCACCGCGCTCGGTGTGCTGCTCGGCCTGAATGGCTGGCTGGGGCTGGCCACACTGGTGACCTGGCTGGTGATTGCGTATGCCTTCCGGTATTCCTCGCTGGCTGCGCTGGTGGCCAGCATCTTCGCGCCTTTTTACTACGGCCTGCTGTTCGGCGTCGACGTCAAGCTGCTGGCGGTATCGGTGATGTCTGCCTTGCTGATCTTCCGTCATCGCCAGAACATCTCGAACCTGCTGGCGGGCAAGGAAAGCCGGATCGGCAGTAAAAAGAAGTAAGCTGTTATACGACCTTCAACTCGTCCAGCGGCCAGCGCGGCCGCACATTGAACGCATAGTCGCGCTTGGCGGCCTGCGGATTGATCTGCAGCCGCATTGCGCCCGCAAATGCAATCATCGCGCCGTTGTCGGTGCAGAACTCCAGCTCGGGATAAAACACGCGGAAGCGCCGCTTTTGCGCGGCCGCATTCAACGCTTCACGCAGCTGCCGGTTGGCGCCGACGCCGCCGGCAATCACCAGCCGCTTCAGGCCGGTCTCCTTCAGCGCCGCCAGGCACTTCGCCACCAGCACATCCACGATCGCGTCCACGAAGGCACGCGCAATGTTGGCCTTGTCCTGCTCGCAGATGTTTGCCATCTGGCTCTTCACCAAGGTCAGCACTGCGGTTTTCAGGCCGGAGAAGCTGAAATTGAGATCCTTGGAATGCAGCATCGGACGCGGCAGCTTGTACGTGCCGGGATCGCCGAATTCCGCCAGGCGCGAAATCGCCGGCCCGCCGGGATAGCCGAGGCCGAGCAGCTTGGCCGACTTGTCAAAAGCTTCGCCTGCCGCGTCATCCATGGTTTCCCCCAGCAGTGTGTACTGGCCGACGCCGTCAACGCGCATCAGCTGGGTATGCCCGCCCGAGATCAATAAGGCAACAAACGGAAAGGACGGCGGATCGCTCGACAACAGCGGCGAGAGCAGGTGCCCCTCCAGATGATGCACACCGAACACGGGCCGGTCGAGCGAGAGACCAAGGCCGCAAGCGATCGATGCGCCGACCAGCAGCGCGCCGGCCAGGCCCGGTCCTTGTGTATATGCGATCGCATCGATCGCGGCGCGTGGGACGTCGGCGTTGGCCAGAACCTGTTCCAGCAGCGGAATCGCCCGGCGGATATGGTCGCGTGATGCCAGCTCCGGCACCACACCGCCGTACTCTTCATGCATCGCGACTTGCGAGTGCAGCGCGTGCGCAAGGAGGCCGCGTTGTGTGTCATACAACGCCAGGCCGGTTTCGTCACAGGAGGATTCGACGCCGAGGACAAGCATGGGAGGGGGCAATGGATGGCAAGCTTTTTGCAAAGCCCTATTTTAAGGCATCGCCGCCTAAAGCATTAGCGCAACGAGGTTACTACGCCATGAACGACTCCAAACAACTCAAGATCGTTGTCATCAACTCATTGGTCGTCCCCGAGGGGGCCGACCGGGCCGCACAGCTGCAGGCCGAGCGCGCACGCGCAATCCGCATCGGCCTGCTCGAGAGCGGCTACAACATTCTCGCTGCATTGCCTCCGGATGCCGATCTCGAGGAGCAGATCGCGCAGCTGCAGCCGGACGTGATCATCGTCGATGAGCAGTCCGACGCCGCGCTGAAGAAGGTGGTGGCCGCCACTGCGGATGAGCGCCGGCCGATCGTCTGCTTCACAGAGGACAACGACAAGGAAAAGATGCATGCCGCCATCGAGGCCGGCGTGTCCGCATACGTGGTCGCAGGCCTCTCCGCCGAGCGCGTGAAGGCGGTACTCGATGTGGCCATCGCACGCTTCGAAGTCGACCAGAAGCTGCGCCACGAGCTTTCCGAAACCAAGCTTAGACTCGCGGAGCGCAAGGTCATCGAACGCGCCAAGGGCTTGCTCATGGAGCGCCATCACTGCACCGAGGACGAGGCCTACAAGAAATTGCGCCGCCTTGCGATGGACAAGAACCTGAAGCTATCCGAAGTGGCGCAACGCATGCTCGATGTCGCCGATTTGCTCATTTGAGAGCCCTGTTTTAATGCAGTGCACGAAATGGGTGCGCGGAATCGGCTTAATCTGAATCAAATGTAGTGGAAATGCGCAGACAATTGCTGGCACACCAATTGCAGATAGGAGCTGAGCGCCAAAGGAGGCGCATAGGTTAATACTCCCGTCTCGACCAATGCTGGTCGGGATGGTTTGGACAAAGGCGTCCGTTCACGCGAGCTTTGCTCGTAGTGACGGACGCCTTTCTTTTTGCCAGTTTCGAAATCATTCATGAGGACATCATGACGAATAAAGCATCTAAAACGAACCTGACACGTCGCAGCTTGATCAAGGCAGGCGCAGCAATGACTGCCGGCGCCTTCGGAGGTTTGGCCACGCAGGGCGCATGGGCCGCAGGCTCCGACAAGCCGGAGAAGGAAGAGGTCAAGGTCGGATTCATTCCGCTGACCGACTGCGCGTCGGTGGTCATGGCGTCGGTCCTCGGCATCGACAAGAAATACGGGATCAAGATCGTGCCGACCAAGGAAGCATCCTGGGCCGCCGTGCGCGACAAGCTGGTCAACGGCGAACTCGATGCGGCGCATGTGTTGTACGGCCTGGTCTATGGCGTCCATCTCGGCTTGAGCGGCCCGAAAAAAGACATGGCCATGCTGATGAACCTGAATCACAATGGCCAGGCCATCACTCTGTCCAAGAAGCTCGCCGACAAGGGCGCAGTCGACGGAGCATCACTTGCGAAGCTGATGCAAACCGACAAGCGTGAGTACACCTTTGCACAAACCTTCCCGACCGGTACGCATGCGATGTGGCTGTATTACTGGCTGGCCGCGCATGGCGTCGACCCAATGAAAGATGCAAAGATCATCACCGTGCCGCCGCCGCAGATGGTTGCGAACATGCGCGTCGGGAATATGGACGGCTACTGCGTGGGCGAGCCTTGGGGCCATCGCGCGATCATGGATGGCATCGGCATCACCGGTGTCACCACGCAAGACATCTGGAAAGACCACCCGGAAAAAATCCTCGGTACGACGGCCGAGTGGGTGAAGAAATATCCGAATACCGCGCGTGCAATGACTGCCGCCGTGCTCGAAGCCGGCAAGTGGATCGACGCCGGCCTGCAAAACAAGATGAAGATGGCAGAGACGGTTGCCGACAAGTCCTACGTCAACACCAATGTCGACGCCATCAACCAGCGCATCCTCGGCCGCTACCAGAACGGCCTGGGCAAGACCTGGGACGACCCGAACCACATGAAGTTCTTCAATGACGGCTACGTGAACTTCCCGTACCTGTCCGACGGCATGTGGTTCCTCACCCAGCATCGCCGCTGGGGGCTACTGAAGGAAGACGTCGATTACCTCGCAATCGCCAAGCAGATCAACCAGATCGATCTGTACAAGGACGCAGCCAACATGGCCAAGGTCAGCGTACCCAAAGACCCGATGCGCACGTCCAAGTTCATCGACGGCGTCGTCTGGGACGGCAAGAACCCGAAGGTGTATGCGGGTTCCTTCAAGATCAAGGCTTAAGGTGAAATCATGAGCGCAGTCATGGACAACGTATTGAACAAGCCGGTCGAGCCGGCAGCGGAATCACCTCCCAGGAAAATGGACGTCCACGCCGAAACGAAGAAGCCTGCGGTCATGCTGCCACCCGAGAAGAAGCTTTCGCTGAAGCCTTATTTTCTCGCCGTTCTGCCGCCCATTCTCGGCCTGGCACTGCTGGTTCTCGTCTGGGAAATCGTCGCGGCCAAGAGCAACGGCTTCCCGACGCCCTCGGTGACGCTGGAGCACGCAATCAAGCTGTTCTCCGATCCCTTCTATCAGAAGGGACCGAACGACCAGGGCATCGGCTGGAACCTCTGGTCCTCGCTCAAGCGCGTCGGCACCGGCTTCGGCATGGCGGCGCTGGTCGGCATTCCGCTCGGCTTCATGATTGGCCGATTCAAGTTCCTGTCGGGCATGTTCAACCCGATCATCAGTCTGCTCAAGCCGGTGTCGCCGCTCGCCTGGCTGCCGATCGGCCTGCTGGTATTCAAGGCAGCGAATCCCGCCGCGATCTGGGCGATCTTCATCTGCTCGATCTGGCCGATGATTATCAACACCGCCGTCGGTGTGCAGCGCGTGCCGCAGGACTACATGAATGTGGCGAAGGTGCTCAACCTGTCCGAGTGGAAGATCGTCACCAAGATCCTGTTCCCGTCGGTGCTGCCGTACATGCTGACCGGTGTGCGCCTGGCGATCGGTACCGCTTGGCTGGTGATCGTCGCGGCCGAAATGCTGACAGGCGGCGTCGGTATCGGCTTCTGGGTTTGGGACGAATGGAACAACCTGAACGTGCCGCACATCATCATCGCGATCGTCGTGATCGGTGTAGTCGGTCTGTTGCTGGAGCAGGCGCTCGTCGCGATTGCCAAGGCATTCACCTACGAAGAAGTCCGCAACTAAAAATCGAGGAGGGCATCATGGATAACACCAGCAAGTTCATCGAGATCCAGAAAGCGGAAATGGTGTTCAACACCAGCAAGGGCGCCTTTCATGCGCTGCGGGACATCAACCTGAATGTGAAGAAGGGCGAGTTCGTCACGCTGATCGGCCACTCCGGCTGCGGCAAGTCGACGTTGCTGAACCTGATCGCCGGTTTGCTCACAGCCACCGGCGGCACGCTGCTCTGCGCCAACCGCGAAATCGCGGGACCGGGGCCGGAGCGTGCAGTGGTGTTCCAGAACCATTCGCTGCTGCCCTGGCTGACCTGCTACGAAAATGTCTACCTCGCCGTGGAGCGCGTGTTCGGTCCCACGGAATGCAAGGCGAAGCTGAAGGAGCGCACCAAGGCCGCGCTCGCGCTGGTCGGCCTGACGCATGCCGAGCAGAAACGCCCGCACGAGATCTCCGGCGGCATGAAGCAGCGTGTCGGCATCGCCCGTGCGTTGTCGATGGAACCGAAGGTATTGCTGATGGACGAGCCGTTCGGCGCGCTCGATGCGCTGACCCGTGCGCATCTGCAGGACGAATTGCTGAAGATCGTCGCCAAGACGGAATCCACCGTCGTCATGGTGACACACGACGTCGACGAAGCCGTGCTGCTGTCGGACCGCATCGTGATGATGACCAACGGGCCGGCCGCGACCATCGGCGATATCGTCCATGTCCGCCT
>CBIHRW010000130.1:0-10524 GCA_966212545.1 uncultured Noviherbaspirillum sp.
ATGACGGGAAATGCCTCTTCAAGGACATCAACGGGTTGGCGTGGTCGCCAGCCCGTTTTTCTTTTGGCCCGCCGAGCTTGCCCAAGCGAGGCTACTTCGTGACGACGCCGTCGAAGACGCCCGGATTGCCGCCGAATGCCTGTGTCAGTGCACGCGCATGCGCGAAGAGGACGGGCAGGATTGCCTCCACCTTCATTTCCTCGATCCGGTAGCGAGGGCCGGAGACGGTAAGTGCGCCGGCCAGCTTCTGGTGCAGGCCGAACACCGGACACGACACAGCGGCGGTCTCGGGATCGCGTTCGCCGAACGAGGCTGCGTACAACTTCCTGCGAATCTGCTCGTACCGTTCACCGTCCTGGCCATCGAAGGCAAGAAGCACATGGCTTGAGGCGCCGACGCCGATCGGCAGGCGGTCGCCTTCGCTGACAGCATCGCGCACGGCGCGGCGCGCGTCGGCACGGTGCAGGCATACGCGGTGGTCGTTGTCGCGGACGAAGAACGACGCGCCTTCATGCAATTCGTCGACGATCCGGCGCAGCGCCGGCGGCACCACATCCGTGGTCTTGAACTGCCGCTGGTACAGCGTGCCGAGAAACAGCGGCTTGGCGCCGATCTTGTAATACCCCTCTTCATCGCGCCGCAGATAGCCGAACTTTTCCAGCGATTCCGCCAGGCGCAGGGCAGTGCTCTTGTACAGGCCGGTGCGCTTCGAAATCTCGGTCAGCGTGAGCCTGGCATCGTTCTCGGTAAAAACATCCAGGATTGACAGCGCCCGGTCTACGGCTGCCACGCCCTCATTGTTCATGCTCTCTCCAAACGGTACGAATTGGTTTCCGGCTCACGCGCACCGCCGCGGGGGTGCAGCGTCGCGCCCGAACTGTTGTCTTTCCATTAATGATGTTGCCGAGTTTTAGCTTTCACAACCGAATTCTATATCCAAGTTGCGTTAGATGGAACGCTGTTCTATTATTTTGCTTCCATTGAAGATTTCAGGAATGGCAAGGAGCACACAATGACGCAAGCACTGCACGGCATCCGGGTGCTGGACCTGACGAATGTGCTGGCCGGCCCCTTCTGCGCCTACCAGCTCGGCTTGCTGGGCGCCGATGTGATCAAGGTCGAAATGCCCGGTACGGGCGACCTTGCACGCCAGCTCGGCGCCGACGCGGCGCTCAATGCCAGGCTGATGGGGGCCTCTTTCCTCGCGCAGAACGCAGGAAAGCGGTCGATCACCGTCGACATGAAATCGGAGGCCGGCAAGGACGTGCTGCGTCGCCTGGTCGCGACCGCCGACGTCCTCGTGGAAAATTTCCGGCCGGGCGTGATGGATCGCCTCGGGCTGGGCTATGACGATCTGAAACAGATCAATCCGCGTCTCGTCTATTGCGCGATTTCCGGTTTCGGCCAGAGCGGGCCGCTCGAAGGGGCGCCCGCCTACGACCAGATCGTGCAAGGCATGGCGGGCGTGATGAGCATTACCGGCAGCGCCGATACCGCCCCGCTGCGCGTGGGGTATCCGGTCGCGGACTCGATCGGCGGGCTGACCGGCGCATTCGCGGTCGCCGCCGCGCTGGTGCGCCGCGCGACGACGGGTGAGGGGACCTTTATCGACGTGGCCATGCTGGATTCGACTATCGTCAGCATGGGCTGGGTCGTTTCGAACTATCTCGTCGCCGGTCAGGAACCTGTCCCCATGGGCAACGACAACTTCACTGCGGCACCATCCGGCACCTTCCGCACCGGGAGCGGGTTGCTCAATATCGCCGCCAACAAGCAGCAGCAATTTGCCGCACTGGCTCGACTGATCGGCCGGGAGGATTTACTCGCCGACCCGCGCTTTGCAGAGCGCGAGAACCGCAAGAAGAATCGCGCCGCGCTGACGGTGGAAATCGAAAAGGGCTTGATGGAAAAGTCCGCCGAAGAATGGGAGCGCTTGTTCAATGATGCCGGCGTGCCCGCCGGCTGCGTGCTGTCCGTGCCGCAGGCGCTGGATCATCCGCAGGTCCGGCATCGTGGGTTGCTGCGCACCTTTGACGACGTCCCCGGCATCGACCGCCCGGTGACGCTGGCGCGCGCCGGCTTCAAGATGCAGGACGCCAACCCGGATGTCACCGCACCGCCGCCCCGTCTCGGGGAGCATACCGATGCGCTGTTGGCGGAGCTCGGCTACAACGATGACGAGATCAACCAATTGAAAGAGGCAGGTGCGGTATGAGCACGAAAAGTACGAAAGCCCCCGAGCAGTTGCTGCAGGAAGCGCGTGCCTGGTGGAGCACCGGGATCGTCGACATCCACCCCGGCAAGATCAGCTTTCGCGGCTATCCGGTACAGGACCTGATCGGCGAAATCCGCTTTCCCGACATGATCTGGCTGATGCTGCGCGGCGAATTGCCTGCGCGCGCGCAGAGCGACCTGCTCGAAGCAGCGCTGGTGGCAAGCGTCGACCACGGCCCGCAGGCGCCGTCGATCGCGATCGCGCGGATGGCCGTCACCTGCGGCTTGCCGCTCAACGGCGCCATGGCATCGGGCATCAATGCACTCGACGACATCCATGGCGGCGCCGGCCAGCAGTGCATGCAGATTTACCAGCACGCTGCCGCACTGATCGATAGCGGTACCGTACTCGGTACGGCGGTCGACAGTGTGCTCGATGATTTCATCGCGGAGCACGGCAAAATCATTCCCGGCTTCGGCCACCGCTTCCATCCGACCGATCCGCGCACGCCGAAGCTGCTGCAACTGGTGGACGACGCGCGCGCACAGGGGGTGATCGATGGCTGCTACGCGCGCATCGGGGCCGCTGTAGAAGAGGCGCTGGCGAAACGCACCGGCAAGCGCATTCCGATGAATATCGACGGCGCGACTGCGGTGATTTTTTCCGAACTCGGTTTCGCCGCCGAACTGGGACGCGGCTTGTTCATCCTGTCTCGCGCGGTCGGCATTCTGTCACATGCATGGGAGCAGAAGCAGCAAGGCGGCCGCATCAAGGGGCCCATGCCGAAGGACATTCCCTACACTTACACCGGGGTAGGGGAGCGGCATCTCGTACCGGGGAGCCGCAGCGCCGGTCAGCAAGCTGGTGATTGAGCAGGGGCATTTTTCAGAATCGGCATGACTCGCGCAAAAATTCCTCGCCCAAGTCACTCACGGTTCGCGTATATCCGCCGACCCGGCACAGACAAGCGCCGACCGAACCGGCCACTGTGCGGAGGGATTGCCAGTTCGATATATCGAAATTGAATTTATAATCACCGCTTTCGGCGACTTCCAACCCGTCCAGGGAACCACCTCCAGCCCATGCCACCATGCGGCAGGCCGGTAATAAGGTGGCGCAGGCAATGCATCGTTCCATGTTTCCTTCAGCAGGAAAGTCTTTCGTCCATGCTGAATATTGACCGGAAGCGAGACAAGGTCCTCTCGACAATGTTCTGGGGTGCAAGGGCGGGATCGCGATTTTCTATTCTTGATTTTTATTAAGGATGCCGTGCGGGGGAGCCCGCTAGTATGGCAGTGCCGGATGTAACGCATGTTCGGCAAATGACAGGGCTGTTGCCACAGTTTCATGACCATGAACCGACGAACGCATCGATTGGCCGCCTGGCTCGCAAGTTTTGCGATCTTGCTGGCGACGCTTGCGCCGACGGTTTCCATTGCCTTGTCCGCGACTGGATCCGGCACCACGGGCGAACATTGCGAGGTCATGGGGGCGATGCTGGCAAAGGCCAAGGGCGAGGATGTTTCCGACAGCTCGGTGCCGGACAGGGCAAACCTGGCATTCAAGTACTGTCCGCTGTGCCAGGTCTTTGGCGCGCACGCCGGGCTGCTTCCCTCCGAACCGTTCGAGTTTTCCATCGTCGGCCGCGTGCAGCGGCTGGCTTTTCATTTCCGTTCCTTCTCTCACGCGCAGTCCGTCTGGACTGCGGGGCAGCCGCGCGGGCCGCCTGCTTTCTCCTGATTCCCGGTTCAGCTTCATCCCGTGACGCGCTTCAGGCTTCGAGCCTGGAAGTGCTGCCGCGCATGCTCGTTCGCCTGCGACGCATGTAACGAGCGCCGGACCACTGAAGCTTATTGAAAGTATTGCGTCACCGCCCTGCAAAGAATCCCGACGGTGAATTCAAACGGGTAGGGTGCGCCGACACGTCGGCATCATATGGAAAGTGAGAAGAACGTGTATCGACAAGAAAACGTCGAAAGATTCATGCCGCGGCACGGCCTGCTAGCCCTGTTGCTGGCCCAGCTGTGTGCCGGCGCAGCCTATGCACAGGGTGTTGCAACCGACAAGGTACTGGAAGCGGTGACTGTGACCGGCACGCGCTCGCCGCTCGACCCGAACCTGCCGACCACCACCGAAAGCAAGACTGCAGATCAACTGCGCGAACAGAATTTCGTGAACGTGGAGGACGCACTCAAGTACGTGCCCAGCATGACCATCCGCAAGCGTTACATCGGCGACCGCAACTCGCTGATCGCCGGCCGCTCGTCGAGCGAGTTGCAGGCGCCGCGCGCGGTGGTGTATGCCGACGGCTACCTGCTGTCGCAGTTCCTCGGCCAGTTCAATGCGCCGCGCTGGAATGTGGTCGCGCCGGAGGAAATCTCGCGCGTGGACGTGCTGTACGGCCCGTACTCCGCTCTGTATCCCGGCAACTCCATCGGTACGACGGTAGTGATGACGACGCGGCAGCCGCAGAAGTTCGAAGGTTCCGCGCGCATCCAGTACTACACGCAGGACTTCGATGACGCCGGTTTCAGCGACACCTTCGACGGCCACCAGGAAAGCGTATGGCTCGGCAACAAGGTCGGTGCATGGACCTACAGCATCGGCGCCAATCGCTTGGAGAGCCGGAGCCAGCCGATGCAGTACCTGACGCTGCAGACGCCATTTACTGGCGCGGTGCGCGGGCAGGATCCGAACGGCCGGCCGTGGTTTCTTGCCGGGCCGAATGGCACCGCAATTGAACGCAACGTGCAGGAGCAGTTCAAGTTCAAGCTCGGGTATGACTTCACGCCCGGGCTGTACGGCGAGGCGCTCTATACCCACTGGCGCAGCGAAGGCAAGCGCACCGGCGCGAGTCTATTGCGCGATGCCGCGGGCAACCCGGTGTACTCCGGCGTCGTATCGACGACGGCGTTTTCCCCGCAGAACGTGGAAGAAGTCCACGGTATGCTCGGCCTGCAACTGAAGACGAAGAACAAGACCGGCTGGAATGCGTCCGCCGTTGCAACCTTCTATGACATTTCCACCGACCTGACCCGTTCGGCGACCACTGCACCGTTGGCGGCGATGTCGGGCGGTCCCGGTACCTATGCCGACAACAGCGGCACCGGCTGGAAGACGCTGGACCTGCAGAGCACCTACACGCCGTCCAAGGGCGAGGTGCATGCACTGGCCTTCGGCTATCACACCAACCAGTACACGCTGGAAAACTGCGCGTTCAATACGCCGAACTGGATCAGCGCCGGTCCGACCACGCCGATTTCTTTGTTCAACGGCAAGACCGGCCTGCAGGCCTTGTTCGCGCAGGACACCTGGAAACTCTCGCCGCAATGGATGACGACCCTCGGTCTGCGTTATGAAGAGTGGGAAGCGACGGATGGCCGCCGCAGCACCGCGACATCCTCGGTCGCCTATGCGGACCGCCGCGACTCGGCATGGTCGCCGAAGGCATCGGTATCCTTCCTGCCCAGCGATGACTGGCTACTCAAGGCATCGATCGGCAAGGGCGTGCGCTTTCCCACCGTATCGGAACTGTTCCAGGGCTCGGTGGTCGGCAACAACATCATCAACAACAATCCGAACCTGCAACCGGAGCGCTCGCTGGCCAAGGAGTTCACGGCGGAGCGTGGCTTCGCGTTCGACATGACCACGGGCACGTTGCGCACCTCGGTGTTCGAGGACGACATTCGCGACACCATCCTGTCGCAAACCAACGTGCTGGTGGTGCCGAATGTGACCAACATCCAGAACGTCGACCGCGTCCGCACCCGGGGCATCGAGCTCTCCGTTACGGCCAACGATCTCGGCGTCAAGGGTTTCGACCTGACCGGCAACCTGGCTTATACGCGTTCGAAGATCCTGGAAAACACCAACAACCCGGCAACCGTCGGCAAGAACTGGGTGCGCATCCCGCGCGTCCGCATGAACCTGATCGGCGCCTACCGGCCGAACGAGAAGTGGATGACCAGCCTCGCGGTGCGCCATTCCGGCCGCAAGTACGTCAACCTCGACAACAGCGACATCAACCCGGATACCTTCGGCGGCGCGTCGACTTTCACCGTGTGGGACGCAAAGGCGACCTACCGCGTGACGAAGAATGTCGAGGCGTCCCTCGGCATCGACAACCTGACCGACGAGCGCTACTACGTGTTCCACCCGTATCCGGCCCGTACTTTCTTTGGAGAGCTCCGTGCGACTTTCTGAATACTTTGCTGAAATCACCATTTCCCTGAGCATGCTCCTCACCGTATCGCTGGCGGTTGCTGCGCCGGCGAGCGGACACAAGCACGCGCGCCCCGAACTCGGCACCTCGGCCGCCTTCGATGCACAGGGGAGACTATGGATCACAGGCAAGGAGACGGCGCAGGCCGGCACCTATGTGACCGTGCAGGCATCGGACGATCTCGGCAAGACCTGGTCGGCCCCGAAGCGCGCGCAGGCGGCGCCGGAACCCGTGGCGGCCGACGGCGAGGCGCGGCCCAAGCTGGCTTTCGGTGCGCAGGGCGAGATGTACATCACTTACACGAAACCCTTGTCGAAGCCGTACACCGGCGAGGTCCGTTTCGTACGCTCGACGGACGGCGGCAAGACGTTCTCGGCACCGATGACCGTTCATGCGAACCGCGATGAAATCACGCACCGCTTCGACTCGCTCACCGTCGACAGGGACGGCCGCATCTACGTCACCTGGGTCGACAAGCGCGACCTCGAAGCCGCGACCGCGCGTGGCATGAAATACGCGGGGGCGGCCGTGTACTACGCCGTGTCCGACGACGCCGGAAAGACCTTCCGCGGCGACTACAAGATCGCCGACCATACCTGCGAGTGCTGCCGCATCGGGCTCGTGCCCGGTCCGCAGGGCGGGGCGGTCGCCTTGTGGCGCCATGTATTCGATGGCGAGACGCGCGACCACGCGCTGGCTGTACTCGACCCGAAAGGCAGTCGTCCGGCCGTGCAGCGTGCCAGCTTCGACAACTGGCAGGTGAATGCCTGCCCGCATCACGGCCCGTCGATCGCGTTCACGCCCGACGGACGGCGCCATCAGGTCTGGTTCAACGTGAAGGAAGGCGAGGGCGGCATCTTCTACGCATCCGCCGCCGCCGAGGGCACACTGGGCACGCCGCAGAAACTGGGCACGGCGCAGGCGGCGCACGCCGACGTGGCGACCGCCGGCAACCGCGTTGCCATTGCGTGGAAACAGTTCGACGGCAAATCGACCGCCGTGGTGGCCAGGCTGTCCGAGGACGGCGGTCGCACCTGGACCGAAAAGGAAGTGGCACGCACCGCCGGCGCCTCCGACCAGCCGCGCCTCGCCGCCGGAACCCCCGGGATTGCACTCGTGTGGCGTACGCAGGCTGACGGCATCAAGACCGTCCTGTTGAAGTAAGGAGCCGGCAATGAAACCCAAACTCAAGCTGATGGCCGCGGGGGCGCTGCTCACGCTGTTCGCCTCGCTGGCCTGTGCCGCGCAGGGAATGCGCGAATTCACGACCGGCAGCCTGCAACGCATCGTGAGCGAGCAAAAGGGCAATCCCTTCGTGCTGGTCGTGTGGTCGCTCGATTGCGCGTTCTGCCAGACTAGCCTGGATAATCTGGTGGCGGAACAGCGTCGTCGCAAGGACCTGCGCATCGTCACCGTGTCCACCGATTCGTTCGGCGACAGCCAGGCAATGGCGGCCTCCGTGAAGAGGTTGAAGGCACTGGGCCTCACCAACAACGCATG
Source organism: uncultured Noviherbaspirillum sp. (assembly GCA_966212545.1). GTDB lineage: Bacteria > Pseudomonadota > Gammaproteobacteria > Burkholderiales > Burkholderiaceae_D > Noviherbaspirillum. The sequence continues at coordinate 7,938 of CBIHRW010000130.1, forward strand.
GGCGTTCGGCGATGAATCTCCCGAGCATCTGCGCTTTGCGCTGGACCCCAGGTGGTACGGCGAGAAACCGCGCAGCTACTGGTTCAATCCGAAGGGCGAAAAGACCGCGTATTCCGGAGTGATCACGCCGGCCTTGATCGACAAGTTCATGCCGGAACGCTGAACCGGGAAACGCATCATGCGGCCCATGCACAAGACCGGCCCCACCATGAAACGCCATGCACTGGCGCTGGCAGTGGCCTTGGCCTTGCACGTTGCGGCGGCGGCAGCCATCCATGCCGGCATGCAGGACACACAGCTTGTGCACAGGACCGAGGTGCGCAAGCTAGGTGCCGAATTGACTGCGCTGCCACCACCCCGCATTGAGCAGCCGCCGAAGACGCCGCCTCCGATGCCGAAGCAGGCGGCTGCCGCTCCAATCAAAGTGAAGTCGCAGGCGGCACCGCGCCCCGCCACGCCGGCGGCGCCAGCGTCGACGCATTTTGAAATTCGCTCGACATATCGCCGAGTCCTGGCGTAGAGCGGTTTTGCGCCTCACCAAAAAGCACGTTATCTGTCAGGTCAGCAAACTTCGGCGCCAGCTCGCCAAACGCTTTCTGTACTGCGGACTGTTCTTTCGTCATTTTTATCTCCACAGATTTGTTTCCAGAGTCCTCAACCTTCGCTGTTCAAGGTCCGAATTAAGCCGCGCCATGAAGTGGCGTCGACTGGAAGGAATTGTTGGCCATCACTTCATAGGCTGGCGGATGATGGTTTTCCATCTGGATGGGGCGGCGCGACGTATGTCGCTCAGATACACTTCGTGGTGCTTGCCGGTGAGAGCGGAGCGCGCAGCGATGAAATCATGGACGCGCTGAATTGTCGGACCTTCTTCACTAAAGGGACCGACGTGAACTATCTGAGCACATAATCCTTCGGTGAAATTTTCCAGTCTGAGCGCATTTACTGCGGGAAGCGCTTTCTTTCGCTTTACTTCCTCAATGGCCGCTTGAATCACCGCCGCTTCCACAAAATGAGGCTGCATAATCATCATGGTCCATTTCCACTTTGACCTATCGTTAGTGAGGAAGGCGGACATATCGTCTGACCACCAAAGACCTTCGAGAGGCATGACTGCGTAGTCAATGCCTTGCGCTCCCTTCTTCACCATGAACTTCGCCGTGTAGGAAACGGAGAACAACGCTTCCACTGCCTCGGCATACGCTGGTGATGTGTTGGGATCCCCCTCACCGTCAATCATGAGGAACTGAAAAGTTGGCACGTCAACTTGAACCACTTCCTTCGCGGATGGCTGGTAGAGCTGCTTCAGCTCCTTCTTGAGATCAATTTTCGGCACGAATACTCCTGTTGGTGGCTAAGTGTCATTTAACAGGACAGTCAGCGGTCGTGATGCAAATCCGTTTGATTGTCTGCAGTCGGAATGACGCCTGATCTTGCTTCGATACATGCTTATGCAGGCAGTATTAAATAAATGTGAAACAAGGCACACCCGAAACAATATCAGAAAGACAACTTTAAATGCTCGGTCGATTGTCCAAGGTATTCGGAGCACACACGACAACCTGACCGATCTGAGAGGCAAAGGGCAAAGCCTTGACCTTCTTTAAGTGCCGGCCCCGACATCCTTTTCGAATCCGCTTTGTTGGTTCATGCTCGCTGTATCGGTCCTGGCAGCGGCAGAAGGAAGCGGCATGAATACGAATCAGGATTTCAGCATTCGTCCGATGAAGCGGGCCGAGATCGACCTCGCGATCGAGTGGGCCGCGATCGAAGGCTGGAACCCCGGACTGCATGATGCCGAATGTTTTTATGCGGCTGACCCGGATGGTTTTCTCATCGGCTATCTGAAGGACGAACCGGTCGGATGCATTTCCGTGGTCGCGTATGACGCCAGCTTCGGGTTTCTCGGGCTGTATATCGTCCGGCCCGAATTCCGTGGACGGGGCTTCGGCCTGAAGCTGTGGCAGGCTGGAATGGCTCGACTGGGCAGTCGCAATATCGGCCTCGATGGTGTAGTCGCGCAGCAGGACAATTACAGGAAATCGGGCTTTCGCCTGGACTATCGCAACATCCGCTACGAAGGCTTGGGAAAACCGGCGAATTCGTTGGGCGCAGTGGACCTGTCAGCCGTATCGTTCGAAAGTCTCCTCGCGTACGACAGCCGGATGTTCCCGGTACCCAGAGAGCACTTCCTGCGCTGCTGGGTCAGTCAGCCGCAGGGCGCTGGCCACGCCGCAATCAGCAAAGGCACGCTTGCAGGCTATGGCTTGATTCGCCCATGCCGTCGCGGATACAAGATCGGCCCGCTCTTCGCGGACGACGCAGGTATCGCCGAGGACTTGTTCCAGGCGCTCGCTGCGCATGCCTCCGGCGCGACAATCTACCTGGATGTCCCCGAGACCAACGTTGCAGCCGTGATGCTGGCTGAACGGCACGGCATGCAGAAGGTCTTCGAGACAGCGCGCATGTACACCGGGCACTCTCCGGCCGTTTCGGTCGGCAGCATCTTTGGCGTGACGACCTTTGAGCTGGGCTAGGAGGCTGCGCGGCAGAAGGTGTCGAGACAAAACCGTCGAAAGCCGAGGAG
>CBIHRW010000131.1:0-10336 GCA_966212545.1 uncultured Noviherbaspirillum sp.
CAGCCCCGAGAACCGCCCGAATGCTAGGCGCGGGGCGCAGGGCGTGGTGGTGCCACGGCCAAGCCCCGCAACACCGCAGGCGGGCGGTTCTCGGGGCTGCCCGGAGGGTTCGATCGAGAAGGGACGCATTGCGGTGTTGCGGCGCTTGCGCAGGCACCCAGCCTGAGCGGCGCACCGCGCCTAGCACTGCATCCCTTCTCGACCGAACGCGACCCCCAATCTGGTTCATAACACCCTCCGACCGCCTGCTGATCAGGAAAGGACAACCGGGATGAGAGCGACAGTCTGGCATGGCAAGAAGGACGTGCGGGTCGACAATGTGCCCGATCCGCAGATCCTCAATCCGCGTGACGCCATCGTGAAGATTACGTCGACCGCGATCTGCGGTTCCGACCTGCACCTGTACAACGGCTTCGTGCCGACCATGGAAAAGGGTGACATCCTCGGCCACGAGTTCATGGGCGAGATCGTCGAACTGGGCAGCGCCGTGACCAACCTGAAGATCGGCGACCGTGTCGTCATCCCTTTCCCGATCGCCTGCGGCAGCTGCTTCTTCTGCCAGGAGAAGCTGTATTCGGTGTGCGAAAACTCCAATCCGAATGCCGCGCTGGCGGAAAAGATGTGGGGCCATTCCCCGGCCGGCATCTTCGGCTATTCGCACCTCACCGGCGGCTATGCCGGCGGGCAAGCGGAGTACGCGCGCGTGCCGTTCGCCGACGTCGGTGCGTTCAGGGTCCCGAACGGCATGACCGATGAACAGGTGCTCTTCCTGTCCGATATCCTGCCGACCGGCTACATGGCGGCGGAGGCCTGCGAAATCAAACCCGGGGCGGTGGTGGCGGTGTGGGGCTGCGGACCGGTCGGGCAGTTCGCAATGCAAAGCGCTTACCTGCTCGGCGCGGAAAAGGTGATCGGCATTGACCGGTTTCCGGAGCGCCTGCGCATGGCGCGCGAGAAGTCCAAGGCCATCACGCTGGACTACGAGGAAGTGGACGTGGCCACGGCATTGAAGGAACTGACCGGCGGCCGCGGGCCGGATGCCTGCATCGACGCGGTCGGCATGGAAGCGCACGGCATGGGATTGATGGGCGCCTACGATCGGGTAAAGCAGGCGCTGGCGGTGGAAACGGACCGGCCGATTGCATTGCGCGAGGCGCTGATGGCCTGCCGCAACGGCGGAGTGGTGTCGATTCCCGGTGTGTACGGCGGCTTCCTGGACAAGGTGCCCTTCGGTTCGGTGATGAACCGCTCGCTGACCATCAAGACCGGCCAGACGCATGTGCACCGCTACATGCAGCCGCTGCTGGAACGCATCCAGCGCGGCGAGATCGATCCGTCGGTGGTGATCACGCACCGTCTGCCGCTGGATGACGCGGCCTACGGCTACGACATCTTCTGCAACAAGCAGGATGATTGCATCAAGGTCGTGCTGAAGCCGTGACGGACATCCGCTGCGCGGGCACGCAGCGGATCCGCAGTTACAACTTCATCGGGCTGGTGCCCGAACGGCTGCCCGCGCTGAGCCATTGCTTCAGCTTGCGCACGCCCAGCGACAGCAGCGTGCCGGCAACGAACAGCAGTACCAGCGCGCCGGTCAGCGTAGCGAACAGCGCCAGCGTCAGCACGCTCACGATCGCGGTGCCGGCAACCTTCCATTTCCACCAGCGGCCGAGCATTGCATGCATTGCCTCGCCGGCGGCGTAGCCGGCACGACGGTGTGCGCGGTGTTCTCCGGCAGCTTCCGGCGCGTCGACCACTTCCCATTCCACTTTCTCAGTCATCTTCTACTCCTGAGCGAACGTGCTCCTGAAAACGGACATCATAGAAGAATCCGCCTTATTGGAAAATCGAAGAAACATGTTGTATATCTTCGAAAAATCGGAATCCGACACGTTCACCCGCGCAGCTTGCGGTACTGTCAATGAAATCGCTAAGACAAGCGGTGCTGCCCTGAATTCCCAAAAACATCGCCCCGCGGGAAAAAATTCCGGCGGGGCGATTGTTTTGTTGCGGCTGTGCAGGAGCGTTACGGCGTGTCCGCGCTGCCTGCTTCGCCCTGCCTGCCTGCGACCAGGGTGATTTCTCCGCCTTGCGCCACTCTGCTGACGGTATGGTTCGAAACATCCGTCACATAAAGGTTGCCCGATTCGTCGATCGTGATGCCATTGATCGACGGGAACGGCACGCTGAAACTGGCCACGACACTCACCGTGCCAGTGGCGCTGACGCGGCGCACGGTGCCCAAGGCCGCGACGAATACGTTGCCGCCGCTGTCGGCCACGATGGCGAAGGTATCCATGAACAGGCCGGGCGCGGTTTCGCCGTTCATGGTGCCGGCCATTGTGCTGACCGTGCTGTCCGTCGCGATCCTGCGGATGAAGGTGCTGCCTTCCGGGATATTCGGTGCCGGCGGTCCGAACCAGTCGGTGAGGTACACGTTCCCTGCCGGGTCGGTGGCAATGCCGACAGGGCCGAGGAAGGTTGCCGTGGCGGCCGATCCGTCAGCGCGGCCGCGCATCCCGCGCGTTCCGGCGTAAGTGCTGACCGTGCCGTCGGGTGAAATCCTGCGCACGAGGGAATTCTCGGTATCCGCGACATACGCATTGCCGGACGCATCCACCGCAACGCCCCACGGCCGGCGGAAGCGTGCAGTCGCACCAGGACCGTCGGCATCGCCGAGTACGCCGGAGGCGCCGGCCAGGGTGGTGACGACGCCTGCAGGCGTAATCTTGCGGATGGCGCTGTTGTCTACGGCGTAGACGTTCCCGGCGCTGTCGACGGCGATTCCCCTCAATGCGGAAAAGCGGGCGGCTGCGCCGGTGCCGTCTGCGCTGCCGCTTGCGCCTGGCGTTCCGGCCAGAGTGGTGACCACGCCCGATTGTGTCTTCTTGCGTATCGTGTGGTTGCCGGAATCCGCGACATACAGGTTGCCGTTGCGGTCATACGCAATGCCCATCGGCTGGTTGAAGCGTGCCCGGGTCGCATCGGCCTGGGGCGAGCCGCCGGTGGCAGGCGGCTGGGTGCCGCTTCCGGTATTACCGTTGCTCGATGTGCCCGTGCCGTCCATTGACGTGGTATCGCCCTGGGGCTGGCCGGCAGACGGCGTCTGCGTCTGTCCGGTGCTTGCGCCGGTGCCCGTATTCGTTGTTCCTGTTGTGCCGGTGCCGCCGTTCGGCGCTGTTGTTCCCGGCATTGAGGACTGCGGCGTCGCGGTTCCGATGCCGCCACTGCCACCCCCGCCGCATGCTGCAAGCACTACACAAAGAAAACCCGCCGTGATTCGACTGTCCAGAGTTACCCGTAACACGTGTCACCTCAATCTTGATGATGCTCCCTGCTCCACGCGGCCTTGTTAACCGGCCTTTCGCGGTGGGTTCATCATCACCGAGCGGGTGCGGCGTCCGTTTGAGAAAAGTCAGCGTAAGGGCTTGCGCGGTCAAGAGTGTTGTATTCGCGTCGACGACGGGCAGGCATGGTATTGCGTCTTTGATGTTTGCTAAACCTGGATGCCGTTCATTACCCGGCAGATCGAATCCACATGGCGATGGTCGGTACCGCAGCAGCCTCCGACGACGGACAGGCGCGGCAGCGTTGTGCGCAATGCGCCGTACAGCATGCCGAGTTCTTCGGCGTCGCCGGCATCGAGGTCGGCGCTTTCGTCCAGTTCCGCATGGCTGCGGCGCGAGGCGTTCGCGCGCAATCCGCGGATGCGCTGCAGCCATGCGCCGCTGCCGCGCAAGATATGTTCGAAATGCGTCGGATGCGCGCAGTTGATCATGTAGTAGACCGGATAACCGTCGCTCGCTTCATCGGTGCGCGTGATCGCTTCTTCCAGCGTCTGTCCGGAAGGCAGGCGGCCGTCGGTCTCCACCGTGAACGACAGCGCCAGCGGCATGGCGAACGTCTTGGCCGCGGCGGCGATGCCGATGGCTTCCTCCACATAGTTCATCGTGAAGGCGGCCACCATGTCGGCGTCGGTCTGCGCGAAGGTCTCGATCTGCGGGGCGTGATAGTCCTGTGCTTCACTGGCGCTCATGCAGGCGCCCGGCTTGTAGCCGTCGCCGCGCGGTCCGAGGTTGCCGCTGATGACAATGCGCGTCTGCGGTGTTTCGTACTGCGCGCGAATCTTCAGCAGCAGGGAGATGGCCTTGCGGTTGGCGTCGGCGAGTGTCACGCTGTCGTAATCGAGCTTCGCCGCCCAGTCGGGATTGGCGCGCCAGGTCGGCGCCTCCAGCACCAGCCCGAGACCGTGCGTGCGCGCCAGTTCGGCATAACAGGCGTAGTAGCGATGCAGCACGGCGGTACCCTTGTCATCCTTCAACAAGTCGAAGGCGGCGAAATAGGGCAGGTCCACCTGGTCGTGGAAGATCAGCGTGGTTTCCAGCCCGCCATCGGTCATGAACAGGTGGTCCTTCAGTTGCGGCAGGCGGTGGCGGTATTTGCTCATGGCGTGTCTCCTTGGTGGCAGGCAAAAGGACGCGCATCGGCGCCGCTTTGCAGTTAAATTAGGTGAATGCAAAGTTACGCCTTGCCTGCCCCGAGGACTAAAGCCATTTCGGCAAACAACCGGACAAATCGGCCATGAGCGACGACACATATCCATCCCGTATCGCCATCCTTGCCTTCCCGGAAACCTCCGCCTCGGTGGTGTACGGCATGTACGACCTGTTCATGTCCGCCGGGCGCGACTGGGGCCTGATCGTGAGCGGGCAACCGGGGCGGGAGCTGATCCGGCCCGTCGTCGTGTCAAGACAGCGCGAAGGCTTTGCCGCAGGCAACGGCGTGCTGATCACGCCGCAGGCATCGCTGGAAGACTGCCTCGACGCCAACATCGTCTGCGTTCCGGAAGTGCTGGTGCCGCCGGGCGAGCCGCTGGATGGCTTGTTCGATACGGAGATCGAATGGCTGCGGCGCTGCCACGCATCCGGCGCCACGCTCGCAACCGCCTGTTCGGGCGCCATGCTGCTGGCGCAGTCCGGCCTGCTCGACGGTCATGAGGCGACCACCCACTGGGCCTATTGCGAGGTGATGGCACGGCGCTATCCGGCGATCAAGGTGCGCGGCCAGCGTGCGCTGGTTGCATCGGGCGAGGGGCAGCGGCTGGTGATGGCGGGCGGCGGCACTTCCTGGCTGGACCTCGCGCTCTACCTGATCGCGCGGCTCGCGGGTGTGGATGCGGCGATGCAGGTAGCGCGGCTGAACCTGATCGACTGGCATGAAACGGGGCAGCAGCCCTTTGCCAGGCTGGCCAGGTCTCGGCAGGTGGAAGACGCGGTGATCGCGCGCTGCCAGGGCTGGATTGCCGAGCGCTATGCCGAGCCGTCGCCGGTCGCGGCGATGGTGCATTTGAGCGGGCTGGCGGAACGGTCTTTCAAGCGGCGCTTTCAGCAGGCGACCGGCATGTCCCCGCTCGAATACGTGCACACGCTGCGTCTCGAGGAGGCCAAGCAGATGCTGGAGTCGGGCATGCAACCGGTCGAGGCGATCGCCAATGAAGTCGGCTACGAGGATGCCGGCTTCTTCAGCCGATTGTTCCGCAGGCAGGTCGGCATTACTCCGGCACAGTACCGCAAGCGCTTCGGCACGATGCGCAAGGCGCTGGAAACCGGCGCCTGAATTCCCCGCCCCTTGACCCTCACGCAACGCGAGGCCTTACTGTGCCGTCTGAAGGAAGGCCCCATGTTGCTCAAGATGACGGCGACCCGCTCGTGCTCGGCACCGTGCTGGCGGCACCCACGGCGCTGGCACCCTGCTTGGGATGGCGGTCACTGGCATTCGTCCCGGTTCCCGCCTTGACAGCTTTGCCATCGTTGCGGTGACCTTCGCTTGCTCCGGTATGCGCGAGGTGGGTGAAGCGAGGGGCATGCAATAACATCAATACAAGATGTTGCACGAGGCTTTGTTTTTCCCGTAGTGCGGTGAAATATCGGGCAGGAGGATACAAATTGTGATTTACTGATGCTTTACGTCAACATTTAACCTGTCGGCGAAGCACATGCTGGATAACCTTCTGACAAGGCTAGCGGCGTCCAGCGCCAGTGAGGACCTGTTTCGAAAGCTGTTCCGCAAGCATAGTTCGATTATGCTGCTGATCGACCCGGTCAGCGGCATCATCGCCGATGCCAATCTCGCTGCGGCCGCGTTCTACGGCTACGACGAAGACGCGTTGCGCGGCAAGCGGATCGCGGAGATCAACATCCTTCCCGAGCAGGAGATCCGCGACGAGATGCGGCGCGCGCTGCATGAGCAGCGCAACTATTTCATCTTCCGGCACCGGCTCGCCTGCGGCGACGAACGTACCGTCGAAGTGCATTCCTCGGCCATCGACTTCAAGGGCAGGCCGCTGCTGTTCTCCATCGTCTTCGATATCACCAAGCGCAAGCAGGTGGAGGATTCATTGCAGCTTGCCTCCATGGTGTACCAGAACAGCAGCGAGGCAATGTCCGTGGTCGACGGCGAGGGCAAGATTGTCGCCATCAATCCGGCCTTCACCGAGATCACCGGTTATACGGCCGACGATGTGATCGGCAAGCACGTCTCGCTGCTCAATTCCGAGCGCGGCGAACCCGAGACTTATGCCGGCCTCTGGGCTGCCCTGGACGCCTCCGGGCGCTGGCAGGGCGAACTTTGGGCGCGGCGCAAGGGCGGCTCGCATTTCCTGCGCTGGCTGTCGGTCAACACCATCTACAACCCCGACGGCAGTGTGCAATGCCGTGTCGGACTGTTCTCCGACATCACCCGCAAGCGCGAGACCGAGGAACTGATCTGGCGCCAGGCGAACTTCGATGCGCTCACCGGCCTGCCCAACCGCAGCATGTTCCACGACCGGCTGGAGCAGGCGATCAAGAAGGCGCACCGCGCCGGACAGCAGGTTGCGCTGCTGTTCCTCGACCTTGATTACTTCAAGGAGGTCAACGACACCCTCGGCCACGGCATGGGCGACCGGCTCCTGCAGGACGCGGCGCAGCGGGTGCGCGTCTGCGTGCGCGAGTCCGATACGGTCGCACGGCTGGGCGGCGACGAGTTCACCGTGATCCTCGGTGAACTGAGCGAGACCGGCAGCGTCGAACGCGCGGTGCACGAAATCCTGGCCACGCTGGCCGAGCCCTTCCAGCTCGGCACGGAACAGGTTTTCATTTCCGCCAGCATCGGCATCACGTTTTATCCCAACGACGGCAGCGAAGTCGACACGTTGCTCAAGAACGCAGACCAGGCGATGTATGCCGCCAAGGCACAGGGACGCAACCGCTACAGCTACTTCACCGCCTCCATGCAGCAGACCGCGCAGGCGCGCAAGCGCCTGGTCTCGGACCTGCGCACCGCGCTCATCGAAAAGCAGTTCTGCGTGTATTACCAGCCGATCGTCGACCTCGCCACCGGCGAGGTCCGCAAGGCCGAAGCGTTGATCCGCTGGCAGCACCCGGAGCGCGGCTTCGTCAGCCCGGCGCAGTTCATTCCGCTCGCGGAAGAAACCGGCATGATTGTCGATCTCGGCGAATGGATATTCCGCGAAGCGGCCAGCCAGGCGGCACGTTGGCGTGCGGCTTTCCACCCCAAGTTCCAGGTCAGCGTCAATGTGTCGCCGGTGCAATTCCAGAACGAAGGCCTCGATCTCCACGCCTGGCTGGATTTTCTCGGCGAACTGAAGCTCCCGGGGCAGAGTGTCGCAGTGGAGATCACGGAGGGGCTGCTGATGGATGCCAGCGCGTCGATTACGGAGCAGTTGCTGAAATTCCGCGACAACGGCGTGCAGGTCGCGCTCGATGACTTCGGTACCGGTTACTCCTCGCTTGCCTACCTGAAGAAATTCGACATCGACTACATCAAGATCGACCAGGCTTTCGTGCGCAACCTGACGCCGGGATCCGACGACCTCGCGCTGTGCGAGGCGATCATCGTGATGGCCCACAGGCTGGGTATCAAGGTGGTTGCCGAAGGTGTCGAAACCGAGGAGCAGCGACGGCTGCTGGCGCAGAGCAAGTGCGACTTCGCGCAGGGCTACCTGTTCTCCAAACCGGTGGCTGCGCAGGACTTCGAGCGCTTGCTTCTCGGGGCACGGCAAGCCGCCGACCTGGTTCAGTCCTGAGCAAAAAAAGAATGCCCGCCGGCATGGCTGCGGCGGGCGAAACCCCACACCTTTGGCAGTGGAGAAGAGACACGCGCATGGTAGCGGCGGCCCCTGTCTGCCGCTATTGGGGGTAATACGAATTCGGTTTTCACGTAGTGTGGCTGTGCGGCTGACGCACGGAGAGGCGCCGATCAGTTCGCTTCGGCGAGCTGACGCAACGCCTGCGCCGTTGCCGCATCCGCCGGGAAGAATGTCTCCAGCGCGAGTTCCGACAGCGTGACATCGATCGGCGTGCCGAAGACGGTCACGGTGCTGATGAAGGAAAGAACTCCCGCATCGGTAACGAACTGCAGCGGCACCACCACGCCCGCATACGGGCTGCTGTTGCCCGGCGCCTGCGGCTTCGCATCGGCCGGTGCCGGATACTCGGACAGCTCCTTCATCAGGTCCGCCAGCACGGGATCGGCGGTCAGGCCGACCTGATGGCGCAGGCGCTCGAACAGGTGCGTGCGCCACTCCCAGTAATTGACGATGCGCGGCGCCAGTCCGAGCGGATGCAGGCTCAGCCGCAGCACGTTGACCGGCGGCGCAAGCAGCGACGGATCGACGCTGGCCAGGAAAAATGGAACCATCTTGTTGTGCGCGATCAGGTTCCAGTGGCGGTCGGTAGCCAGCGCCGGGTAGGGTTCGTGGCCGGCGAGCACCAGTTCCATTGCCTTGCGAGCCGGCTGCAGCTCGGGATCGTCCAGGCTGCGTTCCGGGAACACAGGGGCGAAACCCGCCGCCACCAGCAGCGCATTCCGCTCCCGCAGCGGGATGTCGAGCCGATCCGCGAGGTGCAGGACCATCTCCCGGCTTGGCGCCGCTCGGCCGGTTTCCATGAAACTCAGGTGACGCGTGGAGATCTCCGCATCCAATGCGAGATCAAGCTGGCTCATGCGGCGGCGCTGGCGCCATTCGCGCAGGAACTCTCCAACAGGGCGGGTGGCAGTTGTCATGGGGATGATCATAGCGGAATTGCCGATGGCCTTCCCATTACCTGCCACGTAATCGACTTGCTCACGTCCATGGATAAAGATGAGGTCACTGCGGCACGGTTGCCGCTGTACTTCCAACCTTCTTGAGGAGCTTGTCATGCTGAATTTTCAATCGCCTGATTTTCTGCGCCGTGTCCTGGTTGCCGATGCTGTTGCCGGTCTTGGCATGGGGGTATTGCTGATTGTCGCTGCGGGGATGCTGGAGCCTTTGCTGGGGCTGCCCGCGGCGTTGCTGCGGGAGGCGGGATTTTTGCTGGTGCCGATCGGGGTGTTTGTTGCTTACGTCGGGTTGCGGAAGGAGTTGTCTCGGCGGCTGGTATGGTCGGTGATTGTTGTGAATGCGATTTGGGTGGTGGATAGTTTTGTGTTGCTGGGGGCGGGGTGGGTGGCGCCTACCTTGTTGGGGAAGGTGTTTGTTGTGGGGCAGGCGGTTATTGTGGCGGGGTTTGCGGAGTTGGAGTTTTTTGGGGTGCGTGGGGTTGCGCGGGTTTCTGCTGCTTGATTGTTTTTCTTCGGTGCCCCGGCTCAGTAGTCACTCCGTTGATACTAGCCGGGACTGGCCCCGGCGGGCCACTCACTTTCTTTGCTTCGCCAAAGAAAGTAAGCAAAGAAAGGCGACCCTGGTCCGCAGCCCCTTCGGGGTTCCAGAAAAAATGCAGGGGAAGGCGAGTTCTGCGCTTCCCGATTTTGCACCTGCTCTTTTGGGTACCCCCGCAGGGGGCGCAGGCACCAGGGTCGCCTTTTTGGCCTACCTTTTTGCCGAAGCAAAAAGGTAGGTGGCCCGCCGGGGCCAGTCCCGGCAAGTATCCACAGAGTGGCTACTGTACCGGGGCACCGAAGAGAATACTAAGCAAACAAAAACCTACTCCTCAGCCATCACCTTATGCTCACTAACCATCCGATGCTGAGTAGCCGCCGGCACAATATCGTAATGACTGAACTCCACCGTATAACTCCCGCGTCCGGCAGTAGTAGAGTTCAACCGCGACTGATACCCATTCAATTCAGACAAAGGCACCTGCCCCGACACCACAGCAACGGAAGCCTGCACAGTCTGCATCCCATTGATCTGTCCCCGCCGCGAAGAAAGATCCCCAGTAATATCCCCCATGCACTCTTCAGGCGTGACAATCTCGATATTGACGATAGGCTCCAGTACCATCGGCCGCGCCTTCATCACCGCATCGATGAACGCCTTGCGCCCCGCAGTGGCAAACGCCACTTCCTTCGA
>CBIHRW010000132.1:0-9916 GCA_966212545.1 uncultured Noviherbaspirillum sp.
CGTCGTCGTGCGAGATGCAGCGATGTTGCCGAAGGTATTGCCGAGCTTGTATGTGCAATTGACGGGAGGCGATTAGCAGAGCCCCCGGATGCATCCGCAGGATGCGCAATGGCACCCTGCGTTTCACCCATATCAAGGTTCGATAGCGGCCTTCCGCCCTGCCAGCGCTGCCCGGACGAGATGCACGGTCTGCTCGAGCAATACCTTGAATCGCGCAAGCTCTTCCGGTTGCTCGCGGTGTTCTCCGAGCATCTGCTCCAGGTCGGCAGCGAACGCCGTCAGTTCCGTTGCACCCACATTCGCCGCCATGCCGCGGATATTGTGCACGGCAGTCTTGGTAGCCGCTCGGTCGGACGATGCCACCCCGTTGGAGAACTGCTCCAGCGATGACGACAGGCTGGGAACGAACATCTCGAGTACTCGGTGATACATCGCCACGTCGCCGGAAAGCCGATCCATTGTATCGGCGGTGTCGAAGCCCGGGATTTCTATCGGTACGTCCTCGTCCGTCGGCGCGGTGCGGATCTCCGGGGCGGACGGCACGGCTTGGGCAACGGTCATGGGTGCCAGCCAGCGCGTGAGCGTCTGGTAGAAGTGGCCGGGATTGATCGGCTTGGTGATGTGATCCTGCATCCCGCTCTTCATGCAGGCCTCGCGCTCTTCCTGTGTTGCATGCGCAGTCATGGCGACAATGGGCAGATGCTCGAACCGTTCGTCCATGCGGATGCGGCGGGTTGCCGCATGTCCGCCCATCTCGGGCATCTGGATATCCATCAGGACAAGGTTGTAGGCAGCCGGTCCGCCGGTGAGGAGCTTGTCCACGGCGATCCTGCCGTTGCCCGCAATGTCGACCTCCAGGCCGGTGACGACCAGCATTTCGCGCGCGATCTGCTGGTTGATTTCGTTGTCTTCCACCAGCATCACCCGGCAGCCGTCGAAGCGGGGCAGGTGCTGCTGTTGTGTGACCTGGCGAGGCGCGCCGTCCTTCGCCAGCACATTGACGAAGGTGTCATGCAGCAAGGACTGGTCGATCGGCTTGAACAGCACCGCGTCGATCGGCGCATTCTCGGCCTGCCGCATCACGTCTTCGCGACCGAAGGCGGTCACAAGAATCACCTTTGGAATATGCGCCAACCCCGCTTGCCGGATTGCCTGCGCAAGCTCGGCACCGTTCATTTCCGGCATGCCGAGGTCGGCCAGCACCAGATCGTAGGGCGTGCCGAGGTCGGCATTGCGGATGGCGACCAGCGCTTCGGATGCGCTGCTGACCGCATTGACCGGCAGACCGAAACCTTCGACCAGGTTGGTCAGGATTTCGCGGGCGGCCGGATTATCGTCCACCACCAGTACGCGACAGCCGAGCAGGCGTTCGGGCAGGCTCGGCAGCGACATCGTGGTCAGCGCGCCGAGGCCGAAGCGCAGCGTGAAGGTGAAAGTGGACCCGACGCCTTCCTGGCTGTGCAGCGACATGCTGCCGCCCATCATTTCCACCAGGCGCCGGCTGATCGCCAGGCCGAGGCCGGTGCCGCCGTACTTGCGGGTGGTCGAGTCGTCGGCCTGGCTGAAGGCCTGGAACAGCTTGCTCATCTGCTCCGGCGACATGCCGATGCCGGTGTCTTCGATCTCGAAGCGAAGCTGGACGCCTTCCGGCACGCTGGAGGCGACGCGGCAGCGCATCTGCACCTTGCCTTGGGGCGTGAACTTGATCGCATTGCTGATCAGGTTGATCAGGACCTGGCCCAGGCGCAGCGGGTCGCCCGACAGGTGGACGGGAACGTCGTCTGCCACGTCGAATACGTAGCGCAATCCTTTTTCCGCGGCGCGCTGGCTGGTGACGGTGCTGACATTGGCCAGCACCTCGTGCAGCGAGAAGTCGGTCGTCTCGATGGTCAGCTTGCCTGCCTCGATCTTCGAAAAATCCAGGATGTCGTTGATGATGCCCAGCAGCGAGACGGCGGCGCGATGGATCTTTTCCACATAGTCGCGCTGCTTGCCGTTGAGATCGGTGCGCAGTGCGAGGTAGGCCATACCGATCACTGCATTCATCGGCGTACGGATCTCATGACTCATGTTGGCGAGAAAGGCCGATTTCATGCGCGAGGCTTCTTCCGCCACTTCCTTGGCCGCCTCCAGCGCCTTCTCGTGTTCCACCAGTTCACGGTTGGTACGCAACAGTTCGTCCGTGCGTTCCGCCACCCGCTGCTCGAGGATTCGCTCGGAGCGCTTCAGGCTGTCCACCAGTTGCTGCTGCGCGCTTTCCTTTTCCCGCTTCATCTGGTTGAAGCGGTCGGCCAGTGCCAGCGACAGGAGCAGCATCTCGAGCGCGGAACCGATCTGGATGCCATAGACGGAAATGAAATTGGGGATGCCCTTGATGCCGTAGCTGCGCAGCGCCGTCAGCACCGCGGTGAACACAAGACAGCTGAACGCCAGCAGGAAGAAGCGGGCGCTGCGCTGCCCTCGCAGCTTGCAGGTGATACCGACGATCAGCGCCAGCAGCATGTTCATCATGTCGAGGGTAATGCCGATGCCGATGATCTTGTGGTACGGCAGCACCCAGAAGCCGATCATCTGCAGGACATTGAGCGCGATGAATGTCCGTATCACCTTGTCCAGCATCGGCACGGTCACGTCGGTGGCCAGCAGGCGCCGTTGGAACATCAGCAGGGTGATGCCGGTCAGCGCGAAGCCGATCATCGACGAGATCATCGACCAGCCCGGCGACTCCGGCCACAGGAACTGGTAGGCGACGCCGCTGAAGGCGATGACCGACAGCGCGTTGGCCGTGACGAACATCACGTAGTAGAGATAGGTCCGGTCACGCAGTGATACGAACAGCAGGAAGTTGTACAGGCCCAGGGCGAGCAGCATGCCGAAATAGAGCGCCTGGCCGATGTATTCGTTCAGGCTCTGTTTCTCGAAGGCCTTCGGCTCCCACAGTTTGGTCGGAATGTCCAAAGTTGTACCGGTGGCGACACGCAGGTAATAAGTCAGCTCGCTCCCGGCGGGAATGCGAAGCGGGAAGACGAAGTGGCGATGGTTGACGAGACGCTCGGCGAAGGGCTTGGAATGGCCGGTGGAGATATGCGTGAAGCCAAAGTCGGCCGGTTCGTAGAAGTCGACGTGGTGCAGGTGGGTGAAGGCGATTTCGAGCATGCGGCGGATTTCGCGCTCGGATTTGTTTGCGATCGTAATGCGCAACCAGATCGCGGATTGGCGCAGGCCGAAATTCAGCGAGTCGGCTTTCAGCTTTGGCTGGGAAAAGCGCGCTGCCAGCTCCGCACCGGTGACGTCATCGATGGTCCACTTCTTGTCCGTGTCTTCGAGGACGGACCAGTAGGGCGTCAGGTTGATCGGCCTCGGATCCGGTTTGCCGTCGAGCTGAAGGTCCGCCCCGCGCGCGCCCGCCGTCCACACAATCAACAGGCAGAGGATGCTCCAATAACGAATCAAACGAAAAGCAGACGCCATCCCCTTACCCCGTCCCGTCCTAACAAGTTACTAATCAGAAACAACCGTATCGTAACACCCCCCATGCAACCCACAGTGTCAAAAAATATGGAAGCGAAGTAAACATTTCTTACAAGAAATCAAATATGATCCGAAAAGCATCAAGGACAGCGGGGCAAATACATTTGCACCGCATAAGGGAGGCCCATTTGAGTATGAGTCTGCACCACGAAGCCGTGATCATCGGCAGCGGCTTTGGCGGCGCCGTCATGTCGGCGCGCCTGTCCAAACTTTGGCCGGGCAAAGTTCTATTGCTTGAGCGCGGGAAAGAATATCCGCTCGGCGCCTATCCGCGCAGCCCGGCCGACATGGCCGACAACATGTGGTGTCCCGACGGCGATACGGTACGTCGCCCGCGCGCGGTGCGCAGGCGCAAGGCGCAGCGTGGCCATCTCACCGGCATGTTCGATATCCGGCATTTCGACAAGATCGACACCGTCACCTCGGCCGTGTTCGGCGGCGGCTCCCAGATCTATGCCAACGTTTTCCTGCGCCCGCCCGAGGCGGTGTTCGAGCAGGGCTGGCCTGCGACAGTGCGACGCAATGTGCTGGCGCCGTACTACGATGTGGCGCAGCAGGTGCTCGGCGCGCGCCCGGTACCGCCGGCCAGCGGCGAGGACGACCGGCGCTACATCCGGCGCACGGAGCGTTTCCAGGAGTTTGCCCGGCAGGCCAACTTGCCGACCCGGATGGCAGACATTGCGGTTTACTTCGGCAACGACTATTCCTACCGCGGCAGCGACAAGCCATTGCCGCTCGGCGTGCAGGAACCCAACCGCTACGGCGCGCTTCAAACCTCGTGTACTTATTGCGGGGAATGCGATATCGGCTGCAATGCGCAGGCAAAGAATTCGGTCGACCACAACTACCTGCATGTCGCACGCCACCGCTACAAGGCGGAGATGCGTACCCAGATGGTCGTCGAGCGCATCGTGCCGCTGGACGCGGAAATGGCTGACGATCCCGACGGCGATGGCCTCCATGGCTACCGTGTCTATTTCCGTGATCTGCGGATGGGTGAAACGCACAGCGTGACGACGCGACGGGTCGTGGTATCGGCTGGCACGCTCGGGACGAGCGAACTGCTGATGCGCTGCCGCGACGTGCACAAAACCCTGCCGCGCATTTCGCGGCGACTCGGCCAACAGTTTTCCGGCAATGGCGATTTCCTCGCCTTCGCCGTCGACGGCAACAAGGAAGTCAATTCCACCTATGGGCCGGTGATCACGCAATATACCGATCATCATCTGTACAAGGACCTCGACCGCAAGCAGGCGTTCCTGCTGGAAGATGCCAGCTACCCGACCCAGGTCGGCTGGGCCACCGCGGCGCTCAACCCGGTGATGAATCCCTTCCACATGATCCGGGAAGCCGTGAAACAGGTCTGCGCCTATGCCTTCGACAAGTTCTATCCGGGGCGCAAGAACAGCAGCGTCGGCTACATGATGCAGAAGCTGTTCTCGCACGACTTGTCGCAGTACAGCGCGGTACTGCTGTGCATGGGACTCGACAATGCCAAGGGTGTATTGCACCTGAACAAGGACGGTTTTCTCGAGATCGACTGGCCGCAGGAGAGCAACCGCCCGCTGTACGACGCCATTCTGGACCTGGGCAAGCGCTTCACCAAGTTCATCGGCGGCAAGCATTTCCTGCCCATGCCGACATGGCTGTGGCCGATCAAGAACAACGTCACGGTCCATCCGCTCGGCGGCTGCGCACTGGCGGACTCCCCTGAACAAGGCGTGGTCAGCGCGAAAGACGGCAGCCGCGGGCAGGTGTTCGGCTACCAGGGACTGTATGTGGCGGACGGCTCGCTGATGCCGACCGCGCTCGGTGCCAACCCGGTGGCGACCATTACCGCGCTGACGGAATGGATCGCGCATGACATTACCGGCGTGATGCCCGACGCGGATCTGTAGCCGCCTCAGTCAATTCTTTCTCCGGTATTCCAGAAGGCACCCCTCTCCCGTCTGCGGGAGAGGGGAGAAAAGCGACGAATCACGGGAATGACACCCAACAAAAATAACCGTCAGGGAGCACGCGCATGTCCGATGATTTGAACGGCGTACAGATCGAATTCGCCGAAGTGATGAAAGGCTATGTCAGTGCGGAGGCAACCACCTTCACCGACGGCTACGCGGACGGCGAAAAAGCCGGCCATACGCTGGCACTGCATGTGACCGTCCGTATCCAGGACCTGCACGCCTTCCTCAACACACCTGGCCACGCCGGCACGCTGGACGGCCATGTCGACTGCCCGCTGCTCGGTGGCGTCTGCCCGGTGCAGTCCGGCACCTTTCGCCTGATGCCCGACACCGCCGACCGCGACCGCAAGGTGATGTACTACCAGGTGTACTGCACCACGCCGTCCGGCGAGCAGTTCACCTTCGTCGGCAACAAGCAGGTGCAGCACACCGCGCCGCTGGACCTCTGGCACGACACAACGACACTGTTCGTCAATGTCTTCCGCGGTCATGTCGATCCGGACAAGCCGGCGCAGGCGCCACTTTGGGTCACCGGCATCATCAGTCTCGGCCTGCTGGATTTCATGCAAGTGCTGCGCGGCCTGAAGTCGAGCGATGCAAATGGGCACACCAGCATCGCCGGCCTGATTGCCTTCGGTCGCTACTTTGCCGGCAAGCTGTGGGATGTCTACGGCCCGCACCTGCCGCCACCGCCCAATCAGCCGCAGCGGCGCTATGCGAAGTTCACGAACGAAGGCGTGCAGGGCGCATCGATTTCGGCGCATCCGTTTTCCACCGCCGACGGCCTCACGCTGAATCTGACCCGCTTCTTGCGCGGCGCCAGCGACGACGTGGTGCTCATCGTGCACGGCCTCACCAGTTCGTCCGACATGTTCATCATGCCGGAGCACCAGAACCTGGTGCAGACACTGCTCGACCAGGGCTTCTCTGACGTGTGGGCGCTCGATTACCGGGGCAGCTGCCGCTTTCCGTACAACCTGGTGCGCAGCCGCTACAACTTCGATGACATTGCGCTGTTCGACCATCCTGCGGCACTGGCTGAATTGCGCCGCCACATTGGCCCGCATCGCCGCATCCACGTCATCGCGCACTGTGTCGGTGCGTTGACGATGGCCATGGGCCTGTTCGGAAAAACGGTGCAGGGCGTGAGCAGCGTCATTTTGAACAGTGTCTCGCTCACGCCTTGCGTGCCGGGATGGTCCACGCTCAAGCTCGCGCTCGGCCCCTGGGCATCCGACTACCTTCTCGGCATCGAATACTACAACCCGAGCTGGCGCCGCCAGCCTGGCTGGTCCGTCGGCAAGCTGCTTGCGATGGGCGCCGACCTGCTGCACCAGGAATGCGATTCGCCGGAATGCCACATGCTCAGCTTCATGTGGGGAACGGGGCGGCCTGCGCTGTTCAATCACAAGAACATGCTCAAGGTCACGCATGACCGGCTGGGTGACCTGTTCGGCGGCGTGGACGTGCACTATTACCGCCACGTACACAAGATGGTCGCTGCGGGCAACACGGCGGTCAAGTTCGAGCCGGACAATCCGCGCTATGCGGCGCTGCCCGACAATTATTTCGCCTACGCGGCCGACATCAAAACGCCCATCCTGTTCATCCAGGGACAGGACAATCGCGTCTTTGCCGATTCCAACATCCGCTGCCATGAGCGGCTGGAGAAAATCGTCCCCGGGCGTCACAAGCTGCACGTGTTCCCCGGTTACGGCCACCAGGACATCTTCATGGGCAAGGATGTCGCCAAGGACGTTTTCCCCCACCTGATCGATTTCCTGCGGGAGCATGCCCATGGTTGATTCAACGCTTCCCCCGGGTCTGGTGATGTGGCCGGCGGGCACCGAGCAGAAGAACCGGTTGTGCGTACTCATCAGCGACATTCATTGCACCGACTGCACCGTCGGCAATCAGACGGCATCCGAGACGGACTGGCAGCTCTTCTTCGAACAGATGGAGTTTGCTGTCTGCAACCCCGGCGACAAGGCGCACACGCCGCCGGACCAGCAGATCGACGAGCTGCTGCTCATCCTCAATGGCGACATTGTCGACATCATCCGTACCAGCAAATGGGCGGAGGCGGGCGTCTATCCGTGGCAGCGCGATGATCCCCGTTTCGAGGAGATCGTGCTGGCGACCATGCGCGACATCGTCGCCATTCACGCGCGCAAGCGCCCTGATCATAGCGAACAGCCGTATTCGGGATTCTTCTACTGGATGCGCCGGAGCATCGCCAAGCTGCGCGAGTACAACATCGCCGTCACCGTCATCCCCATCGTCGGCAACCACGACAAGGAGTTGCAGGTGGTGCCGTCGGCCCGGCAGATGTTTTACGAAGAATGCCTGGGCATGACCGCGCTCGACATCTCCGACAGCTATCGCGCCTGGGTTGGCGCTCAGCTCGGTACACCAGCCGATGACATGTATCCATGCATGCCGTTCTACTTCGCCGACAGCGGCTTGCGCCTGCTCGCGACGCACGGCCAGTGGCGCGACCAGGACAACTCGCGCGCCACGCCGAACTGGAAGCTTTCACGCGGATGGCAGCCGCAGGTCTGGAAGGCGGAGCAGTACCGCGCGTTCAGCGATCCCTGTTTTGGCGATACGGTGGCGGCAGGCATGCTGTCGCGCTTCATCTGGGCGATGGCCAGTTCGATCGACAAGAACATGCCGGGCGCAAGCCGCATCTGCAACCTGCTCGACGAGATGGACCTGTACCGGCCGTCGGTATCCGCCGTGGTGCGCCTGCTGAGCGAATCACGCCGCCTCGCGTGGCGCACGCCGGAAGCGAAAGGCTTGCATGACCATGTGCTGCGCTGCTTTCGCGAGAGCCTGGTCGAATGGATGTCGCACGACGAGACCTGGAAGAGCGCGCACGGCACGACCAAGCTGGGCCTGTACGTGCTGAATTTCCTTACACGGTTCAAGTGGTACTGGCTGGACATCAGCCTGATGCGCCTGATGGCCAAGGTGCAGGAGCCCGAGTCCGACATCAAGGACGAGACGCTGGTCGACTTGCCCGCGTTCCAGCCGCCGTACCGCATGCTCGGGCTGCGCCTGCATGTCGAAGGTCACACCCACGTCGCGTTGCAGGCCGACCTGCAGTTCCCGAAGCCGCGCCAGGGGCGCAATAACTACACCTACGTCAACCTTGGCGCCTGGCGCGACTCCATCGTGCCCAAACGTAACCGCGGCTACCGGCGCCGTGGGATCGGACGCGCGCTGTTCATCTTCGACCTGGCCAAGCTCTCCGGGCGCATTCCCAGCGACGCGTACCGCTTCTATGCACGCGACATGACGAGTTGGGGAGACCGCATGGACAGCTGGTAGACAGCTGTAAGTGGGCGATTGAATTTTCGATCGCTGCCATGAAACCTGATCGTCGAGGACACGCCCGACAATCTCGTCCTGATGAGCAACCTGCTGAAGGAAACCTATGTCCTGATCCGGGAAGGACGCGGCTCGCATTTCGATCCCGACATGGTGGACGCCTTCCGGTCTGTCGCGGACGAATTTCATACGATTTCGGAGCAGTTTGCGGACGAAGAGTCGTTCTACCGAGCGTCCCGCTTGATGTTGCGCAAATCCCGCTCGGTTTTTCCGGCGGGGCGCGATCCGTTTTCCTTCCTGTCGGTCGAAAATCCTTGAGCCTGAAGCGCGGTTGCGTGCTTCGGGAAAAGGTGACGAACGATGAAAAATCCCTGGCTGAAAAAGAATCCGCTGATGAGCATGTGGCTGAGCGGCGCCAATGCCGTCGCCGGCTCGGCACGCCGCCGCATCATGGCTGAGAGCAAACGACAGACGTCGGCCATGATGACCAGGAGCATGAAGCAGGTGAACGATTTCTGGAGCGGCGCGCTGCTGACGAAGCCGCCCGCCAAACGAAGGAAGAAGCGACGTTAACTTAAACAGGAGAAGCAGGCATGAAACGTACAGCAACGGCCGCGTGGAGCGGCGGTCTCAAGGACGGCACAGGGACGGTGTCTACGCAGAGCGGTGTGTTGTCCAATACCCGGTATGGATTCCAGAGCCGGTTTGAGGATGGGACGGGGACGAATCCGGAGGAATTGATCGCTGCCGCGCATGCGGGATGCTTCACGATGGCCTTGTCGGCCCAATTGGAAGAGGCGGGGTACAAGGCGGATAGCTTGAAGACGGATGCGGTGGTGACCTTGGAGAAAGTCGCTTCGGGGTTTGAGATTACCAAGATTGATTTGAATCTTGTGGCGAAGGTGCCGGGGATCGATCAGGGGAAGTTTGATACGGCGGTGAATAATGCGAAGGTGGGGTGTCCGGTTTCGAAGTTGTTCAAGGCGGAGATTTCTTTGAACTCCAAGTTGGAGACTTGATTATTGTTTTTCTTGGGACTGTCAGAATTTCCGTGTTTCAAGGCTGGTTGATATTTACACGGATGGCCG
>CBIHRW010000133.1:0-9660 GCA_966212545.1 uncultured Noviherbaspirillum sp.
TCTTCTCCGTCGCCGACTACGGCATCGTGGGCGACCTGTTCGAAGTCGTGCCGCAACTGGAAGCCGGACTCGCATAGGCGCCTTGTGCACGTTGACCCGGACCACTCTCGATTCCGGGCGAAGTGCTAAAGTCACGGTTGTTCGCAGTTCGGAATTGCACCAAAGGCGTGTGAATGCAGCAACGACAGAACCATCCAGGGCAGCAAACGGAATCCGCCAGCACATTTCATGTCCCGGCATACAAGCTCACGCCGCCAATCGGTTCCTCATCGCTGGTACCCCGTACGCGTGTGGGCGAGCAGATCCGGCAAGCAGAAGGGGCCAAGCTGATCCTGGTTCGCGCGCCTGCCGGCTTCGGCAAGACCACGGTCATGCTGCAGTACCACGCAGACCTGAAGGCGCGCGGCATCGCGACAGCCTGGCTGAATCTCGATGCCGCCGACAACGACCTCGGGCGCTTTGTCACCGACCTGGCTGTGGCTTTCCGGCGCATTGATCCTGCCTTCACATCGGACGCGCCAGGCGCCAACGACGTCGATGGCTTCACGCTGGATCTGCTTACGCATATCGGCGCCTCCGAGCGGCGCTTTGTGTTGTTCCTTGATGAGTTCGAGACCATCCAGAACCCGACCGTCCAGGACATCGTCCGCCGGCTGCTACCCGGCCTGCCGCCGGGGGGAAGCGTCGTCATCGGCTCGCGTGACATTCCCGACCTCGGCCTGGGCCGGCTGCGCGCCCATGGCCAGCTGCTGGAGATCGGCCCCGCCGGCCTGCGTTTCTCGCTCGACGAAACGGTCTGCCTCATGCGGGACAAGCGCTGCATTGCTCTGGGCGACGCCGAGATTGCGAAACTGCAGCGCTGCACGGAAGGCTGGGCCGCAGCCTTGCAGCTCGCCGCTCTCTCGCTGGCCGACCGGGACGACCACCAGGGCTTTGTCGCCACCTTCTCCGGCTCCAACGCCGACATCGCCGACTATCTCGCGGAAGATGTCCTTGAACGCCAGGACGCCGAGGTCAGGGATTTCCTCCTGAAGACCAGCCTCCTGAAGGAGCTGACGCCGGCCTTGTGCGACGCGGTCACGCAACGCAGCGACAGCCGCCAGATGCTGGGCCGGCTGGAACGCAGCAATCTTTTCCTCATTCCCCTCGACAGTGAACGTCGCTGGTATCGCTATCACAGCATCTTTGCGGACTTCCTGAAGGCGCAGCTCGAGCAGATGCAACAGGCGGACATCGCCATCCTGTACCGGCGTGCCGCCGACTGGTACGCGGAACAGGGACGGATGGTGCCGGCCATCGACCACGCGCTCGCATCCGGCCTCTTCGAATTCGCGCTGCCTCTGCTCGAACGCCATGCCAAACACCTGCTGTGGCAGGGCAGGGTCAGGCTGTTGACGCGCTGGATCGACAGCCTTCCCCCCGCCGCGCTCGCGCCGTACCTGGAGCTGCGTCTTGTGTACGCATGGGCGTTGTGCCTGACGAACCGTTACCGCGACGCCGTGGCCCAGCTGGAAGCGCTCGATGGCAAGGGCGACCAGGATTTCGAAGCACGCGTCATGGCGGTCCAGACCCTGGCTCTTGCCATGGCGGATCGCGCGGACGAGTGCTACCGGAATCTCGACCGCACCATGTCCCTGATGCCTTCGCTGGAACCATTCACGTTCGGCGTCGTCGCCAACGTGATGGCCTACTGCCTGATCACGGCCAACCAGATCGGCGACGCGCGGCGGCTGCTCGACCAGGCCAAGGACTCGCATGCCCGGCTTGGCGCGACGTTCAGCATGGCCGTCAGCGAAAGCATCGAAGGCGTGATCGACATGGTGCAAGGCCGCCTGCGCAACGCCACGGCCAGTCTGCGCAGCGCTTTTTCCCGGATGCAGGCGCGGGGTTCAGGATCGATCGGCGGCCGCGGCACAGTCAGTGTCCCGCTCGCTGTTGCCCTCTACGAAGCCGACGAGATCACGGAGTCGGAAGGCCTGGTTACCGACTCGCTGCCATTCATCCGCCAGACCGGCACACCGGATTCCCTCATTTCGGCGCACCTGGTGCTTGCTCGCATTGCATTGCTCCGCGGTGACCGCTCGGCGGCTCTGCAACGGATGTCCGAACTGGAATACCTCGGGCACCAGAACAACCTGCAGCGGGCTGTGGCAACGGCATGGCTGGAACGCTCTCGCATCGCTGTCCGGCAGGGCGACCTGGCAGCAGCGCAGGAATACCTGCAGAACGCCGACAAGCCGGAGGTATGGACGCGCTTCGCACAATTCCCCGGGCATGCCAACGAGGTCGACACGATCGCCATCGGCCGTGCACGGCTGCTGGTGCGCCAAGGCAACACGGACGCCGCCATCGACCTGCTCCGGCAGGAGATCCTCCGTGCTGAGGCCTTGCTGCGCCACCGCCGCGCGCTCAAGCTGAATGTCCTGCTGGCCGAGGCACTTCAGGCAGCAGGCGACGGGAAGGCGGCGCAACGCATCATGGCGGATGCGTTGCGTTTTGCATCGAAGGAAGGTTTCATCCGTACATTCATCGATGAAGGCGACGCTGTTCTCCGTCTGGTTCGCGAAGTGCGCGCGGCCGGAGCGCCGGACATTGACCCGGCTTTCTTCGACAGGATACTTGGACCGGACACCGCTGCCGCCGTCGAACCGGAAACTCGCGCGGACGCACCGTCCCTGGTCGACCCACTGACCGACCGCGAAATCCAGGTGCTCCAGTTGCTGGCCGAGGGGCACCCCAACCGCGTACTGGCAGACCGCCTGTTCGTCACGGAAACCACCGTCAAGGCACACCTGCGCAACATCAACACAAAACTCGCCGCGCGCAATCGCACCGATGCGGTTGCCATCGCCCGTCGCGCCGGACTGATTCGGTAATCGAGCGCATATATAGCCGGTCAAGGCCATCTCCCTTGACCCGAGCCGCCTGCACGACGCGCTGTTTCCCTGTTCGGTAACACCCCCTTCCCGGGCATTTCGCCTCTCGCCCCCCGGCAACATTTTCGCCGCCTTCGTTTCGATCGTTAAAGATTGTTCTTTCGAACGATGAAAACAACCCCGAAAGGGAGGATATTGACAACTCGAACCACCGCGCATCGTACGGATGCGGAACGCAGGAATATCACGATAAAGATAAAGGAGACTCGCATGACCCCACGTTCATCCTTCCGCGTCGCCGCACTGGCGGCCGCCGCCGTCCTGGCGGTGCCAGTGGCCGTTGCGGACGTTATCAAGGTCGCACAGATCGAGCCGCTGTCCGGCCCGCTGGCTGCCGCCGGCCAGACCCTGACCAAACAAATGCAGGCGGTCGCCGAACTCGCGAATCAGCAGAAGTGGGCCGGCGAGCACACGTTTGAAGTCGTCGCCATCGACAACAAGGGAAGTCCGCAGGAATCGCTGGCGCAGCTGAAGTCTGTGATCGACCACGGTTACCGTTACATCGCGCAGGGCCTCGGCTCCGGCGTCTCGCTTGCGCTGATTGACGCGGTCAACAAGCACAACGAGCGTAATCCGGGCAAGGAGATCGTCTTCCTGAACTACTACGCGCTCGATCCGGACATGACCAACAGCAAGTGCAGCTTCTGGCATTTCCGCTTCGACTCCAATTCCGACATGCGGGTCGAGGCTCTGACCACTTACATGGCCAAGGATCCGGGCATCAAGAAGGTCTACCTGATCAACCAGAACTATGCCTACGGCCACCAGGTCCAACGCGCCGTGAAGGATTACCTCACCCGCAAGCGGCCGGATATCCAGATCGTCGGCGACGACCTGCATCCGATTGGAACGGTCAAGGATTTCTCGCCCTACGTCGCCAAGATCAAGGCCTCCGGGGCGGACACGGTCTTTACCGGGAACTGGGGCAACGATGTCGGCTTCCTGGTCAAGTCGATGAAGGAGATGGGTTCGAACGCCAGGCTTTACGGCCTCCAGGTATCCGGCGCCAACGTTCCCACGACCATGGGCGCGTCCGGGGTGGACCGCGTGAAGACGATCCTGCCGTGGCATGCGAACAACGAGACCTTCTCCGGGCAGAAACTGGTCGAAACGTACAAGAAGAAGTACAACGAGGACTACACCTCGACCGGTCCTTACAACGCACTCGCGGTCCTTGCACAGGCCATCAAGAATGCCAAGTCGACCGATTCCGTCAAGGCCGCGTTCGCCATGGAGGGCCTGAAGATCAAGAGCCTCAATGGTGAAATCGAAATGCGTGCCGCCGACCACCAGCTGCAGCAGCCGCTCTATATCACCAGCTGGGTCAAGACCAACGGCAAGGATGTCAAGTTCGACCTGGAAAACACCGGGTACGGCTGGAAGACAACGCAGAAGATCGATGCCTACGTGGCCACGCAACCCACTTCGTGTCAGATGAAGCGGCCGGCCCATTGAGTGGAATCGAGTGAACGAAAGATGACAGCGTACGAAAAAACACTGGCCGAGATGCTGGCCGAGGATTTCGGCACCGTTTCCGGCCTGATCCGCGTGCACGCTGCGCATCGGCCGGCGCATCCGGCATTCGTGCTTGAAGGCAAGGTGCTCGATTACCACCAGCTCGACGCGATGATGGACCGCGTCGCCGCGTCCCTGCAACGCGACGGGTTGCAGCCGGGCGATGCGATCGCGATCTGTGCAGCGACATCGCTCGAATATGCGGTGCTCTTCCTCGGCAGCCTGCGTGCCGGCGTCGCGGTTGCGCCGCTGGCACCGTCGACACCTGCCGAAGGCCTGGCGGACATGATCAAGGACGCGGCCGCGAAAGCCGTCTTTCTTGACGCTGCCGCTGCCGACACGCTCGAACCCGTGCGCGAGCGCATTCAGGCACAGCGGATCTCCCTCGATGGCCCCGCCGGCGGAAGGTATTTCGGCGACTGGCTGGCAGGGGAGGGCAAGATACTTTCGACGCCGGCAGCGGTCGAGGTGAAGCCGGACTGGGCGTTCAACATCATCTATTCGTCCGGCACCACCGGCGCCCCCAAAGGCATCGTGCAACCGCATGGCATGCGATGGGGGCAAGTGCAACGCGGCGTGACGAACGGTTACGGACGGGACGCGGTAACGCTGCTGTCGACGCCGCTGTACTCGAACACCACGCTGGTCAGCTTCTTTGCGACTGTGGCACTCGGCGGTACCGTCATCCTGATGCAGAAGTTCGATGCATTCGGCTATCTTGCACTGGCGGAAAAGCACCGCGCCACGCACACGATGCTGGTGCCGGTGCAGTACCAGCGCCTGATGGCGGTTCCCGACTTCGAACGTTACGACCTTTCGTCGTTCCGCGTGAAGTTCTGCACCAGCGCGCCGTGCTCCGCCGCGCTGAAGAAGGAAGTCCTGGATCGCTGGCCGGGCGGGCTGACCGAACTGTACGGCATGACGGAAGGCGGGGGCAGTTGCGTCCTGTACGCGCATGAGCATCCCGACAAGCTGCACACCGTAGGCCGGCCGGCGCCCGGCAGCGAAATCCGCCTGATCGACGACAACGGCCGCGAAGTGCCCGCTGGAGAGGTAGGCGAGATCGTGGGCCGCTCCGGTTCCATGATGACGGGCTACCACAACCAACCCGCGAAGACCGCCGAGGCGGAGTGGTACGACGCCAACGGCACACGATTCATCCGCACCGGCGATGTCGGCCGCTTCGACAGCGATGGTTTCCTCATGCTGGTGGACCGGAAGAAGGACATGATCATTTCCGGCGGGTTCAACATCTACCCGAGCGATATCGAAGCCGTACTGCGCAGCCTCCCGGGTGTCGAAGACGTCGCGGTGGTGGGCGTGCCGTCGAAGCGCTGGGGGGAAACGCCGGTGGCCTTCGTCGTTCGAAGGGCTGGTGCCGTGTTCGACGCCGTGACCTTGCTCACCTGGGCCAACCAGCGGCTCGGAAAGACACAGCGTCTCAGCGCCCTGGAGATCGTCGAGGCATTGCCTCGCAGCGCCATCGGCAAGATCCTCAAGCGCGAGCTGCGCGACAGCTATCGCGGCGATGTCGACGCGACGGCATAACACTCTCTGTAACAAGGAACAAGCATGACTGCAGCCGTAGAACTCCTGCGCCGCGATCCGCCGCACGATCCGGTCAACCGCAATCCCTTTCTCAAGATGATCGGCCTCAAACTCGAGGAAGCCGCCGGCGGCAAGGCGCGCTACACGCTGGACCTGCGGCCGGAACTGGTCAATGTCCATGATGCTGCGCATGGCGGCGTCATCATGACCGTGCTCGACGCGGTGTTGGCCAGCGCCGCCGTGTCCGTGCACGATTTCACGACCATCGTCATGACCATCGACATGTCGATCAGCTTCATGCGGCCGGGTACGGGCCGGCTCACGATGCACGGCCGCGTGACGGGCGGCGGTGCCACGATCTCTTTCTGTGAAGGGGAGATCCTGAATGAAGAGGGCGAGATGGTCGCCAAGGCGCTGGGCAGTTTCAAACATCGGAAGAGCAGGCAGGCGGACTTGACCTAGTAGACCGTCACACTTTGATTTTCGAAATGCGCTTGCGTGCGGGCTGATACAGTAAGTGCGCCAACAATGTTTCCCCGTCGTTCCCGCGGAGGCGGGAACCCATAAGCGGGTTGATGGAACAAACTCACTATGGGTTCCCGCCTCCGCGGGAACGACGGGGGACAGGGATCTGAAAATTCAGCATATGACCCCCGCAAGCAAGCACACTCCGAATATCGAAGTGTGTCGGACTACTAGAACGGATTGCGCAGGTAGCGTCTTAAAGTATTATCGTGGTCATGGGAAAGCTGCTTGCCATTGACGGCCTGAATATTGTCCGACGCGTCTATGAGGCCAATCCGGACGAGGATTCGCCGGAAAAGGCGGAAACCGCATTGCGCAACTCTTTCTCGTCGTTTCGACGCCTGCTGGACACACATCAACCGACCCACGTTCTCGCCGCATTCGATTTTGGCGGGCCGACATGGCGCAACGAAATCCATCCCCTGTACCGGGCACACCGGACGCCGATGCCTCCGGTGCTGAGGGAACGGCTGCATGGGTTTTACGACATGCTGTCCAGTCTCGGGCTGAAGGTTCTCTGCCTGGAAGGAGTGGAAGCCGACGACGTGATTGCAACCGCTGTGCTGCGCTGGCTGGGCGAGGGGCGCGGCGACGCGATCGTATCGTCGACCGACAAGGATCTTCATGTGTTGATCTCGTTCGGAGCGCTGCTTTGGGATCATTTCAAGAACGAGTGGCACGATCGCGCCTGGGTTGAAAAGAAGTTCGGCGTCACACCCGAGATGCTGACCGACCTTCTCGCGCTATGTGGCGACTCGAACGAGGGCATCCCCGGCGTGGAGGGGATCGGCCAAAAGAGCGCGGCAAAGCTTCTGAATGCCTACAAAACCCTCGAAGGAATCATGGCTGGCGCCGGCATTCTTTTGACCGCGACGGGGCAGAAATTGCGGGCCGGGCGCGATATGGCCTTTCTGTCACGCGAACTGGTGAAGCTGAAGACTGACGTCCGGCTCGGTGTCACGTGGAAAACATTGCAGTACGGAGAGAACATTTAGCAGCTCTCCGGCGCCTGTTCGATAGGCAACTTGTTGCTGCCGCAATCACGCGTAAAAATAAAGACGGCCCGCATTCTTGCGAAGCGGGCCGTCTCATACCTGTCGCACGGTGCCGGCACCCTCGAACCATGGGTCCGAGAGGGTCGGAAGCGGGATGGCTTCGGGTTCATCGGCAAACGAGTTCATCGGTAACCGACGATCGCTCCCGCCAAGACACTTTTCCAACCAATGCGCGTAGATCGTCCAAAGGATGTTTGGGCACGTATGATCGCGACAGGTGATTTCCATACTACGCTCTTGGCCGCTGCTGTCAAGACAATGCGAATGCTGATGCAAGATAGTTTTACGCGCGATCAGGGGTGCCTGACGAAACCAGCCGCGCTGTATAATCCCTCGCTCTTCAGCACCTCGCATTGCCATGTCCGACCACGATTCCGATTCCACCATTTACGAAGACCGCCTTTGGAAAGACGACGGCTGGACAGCACGCGTTATCAAGAACGAAGACGACGAAGGCTGGGCGGTCGCGATGTACAAGGACGGCGAGTCGGAACCCGCGCTTGTGGGGCCGTGGACGATGGGCCGTGACAAGAAAAACCCCAAGCCGCTCGACGCCAATGCCTTTTCCACGCTTGTCAAAACCGCATCCGAAGTATTGCGGCGGCATGAACAGCAGCTGCATGCCGCACTTAACAAAAGTGTGACCATCACCGTCAATGGCGCGGCCGTCACGGTAACGCTGAACATCGTACCGGATGACTATGAGCCGCATGGTGTGCTCAAGGCAATTGATGAACAGGGCAGCGAGATTGCCAGCAAACGGGTGGAGCCCAATTTCAGCCTGACGCGCGCAAGCGCAAGCGCCTGGGCTGACAAAGGCTACAGCCGTTAAGGCACTGCGGCCGATTCCAGCATGAGCAGCCCCTTAGCCGATTATCCCGCCTTCCGCAATTTCTTCGTCAGCCGGGTAGCGACCACCATGGCCAACCAAATGATGATGGTGGTGGTGGCCTGGCAGATGTACGACCTTACACACAGCGCCTACGACCTCGGCATGGTTGGCCTCGCGCAATTCTTGCCGGCGTTGGCACTGGCGCTGGTCACCGGCCAGGTGGCGGACCGTTTCGACCGTCGCCTGGTTCTGGCCTATTGCCTTGCCGGACAACTGATGGTCAGTGCGTTGCTCATTGCCGGTACGCTCGGCGGTTGGCTGAGCCGGGAATTCATCCTGCTGGCTTCGGTCGTGCTGGGCACGGCGAAGGCCTTCCAGATGCCGACCCAGCAGGCGCTGGGGCCGTTGCTGGTGCCGCCATTCGTGCTGCCGCGGGCACTGGCGCTCAATTCCGCCGGCACCCAGTTCGCGATCATCATCGGTCCGGCGGCCGGCGGTTTCCTGTATGTTGCGGGAGCGCAAGCGGTGTATGGAGTTTGCGCACTTCTTTTCCTGTCCGCCATCGTCACCGCGCTACTGATACGCATCGATCGCGCACCTGTCCCACGCGAAAAGGTGAGCTTGCAGACGCTGTTCGCCGGCATTGGCTTCATCTGGCAGCGCAAGGACATACTGGGCGCGATATCGCTCGACCTGTTCGCGGTTCTGCTCGGCGGCGCCACTGCGCTGCTGCCGATCTTCGCTCGCGACATCCTGCACGTCGGCCCTTGGGGGCTGGGGGTGCTGCGCTCGGCGCCGGCGGTCGGCGCGCTGCTGGTATCGCTTTATCTCGCGCGGCATCCGATACAGCGGAGAGTGGGCAAGGTGATGTTCGGTTCGGTGGCGCTGTATGGCGTCGCGACCCTGGTGTTTGCGCTGTCGACTTCGTTCTGGCTGTCGCTCGCGGCGCTGGCGCTGACCGGTGCTTTCGACATGGTGAGCGTGGTGATCCGGCAGTCGCTGGTGCAGCTTGACACACCGGACGAAATGCGCGGCCGGGTCAGCGCCGTCAACTCCATCTTCATCGGTGCCTCCAACCAGCTTGGTGAGTTCGAGTCGGGTGTGACCGCCGCCTGGTTCGGTACGGTAGCATCGGTGCTGATCGGCGGCGCCGGCACACTGCTGATCGTCGCCATCTGGATGAAAATCTTTCCGTCGCTGGGCGCACGGGAGCAGTTGGCGCAGGAAGCTCGCACATGAGAGAAAATCC
>CBIHRW010000134.1:0-9595 GCA_966212545.1 uncultured Noviherbaspirillum sp.
CTAAAGCATCGAGCAGTACAGGTTCGCCAGACCGACGCGGTTCCGCCCCTCTTCCTTCGCGCGGTACATCGCCGTTTCGGCGATCTGCAGCAGCGTTTGCGGCAACACATCCTTCTTGCCGTTGATGGTGGCGGTGACGCTGGTAATCGTCGTCAGCAGTTCGCCCGAATCGCTCTTGATCGGATAGGCGGCGACTGCCATGCGCGCGCGCTCGGCCACTTCGAGGGCACCGGCGGTGTTGCACTTGGGAAGGATCATGACCAGCTCGTCATCGCCGTAACGACCGAGATGGTCGTAGGAGCGCAGCGTGGTGCCGACGCGACGCGATACTTCGCGCAGCACGGCGTCGCCGACGAGATGGCCGTTGCGGTCGTTGATCTGCTGCAGGCCGTCAAGGTCGGTGAAGACGATGGAAAGGGGCGTGCGCTCGCGCTGGCAGCGCACCATTTCCTTGTTCAGGTGGTCGATCACGGCATCACGAGTGTACAAGCCGGTCAGCGTGTCGCGGGTGGAGCGAGCGGCCACGGCCTGTTCCAGCTCGAGCAGGCGGCGGCCGGTTTCGATGCAGATGCGCAGGTCGGCATAGCCGGTGGCGCGGGTGATGTAATTGTTGGCGCCGGCTTCGATCGCTTCGGTGAGGAAGCAGGTGTCGGTACGGGATGTCAGGAGGATCAGGTAGACGCCGCGGTTCTTGATCGTCGCCCGGATGTTTCGGAACACGTCCAGTCCTTCGAGCCCGGGGGCGGAGCAATCGATGATGGCGATCAGGGGATCATCGGACGCCAGCAGGACCGCCCAGATCGCGGCCATGTCGGTGGCCAGCTCAACCTCATGACCCCAATCGCGCGAGGCATTGCGCAGGAAAGTCGCTGACGCGGGATCGGTGTCGGTGATCAATACTTTCATACGGGTTCTCCTCCGCCTTGAAGTGGCTGTTTTTTTGACAACTTTTCTGCATGCTAACACGGCGAGTTGCAAAAATATACATGCTCGGCTGGAAGGATAAGCTTTCCCGTTTTGACTTACCGGAAGGAATAGAAATGCCGCAGGAGATTCGGGAAACATTGGGGTAACCAATAATAAGTTCAAACTCTCCTGCGAAAGCGTGCGCTCACATTAGTTTGGTCAATCCAGTCCCCGGACTGTTGCGCGGTGCGACGGGAAAGGCGTCGCGGCAGCTGTTTTCGATACACGGTGCAGGCGTGCGCGCATTCTTCCCGTTTTTTCACCCGTTGCTCGCCCTGGTCGAGGAAATGGATTCGATTAACGTCGCGCTCAATGCATGCCGTTCGCCCTGAACCGGTCATACCGCTCCAGTACCATCGGCACATACTTGATCGTTTCCCGGTATGGCGGCACACGGCGTCCGTGGCGAATCACCGCGTTCTCGCCGGCGTTGTAGGCAGCCACCGCCAGCCTCACATTGCCGTCGAACATGGCAAGCAGATCGCGCAGGTAGCGTGCGCCCACATCCACGTTCTGCTCCGGGGAATACAGGTTGAAGCGCCCATAGCGCGCGGCCGTCGCCGGCATGACCTGCATCAGTCCCACCGCCCCCTTGGGCGACAGCGCATTGGCGTTGAATCCGGACTCGACTTCGATGATGGCATTGAGCAGCGCCGCATTGACGCCGTGCGATTGCGCGATGCGCTGCACGATCGGCTCGATCGACTTGCGGCGCGCGGACAGCTGCGGCAGTGTCACCGGCCCGGTGCCGGCGCGCGGCCACAGGTGGGTCCCGTCGAACATCGCATACACCTGTGATGAACGGTTGAGCGGCCGATCGGAAAAGACGAGCCGGCCGGACGCATCGTAGGAACGGTAGATCTTGGTGTCGCCGGCGACGGTCTCTTCCGCTTGCGCAAAGCTCGCCGCGTACAGCGCGATGCACAGCATGCATTGGCGTATCGCCGCCGGGGCCTTGAAACTGGGGTTCATTGCTCTCTCCCTGATCAAGGTACGATACGCCGCAGGAGAGTTTCCAGCAAGCATTGTCGGACGAGAAAGACGCTTCACCGCCTGCATCCGCCGCCAACGCGCACTAAAATGCACGTATGTGTGCCAACTACCGCCCCTCTACCCGGGATGAATTGCAACAGCGTTTCGGCGTCGCCGCCCCGGATTCCGGCTACAAGGAAGAAGCCTTCCCCGGCTATATGGCGCCGATGATCCGCCTCCCGCGCGCCGATGCCGTCCGTGGCGACCGCGCGTGCGCGCTGGGAATGTTCGGCATGGTCCCGCCTTGGGCCGATGCCAAGCTCGCACGCCAGACCTACAACGCGCGCACTGAAACCGTGGCAACCAAACCGAGCTTTCGAAGCGCGTGGAAGCGCGGGCAATTCTGCGTCATCCCGCTGACTTCCTTCTATGAGCCCTCCTATGAATCGGGCAAGGTCGAGCGCTGGGAGATTGCGGACGCCGACGGCGAGCCGCTGGGCGTGGCCGGCCTCTGGGAGTTCAAGCCCGACGGCGGCAATGGGCTGCCGCTGCTGTCGTTCACGATGTTGACCATCAACGCCGACGGCCATCCTTTGATGCAGCGCTTCCACAAGCCGGATGACGAAAAGCGCATGCTGGTGATCCTCGACGCGCAGCAGTACGACGACTGGCTGCAGTGCCCGGTCGAGGAAGCCGAAGACTTCTTCGTGCGCTACCCGGCCGAGCGGCTGGTGGCGAAGCCCGCGCCCAAACCGGGGCGCAAGCCGGCGCAGGAAAGTCTCCTCGGTTTTTGATCTGAATGACAGCAGGCTTGTTGCGGATGACGTGGCTGGCACTGCGATTGGCAATCCATGCAACACAATACGAAATGGCGCAGGCAGGATGACAGCGGAGCGTGCACTTGCGCACAGATAAAGGATGACCGATGAGGCGTCGTCGTGCTCAATCTGTTCTCAATGTCTGTCGCCTGATAGACATACTTGCCGGCCGGTTGTTGGTGTCATGCCTGAACGGGAAGACTTCGCGCAATTTGCGTGTCGATTTCCCTCGCCGCCGTTCGTCGTGGGAGTAGAGGGCCGTCCTCTGTTTTTTTGGGAGAAATCGATCATGCCTGCGAATACTGTCCGACTTCATCGTGTCATCAAGGCCGCGCCAGAACGTGTCTATCGCGCATTTCTGAATGCCGATGCACTGGCAAAGTGGCTGCCGCCGAACGGTTTCACCGGGAAGGTTCACCAACTGGAAGCGACGGTTGGCGGCACCTACCGGATGTCGTTTACCAACTTCACGACCGGCCATAGCCACTCCTTTGGCGGCGAATACCTTGAACTGGTGCCGCACGAGCGCATACGCTACACGGCCGTGTTCGATGATCCGAACCTGCCCGGCGTCATGCAAACGACGGCGTCCCTGCGCGCGGTGTTCTGCGGCGTCGAGCTGCATGTCGTACAAGAAGGCATTCCCGAGGTCATTCCTGCAGAGGCCTGTACCCTCGGCTGGCAGGAGTCCCTTGTGTTGCTCGGCAAGCTGGTTGAGGCGGAGATTCGCGAGTAACGGCGGAACATCTTCTGAAGCAGCGGACGGCTGCAGGCACATCTACCAGCGGACCGTCATGCCAGGCCGGGGTTGCCTCGTACGGATCACCCCGGATGTCGGATTTTTTCAATACTGGGCCGGCCATCTCCCCTACGATGCGCCTGACCGGCAATCCCGCCGCAGACCATTGCAAAGGAGAACAGCATGCAGTATTCCGACCATCCCGCCGCTGACACCGCCCCTTCCCGCCTGGGCATCATCTGACTCAGGATCGCCATCCTCTACCTGATCGTCGGTATTACCCTGGGCATCGTGATGGGCGCGACGCATCAGTTCACGATGCATCCGGTGCATGCCCACCTCAACCTGGTGGGATGGGCAACCGGTGCGATTGCCGGGCTGCTGTACCTCTTCTTTCCGCAGGCGGCGCAGAGCCGGCTGGGCAAGGCGCATTTCGTTCTGCACAACGTCGGCGTGCCGGTGATGATGGGTTCGCTGGCGTTGCTGTTGACGGGCAACACGGCCGTCGTTCCGGTGCTGATCGCCGGTGAACTGGCGACGGCGGCCGGCGTCCTGGCGTTCACGGCGAACCTGTTCGTCAACGTGAAGGCACCGCGGGCAAGCAAAGCCCGCTTGGACGATCAGACGCGCATCATGCACGTGCATGGCGTGTGATTATCGGCGCGGCAGCCTGTACCGCAGTTCGCGCTCGGCGCTGATGTTGAATCCCGTGCCAGGGTCGACCAGGATGAGATTGGCGCATCCCGGCGAGAAGAACCAGTCGGTGTCGTCGATCGCGATCCATGCTTCGTCGCTACGGCCGGCGGCGCGCAGCCATTCCCGGATTTCCGATTCACGCACATGCGGTTGGGGATCGAGGAATACCGGCGTGACGCCGATGATGCGCTGTGCGATATCGGGCGAGAACAGTTGCCGCAGTGCCTCGAGCGTATGCGTCTCGCGCCACGCGGAAGAGATCACGATATCGATGCCGGGATAGTTGCGCATCACGCGCTCGAAATCGGCCCGCAGCGTGAATACACCGTCCGGTCTGTCGAAGGGGTGCAGGACCCCGTCGAAGTCGAGGAAGATGATCACGAGGTGAAGTCGCGCAAATCGGCAACCGGCATCTCCCCAAAGCGCTCGCTGAGCAGGTAGTCGACCAGGCGCCGCGCGCAATCGGCAGGGCTGGTCAGGCTGCCCTCGCGCTTCAACGCATCGAAGCGTTCGCGTATGGGGAACTGTTCCAGCGAAGTCGCGCGGATCTCGGCCTGCATGTCGGTGTCGATGACGCCGGGGGCGAGGCTGCAGATACGCACGCCGGGTGTCTTGTCGAGGGCAACGGCGCGTGCATGGTGATCCAAAGCCGCTTTTGTCGCGCAATAGACGCTCCAGCCGGGATAAGCGTTGCGTGCGGCGCCGCTGGAAACATGCAGGATGCGCTTGTCGCCCTTGACGGCGTTGCTCACTGCAGCAGCCAGCATCAGCGGTGCGGCGACATTGAGGCTGACTGCGCTGGCAACCGTGCCAGCGTCCTGCTTCGGGAGAGGGCCGACCGGTTGCACCACCCCGGCGTTATTGATGAGCAGGATGGTCTTGCTGCCGGCGCCGAAGCTTGCGAGCGTACTTCCCGCGAGCCAGCGCTCGATCGACGCCAGGTCGGCAAGGTCGAGCTCCACCTGTTGCAGCATTGCGGGAAATTTTTTCTCGAGGTCCGCATTCCTTTTGCGCGCAAGGCCCAGCACCGGGATATTGCGCGCGAGCAGTTCGTTCGCGATAGCAGCGCCGAGGCCGCGCGTGTGTCCGCTGAGAATGGCTTTCATGGTTGCCTGGGTTCGTGCACGTGGTGCGTGAAGGGTAACAGGAGCGCCGCGAGCGGGGCGGCGCATCCCGGCGCGTCCATTATGCCGGATACCTCAAGCCGGGTTTTGCAACGCCTCGATCAGCTTCTGCGCGACCAGCGCCGACGACTGCGGATTCTGCCCGGTCACCAGTTGGCCGTCGCGCACCGCGAACGGCTGCCAGTTGCCCGCACTCTCGAAACGCCCACCGAGTTCGCGCAGCCGGCTTTCCAGGCGGAAGGGGACGACATCGATGAGGCCGACTTCCGCTTCTTCCGCGTCGGTGAACGCATTGACGCGCTTGCCTTCGACGATGGGACGGCCGTCGTTGCGTTTCGCGGACACAAGTCCTGCGGGGCCGTGGCAGACCGCGCCGACCAGCTTGCCCTGCGCGTAGGCAGTCTCGACGGCACGCGTGACACCGGCGTCATTGGGGAGGTCCCACATCGTGCCGTGGCCGCCGGGGAAGAACACGGCATCGAAGGCGGAGGCATCGACTTCTGCGGCCGTGCGTGTCGACTTGATCCTTGCCTGTACGGACGCATCGCCGAGCAGGCGCTCAACCACCGGATCGTTCTCGCCCGGCTGCTTGATGCTGGAGGGGTCGAAGGGAATCGGGCCGCCTTTCGGCGACGCGATCTCGACGTCGAATCCGGCATCGATGAAGGCGTAGTAGGGTACGGCCAGTTCCTCGGCCCAGATGCCGGTGGGCTTGCCGGTATTGCCCATGACGGCGTTGGAGGTGGTGATGATCAGGATGCGCTTGCTCATGAAGGACTCCTTTCAGTGTCGTTAGACGTTCAGGGACGGATGAATTCCATCAGTGTGCGGCAGCGGCGCGCGCAGGCTTGCACAGGGACGCGCCGCTTGCCCGATCGAGTTTGCCCGCGAATGTCGTCAGGCCAAGCGCGCCGATCACCACCAGGCTGCCTATCCACGCCGTTGCCATCAGTCCGAGGTGGGCAACAATCAAGCCGCCCGCCCATGCCCCGCCGGCAATGCCGACGTTGAAGGCCGCGATATTCAATCCGGAAGCAACGTCGATCGCATGCGGCGCGTCGCGCTCGGCCTGTTGCACCACATACACCTGAAGGCCGGGCACGTTGCCGAAAGCAACCGCTCCCCACGCCAGCACGGGTATGGGCGGTGTTCTACAAGCAGGGGGCGCTGGCCCCACGGGTAGCGGCGCTGGTCGACTTTCTCGCGCAACGCCTGTCGGGAACATTGCTGGACGGCTGAATCGCGTTCACTTTTCCCGCCGGTCCTGCTGCTTCCTGCGCTCCATCAGGTCCCATCCGATTTCGCGCCGGATCTCCTCGGGTTCGTGCAGGGGCGAGCGGGCGTTCTGCCGGCGTTCGACCTGACGACGCTCCATGTACTCGCGGACTTTTTCCTTGGCTTGCTTGGGTTGTTCCATCGCTTGATTGCGGCTGGCTGTGGATGAAAGGAGCGACTATAGGTTATGCAGGTAAGCGCGATGGGGCTTGAGGCGCCACAAGGCGGCCGGAGAAATTCTCGCTTCTTGGAGGAGGGCAAAATTTCCGGAGTGGCGAGTTGCCGGTGTTAGACTTGGGGAACCGCTGCCCGGCGTACGGTCAAACCGGACAGGTGTATCTCTTTCTTCTTCCCATGCAGCGTTTTCTTGTCATTGCCGGGATTGTTCTTCTCGTCGCCGGGCTGGCATGGCCGTGGCTGTCGAAGTTGCCGCTCGGCCGGCTGCCGGGGGACATCCATGTGGTGCGGGAAGGCTTCAGTTTCCACTTTCCCGTGGTGACCAGCATCGTGGTGTCGCTGGTGCTGTCGCTCTTGTTCTGGATCTTCCGGCGATAACCCTGAGCCGGGTTACCGGACAATCCCCGCCTTTGCAAACGTCTCGCTCGTCGTCCCGCTCAGATGCGCGCGCAGCCACTTGTGCGCCGGGCTGCGCGTATCCCGCTCATGCCACAGCATGTCCACGTGCACGTTCGGCAGGTCGAACGGCAATTCCTTGGTGACCAGCGCGCCGGTAATGCCGGTGGATGCGATCAGGTGGCGCGGCAGCACGGTGATGAGATCGGAGGTCGCGACGACGCGCCCCGCGGTAAAGAACTGGTTGACTGTCAGCAGGATGCGTCGCTCGCGGCCGATCTTTGCCAGCGCCTCGTCGACCAGGCCGTGCGCGCGTCCCGAGAAGCTGACCAGCAGGTGGCTGGCGGCGCAGTAGTTGTCCACGGTCAGGTCCTCCTTGGCCAGTGGATGGTCTTTGCGCATCACGCACACGTAGCGCCCGGAATACAGCTGCTCGTGACGGATCGGCGAAACCGAAGCACCCTGGCCGCCGGCGAGCTGGGCGGTGACGCCGGGGAAGAAGCCGACCGCCATGTCGATGTCGCCGCGCAACAGCATCGGGCGTGGTTCGCGCGTCGTCAGCGGCACCATGCGGATGGTGAGCTTTGGCGCTTCACGTTCGATAGAGCGCACCAGGGCCGGCAACCAAAGCGCAGCGGTCGCGTCTGCCATCGCCAAACGGAAAGTATTGTGCGCGTTGGCGATGTCGAAATTCTGCTCGGGCGTGATCGCCTCTTCCAGTGCCGACAAGGCCTGGCGCACTGCCGGCCAAAGATTTTCGGCCCGGGGCGTGGGTTTGACGCCGTGCGCGGTGCGGATCAGCAGTTCGTCGCCGAGCGAGTCGCGCAGCCGACGCAGGGCATTGGATACCGCGGGTTGGGTCATGGCGAGGCGGCTCGCGGCACGGGTGAGGTTCTGCTCCGTCATCACCGCATCGAAGACCCGCAGCAGGTTCAGGTCGAGTGTGAGGAAACTCATGGTTTTTCCCTAATTCATTGATTAGAAAAAAGAAAATTTTCTGGCTGATTTGCGCTGGTATTCACGAGAATTATAGCTGATATGCCAAAAGGAAATTGGTTATATAACTGTCGCCTACCTATACTGCAATGCAGCAAAACAGTTTTTTAAAGCAAGAATTTCTCGGGAGTAAATCATGTCCGTCCTGTCCATTGCATTCCCCGTCGAAGCCATCGCCGCCAACGCGCTGACCGTCGCCCGTCCGCTGCTCGGTCTTGGCGTGCTCGCCGCCCTGATGGTGGTGTTCAAGCCCCTGCTCGTCGGCCTGCTGCGCGCCGCGCTCCTGACGATCAGGCCGCGCAAGTCGCTGGAAGAACGTTCCCAGCGCAGCATGCTGCAAAGCGTGATGATGCTCAACCGCATGGCGCGCGACCTCGAGCGCGTCGAGCCCAGCCTGGCCAACGAACTGCGCGCCATCGCATCGCGCCAGTAAGTGTGAACTAAATCGGGCATGGGGGGCCAAACATGACCACATTCGCGCATCCGACCGTTTCTTCCCGGGCAGTGGCTTCCCGCCAGCCGTCGCGGGGCTTGATCGGTAATGTTGTGCTGGGCCTGCGCCGCTCGCGCGCCCTGGCGTCGATGCTGCCGGCGCTGCTGTTCAGCGGGCTGATGACGCTGGTCGTCACGGCGGTGATGCATGCAATGTGGGGCACGTTCGCCGAAGGCTTTTTCAGCCACTGGATGGAAAGCTGGCTGACTGCCTGGCCGATCGCTTTTCCGATTGCCTACCTGACCGGCCCGGCGCTGCTCAGGTTTGCCGCGGCGGTCTCGGCGCCGGCACGCATGCAGGTGCGTGAACCCGGCCTGGCATTCGGCGACATCGCCGATGCATCGCGACGCGTGACGCGGCGGCATGGTTATTCGGTCCTGCGCGGCCTGAAGCCGGCAAACGACTTCAGCGCGGTGTAAGACCTTACAGTTGTCTCCTCCTCCCTCCTAAGGAAGGATTGGCCCCGCAGGCTCACGCTCGCGGGGCTTTTTTATGCGCCATCGATCATGCGCCTGGCTGCCTCCAGCGCTTCGGTCAGCGCCGCGCTTTCGGTCGCGGCAAACTGTTCCGCACTGAATCGCGGCGGGCGGTCGTCCAGCACGAACCACCAGTCCCAGCGTGCGCCGACGCGTTCGATGTGGACTTCGATCTTGCGGTCTTTGTAATGATGTTCCGTCATGTAAGCTTTTCTCCGGCTGTATGGACACGGATCGCCTCGCCGGCATCGGCGAGGCGATCTGCCGCCCCATTCGACATTAGAGCGGTTTGCGGGTCAGTTGAGGGGGCGCGCATCGCAGCCCCGGAGTTGCCCTGTACGTTCAGGAGAAAACCGCTCTAAGATTACATACT
The DNA here is from genome assembly GCA_966212545.1 of uncultured Noviherbaspirillum sp. Classification (GTDB taxonomy): domain Bacteria; phylum Pseudomonadota; class Gammaproteobacteria; order Burkholderiales; family Burkholderiaceae_D; genus Noviherbaspirillum. The sequence goes on from CBIHRW010000134.1 coordinate 9,502, forward strand.
CGCACAGGAGGTGTCATACATGCAGTCTCTGCGCCTGCTCAACAGGCTCGCCATGCTTCTCGCCGTCGCCGGCCTTGCCGCGTGCGGGACGACG
>CBIHRW010000135.1:0-9571 GCA_966212545.1 uncultured Noviherbaspirillum sp.
ACAATTTCCGTTAGATCGCTTTAGAACCGAAAAATCAGCCGTGACCGACTACTAGTCATCCACGCGTTATCGTTTTCGGGTTTTCCTTTCGCTTAAGCACGCGGCCAGTGCCGCGTGCGCCGTCAGCCAGTTTTTTCTCGACCTTCCTTTCGTGCAGTCGCCGGACGTCGGGCGAAGTGCAACTTGAGGCGATCATTGAAAGCCTGCTGACTGCTGAACAGTTCAGCAGGAACGCCACGCCACACGCGTTCTCCCTGTCGGAGTCAGCAAACATGCACACGTCTGCAATCGCATGGATCAATGGGTTGCAACGAGTGTAGTGCATGCGAGTTACACGAATGTACGGCCACCGGTTGCAACGCAAGCCAACTCCCTTTCCAGTGTCGCAACCGATCCCACCTCGACCCACCTCGATCCACCTCGATCCATTCTTCTCCCAATGGTATTGATGCAGTATGCAGGGCGTCCTTCCTGCCGGCATGCTTTCCGTACATGTGTAAATTGGCGAGAGATACGGTAACGCTTACAAGTGGCGCTCATGCTTGAAGCGGAAGGGGCGCGCCGAAGCGCTGCGGACATGCTCACACTAAGACTCGCTGAATAGAGTGAGGTATGAAACCGATCTGCGATGGCATGCACTTTTCGACGAAGACCGGCCAGCTGTTGCCCGCGTATGGCCTGGGATTTGCCTTCGCTCGGAGGAAATCTGCCGATGTTTGCGGCAGGTATTGAATTCCTATTCCGAAGAGAAAAAGCATGAAAAAAATCGGTATCGCAGGAGCAGGTTTTTCAGGCGCGGTAATCGCGCACGAGCTGGCCAAGGCCGGACATCGCGTTGATGTGTTTGATACGCGACCTCATATTGCCGGAAATTGCCATACGGCGCGCGACGATGAGAGCGGCGTGCTGACACATGTCTACGGCCCGCATATTTTTCACACCAGCAATGAGAAGGTATGGAACTATGTCCGGCAGTTCGACGAGTTCATGCCGTTTACGAATCGTGTCAAGGCCGTCACGAAAGGGCGCGTCTATTCACTGCCGATCAATCTGCTGACCATCAACCAGTTTTTTGGCAAGAGCTTCACGCCAAAAGAGGCGGAGTCCTTTCTCGCCTCGCTAGGGGACCAAAGCATCGCCGAGCCGAAAACTTTCGAAGAGCAGGCCTTGCGCTTTGTCGGGCGCGATCTGTATGAGGCCTTTTTCAGGGGATACACGACAAAACAGTGGGGAATGCATCCTTCCGAACTTCCCGCCAGCATCCTGCGACGGCTTCCGGTGCGTTTCAACTACGACGACAACTATTACGCAAGCACCTACCAAGGCATGCCCAGGCACGGCTATACCCATATCGTGGGACGCATGCTTGATCACCCCAACATCAACGTCTTCCTCGGCACGAGCTTCGAACGGAGCATGGCGGGAGAGTACGAACACATTTTCTACAGCGGCCCGATCGACGCCTGGTTCGACTATCAGGAGGGCCGTCTCGCTTACCGCACCCTGGATTTCGTCAAGGAGCGACATGCCGGCGATTATCAGGGCAATCCGGTGATTAACTATTGCGATGAAGAGGTCCCGTGGACCCGCATCTCCGAGCACAAGCATTTTTCATCCTGGGAGACGCATGAAAATACGGTGATCTTCAAGGAATACAGCCGGCTCTGCGAAGAGAACGACATACCTTATTATCCGATTCGACTGGTAAAGGAAAAATCGCAGTTGAAGCAGTACATTGATCTGGCGAGCAAGGAAAAACACGTCACCTTCGTAGGCCGGCTCGGTACTTACCGCTATCTGGACATGCATGTCACGATAGGCGAAGCGCTGGACGCCGCCGAGCGCTTTCTCGCTTCCGTTTCAGATGACGTGCCCATGCCGGCATTCGTCGTAAATCCGCTTGGCTAAGAAGAATTTCGATCCGTCGTCTATGTTCGCGACTCTTGAGTAATTGAAACTTTGTCCGGACACGATTTTTATTGAGACAGCAGATTCCGGCGTCTTCTGCCGCGCGCCATCGGCTGATTTTCAACACGACAGGGACTGGCTTTTGAAACGGTGACAGCGCCTTTCCTGTCTTGCCGGCAAGCTCCCGCTACAAGCGGGGCCGAGATCAACCTCCATTCGTGCTGACAATTTGTTACGACATGGATAGAACCTCAGCCCCGTTCGGCGACTCCATTGAGCACACCCTGCGCGTGCGTTCTCTCCATAGGGAAAGGAAATTCACGCAGGACAGTTGTTCAACACGACAGGAGAAACTGAATGCGAAGTAAGTACACCGGACTTTCCTATCTCGCTGCTGCACTGATTGCAGCATCCCCGTTTGCCGCCTACGCCGAGACCGGCACGAGCGGCTCCAGCACCACCGATAGCAGCGGCTTTGCCGCCGGCCGTCATGCCGACGGAGGCACCGGCGTGCGCAAGGCAGAAAGCAGCACCACCACCAGCACGAGCGGCAGCACATCAGGGACCTCAGGCAAGAAAGGCAGCAGCGCCAGCAGTTCCAGCACCGTAGGTAGCGGCGGCAGTGCAAGCGCCGGCAGTGGCGTAGGCGCATCGACCTCGGGCAGCGGCGGCACGTCGGCGGGTACGCGTGACAGCGGCGGTGGCACTGCGACCAGCTCGACCGGCCCGGGCAGCAGCGCCAGTGCAAGCGGCCCGAGCGGCAGCAGCGCATCCGGCCCGTCGGGCAGTTCGGCCGAGCCGGCACAAGGCGCATCAGGCTATGCGCGAGACAATGCAGGAACCGGAACACGGGCGCACGGCAAGAGCGGGGCGCCGGGACAGAAGAAGAAACAGGAAGAATAAGACCCACATGCGGCGGGAGTGTCCGGGTAACTCCGTCCCGGCGTTTCCGCCGCCGCTTCTCGCATAACCCGGACAGCATGGGGGCACAAGAAGCAGGCGCTCAGAGACCGCCGTCTTGCCTATTTTTTCGGCTTTTGCGCCTCGTAAAAGGCCCTGAACTTCGCATCAAGCTCCTTGTGCACCAGCTGCCAGGAGCGGAGCGGTCCGTGGATCGGTTCGAAACGGTGGACCGAGTCCACGTCGAACTGCTCCCAGTAGTCAATCGTCCCATGGAACACCAGTCGCGGAGGTCCGGGCTCGACCGGCGAGAAGCGTCCTGGGCCGGTCATTGTGTATTCGTACGGTGTGGGTCAGGAGGCAGACAACACCTGATCGGCGCGCTTGGAAGCTTGACTGATATCGCAATGAGCAGGACGAGCACGATGGTGGCCGATACGGCGTCGATCACAAGGGAAATCGCATTGGTCCTGGCAGCGCGGGAGAGTACCTTGTTGGAATCAGGAAAGAATAGGGGAGGAGCCGCGCTCCGGCTACCCCATATTCTTGAGAACGCGGCCGTACCGGTCCATTGTTGAAAATTCGCGCGCCGCCGCCAGTTTGACGGACCGCAATCAGCCACGGCATGCCGCTGGAATATGCGCATGAACGCACCAGACTGCAATCTGGCCAAACGAACTACGCAGGAGGTGCATCATGCTGGGCGAAATGATTGGCGAAGACAAGGGCAAGATCACTGCAGTGCGAGTGCTGCCGTTCAACGGGCAATCGCTGCAGACGGAAGTGTCGTTCCAGAGTGCAGGCAAGCTGGTGGGCCTGCAGACCACTCAGGTCGCGACATATGTTTCCACCTTGATGCCGAGCGGCGTCTTCAGCGGTACCGGACAGGGCATGGTCATCACGCCGGACGGAGACACGGCGACATGGACCGGATCGGGCGTCGGCACGCCGAAAGGGAAGGGGCTTGCCGCAAGCTGGCGCGGCGCCATCTTCTTCCAGGCATCCTCGCCGCGCCTGGCCGGGCTCAACAAGTTTGCGACCGTCTTCGAATTCGAGATTGACGAGAACGGCAACACAAGCTCAAAGGTGTGGGAGTGGAAGTAGGCGGTAAAAAGAGTACGGCGCGTTCCTCGGTTTCATGCATGGTGCGCATATCAGCGAATCCCAGGGACTGGACATGGCAGCGTATGGTGATATTGGCAGGACCATGGCGCCGAGTTTAGGCGAGTTCCTGAAACACGAGAGCGGTGTAATCCGCTCGGTCAACTACGTGGTTTCGCAAAGCGCCCTCAAGATCTCCATCGAGGCTATGGACAGGATCCTTAAGACGACGCGTGACATAGGTATCAACGCCGACTTCCCCGCCTATGCATCGCGGCTCTTCCGTCAAGCCGATGCGGAAGGTTTCGGCGATGAGGAGTTGGCATCGGTCATCAAGGTATTGCGGAAACAAGGAAGCTTGCTGGAGCAAGCGGCGTGATGTGGCGCATCGCCTTCGTCGCATGCGTTGGGGGAACTCAACGACGCTGTATCGGCAAAAGCCTGGACTGCATGCAAGAGGCGCGCTGCATTGAGGCACGCCTTTCCGGTATGCGCTTCACCATAGTCTGTGGCGCCTCAAGCCCTTCACGACCTGTCTGTTTATCTTGGTAGCGCAGGAGTGCGCCTGGCGGCGGATAGCGGTTATGCGCATCCGTCCGCCCGCGCCGCGCACTCCTTTTCCTGGAGGACGACATGAGCGAACAGACTATCCAGCAACATAACCTGAAGGCAGCTACCGTATGGAATAGCGGTGGTCCGCATTACGACAAGATCAGCGAGACCATTTTCGACGCGATCGAGCATTGCGTGATCCGGCTGGACCCGCAAACGGGCGAGCGAATCCTGGACGTCGCTACAGGGACCGGCTGGACCGCCCGCCGGCTGGCCGCACGAGGTGCGCAAGTGACGGGCGTTGATCTCGGCGCCGACCTGATCGAAGCAGCAAAAGACCGGGCCGCCGCCGAGCAACTGAAAATTGATTTCCAGATCGGCGACGCCGAGGCGCTTCCCTTCGAAAACAAGACCTTCGACGCCATCACATCGACGTTCGGCGTCATGTTCGTCAGCAAGCCGGAAGCCGCAGCCATGGAACTGTCGCGCCTCTGCAAGCCGGGCGGGCGCGTCGGGCTTACCACCTGGCCGGCGGACGGGACCATTGCAGGATTGTTCAAGGTCATGAAGCCCTACATGGCCGCGCCTGCATCGCCTGCGCCGCCGTCTCCCTTTGAATGGGGAAGCCGCGAGCGGGTGCAGCAGCTCCTTGGCGACAGCTTCGACCTGGGCTTCGAGACCGGCACGACGACGCTGCGCGTGCGGAGCGGCGAAGCGGCGTGGGAGTTGTTCGTGACTGGTTACGGCCCTACCCGGGCGCTGGCGGCGAGTCTCGATCCGCAAGCAAGGGAAGACCTGAAGCGCGATTTCATCGCCTTCCATGAACAATTCAGGACGGACCTGGGCGTGGCGATGCCGCGCGACTATCTCGTGACGATCGGCATTCGCAAGTCCTGACGGTGCAGTCGGAAGGCGTCGCGCAGGAATAAATGGATCGATTTGGCGGTCGTAGAGGGATGCAGTGCAAGGCGCGCGACACGCCGCAGTGCGAGCAGCCTCGGCGGCCCCCTGCAAGTGGCGTGCAACGCCGCAATGCGCCCGCTTCGGCCAGCAAAATCGAGCAAGTTATTCCTGCGCGATGCCGAATTGGTGCTGAAGGATATGGCTGAGCTGAGCGCTTCATGGGACAAGCTCGCCGCGATCGACGCGCAAGAAATGGAGCAAGGAGCTCGAGCCGCGCATCGTTTTCGGCGCGCCCCGGAGGGAGATCTTCCGCGTGCTTGCCGGCGGCAGGGATGGGGCGAGGCGAGATGCAGCCCGGACGCTGGAATGAACTCCTCCGGTCGCATCGGGTGTATTGCGTCTTACTGGAGGCGCGGATACGTGAACCCCACAAAATGCACCGCATTCACGCCGAAGTGCACCAGGATCGGCGCCTCGATCCGCTTCACGACGGCATAGGAGAACGCATAGCCGAGGCCCGCCAGCGCCGCGATTCCCGCATAGAACGCGCCGCCCCCAAGATGGGCGGCGCCAAAGAGCAAGGCGGAAGCCGCAACGCCGATCGTGGGGCCAAAAGGCACGCCGGCAAGCGCCTTGCCGAGCCGTTCCTGTATCAGCCCGCGGAAGAACGCCTCCTCCGCAACGCACACGAACAGCAGGTTGGTCACGAGGAAGACCGGCGTGTACCAGGAAAACTTCACAGCGGGCCGCACATATCCGAACGAGATGGCCGCCGCGATGACTACGGCGGCCGTGACCGCGGCAATCGGAAGTGTGCGCACCAGCATGTCGCGCCATTCGCGCCGGGTCCGGGAACGGCGCGTCAGCAAGGTCAGCAGAATCAACCCGACGGCCGCCTTGTCGAAGTTGGCGTACTGCGTGAACGGCGCGGAGTCGGGCGAGAACTTTATGTTCGCGACAAGTACGGGGTTGCGGAAACCCGGAAGCAGGTGCAGGGCGAGAGCCAATGCCAGCAGCGCGGTGATCGTGACGAACAAGGTTCTTTGCAGCCGGTTCGTGCCGGACCGGCCGGCGATATATGCGGTGATGGCCAGCGTACCAAGCGCGACCGGTGCTTGCCACGTGAGATAACCGTGGAAAAGGCCAGCGATGACGGCGCCCGCAAATGCCCATGGCCAAAGCGGCATCGTCAATCCCGATCCCAGCCTTACTGGCTGCAACCATGTGGAGCAAATGGACAGGCCGAGCAAGCCGATGGTCAGCAGCATTTGAGAACCTCGATGTATGCCGACTGCACGGACATCACGCTTTTCGTTGGCCGGGCACATCCGGCGCGGCCTTCCATACCCGCGCACAATTTCGATGCGCCACCTTTTCGATCGCGGTCTGGCCGGGTCCAGCATCTGTGGGCAATGATCTTCGATGCGGTGAGGGAGATGCGCTGTTGCGCATTGGCCAGCCAAGGCGATACCGCGAGGCAGGGAAAGCCCGCCTGCAGAACAAGGCGTCGTTTCGGCCACGGCACATGTGCCATGCGTTCCCCCTTTTTGAACGTGACAAAGCAGCAAGCGTAGTTCAGAACGACGCTCGTCGCAAATGTTTAAGGGAGGGAGTGCAGGTTTGATTCTGCCAGCGATGGGGGCATCGCGCCGATGGCGGTGACATCAGTGCGCGCGACGGGGAGAGAGGATTGGCGCGCAGCACTGCTGCAATGCCTGCGCACCATATTCCTCTGATACGACTACCACTGCGCCCGCGAAAGAGTCCTCGAGCGTTTCGATTGCAGCCAGAGGGCAGGCGCGCACCGCATCATGAGGACCGTGAATGCGGCGCGCGCTCGGCACAACGTCAGTTATGGTCTCTATCCGCCGACCGGGTTCGAGCCAGCGCCACCGCTCGGTGGTGGAGGTGTGGCACCGCCTGCCGGCGGCGTCGCACCGCCCGCGGGTGGCGTCGCACCGCCTGCCGGTGGCGTCGCACCACCGCCCGGTGGCGTTGCACCGCCCGGTGGCGTTGTTGCGGCGGTCGGCACGGCTTGTGCGGTGCAAGTAAACGCTTGCGCCTGTGCATCTCCTCCACCAGCGGGAGAGCTCTGCGCGCACATTACGACCAGGTTCCTGGCTGTATCGATATACCACGTCGAGCTTCCGCCAGCCCCGTCGCCTCCCCCTGTTCCTGTGCTGCTGAACAGGGGAATGAATGCACCCTGGCCAGTCGGCGGAGGCGGGGTTTGGGCTGATGCGATAACTGCAGGAATGGCTAACGTTGCAGCCAATAAGGGTAGAGATCTCATAACTAACTCCGGTTAGTGAACCTATGGATCGACTAGTTTGGAAGATGTGGCGGGAAGCTCAATATAAGCGCGGAAAGTTTCACCGTCAGGATATGGAAGGCTTTGACACGCCTCTAGAAGTGCGTCACCTCCGGGAACGTATACATCCGTTAGGTCAGGCGACATATATCGTGTCCGCTCCATAGAAATCGACTTTTGGTCGTTAGTGTTGGTTGGCGCTCACGTGTCATGGCGCTAAACATCATGACATTCCTGCCGGCAGCCGGATCGGCAGCCGGTCTTCAACATTGCGGCCCATGAAGCCCATTGGCCATCGTCAATGATCACGGGGTCTCGCAGAACTATCCCTCCGTCTTTCCTCTCGCGTCGTCAATCGAACATCTGCCCTGCGTCTTAAGCCAGGTCAAGGGATCCGTGACTATCGATGTCCTGGGGACGAACCACCGAGAGGACAGTTGCATCGAATCCTGTGCCGCCACCGGTAGCGTTGCGACACCGGATTCAGTTGGCAAGATCAAGAAAGAGGTGTGTTATGAGATCCGCAAGAATCATTGGAACAATGGCCGTTCTGCTCGGCGTGTCGGGAAACTTTGTCCACGCGACAGACACGAATGGAACGACTGGCACAACGGGAACATCCGGAACGACAGATATACCAGGCATAGTGAGCGCGAACACGTTGTCGGCGCGCCTATCCGGCTTCGACGAAGTTCCACTGACCATCCTGACTCCGGGTAACGGCAGCGCTCAAGTCAACGTCGACAGGGCCGGCGGCACCATCAGCTACACGCTGACCTATGCCGACCTGACTTCTCCCGTGACACAGGCCCACATCCACTTCGGAAAGACTCATACTGCGGGCGGCATCATCGCTTTCCTTTGCTCCAACCAGAGCAATCCCCCTGGGGGCACGCCACCCTGTCCCGAGTCCGGTGGCACGGTAACCGGCAGCATTACTGCCGCGCAGGTTGTGGCGCAGGAAACGCAAAACATTCCGGCCAATGATTTCCGGGCTCTGGTGCAGGCCATCGATTCCGGAACAGCCTATGTCAACGTGCATACATCGCGGTTCCCGGCAGGCGAGATCCGCGGTCAGATCCTCGCGCCGGACAGGGACGCCAATAGCGGGCTGGGCGGAAACCGGTAGCGGGCGTAGACGCTCTCTGACGATGCAGAGCGTTTGAGTGACGCAGAAGGACGTGTGGAAGCGGAGGCATCAGCGTCTCCAGCGGCCGTGCCTGCCGCCGAATCCGTGGTGCTGACGATGTCCGTGGCGATGCCCGTGATGATGTTTTCCGTGCCCGCTCCAGTACTGCAGTCCGAAGGAAAACCGCACACGCGGCCAGATGTAAACAGGTGCGGGATAGGAGCGCGCAGGCGCGCCATATGCAGGTGAAACGTAATCGGGGTAGTCGGAATAGCTGCTCGCAGGATAGGTGCCGTAAGGCCGTTCATACGGAGAAACAACGGCACATCCGGAAAGTAACACAGCAACTGCAAACGGAATGAATACGTGTTTCATGCGGATCTCGAAGGTGAGGCCGTGCACCTTGCTGCTTTGATTCGCTTGTTGACAACACGTTCGATGCCTTGCCGGTTTCGAGGAAATTCTTGCACCCTGCCTTGTGCCCATGGTTCCCCGTCTGCAAAGGGGGAAGGAGCCCTACCGCGAAATCAAGTCGGCAGCATGGCTCATTCACCGCCGGCCCAAATTCTTCAAGGCTTCCAGGCCTTGTCAAAAAAATTATTCCGGACACCAGTGCGTCTGCGCGGGGATGACAGTGAAGGAATTGCGGAAGATCGATTTCATCAACCCGCATGGCAAGGTCTGTTGCAAGACCATGCGCATGCCTGGAGGGTGTTATGAACTAGGGAAGGGGGCGCGTTCGGTCGAGAAGGGATGCAGTGCTAGGC
>CBIHRW010000136.1:0-9388 GCA_966212545.1 uncultured Noviherbaspirillum sp.
TGCATCCCTTCTCGACCGAACGCGCCCCCTCAACTGACCCGCAAACCGCTCTATGCAGAATCCTTGTTCTCTCATGCCGCTGCCGTTCCGCGCGTAAGCGACATGTCGCCTGAATTTTCCGCTCCACCCTTTCTGGCGCATCCTTTTTCCCCACAACGCGGGGCCGTTTCTTACTGAGACAGGCTTTTGAAGCAGCCAGTCTTTTGCCAGCCCCATACGGGTGAAGCCGGCAATCCATTCTGATTCGAACGTGCGGCGCTCTGCGCTTTGCCGGTTGCCGTCCTGCAGCCGGGGAATCATCAGCAAGCGACGCGCGCCTGTGTCAACTCTACTGGAGCAAGACTATGGAAACAGTCCACAACAAGCGCCTTGTTCTCGTTGAACTGAACGAAGTCAATCTGCACTTCGCCCAGGCCTATGCCGAGCGCAACAAGCTCGTGCATCTCAAGCGCATCCTGACTGAAGGCGTCCGGCGCACCAGCTCAGAGGCGCGCTATGAGGAACTGGAACCCTGGATTCAATGGGTATCTGCTCACACCGGAAAAACCGCGGCGGAACATGGCATCTTTCGTCTCGGGGATATCGTCGGCAGCGACATTCCGCAGTTCTTCGAGATGGTTGAAGCCGGCGGATACACGGTGGGCAGCATTTCCGCCATGAACTCCGAGAACCGATTGCGCAGGCCGGCATACTTCATCCCCGATCCGTGGACAGTGACGCCTGCCGATATGTCGTTCTGGAGCAAGACCATCGCCGAAGCGGTGTCTCAGGCAGTCAACGACAATGCGGAATCCCGTCTGCGCGGGAAGAGCTTTCTGACCCTGCTCGGCGGTTTGCTGCGTTTCGCGCGACCGTGCAACTACGCGAGTTATGTTGGGCTGGCATTGCGTAGCAGGGGAGCGCCGTGGCGCAAGGCATTATTTCTTGACCTGTTTCTGCACGATCTTCACCTGCGGCTTTTTAGACGAAAGCAGCCAAACTTCTCTACCGTGTTCCTGAATGCGGGCGCCCATATTCAGCATCACTACCTGTTCAACGCGCGTGAAGCCGTGAAGACCGGCATACGAAATCCGGACTGGTATGTGGCTTCCGGCCAGGATCCATTTGCGGAGATGTTGGCTGTCTACGACCGCATTCTCGGTGACTACCTGACGATGGACGATGTTGATCTCGTCGTGGCGACCGGATTGACACAACGGCCTTACGATCGCGTGAAATATTACTGGCGCTTGAAGGACCACGCTGCCTTCCTGCGCAGAGTCGGTGTGACGTTCAGATCCGTTTATCCACGGATGACGCGGGATTTCCTGGTGGAGTTCGAATCGGCGGCGGCTGCGGCGCGCGGAGAAGCGGTGTTGTCAGCCATCGTCTGCCAGGCTACCGGAAAGCCAATTTTCGATGAGATCGATAATCGCGGATCGAGTCTGTTTGTCACCCTGACGCATTCAGAAGATATTGACGACGACATGCTGGTACAGCATGGGGGCAATAGCTTTTGCTTGAAGCCTCATGTAGCGTTTGTCGCCATCAAGAACGGCATGCACGACGCCAACGGTTTTGTCTATTACAAGGGACGGGTAGCCGATTACGCCGCCCGTGACGGCCAGCATGTCAAGGAATTGTTCAACGCGGTCGTGCGGTACTTCGGATTGACGGGGCAAAGCGAAGTCCTCCGTTCCATTCCTGAGCAGGCAACAGATGCGCAGCGAAGCCGCAATGTCGATTTGTTTCCTCATTCCTAGTCAAAGGAGGACGCAGTGATTCTCGTCACAGGTGGCGCAGGCTTTATAGGCGGAAATTTCGTACTGGACTGGCTGGCCAATCAACAGGAGCCGGTCATCAATTTGGACAAGCTGACCTACGCGGGCAATCTCGAAACGCTCGCGACGGTGAGGCACGATCCGAGGCATGTCTTTATCCGTGGTGACATAGTTGATCGCAACCTGGTTGCGGCGCTCCTGACGCGATACCAGCCGCGCGCGATACTGAACTTTGCCGCCGAATCGCATGTGGACCGTTCCATCCACGGTCCCGGCGATTTCATACAGACCAATGTGGTCGGCGCCTTCAATCTGCTGGAAGCGACGCGGGACTACTGGTCACGCCTGCGTCCGGCCGCACGCACGGCATTCCGCTTCCTTCATGTCTCGACCGACGAGGTCTACGGCACGCTGGAACCGGACGATCCCGCCTTCTCCGAGACGAACCGGTATGAGCCGAACAGTCCGTATAGCGCGAGCAAGGCGGCGAGCGATCACCTTGTCCGGGCCTGGCACCATACCTATGGCCTGCCAGTACTGACGACCAACTGCAGCAACAACTATGGCCCCTATCATTTTCCGGAAAAGCTGATTCCGCTTTGCATCCTGAACGCGTCGGCAGGCAAGCCTTTGCCGATTTATGGTGACGGCATGCAAAGACGCGACTGGCTGTTCGTCAAAGACCACTGCCGGGCGATTCGCCACGTGCTGGAAGCCGGAGCACCAGGGGAGACGTACAACATCGGCGGCAAGTGCGAGATGGCGAACCTGGAAGTCGTGCACGCCGTCTGCCGCGTGCTCGATGAGGTGCGGCCCCGCAAGGACGGGAAGTCCTACGCCGAGCAGATTACCTTCGTGCGGGACCGTCCGGGCCATGACCGCCGCTACGCAATGGACATTACCAGGATCGAGCGCGAACTCGGATGGACGCCGGCGGAGACCTTCGACTCCGGCATCCGTAAAACCGTCCTCTGGTATATGGATAACGAAGACTGGGTCAGGAACGTGACCAGTGGCGCGTACCGCGACTGGATCGATACGCACTACGGAACGTGACCCGGTCACGCGCCGGCCGCAACGCGCTCCCTTCCCTGGTTCATATCATCCTCTCACCCGGCGGCATGCCGATACTCTTTCGCCAATCACGTACATCACCATGACCATGCAAAATCGAAGCAAACGAAAAGGCATCATTCTCGCCGGCGGGTCGGGAACTCGCCTGTATCCGGTCACGCGCGCGGCATCCAAACAGCTGATGCCTGTGTATGACAAGCCGATGATCTACTATCCGCTTGCGACGCTGATGCTGTCGAATATCCGGGACATCCTGCTGATCTCGACCCCCGAAGACACGCCGCGTTTCCAGGAACTGCTGTCGGATGGAAGTCAGTGGGGATTGAACATCGAGTATGCAGTGCAGCCGCGTCCGGAAGGACTGGCGCAAGCCTTCATCATCGGTCGCAACTTCGTTGGCAATAGCCAGAGCGCGCTCGTCCTCGGGGACAACATCTTCCACGGCCACGAGCTGGTAAGCATATTGACGCGCGCCAACGCGAAGGAGGGGGGCGCCACGATCTTCGCCTATCACGTTCACGACCCGGAACGCTATGGCGTGGTCGAGTTCGATCGAGAGCAGCGTGCGATATCGATCGAGGAGAAACCGCCCAAGCCGCGCTCCAACTACGCCGTGACGGGTCTCTACTTCTACGACAACCAGGTGTGCGACATCGCCGCCAGCATTCAGCCGTCAGCGCGCGGCGAACTGGAGATCACCACCGTCAACAAATCGTATCTGGAGATGGGCACGCTCAATGTGGAGATCCTCAGTCGCGGTATCGCCTGGCTCGATACCGGCACCCACGAAGCGCTCCTCGAAGCGGCGCAGTTCATCGCCACGCTGCAGAAGCGGCAGGGCCTGATGGTCTCCTGTCCGGAAGAAATCGCCTACCGCCGGCGCTGGATCACGGCAGAAGATCTCGAACGCCTTGCCGATCCGCTGGCCAAAAACGGTTACGGAGCGTATCTGCTCAGTATATTGAATCACTGACGCACTGAATCATTGGAAAACTTGAATGGATTAGCCCTGAGGCTGTTTGTGACGCATCAAGCGTGCGCGTTGGGCGCTGATGCAAGATACGCGCACCGGGATCATCGTTGATGAATGCGCGGGTTTCGTCAACTGCACGACATCGATCCGGATTGCATTCGAGCTGCTGTGCAAACGGTTCATGCGGTTTTCGTGAAGTGGTTTTCGTTAAGCGGTTTTCGTATGGAGGGGTGGCCGAGTGGTTAAAGGCAGCAGATTGTAAATCTGCCCTCTTAAGAGTTCGCTGGTTCGAATCCAGCTCCCTCCACCAGTTCTTTCATCGTTGCAGGGTTATCCGGTCATCGAGAGGTCTTGCACAAGTCCCTCTTCAGCAATCAACAGGCGGCGGAAAATCAACCTGGGCCGGTGGTGAGGCCGTCGCACAATCGACAGCATGAAGAGCGCAGATCCTTCGTCGGCGGATGCCTGTAATGCGGCGATGCCGCGACGACCGAATGTGCTGAACGCGTGGAACATGGAAATGTGATTATGAAAAAAGTAGGAATGATGCAGCCGTACCTGTTTCCCTACCTTGGTTATTTTCAGTTGATCTCTGCCGTCGACGTATTCATTCTCGGGGACAATTTGCAGTACGTGAAGGAGTCGTGGATCAATCGGAACCGCATCCTGATGAATGGTAAGGACCGGTTGATTACCTTTCCCCTGAAGAAGGGATCTCTGCGTTCGAACATCAACGAGCGAGTGTTCGCTGACAATTTCGACGAAGAGATGGACAGGCTATTGAGGGTGATTTCCAGCGCTTATTCCAAGGCGCCATACTTCAAGAAGATATTTCCTTTTCTCCGCGATTTGATCAAGCATCCGGAACCGAACCTGGCGAAGTACGCAGAGCACTCGATCCGGCGCATCTGCGAGTACCTGGATATTGGCACCCCCATTCTTACCGCCTCATCCCTTGATGTCACTGAAGTGGAAGATAAGCAGGACCGAGTGGTCAAGACTGCAAAGAAGGTGGGCGGCGAGGTGTATATCAATTTCATTGGCGGCATGGATCTGTACGACTTCGATTACTTCACCCGAAATGGGTTGGGGCTGAAGTTCCACAAGATCAATGAGATCACCTACCGGCAGTTCGGAAACGAGTTCGTTCCGCTCCTGTCGATCATCGACGTGCTGATGTTCAATGATCAGCCGGAAGCGCGCCGGAAGCTGTCCTGCTATTCCCTGCTGGACGCGCCGGACCGTGCGGTCTCCTGTTGCGACCAGTGCGCTTCCTGCCGCGAAGCGGCTGCGCACTCTTGCTAGTAGGGTGAAATCTTCGGTGGCGGGAGGCGATATGCACCTGCGGGTTGACCGTCGACGCCGCAAGTTGTTCGTCACCGGAGCGGCCACGCTTCTGCCTTGGGCTGCGTTTGGAGCGATCACCCAGTCCTCAAAGAGCAAGGATTCCACCCAGCTCAGACTAGCCGACTTTGGCGGCCTGCCCGATGCTGATCCGGCAGCGATCATCGACGCCTTTCATCTCGCCTTCGACCGTCTCAGGGAGAGCGGCGGCGGCACCCTGCGGATCGAGCCGGGCGTGTACGACTTTGGCGTGCGCGGTAACGGTACGGCGGTCACGGCAAGCGACCTGAGCAATGTGGTGATCTCCGCATATGGAGCAAAACTGACGATGACTACCGAAGGAACGGGCATCGTGACTCCCGTATTCTTCCGTTTCATCAATCCGAACAACATCACCATTGCCGGGATGGAATTCAAGGGTTTCGGCACCAAGCTCGACGTCAATTGGTTCGGGGCGATTTGCCTTCTTGTCGAGAGTACGAGGCCATGCCGCGGATTCAAGACAGTCGATTGCGTCGCGGAAGACGTCGTGCGCCTACTCATGGCCTCTCAGCCGCATGTCGGGAAGTACACTTTCGAAGGTTTTGACCTCCACGCGACGATCAGGAACGCCTACTACGGCGCGGGCTGTGTCTTTAACGGGGCGAATTCCAGGGTCAATCTGACCGTGCACAACGTGCGCCGAGCCTTCATCGGCTACGGCATGCGCAACTGGGATTTGAACATCAATGCGAGCGCGGACGGCATGGCACCTGGCAGCAATGCACTCGTGGAACTGGCTGCAGACCATCGCGGGCCCGCCGAGTCGATTACCGTCAAATTGAAGGCGTCCGGCAACATGAAGAATTACGGAGGCCTTGTCACCTTCTATCTCCAGGGGCCCCCGGATACTCCGGCCTACATTCGCAACGTGAAGGCGAGTGTCGTCCTCGACAAGGTGTCGGACCCCGCCGGTGCCGTGTTCCTTTTCCCGTATGAGGCGCCCGGCACCGGCCGCTTTGCCGACACGACGCGTGGTGCGTGGGAGCAGATACATCTGAGCGCCAGGGTCCGGGGCAATTATTCCGGCACCATGATCAAGAATCCGTCGGTGTCCTCGGGAAAAAGCAACGCGATCCATGTCGACGGCAAGCTGGCCGTCCTTCAGAAGATGACGGCACTGCCGGGATATTTCCGGGTAGTGAAGCAGGGGCATAAGAGCCTATCCCAGTAGGGATCGCCCGCGGCTTACGCGCTAGGAAGGCCGGATCCTGCGTTGCTCGTCGTTGCGGGGGAACCACCCCGCGGCCTCCTCGCGCCTTGTCTGCGGCCTTCCTGGCACGCAATCCACAGACGCTCCCTACTGGGATAGTCTCTAAGACTGCACCCGATCGATGAGGCGGAAAGTACGCATCCGTGATGCCAGCCGGTCCGGCAATTTTCAGGAAATGCAGATTGGGAAAAAACGGGTGCTCCGCCGGAAGCGGGCACCCGTCAACGCGCGAACGCGATTTTGATGATCAATCCGGACAGGTGACGCAGGGCAGCGCCACCTGTCGTTCGTACGATCAGGCGCTACATTGCGTGATGACGCGGAAGTACTTCGGCAGCGCCGCCATGTTCTGGCGTGCGGCCAGGCTGGATGCCACGTTGATTGAAGTCCGCGCCGACGAGGAAACCGACGGGTTCTTGATCATAGTGCCGGAGTAGCTGCCGTTCACCGTCGCATTCAGCTGGATGTTCTCCCAGCAACCGAGCGTAGTGGACTGGAAGGTGCCGGTGCTCGGGGGTTCGTACGGGAACAGGAACACTGCGCCCGCCGGGCTCGTCACGTTATTGAGCGTCACATTCGCCTTCACGTTGCGGATGCACGTGGAAGAGCTGCTGCTGCCCTGGAGGTACATGTTGACCAGGCCGACGTAGTTCTTGAAGTTGCCCGTCGCGGTCAGGTTCACCTTCACGGTGTCGGCGATTTCGCGCGTATCCGCGGCGATTTCCACGAACGCATTGCTGCCCGGCCAGGTGCCGTCCGCGCTGGCGTTGATGGTAATGTCCCAGTTCTTCAGGCCGTAACCGATGAAGGCGCGACGCACGTTGTGGATGGTCAGGTTCACCTTGGAGTTCGCGCCGTTGAAGATACAGCCGGCGCCATAGTAGGCGTTGCGAACGGTGCCGTGGAGGTCGAAGCCTTCAAAGGTGTAACGGCCAGCGTCGGGCTGCGATGCCATCAGCAGGCGCACGACGTTGTCGGCCACGACGTCGACCGTCTTGAAGCCGGAGCAGGCCACGGAGGACGTGATGTTGAGGCAGATCGCGCCGTGGTTGGCAGAGGCACCGGTATTGATGGCACCGAAGTCCTTGAAGCACAAGCCCGCGATCGTGATGTTGCTCGGATTGTTGAAGCTGAAGAAGACGGGCGTCACGACCGAAGTGGCCGAGGTAGTGGTCATCTGCAGCGTCGCGCCGTAGCCGGAGATCAGGACATTGCTCAGCCCGCTTGTCGGCATCATGGTCCCGGCTCCGCGAGTGCCGAAGTTGTACACGCCCGGACCGACCAGCAGTGTGCCGCCGCCCAATCCCTTCAACTGGTTGAGTGCCTGGTTGAATGCGCTGATGATCGTCGAGGCGGCAGCGCCCGGCACTCCGCCGTAGTCGGCGAGCTTCACGACATGGCTCGGAATCGGCCGGGGAGTCGTGACGGTCGAGGCGGTTGCGGCAAACGTGCTTGTCGGCTCGGTATCGGTAACCGTCGCGCCCGACGCGGTCTGCGCTTCGGCAGCGGTCGCTTCACCGTCCTCATACGAGCCGCCGCCACCGCATGCCTGCAGCAGACCGGACGCGCCGACGGCGAGCCCGCCGAGCAGGAGTTGACGACGACGGTTATCGATAGTTTTGATTCCACTCATGAATAATTCTCTCTAATAAGCTTGATTGAACTGAATCCCAGCGGGAAGCGGCTGCGCGGAACGTATTGAGCCGCCGCTTCTGCGGCATCCAGCGATTGGCTCGGCTGTGTCTTCGTCGATACCTGGTTAGCAGGGGAACGGGCCCGGCGCCGGGGCAGGCGCTGGAGCAGGAGCCGGAGCAGGAGCCGGGGCAGGTGCCGGGGCAGGTGCCGGGGCAGGCGCTGGAGCAGGTGCCGGGGCAGGTGCCGGAGCAGGTGCCGGGGCAGGCGCTGGAGCAGGTGCCGGAGCAGGTGCCGGAGCAGGTGCCGGAGCAGGTGCCGGAGCAGGCGCTGGAGCAGGTGCCGGAGCAGGCGCTGGAGCAGGCGCTGGAGCAGGTGCCGGAGCAGGCGCTATGGACAGGGTCTGGGAAACGACCGCAGACGTCTGGGAAGGCGGTTCTGTATTCGAGATCAGGTTGATTCCCGTCGGGTAGCCCAGGTCGGAACGTGCAATGGTGATGCCGGCGGTGCCGCTGGCGACGGTGTAGTTAACACGCTTGACCAGCTTCCAGGCCCAGTTGGTCCCGCCGGTGCCCGAATAGCGATACAGGTTCCCGTTCTCTACCAGATAGTTGGCGCCGACGGCACCGAAGCGGTAGCCGGTCGCGGCATTGCGGTCGGTATCGAGGAAGAGGCGCACCCAGTTCGGCGTCCCGGAGAACGGAATCTTGTAATAGACGTTGGTCGCATCGCTGGCGAAGGTGGGGGACGGGGTGGCGGCCTTGAACGTCTGCGTGATCTTTGCCGACGTGAGTGCCGGCGAAGTGGTATAGGTGATCAGGTCGAGATCGTCGGGGGAGCCGAGGTCGGCGCGAGCCACGGTGACAGTGGCGGAGGTGCTGCCGGCGGAGTAGCCGACGCGTTTTACGAATTGCCAGGACCAGTTGGTCCCGCCGCTTCCGGTATAGCGATACAGGTTCCCGTTTTCGATCAGATAGCCGGCCCCGACGGTGCCGAAACGGAAGCCGGTTGTAGCGTTGCGGTCGGCGTCGATGTACACACGGACCCACTGCGGGGTACGGGAATACGGGATGCGGTAATAGGCATTCGTCGCATCATAGGAGGCTTGTGTATTGGCGGTTTGCGCCATGGCGCCGGGAGCCAGGCAGATGCCGGCCGCAAGCAGAAGCGCGTACGAGCGGCGATAGGAGAATGGCGGGCATGTTGCAGGACGATGCATGTTGATATGGCCTTTCTGAAAAAAAACGGGCGTGACTATCCCCTCACCTCGCATGGGAGGCGATGACAATCAGCAGTAGCTACGAAATAGCGGGGGTGGATGCCCCTGCCTCACCTAGGAGGCGCGGCGGGGGC
>CBIHRW010000137.1:0-9359 GCA_966212545.1 uncultured Noviherbaspirillum sp.
CCGACACCGAAGTACGGCAGGTCGAGCCCGACCTTCTTGCGGAACTCATCCCCGGTGTTGTAGAGCACGCGCATGTCGGGCACTTTGGTGATGGCGGAGGTGATGTTCGGCTCCCAGGACAGCGCGGCGTCGGCACGATTGGCCATCACCAGCGTGACCGCGGCGGCCGGGTTGTCGACGTTCTGGACGCGCATCGATGTTTCCAGGTCGGTGCCCGTGAGTTCCTTGATGATCGCCCTGGTCAGGCGGTAAGTGCCGGTCGACTGCGGCGCGGCAACTGTCTTTCCTTCGAGCGCCTTCAGGGAGGTTACCCCATTGCCCGGCACGACGATGTTGATCATGTTGCCGGTTGAAATCGCGCACACAAAGTGCATCGGCACACCTGCGAGGTAGCGCGCCGCGAAAGTGTCCCAGGTACCGACGCACACGTCGTACTGGCCGGCAACGAAATCGTTGTAGTACGTGCTGACCGATGTGTACTCGGTCGGCTTGCCGAGGTTGACGCCGTACTTCTTGTCCAACCCCTTTTCAACGATGTAATCGGTGATCAGAATCGTGAAGCCCGGCGCCAGGCTTGCCCACTTCAGGCCGGCGGGTTGCGCCATCGCGAACGACGATGCGCCGATGCCGGCACCTGCCATCGTCAGTCCGGCAGTCGCTTTCAAAAACGTCCTTCTTGAGTTATCCATGCTTGTCTCCATGTGGGGCCGCTGGCCCGTGTATTGTCCCGGTCCGCTGCCGGGGTAAATGTTGGAATTTCAGGATGCGCGACATTTGTCGATGTCGTGATTCATACTATCCAGCGCTTGACGTCTCGAATAGCGGTCAAAATAGAATTGGGGGTTCCAGATTTGGAACACTGGGGATGGGCAGTATGTGAGTGCACTACGATGTGCGAACAATTTTGTCACTCGCGCTCGCATGCGGGCAGCTGCAGTCGAGTTGCTGAATACAGTTCCTCGTCATTCCCGCGTAGGCGGGAATGACGGGTAAAAGGGAAGTGAAAATTCGTACGAAGCCACCCGCCTGCAAGCAGTACGGTATGACCCAGGCAGTCGCAACGATAGCGCCACCTGCGATGCGAAAGCTGAAAACGAAAAAGCCTTCCCCGAAAACGGCGAAGGCTTGAAAGCCAATGCAGTGACGCGATCGCTCAGGAGGCTTGCTGCTCGGGTGCCGGGGTGACCGGCTCATACTCCCCCGCCACCAACTTTCGCCGCAATATCTTCCCCACCGGCGATTTCGGAATCTCCCGCACGAACACATACTCACGCGGCCGCTTGAAGTTCAGCAGGTCGGAATTCTTGCAATGCGCATCCAGTGCCTCCGCATCCGTCTCCGTCTTGCATTTGACGAAGGCCACAACACGCTGCCCCCAACGCTCGTCCTTCAGGCCGGCAACTGCAACTTCGTCGACAGCAGGATGCAGCGACAGCACCGACTCGATGTCCACCGGCGATATGTTCTCGCCGCCGCTGATGATCATGTCGTCAACACGTCCCGAGACGAACAGGTCGCCGTCCTGGTCGAAATAGCCGGTGTCGCCGGTGAAGTACCAGCCGTCGCGGATCGACTTCGCGTTTGCATCCGGACGGTTCAGATATGCCTCGAACGCCTCGTCGCCAGCCAGGTCGGCGATGATCTGGCCTTCCTCGCCAACCGCAGCCAGGTCATCCGGCGAGGTCGCATTCAACCTGACCACGCGCAGGCGCGTGTTAATGCCGGCCCGCCCCGCACTGCCCGGCTTCTTCGTCGCATCCTGGTCGACGCTGAAGGTGTAGACCTCGGAAGAGCCGTAGTGATTGACGAACAGCTCGGGCTTGAAGGTGTCGTCCAGGCGCTTGAGCAACGCATCATGCATAGGCGCGCCGGCAAAGCCCAGCTTTTTCACCGATGACAGGTTGCCGCCGTTCTTCGCGTGCCAGGCAAGCATGTCATGGTACAGCGTCGGCACCAGGTACAGACAGGTGATTTTTTCGTCGGCGATGCAGCGCACCGCATAGCCGGAATCGAACTTCGGCACGCAGACGAACAGGCCATCGACCATGGCCATTGCCAACAGCGATCGCACGCCCATGGTGTGATAGAGCGGCATCACGCCGAGGGTACGCTCGCCGCGGCGGTAGAGATTCTGAGCCACATGCGCCAGTGCGGCAGCGCGTTCGTGGCAGTGGCGGCGGGGTACGCCCTTGGGTTTACCTGTGGTGCCGGAGGTGTAGAGCATCAGCGAAATATCGTCGGCCTTCGCCAGCAGGATCGGCTCGACAGGAACGGCCTTCTGGAGTTGCTCGAATGCCAGCGTTGCACCGTCGGCGTCACCTACGCCGATGCGCAGCAGCTTTTGCGCGATCGGGCTGGCGGCGACGGCTTCGGCACTGATCGATTCATACACGATGGCCTTTGCCTGCGCATCCGTGGCGCAGTAATCAATTTCCTCTGGCTTGGCGCGCCAGTTCAGCGGCGTCACGACCACACCGAGGAACTGGCAGGCCCAATGCAGGGTCGCCATCTCGAAGCGGTTCTGCAGCACCACCAGCAAGTGGTCGCCGCGCCCGATGCCTATCTCCTGCAAACCCGCAGCGGTGCGCTGGATGATGTCATACCATTGCGCATAGTCGTAGCGGCGGTCTCCGTCGATGATCGCCAGCGCGTTCGGGTTGCGTTCGACGCTCTGCAGGAATGTGCGGCCCAGATCCAGCATGTTTGCTCCTCTTTCTACGAATTCGTGGTTGCCTCAAGCGCCTTCTCGCGCCGCGATTGCGCGGTCTCGAGCACGGCCTTGACGATGTTGGTGTAACCGGTGCAGCGGCACAGGTGGCCCGACAGCATCTCGCGCACTTCCTCTTCGCTCGGGTCCGGCTTGCGGCCGAGGTAGTCGTCGCAGGACATCAGGATGCCGGCGGTGCAGAAGCCGCATTGCAGTGCGTGGTTGCGGCGGAAGGCTTCCTGCAGGTCGGACAGGCCGGTGCTGCCGCCATTGAGCCCTTCCACCGTGTCGATGCGGCGGCCGTCGGCCTGCACAGCCAGAGTGAGGCAGGAGCGCGCGGCGACGCCGTCGATCTGCACGGTGCAGGCGCCGCAGACGCCGTGTTCGCAGCCGACGTGGGTGCCGGTTGCACCCAGTTCACCACGCAGGAAATCCGACAGCAGCATGCGCGGTTCGCAGTTGCCCGAACGTTCCTTCCCGTTCAGGGTCACGGTGACGCGTGCCAGCGCGTTCTTTTCGTACTTCTTCATGACATAGCCCTTTCGATGACGGCGCGTCCGAGGCGCCGCACCAGTTGCCGGCGGAACGGCGCGGAGGCATGGTGGTCGTCGCGCGCTTCCAGTTCCCAGGCAAAATCATTAATCGCGGTGTCGAGGTCGCCGCCCTTCAGCAGCGGCAGGACTTTTACGCGCGGCCGGTCGGAAACGCCGCCGACCGCGAAGCGGATACTGTCCTTGGTCGCCACCGCCCCGACCGACGCAACGGCGAAGTCCCCATGGCGGCCGGAGAATTCATTGAATGCATAACCATGGCCGGCTGCGACCAGCGGATAGCGCACCTCTTCCACCAGTTCGTCCGGCGCACGCGCCGTCATCAGCATCCCCTGGAAGAAGTCGTCGGCGGCGAGCACGCGCCTGCCTTTCCGATTGCGCAGGACAACCTGCCCGCCAAGGAGCAGCAAGGCCAGCGGCAGTTCCGCGCTAGGATCCGCGTGCGCGACGGAGCCGCATACCGTGCCGCGGTTGCGAATCTGGAAATGCGAGATATGCGGAAACACCTGCGTCAGCAGCGGCACTTCCTGCGCGAGTGTGGGCCGCCATTCGACGCTGGCCTGGGTGGCAGCCGCGCCGATGGCGAGATAGCCATCCTTGACGCGTACATAGTTGAGGTCCGGCACGCGCGAGATGTCGACCAGCAGGCTGGGCTGCGCCAGGCGCATGTTCAGCACAGCCATCAGCGATTGCCCGCCGGCGAGGATGCGCGCGTCGGGGCCGGACTCGGCGAGCAAGGCGACCGCCTCGTCGGCGCTATCCGGACGGGCGTAATCAAATACCTGCGGCTTCATCGCTTGACTCCAAAGAATGCGAGCAGCTTCCCGAACCAGCCCTGCTTTGCCGGTGCACCACCGCCGCCGGCTTCGCGCCCGAGCTGTTCGAACAACTGGTTGAGGACGATCTTGGCAGCGCCTTCAAGCATGCGGCTGCCGACAGCAGCGACCTTGCCCGAGACATCAGCGGCGTAGTCATAGCGCAGCAACGTGCCGCCATCGGACGGTTCCAGCGTCACAAGGCCGCTGCCGCTGGCGCTGCCGACAGACGACAGGCCGGAACCGGCCAGGCGCAGGCTGCGCGGTGGATCGAGTTCGGACAGTGCAACCTCGGCGGCGTAACGCGCCTTGATCATGCCGACGCCGACGGTGACATCGGCGCGGTAACGGTTCTCGCCGACACGCTCGAGGCCGTTGCAACCGGGGATGACCTTGGCCAGCGCAGCGGGGTCGAGCAGCACCGCGAAGACTGCGACCGGCGGCGCGGGCAGGAAGACCTCGCCTCGGGCCGAGAGCGATTTGCCGCCCTTCGCGGACGGCGCCGCCGCAGCTTGCGCCGCTTTCGGCCTGGACGGCAGCGGATCCTCGATGCCGATCAGCCCCATCACCTTCGATGGCGTGAGCGGCAGCGTGACGTCGGCCACGCCGAGCGCGTCCGCTACTGCATTCGCGATGCACGGCGGCGTGCTCATGTTGTTGCCTTCGCCCAGACCCTTCGCGCCCAGCGGCGTGAAAGGCGAAGGCGTTTCCATGTGGAGGATGGTCGGTTCCGGCACTTCGCAGGTGGTCGGCACCAGGTAGTCGGCAAAGGTACCGGACTGGAAACTGCCGTCGTCGCCGTAGCGGAATTCTTCCATCAACGCCGCGCCCAGGCCCTGCGCAAATGCGCCGCGGATCTGGCCATCGGCGAGTGCAGGATTCAGGATCTTGCCGGCGTCGTGCGTGGTGATGTACTCATCGATGCGGACGCGGCCGGTGTCCCGATCGATTTCCACGGCGCAGACGTCGAATGCGAAGCCATAGGCAGCCGAAGTGTTGACGCGGTCCTGCTCGTCCGGCGCGGTCAGTTGCTCAGCCGTCCAGAACGCGGTCTCGCGCAGGCCCGGCTCCACGCCCTGCGGCAACAAGCCCGGCGCCCAATGCGGGCTGGCGGCCATGCGCAGGAACTGCAGGCTGCGGTCCGGCGCCTGCTTGCCATATACCTTGCCGCCGGTGAAAACGACATCGGCGGCATCGCAGCCGAGCTGCGGTGCGGCGATCAGTGCGAGCTTGTCGCGCATCTTGCAGGCGGCGAGGTACACCGTGCCCGCGACAGCGCCTGCAAAGCGGCTGGAGTAGTTGCCGGCCGCGACCGACCAGGCATCCTTTTGCGTATCGAATTCGACGTTGACCGCGATATGTTCCGGATCGAGTCCGAGGACATCCGCCACCACCTGTGCGCAGACGGTGCGGTGCCCCTGCCCTGCCGGCGCGGAAGCGATGACGACGTTGACGCCGCCCAGCGGATCGATGCTGACGGAGGCCGACGCGATCGCGCCGTTCTTCGGACCGGCTTTCGCGCGCGCCTCTGCCGGCAGCACGGTCGAGATATAGCCCATGTTGGAGATCGACGGCTCGACGATGGCGGCAAAACCGATGCCGTACAGGCGGCCTTCGGCACGCGCCTGCTTGCGGCGTTCATAGAGCCGTTCAAGCCTGCCGTCCTCCTGCACCAGCTCGATCGCGCGCTGGTAGTTGCCGGAGTCGATCAGCGCACCCGCCGCGGCACGGTAAGGGAAGGCGTCGGCGGGAATGAAGTTGCGACGATACAGTTCGACCGGATCGATGTTCAGCGTGAGGGCGATGCGCTGCATCAGCCGCTCGAGTGCGAAGTACACCTGCGGACCGCCGAAGCCGCGCACGAGGCCGGCCGGCGTCTTGTTGGTCAGGACGACACGGTTGCGCACCAGCAGGTTGGGAATCGCATAGGCGCCCGTCAGGCAGCCGTGCATGCGGTAGAAGGTCGCCGGTTCCGGCGCGCGCAGGTAGCCGCCGCAGTCGTCGAACTGGTCGTAAGAAAGCGCGGTGATGCGGCCGTCGGCCTCGACCGCCGCCTTGATCGTGGACAGGCGGCCGGTCGCCGAGGTCAGTGCGACCAGGTGTTCCAGGCGGTCCTCCACCCATTTCACCGGCGCGCCCGCCTTGCGCGAGGCCAGGCACATCAGCACGGCATACTGGAACACCGCATGCTTGACGCCGAAGCTGCCGCCGGAATCGCGGAAGGTGCGGTGGCGCAGCTTGGTGCCGGAAACGCGCAGCGCCAGCGCCATCACGGTATGCAGGGAAAACGGCCCCATGAAGTTGGAGCTGACGTCGTAGCCCTCTTCATCGGACAGGTATTCGGCCACCACCACCGCACCTTCCATCGGCGTGCAGGAATTGCGCGGGTAGCGGGCGGTCAGTTCGATGCAGTGCGCCGCCTTGGCAAACGCAGATTCCGGATCGCCGTAGCGAAAGTGTCGGTCGCTGACCACGTTGGAGCCCACCGCTTCGTGCAGCACGGGGGCGTCGTCGCGGACCGCATCCTCGATGGAGGTCACCGCCGGCAAGGGCGTGTACTCGACGATGATGAGGTCTGCCGCGTCTTCCGCCAGATAGCGCGACTCGGCGATCACCACCGCCACCGGATCGCCGACATAGCGGACGCGATCCATGGCCAGCGCCCACATTTCCATCGGCGCCTTGACGCCGACCACGAAGGGACGCGACCAGTCGGCAATATCCTTGCCGGTCAGGACGGCGCGCACGCCCGGCATGCGCTCGGCAGCGCCCGTGTCGATCTTGCCGAGCACCGCATGCGCATGCGGCGAGCGCACGATGGCGGCGTGCAGCGTACCCGGCTTGACGCCGACGTCATCGCCGTACTGCCCGCGACCGGTCAGCAGCGACGCATCTTCGATGCGCTGCATCGGCCGGCCGACGAACGGTTGCGCCTGCGCCTCTTCGGCGACCGTCGGCGGAACTTTCATTTCCATGGATGTGGACCTGTTGGTTTGTTGCTTGCTCAGTCAGCGACGACGTTGGCATTGCGGATGACCTTGCCCCAACGATCGCTCTGCGCCTTGAAGTAGGAAGCGAACTGCTGGGTGCTGCCGCCCATCGGCTCGACGCCGGCATCGGCGAAGGCCTTCTTCACGTCATCCATCTTGAGGATCTTGTTGATCTCGGTGTTGAGCTTGGCGACGATGTCCGGCGGCGTGGCGGCCGGCGCGGAGAAGCCGTACCACACATGCACCATGAAGTCGGGATAACCGAGTTCGGCCACCGTGGGAACGTCCGGCAGCAGCGGCGAACGTTTTTCGCTGGTGATCGCGAGCGCGCGCATCTTGCCGGCCTTCACGTGCGGCATCACATGCGGCGCGTTGTCGAACATGATGTCGACCTGGCCGCCAAGCAAGTCGGTCACCATCGGTGCGCTGCCCTTGTACGGCACTTGCGTCAGCTCGATGCCGGCGACGCTCTTGAAGTACTCCATCGTCAGGTGGTTCGACGTACCGTTGCCGGCAGTCGCGTAGTTCAGCGCGCCCGGCTTGGCCTTGGCCATCGCAACGAAATCCTTCAGCGACTTGATCGGGGAATCCGCCTTCACCACCAGCAGGTTCGGCGAGTAGGCACCGAGGATGACCGGGGTGAAATCGCGGTTGGCATCATAGGTCAGCTTCTTGTGCAGGAATTGGTTGGCCACAGTCGGGAAACCGACAACGGCGATCGTATAGCCGTCTGCCGGCGACTTGGCGGCATTGGTCAAGCCGAGGATGGTGCCGCCGCCAGGACGATTGTCCACGATGGTCGGCTGGCCCCATGCATCCTGCAGCTTCTTGCCGACGAGGCGTGCAATGGTGTCGTTGAAGCCGCCGGGCGCGTACGGCACGACGATTCGGATCGGCTGGTTGGGATAGTTCGAGGCGTTTGCCTGTGCCTGGCCTGCAAGCAACAGCCCTGCGCAGAGGGAAAGGGCCACGTTGCGGAATGCTTTGATCATTAAGGTCTCCAGTGTCTTGTCAACGTTCCGGGAAATGAGTTGCTGGGTTTGCGAGTGCTCGGAGGCGCAGTGCTGCAATAGCCTTGCGAGCCGATAGATGGACCTCTTGTTATCGTCAGGGGGAGTATAAAGAGCGCTTATCATCATCACAAATAATAAATAATGATTGCATTTATCACTGTTGATGATTACTCAGGCGTGACTGGGCGTGGGCGGGCAATACCCGCCAATCGTCTCCACGGTCAATATCAAAAGGGAATCCACAACGGCTCCCTCACGGATCACTCCATCACGGAAAGTGATCAATGGCGGGAAGTAGCTACCGGTCGTTTGGCGTGCGACTTGATGGAAGACTGGCAATTCCCGGAACGTTGACCTACTCGGTCAGCGTTGCCTGCCTGCCGCTACAGAACGAGGTTGGAAAATCGGTAATCGAGCCAAAGATTTTGTTTCTTTGATATGAATTACCGAACAATTGAAGACGTGCGCTGCTTCGAAGTGCGGTGAGGTTACTGTGGACATCGATGATCACAAGCGGCCGGACTGGTCCTATGGTCAACGGCAAGCAAGTGCCGATATCTAAATGTTGCTGATGTTTTGTTGAAATACAGAAATCGGCCAGAAGCTGTCATCAGGCACGGTGAAAAGTGGTCGATTAACTATGAAGTTGGGCCGTGCGCTTTAGCGCGTTGGCTCCAATGGTTTGTTAGCTTGCACTTTCGGATCATAGCCGTTGCCGAGCGTCTTCTTGATTACCGCGACACCAGCTTCGCCATTTGTCGTTTCCATATTCAAGCTCATCAACTGCTCGGCCTGAAGTACACCATTGGGATCCGGATGGGCAACCACGAGCCATTCCTCACCGTCCTTGGGGAGCGCGGATTTGACGCAGTGTTCATCATAGCCGATGCTCATTTGTAGGCCGCGTACCGTAATGGTGGTTGGTGGATTCTTGATCCAGGCGCGGAGGACCTGCAGGGTTGTAACGTGCTCCCGCCATTGGCGAGTACCGGATGCAAATGGTCGTTCCTCGACAGAAATGACTTTGCCGAGATACACCTGATGCTCCGCGCGCAGACGAATCTGGTAGGCAGCCGAGAAGGGGCCACGGCACGCAAGTGCAACGGGTGCAGCCGCAAGGAGAAGGAGAGCAACTATCGCGCAGCGCATAAAACCTCTTGTTTCGATAGCAAGCTAACGCTGCGCTGACCGGTGCCCTTGGGCGTCGGTGTCGAGCAATGAGTTATGGGGGGAGTATCAGTAATTTCGTGTTCAAGGCATATCATGCTCGCAAGGAGAATGTA
>CBIHRW010000138.1:0-9263 GCA_966212545.1 uncultured Noviherbaspirillum sp.
GCCCGTTACGGCGGCGAAGAAATGGTGGTGATTCTCGAATGCGATGAACCGGGCGCGCTCACCGTCGCGACCCGCATGCGCATGGAAGTCGAGGCGTTGGCGATCGCCACGTCGTGCACCAAGGCGAGCTGCTACGTCACAGTCAGCATCGGCCTGGCGAGCACCTCGACCATGAACGCCGCCAGCCACGAGGACTTGGTGGTGGCAGCGGATGTGGCGCTGTATGAGGCGAAGGTTTCGGGGCGCAACCGGGTGTGCTCGGCTGGTAGTGCCGGGTTGAAACCGGACACTGTGCCCCAGGGGCAAGCTGAAGAAGCCCGTCTCCATCAGGACATCCACTAGCTATACGGAAGCACATCCTTGCCATTTCATAAAAACTTGCTTCAGTCGTGCCGTGTAACGGCTCGCCCGGCCGCGACTGGCAGGCCTGCATTTCCTGCACGTTTGAGCACAATCGCCATCGCGCTATAATTGCGGGCCCATTTCTCCCATGAAATGGCCGCCGAACGTGGCTCAGATTCGCTGGAGCAGGACCAAAACGAGTGTTCATGCGGCTAGCGGCGTGAACTGCTCGTCCTGCTTTTTTCGATCTTGATTGCACCTGCCTATGACGCGAGTGATACCGCGTACCAATTTCCACAGCTCCAGGTTCATTCGTTGTCTGGCTGACCTCGCCATGGTGGATGCTGCGGACCCAGGGAATGCATTTGCTGAAACACTGGGCCAGTGGATTCACTTTGCCGATGCCATCACCTTGTCTGCTGTGCACAACGACGGCATTGCAAACCAGCCAACAATGCAACCGGAAGCGCACGCTGCCGTGCATACTGCAGCAGTTGCCGAATTCGAGCGTACACAGGCTTTTCTGGTGAATTCGATCACGAAGAGTTGTGCGCCCAATCCGGGCAGGACGCACATCAAGTTGCCGGCGCCGATACTCGAGCTGCCGCTGGATCTGGCAGCGGCGTATGCGCCGTATCGCCGGTTTTATGAAACGCATCAACGCGATATGGAATTGAGCATCCAGCCCTTGAGGACCAATACGCGGGAAGCGCTTGCGAAGGCCTCGCCCAGGCTCAGGAAGCTTGCCGAGCTGGACGCGGCGCTTGAAAAGATCCTGCGCGACCGCGAGCGGCAATTGCTCTCGAAGGTGCCGGTGCAACTTAGAAAACGTTTCGATCAGTTGTTCAAGGAACATCAGCAGAAGCTTGCCGACACCCAGCAGGCCGACAACCCTGCACGTTGGACGCAGGCGGGAGGCTGGCTGGCGCGCTTTTGCAGCGACATGCAAATGCTGCTGCTGGCGGAAGTGGAACTTCGCCTGCAACCGGCAATGGGGCTCATTGAAGCATTCAAACAAGATAAGCAATGAATAAACATATATTTACAGCCGCCTTCATCCTGGGCGCGCTTGGGATCGTTTGGGTGGGCGTCGGGTTTATCGACTCCAGTTTCCTGGCGCTGCTGATGACAGCGCTCATTGGCGCAGTCTATGTGTATGGCGCGCTCGAACTGCGCCAGTTCCGGCAAGCGACATCCACATTGACATCCGCGCTGGCGGCGATTCCTGAAAGCCTGACCGACCTCGGTGATTGGCTGGGCAGCGTGCATCCTTCACTGCAAAATCCGGTGCGTTTGCGCATCGAGGGCGAACGCACTGCCCTGCCCGGCCCCGCCCTGACGCCGTATCTGGTCGGCCTGCTGGTGATGCTGGGGATGCTCGGTACCTTCCTGGGCATGGTCGTCACGCTCAAGGGCGCCGTCTTTGCGCTGGAAAAGACCAGCGACCTCCAGGCCATCCGCTCTGCCCTTGCGGTGCCCGTCTCCGGCCTGGGGCTTGCATTCGGCACCTCGGTGGCCGGCGTTGCCGCATCCGCCATGCTGGGCCTGATGTCGGCATTCAGCCGCCGCGAAAGAATGCAGGCTGCGCAACTGCTGGACACCAAAATCGCTACGGCACTGCGCCGCTTTTCGCTCACCCACCAGCGCCAGGAAACCTTCAAGGCGCTGCAGCTGCAATCCCAGGCATTGCCTGCAGTCGTCGACAAACTGCAGGCAATGATGGCGCAGATGGACAGCATGAGCCAGCAGTTGAACCAGCGCCTGCTCAGCAATCAGGAAGACTTCCACAGCAGTGTCAAAGGCGTCTACACCGACCTGGCGCGCGCAGTGGATCAATCCCTGCGCGAGAGCCTGAGCCAAAGCGCGCACGCGGCCGGCGAAAGCATCAAGCCGGTGGTCGAGGCGGCGATGGGCGGCATCGCTCGTGAAGCGAAGCAGATGCACGAACGCATGGCCGGAATCGTACAGACGCAGCTCGACGGACTCTCCGCGCGCTTCAGCGATACCGCCGCCACGGTGGCCGACAACTGGAAGGCGGCGCTGAAGAGCCACGAACAGGCAAACGCCGGCATCGTCGCGGATGTGAGCCGCTCGCTGCAGGCATTCAACGAAACCTTCGAGCAGCGCGCAGGCGTCCTTGTGCAGAACGTTGGCGAGGCATACGCCGGCCTGCAGGCCGGCCAGGCTGAGCGCGACCAACAGCGGCAGCAGGCGTGGACGCAGTCGCTTGAAGCGATGGCCGAGTCGGTCACCCGCGAACTGCGGGAAACGGGTGCGCAAACGCTTGCCCAACAGCAGACGATCTGCGACACCTTGACCCGCACCGCCCAGGACATCACCCAACATGCGCAAGCCAGCACCCGCGACGCGCTGGCCGAAACCACGCGCCTGGTCACTTCCGCCGAAGAATTGATGCGCTCCCGCATTGCCGCCGAAGCGCAGTGGATCGAGCAGCAGCGCGAACGCATGGATCAACTGACCAGCCTGCTGCAGTCCGAACTCGGCGCGCTCAAGGAGGAAATGGGAACGCAAATGCTTGCCCAGCAGCAGAAGATCTGCGACAGCCTGGCAAAGGCCGCCCAGGAGATCGCCGAACACGCGCAGGCCGGCGCGCGCAGTACGCTGGACGAAACCACGCGCATGGTCACTTCCGCCGAAGAGTTGATGCGCTCCCGCATCGCTGCCGAAGCACAGTGGATCGACCAGCATCGCGAACGCATGGACCAGCTGGCCGGCCTGCTGCGATCCGAACTCGGCGCGCTCAAGGAGGATGAAGCCGCGCGCGGCAATGCAGCGGTTGAGCGGCTGGGACAATTGCAGAGTGCGGTGACGAGTCATTTGACCACCTTGGGCACGGCGCTGGAAGAACCGATCGCGCGTCTCATCGAGACGGCCTCGGAAGCCCCGCGCGCCGCGGCGGAAGTGATCGGCCAATTGCGCGAGCAGATCTCGGGCAGCGTCGCGCGCGACAATGAACTGCTTGAGGAACGCGCCCGCATCATGGAAACGCTCAATGCCCTGCTCGATGCGATCAATCACGCGTCCGCCGAACAGCGCGCCGTCATCGATTCCCTGGTGACCTCTTCCGAAAAGGCGCTCAACGCGACCGCCAGCACGTTCTCGGACAATGTCGCTGCCGAAGCCGCCAAGCTGACCGACATTGCCGCCAACGTCACCAGCAGCGCCGTCGACGTGGCGAGCCTCTCCGAAGCCTTCGGCTTTGCCGTGAACGCGTTCAACGAAGCCAATGAAAAACTGATCGCCAACCTGGAGCGCATCGAAGGCGCGATGGACAAGTCCATGTCGAGAAGCGATGAACAGCTCGCCTACTACGTGGCCCAGGCGCGTGAAATCATTGACCTGAGCATCGCGTCGCAAAAGGAAGTCTTTGAAGAGCTGCGCCGGCTGCCTGCCAAGCAAGCCATGTTTGCCGAAGAGGTCAGGTAATGGAAGAGACTGACGCAAGCGCCGACCACGCCGCGGCGGTCTGGCCTGCTTTCGGCGACCTGATGTCGAGCTTGCTGGGCGCTTTCGTACTGCTATTGGTGGGCGTGGTGGCGGTCCAGATGGAATTGACCTCGCACCTGCAGGACGAAGTGAAAAAGCGCCAGCAAGAAGAGCAGCGCCGCATGAGCCTGGAAAAGGCACTGGCGGTTCCGCTGGCCACGGGGCGCATCACCTTGAATAACGGACGCATCGGCATCAGCGGCCAGGTACTGTTCGCGCTCAATTCGGACCAGTTGCAACCGGAAGGCCGGCAGCTGTTGAAAAGCCTGGTCATCCCGCTGCGCGCTTACCTGACGGCGCGCGAAGAACTGCTCATGGTGAGCGGGTTTACCGACGACAAACCCGTACGCGGCGGCCCATTCACCGACAACTGGGAGTTGTCTGCGCAGCGCGCCTTGACCGTCACCCGCGCCCTGATCGAGGAAGGAATGCCGTCTTCCATGGTATTTGCGGCAGCCTTCGGTTCCGAACAGCCGGTCAAGCCCAACACCGATGACGCCGCGCGTGCGCAAAACCGCCGGGTAGAAATGGCGCCCGTGCCGAAAAATTCCAATGCCAAGAATCCCGCGGCATGAGTGAGCCGGATCACAGCGACATCATGGATGCGCCGCAGGATTCATCGCCCGATTTCGACGCGCAGATCGCTGCGCTGCGCACGGCGGGCGCGGACCGGTTTGATCCCGTTCGCTTGCACTATATTGAAGTGCTGGCCAAGCGCGCAGCAGCGCATCGGGGAGGCGTCAAACGCATGCTCGATGCCAAGCTGGCGCTCGCGCTGGCGGCATTTCAGGAACGCTTCGAGCTTGCGCAATCCGAAGCCAGGGAAACCGTCACAAGAAGCCTGCAGCAATATCCGCACGCGGCCAAGGATCTGCAGCGGCTCCTTGCCGCCGGCGATTTCAAGGGATTGCGGCGATTGCTCGGATCTTTGGAGGCCAGCGAACAACGCGCCTCCTTGACGGCGCTGGTGCGCCAGCTCGAGCAACATTCTCCGGACAATGCCGATGCCCGTTTGGAGCGAAATGCCGGATCGCGCCCCGAACTGAAGACCATACGGAATTTCAGGGATACCTGGTCCAAACTGAGCGTGGACAAACAGGTGGCGCAGGCGCTCGGGCAAGCGCCAAAGAATGCCGGGCCGATCAATTCCCACATGCTGGTGCTGCGCTCACTGGCCTTGATGCGCGACATCTCGCCCGATTACCTCAACCGGTTCATGTCTTACGCGGACACTTTGTTAAGCCTCGACCAGGGCGAGAAAGAGAAGCTGGGCAATCCCAAGAAGCCTCAGCCGTCGAAGACGGCAAAAAAGTAGGCTGTCGCGGTGACCGGCTCCCGCCGCCTGCCCGAAGCCGCCACATCTTCCTCGGCAGAACGCAGGCTGCAGGCTGTCCACCGCGCCGCCGTCTCCCAGGAAAATCCCGCAGAGAACCGGCTTCACAAAGACAGCCACTGAACCCAGCCGCATGGCGTGCGCGTATTGCCCCGGTCGGTGCCACTGTCGCGCAATTTGACAATCGTCAGGTGGCATCCCCTGCTGTTCTACTCCCCCTGTCCCATACGGGTCTCCAAGCCCTTGATATTCCAGAAAAAAGCCCACGGATTGTTTCCGTGGCGCGATTTTTGCAGCCGCACGCTTCCACTCGGCCATGGAGCCCGATGGATTGCTCCAGTCAATCAAACTTGGAAGAAAGCTCGTTCATGTTTCAGAAGTACACCTCGTTATTCGCAGCAGCCGCATTCGCGGTGCTCGCGCACGGCGCTGTGCAGGCAGCGCCCGTTACTTATCAATTCACTGGCCTAGTCTCTTCCGGCGCACCTGCCGGCCTGACGGTGACCGGTTCCTTTACGCTGGACCCGGCCACCTTGACGGACTCGTTCGGCGACGGCAGTACATATAACACCCTGATCACGCCAAACAGCGCCTATACTCCGTCCCCGCTCGGCATCAACGTTCACCTCACCCGATCCGACGGCGTCGTTATGCATTTTTCGGATGACATGCTGAACCTCGCCTACGCCCAGATCCACAAGCAATACTGGGGTTTCGAAAATTCCATCGAAATCCGCGCGCAGACGCTCGATGAAAGCTGGGCCTACCGGTCGTTTTCCCTTTACGCAGTTGACAATGATGAGGCCGCCACAGGCATGTTTGCCCCGGGCAGTCAGGGTAACCTCGACCCCATGCAAACGATCAACTGGGACGCGCCGGGCATCTTCTCGAGAATCGGCACCTTTACCGGCTTCGACACGACTGGCGCTGCGCAGGATTTCCAGTTCAACCTGACATCGATCACGCAATACCAGGTTCCCGAACCGGCTACCCTGTCCTTGCTCGGGTTGGGTGTCATTGGACTCCTGGCGCGATCGCGCAGGCGCGCGGGCTAGCTTCAAGCAAGGTCCCACGGAAGGGGTTGCGGGTGCACGTCCGCAACCCTTTTTTATTTGGCGTTCCCGGACGTTCTGCAGCATTCGAGGCACAAGCCGGCACGGCTTTTCATGCTACATTCACCCGCCGAAAGTCTGCCCGCCGGGAGCACCATGAACCTCACAAGAATGATGACCGACAAGGTCTTTTTCGAAGACAAGAACGGAATCCGCAGCGGCCCGTACAAGTCCAGGTTCGGGACCGACAGAATCACCGTCTTCCAGGACGAACTGAATGTCACCGAAGGCGATCGCGTCATCCAGTCGCTACCGGACGGAACCGAGCAGATTTACATTGCCGGCGCGATCACCTATAACGCCGGTCGCCGCAATATCCCCGGACATTTCAGCATCGCGATCACAAGAGAAGCCGCATCACCGGCACCCGGCATGTCTGCGGCGGGCACAGGGACTGACATACACCGCGCCGGCGCCCGGGCCGGCAACACCAGCATCGAAAACATTGCGGCCTCGCTCCAGTCCCTGGCAAAAAGCATCGAAAATACCGATTTCCCAGCCGAACAGAAGGACGAGGCCGAGCGCCTTCTGCGCTCGCTTATCGCACATCCTGTCGTGGCGGCGGTTCTGAGGGGCGCACATCGTCCGCCGCAGCCAGCATGTGGGGGCTTCCGAGAAATCGGTCCCGAGAGGTAGCAACTTACGTCGATAAGCAGGATAGTCAGGCGATCAATCCGCGTTCCTGCAGATACTCGGTTCTCCGCGGCCCTTTCCAGGTTGCCGCAGGAAGAATCTGCTCTTTGTCCTCCTCGAGCTCGAGCAGGGCGGTGTGATGCTGCAAGTACCACGACAATGCGTGCGAGCCCGAAGTACGGCTGACCAGATTCAGCACTTCGCCGGTATCCAGCCTCCCCGCCCATCGCCCTTCGGCAACTGCAGAGATGCTCTTGCGCGCGCCGCCGTAACTGGCGATAGCCACAATGGACTCATGGGAAAAACCAAACTGCGCCAAGGTTTCATGATGCGCCAGCAAGCGTAGGCTGGGATGCAATCCCAGCAACAACCCCTCATTCACCCAATGCCAGATCCGATACATTCGTTGACGCCGCCCAATTCGCCGGATAAACGCCACGTGCCACATAGCGATGAAATGAAGAATACGGCCAACCGATGGCCCGTTCCACATGTCCATGCTTCACGGAGTTGTAGTGGATGTAATCAAGATGACGATGCAAGTCTCTCTCGTCCCGGATCACATGCTCCCAATACCGACGCTGCCAGATGCCTCGTTCACCCTTGCGCATCCGGCTGACAGAAATACGTTCCCCATGCGGGAGCATTCGCGAAAAGCGGGCCTTGATCAAGCGCCAGCGCATAGGAAAGTTGTTGTCGCCTGATGGCAGACGCCACAGGCAATGCAAGTGGTCAGGCAAAACCACCATGGCTTCAATCAAGAATGGATGATCCTGCTTCGTCAAGCGAAATACTTCGCGCAATGCATCAATATGCCGGGTAAGCAGGTCATTGCCGCGACGTACGGCCAGGTTCACCGTGAAAAAGTATGTGGCTCCGGGGACTCGGGCGCGTGTGTAGGTTCGCATGCGGGAATGATAGCTGGGATTGCATCCCAGCCTACCGTGCTGCCAGGCGATGGGTGCGTTCCCGCGGACGCATCAGTCAACGATCATGCAGGCTTCTTTTTACCATGCGCAAGGCCGAGAGGAGTTGCCCGGCCATGCGCCAGTGCAAGCTGCGGTCCGTGCTCGCATGGCGCAATACCCAGCGGTTCGCCGTCAGCGTATAGCCCTTGCATGCGGTTTGCACAGCTTCGCCGGCATGGCGCGCCAGCGCCCCGGGAGAACGGTACAACGCGAGATGATGCAAAGGCTGGACTTCGCCGAGCAGGGCCGTCTTGCAGTCGTTCCAGCCATGTCCGAGATGAAAGCGCTCGGCGCCCGTTTCGATGGCATGGCAGATGGCGAGGTAATTGCAGAGCATGCCCAGGCGGTAGTCATCGAAGGCCGGATCGTGGGCATTGACACGCGAAAAGCAATCCCTCTCGAAGCGAAACATGATGGCACCGCCGGCGATCCGGCCGTCGATTTCCGCCAGCAGCAGGAGTCCGCTTTGCTGCACCATGCGGACGATGCGGCATGTCTCCTCTTCGTCGACGCCGAAGCGAACGCGCTTGGCGGTGATGCGCTGGCGGCTCAGTTCGATGATGTCACGGACCCGACCCTCGTCAGCGTCGCCGCGTTCCAGTATATGGGTACGGAAAGTAGGAAAATCGCGCTCGAGCCGGTTGCGATGACGCTTCAGGTTCTTGCGTGTGGCCGGTCCCAGCAGCGCGAGATATTCCTGCGGCGAGGGCGGCAGGTGGACGACGAAGTCCTCGGTGCAGAAGGCTTGCTGGTGCAAGAACGGAATCTGCCGCGCGTCCGTCTGCACCGCGTGGAACTCAACCACCTCGGTCATGGACGAAGCCGCAAACATGTGGCGCGCAAAACGGACCACTTCCGCCGCATCAAGGTGCATGCCTTCGTTGACGACACGCACGCAGTCCGCCTCCCGCCGAAAAAGAAAGATCGCAGCCGGCGTACCGTTACGGCGCGCCACATAGGTGCTGACTCCTGCCAGACCGTCGCAGGCATGAAAGTGCGCAAGCGAGGCGTAGAGCGTCCCGTACAGCCTGTCCAGTTCGGGACCGGCGAAGGATGGCACTTCATTCTCGTACACCTTGACCTCGGCGGCATCCGAACCCGCGAGGAAGTGCTTCGCGCCGAAAGACAGCATATATCGCGGTCGGCGCCGGCATCGCATGCTGCGCCTTCCGCTCTCCGGAACTCGTTGGAACGGCGGATTGTATGCAAGCCCGCCTATATTTGGATTCCGAGCGGACCGATACCGGGAAGTTCCGTCTCCGCAGGATCTTGCTGTGCTTCATCGGGGCTTGTTACTGGATGTGGCTGCGTAGAACTCGCGTACGTCGCGCATGTATCGCCGGGTCTCATTCAACGGCGGCATGCCCT
>CBIHRW010000139.1:0-9211 GCA_966212545.1 uncultured Noviherbaspirillum sp.
TCGATCCCTGGACGGCGGGAGATGCGCAACGTCATGCGCTGCGCGCCCGCCTGTTCCTCGCACCGCAAACGCCGCCGCTGCCGCCGCGCCAAAGGGTCGTGACGGCCGTGCTCGCAGGCCGTCTTCCGCAGTGGAGCGTGTGGCGGGCGCTGGCATCGCTGTTCAAACCTGCCGATCCGGAGGCGGCATACCAGGCGCTCGCACGATTCAACCTTCAGGACAAGCTGTTCTCGCGCGTGGATCGCTTATCCGGTGGCGAGCGGCAGCGCTGCAGCCTGGCTCGCCTGCTGGTCTCACAGGCGCATGCCTTCCTGGTGGACGAACCCCTGTCGGCGCTCGATCCCGCTCTTGCCGTGCATACGCTGTCGGTCCTGCAACAGGAGGCGGCAGCGCGCAACGCGACGCTCGTGTGCAGCCTGCATCAGGTCGAACTCGCGCGGGCGCATTTTCCGCGGATTGTCGGTGTGCGCGCAGGCCGCATCGTCTTCGACACGGACCGCGAATCAGTGACCGATGACATGGTCGACGCCCTCTATCGTCACGCCAAACATTCAGGGGCGGCGGCAGAAGAATTGCCCGAGCCACCCGCAACGGCACCATTGATCACGCGCTGCTTCTGACGCATTCCATGCCACTGTTTTCCTCACGCTCCGCGCATCCTGATCCCGCCTGGCACGGCCGCGTGGCAGCCGTCATCCTCGGACTGGTCGTGCTGTGGCCCATGCTCGTCTGGAGCGAGTTCAAACCCTGGCAGTTGCTGGAGGAGCAAAGCCTGCGCGCGGCCGGCCGCTTTCTGGGCGACTTCCTGCCGCCCGCGCATTCCATCGAATTCCTGCAGCTAGTCGCACAGGCGACCTGGGAAACGATCGCAATGGCAACCGCGGGCATGACGCTCGCGCTGCTGGGAGCGATCCCGATGACGCTGATCGTAACGGAGAGGATTTCGGTCTCGCGGATCGGCACGGGCAGGATCGGTCTGGCCGGCCGTTCGATCCGGCAGTTCGTGCGCTGGGTGCTGGTCCTGTTGCGCAGCGTGCCGGAACTGGTCTGGGCGCTGTTATTCGTCCGCATTGTCGGTCTCGGGCCGACAGCGGGTGTGCTTGCCATTGCACTGACGTATTGCGGCATGCTCGGCAAGGTCTATGCCGAGATCCTCGAATCTTCCGATGCGCATGCAAGCGACACGCTGCTGCGCAACGGCAGCGGACGCCTGGCTGCACTGCTCTACGGGACCTTGCCGGAGGCGGCATCCGAACTCGTTTCTTATACCGTGTATCGCTGGGAATGCGCGATACGCGGTTCGGTCGTGATGGGATTCGTCGGCGCGGGCGGACTTGGGCAGCGCATGGATGAATCGATGAAGATGCTCGCGGGCGGCGAGGTATCGACCATGCTGCTGGTATTCGTGCTGCTGGTTGCCTGCGCAGATGGCGTCAGCAAGTTGTGCCGCAGGAGGCTCGCATGAGCATTGAATCGCGCCCTCCCCTGCCGCCGGCGCCGCGCATCCAGCTTTCGACGATCGCCCTGCTTGCGTGCATGGTCTTGCTGGTGCTCGCAAGCTTTGCGACGCTGTCGTTGCAATGGAAAGCATTCTTCACCCTCGATGCCGCTCGAACCGCCGGCGAGTTCCTGCTCGGCTTCGTGCCGCCGGACCTGTCTCCGAATTTCCTGCGGAAGACCGCGCAGGCGACCGCGGAAACGCTGTCGATGTCCGCGCTCGGCACGGGTATCGCAGCAGTGCTGGGTCTCGCGTTAGCGCTGCCCGCCAGTGGCCGTTTCGGCCAGGCTGCTCGTGCAGCCACGCGTCTGCTGCTCAATGCGTCGCGCTCGATTCCCGAACTGGTGTGGGCGTCCATCCTGCTGATCGCGGCGGGTCTCGGGCCATTCGCTGGAACACTGGCGCTGGCAGCGCATACGACCGGCGTGCTCGGTCGTCTGTTTGCCGATGCGTTGGAAAACAGCTCGCCGCTCCCCGAGGCCTCGCTGCGCATCAACGGCGCATGGCCGGCGGCGGCATTCCTGTACGCGACCTTGCCGCAAGCCGTACCGCAAATGCTGTCCTATACGCTATACCGATGGGAAAACAATATCCGTGCCGCGGCGATCCTGGGTGTCGTGGGCGCGGGCGGACTGGGCCAGATGCTGAAGTATCATCTGTCGCTGTTCCAGATGCACCAGGCGGCAACGGTGATCATCGCAATGCTTGTACTGGTAGCGATCGTGGACGCGGCGAGCTTTTCTCTTCGCCGTGTAATGACACGCTGAGCATGAAAAAAGGGCAACGCACGTTTCCGTTGCGTTGCCCCTCTCTGAATCGGTCGCGGTATTCTGCCGGGCTATACACCCGGAATATCGGGATCAGCCGTTGACGGCGTCCTTGAATGCCTTGCCTGCGGAGAACTTGACCGTCTTGGCTGCGGCGATCTTGATCTCTTCGCCGGTGCGCGGGTTGCGGCCGGTGCGTTCTGCGCGCTTGCCGCATGCGAAGCTGCCGAAGCCGACGAGTTGCACGGTCTTGCCTTC
The DNA here is from genome assembly GCA_966212545.1 of uncultured Noviherbaspirillum sp. Taxonomy (GTDB): domain Bacteria; phylum Pseudomonadota; class Gammaproteobacteria; order Burkholderiales; family Burkholderiaceae_D; genus Noviherbaspirillum. The sequence goes on from CBIHRW010000139.1 coordinate 2,524, forward strand.
TGCAACCGACTTGACGATATTGTTGATGACGGAGTCGAGTGCACGTTGTGCGGCAACCTTGGACAGATCGCAATCCGCAGCAATTGCGTCAACCAGTTCAGTCTTGTTCATTAATGTTCCTCCTGAGAAAAGGCAGAAATTCTAGCATCATGGTTTGATGCAGTCTGTAGATATTTTTCCACACCCCTATTAGTGGAGTATGTCCGGTTTTAATCATGCGCCAGCTGGGGCGCGAGCTATAGGATAAAGCAAACCGGGCACCGAATCAGTATCGATAGGCTCGATCGTTCTCCAAGCGTACCCTTGCACCAACACTCAGGTCGGCGACACTGTCCTGTGTAATAGTCCGGTAACTTCCGTTGTCCAGGCGGACGCCCACGTGGTAGGCATTGCGCACCTGGGTATTGCGTTCGATCTGGTGGCCCACCATTGCACCGCCGATCACCCCGGCCACGGTCGCGGCCTTCTTTCCGCGGCCTCCGCCGACTTGGTTGCCGAGCAGGCCACCGACAACGCCGCCGACTACCGCCCCGGCACCGATGCCGTCGCTGCCGCCGCCTTGGAGCAACTGGATGGATTCGACCGTGCCGTAGAAGCTACCGTAGGCCGGGGCACTTGCCGGATAAGTCTGTACGGGCACCGGATAGGTGGGTGCGCTCACGGGGTAATTGTGACCGGGACTGGCGCAACCGGTCAGGATGGCAGTGGAAAGCAGGACGCCTTGCAGGGCGACACGTTGATGTTTCATGGCAGACCTCTCAATTGGTGAGGCCATTAAACGTCAAAGCATTTGGAGCTGCCAGTGTCGTTCGGTAACGATTGCAACAAGTTGTATCTGCATGTGCTTCACTGCCGCCCGGCACCAGGAATTGTCCCGCATCATGTATAGGCCGACTGCCCGGCTCGATAATCCGGTTGTCGGCACATGCTGTTGCGACTCGTCGAGTTTTCGGAGTACGTATGACAGAATCAACCGAGAAGCCGCAAACCATCCTCCGGCGCTTCCGCAGGTTGCTGGTCGGCTCCATCGAGGAATGGATCAATGACCGCGCGTCGAGCAAAGGCGCTGCGCTGTCGTTCTACACGCTTTTTTCCCTGGCGCCGGTGTTGATCATGGTACTGGCCATCGCGGGCGCGATCTTCGGCGAAGAGGCAGCCCGGGGTGCCATCTTCCAGGAACTGAACGGCTTGATCGGACCAGCTGGCGCGGAAGCGATCCAGTTGCTGTTGGCAAACGCGCGCAATCCCGAGGCGGGCACGTTGGCAACGCTCTCAGCAATTGCGCTGCTGGCTGTCGGTGCGACGACGGTATTCGGCGAACTGAAGGACAGCCTGGACGAGATCTGGGACGTGCCGCCCGCGCGCCAGTCCGGCGTCATCGTGTTCATCCGCACGCGCCTGCTTTCCTTCAGCCTGATCCTGGTACTCGCCTTCCTGCTGCTGGTATCCCTGACGATCAATGCGGCGCTCGCCGTGCTGGAGAAATATCTGGGTGGATTCTGGAGCGACGCCACGTATGTCCTGCTGCCGGTCACGTCGATCATTTCCTTCACCGTGATTGCGAGCCTGTTCGCCGCCATCTACAAGCTGCTGCCGCAGATCAAACTCCCATGGCGCGATGTCTGGGTAGGCGCGATCGTGACGGCGCTGCTTTTCATCGTCGGCAAGAAGCTGATCGGCCTCTACCTCGGCAACAGCGAGTTCGTCACCAGCTTCGGCGCAGCGAGTTCCATCATTGCCCTACTGCTTTGGGTCTATTACTCGGCGCAGATCTTCTTTCTCGGCGCGGAAATAACGCGACAGTACGCGCTCCTGTTTGGCAGCCTGCGCAAGCAGCGTCCCGCGTAGCTGTCTTAGGCCGTCCGCGCCGCGCTGCCTTCAGGAAGCTGCGCGTGGTAGTGGACGATGCGTTCGATTGCATACTCGGCGCCTGCCTTGCGCACCGCATTGCGGTCGCCTTCGAATCTGCGGGTTTCGGAATACACCAGCGTCGTGCCGTTATGCTCGAAACCCCAGGCGAAGCAGATGGTTCCCGGCGGGATGCCATCCTCCGGTTCGGGGCCGGCAATGCCGGTATTCGATACAGCGACCGTCGCACGGCTGTTGCGCAATGCGCCCTGCACCATCTCGCGGGCAACGGCTTCGCTGGTGAGGTTGTACTTTTCGATCGTCGCGGGGTTCACACCCAGGAGACTGCATTTTGCTTCAGGCGCATAAGTAACGAAACTGCAGTCAAGCCAGCTTCCGCATCCAGGCACATCGCCCAGGATCGCGACGACAAGGCCTGCCGTGCATGACTCCGCCGTGACCAGCCGCAGCTTGTGCTGTTCGAAATAATCCGCAATACGCTTCAGGTTTTCCATTCCATATCCTCATCGAGCCGATTCGGCAAAACGCCGCTCGGCCTGCATGCCGCGGAACTCGCCGCTATCGCCCTCGCGATACCGGTGTGCAGTGGCAAGCAACCATTTCCGGAATACTTCCAGCAGGAGCGATCCCTGCTTGTACTCGGGATAGACAAGGTAATAGCCCTTTTCGTTTCGCAATGATGTGTCGCAGGGGATGACGAGTTCGCCATTGGCGACTTCGCTCAAGACGAGAAAGCGCGGCATCAGGGCGATGCCCAACCCGGCACGCGCGGCCTCGACCAGCATGGAAAACAGTTCATAGCGCTGCCCCTTCATACACGGAAAGTCGTGCATCCCGGCCTGTACAAACCAGTGACGCCATGCCTCAGGCCGCGCCGATTGGTGCAGCAGCGAGAGTTCGGCAATGTCGGCCGGCCGCAGGGACTTGCGGCCCTTCAGCAGCTTGGGGCTGCATACCGGGGTCATCTCTTCGCCAAACAGATGGTCCGTGAGCGCCCCGGGCCAGACGGGATTCCCGAAGTGGATCGCGGCGTCGAACATCGTATCGTTGAACATGAACGGTTCGGCACGCGTGGTCAGGTTCAGCGTGACGTGCGGATGCTGCGCATAGAACTCGGGAAGCCGGGGGATCAGCCAGCGCGTGGCAAAGGTGGGGATGACGGCCAGTTCCAGTATGCCGCCGGCGCCGCGGTGGGCCATCGCGGCGAGCGTGTCACGTTCAATGCGCTCGAGGTGTTCGCGCACCTGTTTTGCATACATCTGCCCGACATCGGTCAGGCTGAGGCGCTTCTTGATCCGGTTGAACAGCGGGACGCCGAGATACTCCTCCAGACAGGCGATCTGTCTGCTCACTGCGCTTTGCGTGAGGGAAAGTTCATCGGCGCTGCGCGTAAAGCTCTGGTGCCGCGCTGCACATTCAAAGGCGATCAGGGCCTCGATACTCGGGATTTTTCTTCGCACTTGGTCATTCCTCAAACGCATGACATCGCGACTTTTTATCGTTTGTGCAATGTCCGGGGCCGCCGCAACAATACGTTCAACTGCTGTCACCGCTTACTGTAGCCGTCATATACCGGCACCGAATATAGCGCGGCGATCAAGCGCCGAATGCGCCATCGCCCTGCCTGTTGCGGTAAATCAAGCCGCTTAATGCAGCGAATAGCTTTCCACGAAAGGAGAAGCCATGGGTATCGAGAACGTTCCGACGAAATTCAAGCCTTACACGCGTCAAACCATCCACCAGTCCCCGATGTGGGAGCGCATTCCGCAAGACCTGCAGGAAGCCGTGCAGGTCATCTCGCGCGTGCTGCCGTTCCGCAGCAACCAGTATGTGATGGAGCACCTGATCGACTGGAACAACATCCCTGACGATCCCATCTATCGGCTCGTTTTCCCCCATCCCGATATGCTGCGTGCGGACGAGTACAAGCACCTTCGCCAGCTGGTCCTGGTCGACAAGGACGAAGCGGCGATCGAGGCGGAGGTAACACGTATTCGCCTGCGCATGAATCCGCATCCGGCGGGACAGATGACGCACAATGTGCCCATGCTCGACGGCAAGCCGATACCGGGACTGCAGCACAAGTACAAACAGACGGTGCTGTTCTTCCCCAGTTCCGGACAGACCTGCCACGCCTACTGCACCTTCTGCTTCCGCTGGCCGCAATTCGTCGGCATGGATGAACTGAAGTTCGACGCAAAGGAAACCGACGACCTTGTCAATTACCTGAAACGGCACAAGGAAGTCACCGACGTACTCATCACCGGCGGCGACCCGCTGATCATGAATACCCGCGGGCTGGCCGGCTTCATCGAGCCGCTGCTTGGGCCCGAACTGGAGCACATCCAGAACATCCGCATCGGTACCAAGTCGGTGTCCTACTGGCCGCAGCGTTTCGTGACGGACAAGGATGCCGACGACCTGATGCGTCTGTTCGAGAAGGTCGTTGCGGCGGGCAAGAACCTGGCGCTGATGGGGCACTACAACCATCCGGTCGAACTGCGGCAGGAGATCGCGCAGCGGGCGGTCAAGCGTATCGTCGGCACCGGCGCGACGCTGCGCATGCAGGCGCCCCTGATCCGCCACATCAACGAAGATCCCGCCGGTTGGGCGGAACTCTGGACGACCGGCGTGCGGCTGGGTGCCATTCCGTACTACATGTTCGTGGAGCGCGATACCGGGCCGAGCGAGTACTTCCAGCTGCCGCTGGCAAGGGCCTATGAAATCTTCCAGGCCGCCTACCAGAAAGTATCGGGGTTGGCCCGCACGGTGCGGGGCCCGTCGATGAGCGCATTCCCCGGCAAGGTGGTGGTCGATGGCATCGTGGAGATCGGTGGTGAAAAGGTATTCGCCTTGCAATTCCTGCAGGCGCGCAATCCGGATTTCGTGCGCAAGCCCTTCTATGCGAAGTTCGACCCCAACGCCACCTGGCTGGATGACCTGGTACCCGCGTTCGGGGAGAAGCGCTTCTTCTTCGAAACGGAGCACGAAGCGCCGGTTATTCCCATCCGTTCCATACATGACGAACCTGCGTCCATTACTCGTCCGGCCGCCGCAAAACCGGTGCGTCACGCGACCGCTACTGCCCATGGAGGTTGATTCTCATGACACACCTCCTGCATCGGCAGATCCATCATCGTTATCCGCAGGCGGTTGCCGGCGAAGGCGTCTACCTGTTTGACGCCTCCGGCCGGAGCTACATCGATGCCAGCGGCGGCGCAGCCGTTTCCTGCCTCGGCCACCAGCATCCGCGCGTGCTGGCCGCCATGCACGAACAGCTCGACTGGCTGGCATACGCGCACACCAGCTTCTTCACGACGCCGGTGGCCGAACTGCTCGGGGACGAGCTCCTGGAGCATGCGCCGGCGGGCATGTCACATGTGTACCTGGTGTCCGGCGGCTCCGAGGCGGTCGAAGCCGCCTTGAAGATGGCGCGACAGTATTTCGTCGAACGCGGCGAAACAGGCCGTCGCCACTTCATCGCGCGGCGGCAGAGCTACCACGGCAATACGCTGGGTGCGCTCGCAGTCGGCGGCAACGCATGGCGGCGCAAGCAGTTTGCGCCGATCATGACGGAGAACCACTACATCGATCCCTGCTATGAATATCGCTATCGCGGCAACGATGAAAGCGCCGAAGCCTATGCGCAGCGCTCCGCCGACCAGCTGGAAGCAAAGATCCAGGAACTCGGCGCGGAGAACGTCATCGCCTTCGTTGCGGAACCGGTGGTCGGTGCAACGCTCGGCGCCGTTCCCGCCGCGCCGGGCTACTTCCGGCGGATCCGGGAGATCTGCGATCGGCATGGCATCCTGCTGATCCTGGATGAAGTGATGTGCGGCATGGGCCGGACGGGCACGCTGCACGCATGCGAGCAGGAAGGCATCGTGCCCGACCTGATGACCGTCGCAAAAGGCCTCGGCGGCGGTTATGCGCCCATTGGGGCGACTTTCGTGCACCGGCGTATATTCGATACGATTGCATCCGGCTCCGGCATGTTCCAGCATGGACATACGTATATCGGCCATCCTCTCGCCTGCGCCGCGGCACTCGCGGTGCAGCAAACCATCCGCAGCGAGGACCTGCTGAAGAACGTCAATGCACGCGGCAAGCAATTGGAACAGGCGCTGCGCGACCGCTTCGGCTCGCATCCGCATGTCGGCAATATCCGTGGCCGCGGGCTGTTCTGGGGGGTGGAACTGGTGGCCGACCGGGACGGCAAGGTGCCGTTCGATCCAGACCAGCGGCTGCATGCCCGCCTCCGTGCCGAGGCGATGCAGCGCGGATTGATGGTCTATCCGATGGGTGGAACCGTCGATGGGAAATTCGGCGATCATATCCTGCTCGCCCCGCCATTCATCTGCACGCCGGAGATCATCGATACGATCGTCGACCGCCTTGGCGACACCGTCGATGCCGTTACCGCTGTCGGCGTACATGCCGCGGGCGCGACCGCCTGACCAAATGCAAGGGGAAACCATATGCCACGACTGGAGTATCAACCGCTCGACCTTTCGGAGCCCGCCGACATTGTCAACGCCATACGGGAGCGCCGCGGCGGGCAGCTGCTGAATCTCGATCGTATGCTGCTGCACAGCCCGGCCTTTGCGAAGGGATGGAATGCCTTCCTGCGCGAGGTGCGAACCGGACTGGAACTGCCGCCGAAACTCCGTGAGCTTGCAATGTGCATCGTGGCGGTGCTGAATGGCGCCGAGTACGAATTCCATCATCACGCGCCGGAATTCCTGCGCGCGGGCGGAAACGAGCGCCAGGTCCAGGCCATGCGTGACCCGGAAACGGCGGTCGGGAATTCCGCGCTGTT
>CBIHRW010000140.1:0-9176 GCA_966212545.1 uncultured Noviherbaspirillum sp.
GCGATGCCGGCGTGATCGCCGCCGCCCAGGCGGTCGAGCACTACGAGATCGCCCGCTACGGCACCCTGCGCGCCTGGGCGAGCCAGCTCGGCCTCGACGAGGCCGCGGACCTTCTGGCCGAGACCCTCGCCGAGGAAGAGGCGACAGACGACCTGCTCTCGCAGCTGGCCGAGGACATCATCAACGCCAAGGCCGCCTGACGGTCGCGCCACCCTGCCGGGTAGCCCGCCGCCGACCAGCCGGGATCACACTGCCGGGGCGCGCCCCGCCCGGCCACCTGTAGCCCCACCATTTCTGCCCCCGCCGGCCGGCCGCGGCGGCCGGCCCCGCCACGGCAATCGCGCCGCTTTTCATGGTGGTCGACAGCATCGATGCCGGCACGCTGGCCGCGTCGGCCGGCTTTGTCGCCGACGGCAGCCGCTATGTTGCATTGCTCCGGAACCAACCGCCGCCCGGGACGCCCGAGGCGCGCTTCCTTGAATGGGTCCAGGCGCGCGCAGACGAGACATTGGCGCGCACGCGAAGCTGGCGCTAACACACCATCCAATACCGTAGTTGCGTCGCAACAAAAAAACCGGACGGCGGCGCCGGGTCTGTTATCATTTCACCAATATGGCCCGGCTTCGGCGCGCAACCTCTCCTCAACAGGTCGCATACACCCATGGATATGGCACTTTCGACTGAGAACTCCCAGAACGGCGTCCGCCGCTTCATTCTCGAGATGCTTGGATTCACCGAAGCAGAGAAAAGCCTCCTGTCCTCCACCTTCCGCCTGACCGGGCGCCGCACCTTCAGCTATACCGAGGCTGACTCGCCGGGCGAGCGCGCAGACATCTACCTGGTGAACGCCGACAACGCCGACGGCATGGCACAGCTGAAATCGCGCTCGCCGAATGCGCATGCACCCGCCGTCCTCATCGGCCGCCACGGCACCATAGGCGACTGGCCGGTGGTCGAGAAGCCGATCCACTGGATGCGCCTGTTCGAGCAGCTCGACCGTCAGATGGCGCTGGCGCTGCATGAGCGTGCGCAGCGACCGGCCTCCGAAGATGAATGGGACGGCCAAACCCGCCGCCGCGCAGCGGACCGCCACCTGTCGCCGACGGTCACGCTCGTCGAGCCGAAAACCAACGAATCCGTGCTCGTGGTCGACGACAGCGCCACCGTGCGCGCCTTCATGCGCAACAAGCTCGCGCCCTTCCGCTTCGACGTCGACTATGCGGAAACCGGCGAGATGGCAATCGACATGGCGCAGGCCAAGAACTACACCTGCATCTTCCTCGACATCCTGATGCCGGGCATGGACGGCTACCAGGTCTGCAAGCGCCTCAAGTCCAGCCCGGCAACTCGCAGCACTGCCGTCGTCATGTTGAGCAGCAAGACCTCCGCCTTCGACAAGTTCCGCGGCTCCTGGGCCGGCTGTGACGCCTACCTCGGCAAGCCGGTTGGCGAGGACGAACTGCTGGCGACTATCGCGCGCTTCCTGCCGAGCGCACGCCGCGTCGCGCAGTCGGTGCTGGCACGCGCAAGCTGATGGAAATCAGCAACGAGCAGAAGAACTATCTCTGGCAGCATTTCCAGTTCAATGCCGACCAGAGGCTGAGGGCCTTCAATTTCTTCGTCGTGCTGTCGCTCTTTGCGAACGGCGGCATATTCACCGCGCTCGACAAATCCTTCCACCTCTGCGTGCTGGCCTTGATCGGCGGTTTCGTGATGGTGCTGTCGATGGTGTTCTATGTGATCGACCTGCGCAGCAAGGAATTGCTGGCACTGACGCTACCGGGACTCCAGGCCTACGAGCAGCAATTGCCGGAGGCATTGCGCGTGTTCACCAACGAAGCCGACAACAAGCGCTTCATTCCCAAGTACACGGTCGCCTTCCGCATTCTCTTTGCCTTGCAGTTCCTGTTCGGCGTCGGTGTCGTCATCTACGCGTACTGGGCGTGGATGCGGCCTGCGCTCTGACGTCCGCCCCGAGGGGCGGACGCCGTCAACCTCAATCAGCCAGGTTCGAGAACAGCGCCGTGCTCAGATAACGCTCACCGAAGGACGGAATGATCACCACGATCATCTTGCCCTTGTTCTCCGGACGCCGCGCCACCTGCGCCGCCGCCCACAAGGCTGCACCGGAAGAAATCCCGACCAGCAGCCCTTCCTCGCGCGCCGCGCGGCGTGCATAGTCGAACGCATCGTCGTTCTTCACCCGGACCACTTCATCGTAGATCTTCGTGTTCAGGATGTCGGGCACGAAGCCGGCGCCGATGCCCTGGATCGGGTGCGGGCCTTTCTGGCCGCCGGACAGCACCGGCGAGGCATCGGGTTCCACCGCGATGCACTGGAAGGACGGCTTGCGCGCCTTGATCACTTCGCCCACGCCGGTGATGGTGCCGCCGGTGCCGATGCCGGCGACCAGGATATCAACCTTGCCGTCGGTGTCGCGCCAGATTTCCTCGGCGGTCGTCTTGCGATGGACTTCCGGGTTGGCCGCATTCTTGAACTGCTGTGGCATGAAGTAGCGCGGATCGGAAGCCACCAGTTCTTCTGCCTTCTTGATCGCGCCGCCCATGCCCTCCGGGCCCGGGGTGAGGATCAGTTCTGCCCCGTAGGCGCGCAGAAGCATGCGGCGTTCCTTGCTCATGGTTTCCGGCATGGTCAGCACGCACTTGTAGCCGCGCGCGGCGCACACCATCGCCAGGGCGATGCCGGTGTTGCCGCTGGTCGGCTCGACGATGATGGTATCGGGCTTGATCAGACCGGCCTGTTCCGCCGCGTCGATCATGGCGACGCCGATACGGTCCTTCACGCTGTGCGCCGGGTTGTAGAACTCGAGCTTGGCGATCACCTCGGCGCCGGTATCCGCGCACAGCTTGCGGATGCGTACCAGCGGGGTGTTGCCGATCAGTTGGGTGACATCGTTGACGATCTTCATGGATGGCTCCTTGTTGTTTTCAACCGTGCAACTCGGCAATGCGCCGGTCGCGTTCGATCTGGATGGTACGGGCTGCCGTGCCTTCCGATACACCGAGTGACTGTAGCACGAAGGCGGCCAGCTGCAGGGCAGTCTCCAGCGTTTCCGGGATCACGTAGGACGCGCCCGCCTGCTTGAGCGCCTGCGCATGCTTCTCGTCGCGCGAGCGCGCAATCAGCGGCAGGTCCGGATACTCCCGTCGGATCGCCTTGACCGCATGCAGCGCCGACGCCGGATGGTCCATCGTCAGCACGATCGCAGCGGCGCGTTCGGCATGCACCTTGCGCAGCAGTTCCAGCCGCGCCGCATCGCCGAAATACACCGGCAGTCCGGCCGTATGCAGCTTGCCGACAATACGGGAATTGGTTTCGAAGGCGACATACGGCACGTTCTGCTCGGACACCATCTGCGCCACCAGTTGGCCGACACGGCCGAAGCCGGCGATGATGACATGGCCGCCGGCTTGTTCCACCGTCTCGGCGTCCAGACTGCCCTGCTGTTCCCCATGCCGCCGGTCCCACCAGTCGCCGAATGCATGGCCGGCCTTGGCCGCCAGCGGCGTCGCGAACAGGCTCAAGCTGACCACCAGCATGATGAACTGGCCGATCTCCTGCGGCATGAGCTTGGCGCTCAGTGCGAAACCGACCACGATGAAGGTGAACTCACCGCCTTGTCCAAGCAGCGCGCCGCCCTCGATCGCGCGACCCCAGGTGAAACCGCCGATGCGGAAGATCAGGCCCGTCACCACCGTCTTGATCAGGAACAGGCCGACCACCGACAGCGGCAGCCACACCGGCGACTTCATCACCTCGCGTACATCGATCGCCATGCCGACCGACATGAAGAACAGGCCCATCAGCAGGCCCTTGAAGGGCTCGATGGTGACTTCGACTTCATGCTTGAATTCGGTCTCGGCCAGCAGCAGGCCGGCGAGGAAGGCGCCCAGCGCCAGCGACAGGCCGGCCATTTCGGTGAGCGCCGCGATGCCCAGTGTGGACAGCAGCGTGAGTGCCATGAACACGTCCGGCTGACGCTGCTGGGTGAAGGAACGGAACAGCGGCCGGATCACGCGCCGCCCGAGCAGGTAGATCAACGCGATCGCCCCGACCGACTTGAGCAGCGTCATGCCGACCAGGGTGATCAAACCTTCGGTGGCGCCGCTGGCCAGCACGCCCATCAGGATCAGCAGCGGCACCACGGCCAGGTCCTGCAGCATCAGCACCGAGAAGCCGGCCTGCCCGAGCGGCGTGCCGAGCGTGCGGCGCTCGGTCATCAGTTGCATCACCACCGCCGTCGACGACAGCGACAGCACCGAACCGAGGATCGCCGACACCTCCAGGCCGTTGCCGAAGGCGTAAGCGATGGCGCCGATGATCGCCGCGCTGATGTACACCTGCGCGGCGCCCGCGCCGAACACCCATCGCCGCAACGCCCACAGTCGCTCGGCCGACAGCTCCAGCCCGATCATGAACATGAGGAAGAGCACGCCGAGCTCGGCCAGCACTTCCACGCCTTCCAGATGCGGAAAGGTGAACCACTTCAGCCAGGGGTAGGTGTCCGCCAGCAGGCCCAGGCCGAACGGGCCGATCAGCGTGCCGGCGGCGAGGAAGCCGAGGATCTGGTTGATGCGCCAGCGTTGCAGCAAGGGGATCAGGATGCCCGTGAGCGCGAGAAAGAGAATCACTTCCCGCAGGTAAGGTATGGACTGGTGTGCTTCCACGTTGAAAATCCTGTTGGCGAAAGGCGTGCGCGGCGTCGGCAAGAACTGCCGAAACGCAAGCTTGCAAGTGTGTCACAGAATGTGTGGAGGCCGGTATGACCTGGATCGGGTATTTCGTACTCAGCGGCGCCGCTTCTTCCAGTTGTAGTCCGGCGAGGGATCGGCGACGCCGGGAGGGCCGACCGAGTTCGGGTTTTCCGAGCACATGGTGATGAAGCAGACGCCGTCGCCTTCGCGCTGCCGCTTGCGCAAGCCTTCCATGAACTGCATTGCCGCGCTCATCTCCGCAGTCGCGAATTCCTGGCTTTTCGGCTCGGCACTGCCATCGTCGACTTCGGTCCAGTACACCATGTACATGGGGGCATCCCTTCAGCTACGCGTCGCCTGCATTGCAATCTCATAGGAGCGCAGGCGCGCCGCGTGGTCATAGATCATCGAGTTGATGATCAGCTCGTCGGCCTGGGTTTCGTCGAGGAAGGCCTGCAACTGCTGCCGCACCATGTCCGGATCGCCGATCACGGAGGCGCGCAAGGTGCTTTCCACCGACGCCTGTTCCATCGGCGACCACACGGCGTCCATGTTTTCCACCGGCGGGGGCATCTGGCTTGGCGTACCGCGGATCAGGTTGACGTGCATCTGCTGGTGCGTGGTCGACAGTATGCGCGCTTCGCGCTCGGTGTCGGCAGCGAAGATGTTGAGGCCGACCATGGCGTACGGTTTGCTCAACACCTCGGACGGCTGGAAGCACTGGCGATACAGGTTGAGCGCTGCTTGCAGGTAGGCGGGCGAGAACTGCCCAGCGAATGCGAAGGGAAGGCCGAGATGCCCGGCCAGTTGCGCGCTGAAGTCGCTGGAGCCGAGGAGCCAGATCTGCACATTAAGGCCTTCTCCAGGCACGGCACGTACCCGAGGCCCGTCGCCGCGGGGCTTGAAATAGCTGCGCAATTCTGCCAGCTGCTGCGGGAATTCCTCGCCGTCGTTGTGCAGCGAGCGGCGCAGCGCGCGGGCGGTGAGTTGGTTGGAGCCGGGCGCGCGCCCGAGTCCGAGGTCGATGCGCCCCGGATAGAGCGACTCGAGCGTGCCGAACTGTTCGGCGATCACCAGCGGCGCATGGTTGGGGAGCATGATGCCGCCCGACCCGACACGGATACGGGAAGTGCCGGCGGCGACGTAACCGATCACCACCGAGGTCGCGGCGCTGGCAATGGCCGGCATGCCGTGGTGCTCGGCCAGCCAGTAGCGGTTATAACCCCAGCGCTCGGCGTGTTGCGCGAGGTCCAGCGTGCGGCGGAAGGCATCGGCGGCGTCGCCGCCTTGCCGGATCGGTGCGAGGTCAAGAATGCTGAGAGGAGTGTCCTTGAGTTGCTTCATGATATTGCACGTTCTCCCGAAGACAACATTCTAGGTTCGACAGCAAATTCCTGCTGCCATTCACTCAAAAGACGATCAGCCCCTTCTGCCACAGGTAGCGGCCGAGCATCACCACGCATACGCTCACAATCATCGGCCGGATCAGTTTTGTGCCGCCGCGCACCATTGCATGCGATCCGGCCCAGGCGCCGATCACCTGGCCGAGGATCATCGCACCGCCTGCGGTCCAGATTACCTTGCCGCCGAAAATGAACACCGCGAGCGATGCAATGTTGCTGGCGAAATTGAGCACCTTGGCATTGGCGGTAGCGGTGATCAGGTTCTGGCCGCGGAGTGCCACGCCCGCAAGAGAAAAGAACGAACCCGTGCCCGGACCGAACATGCCGTCATAGAAACCGATGCCCGGCACCACCACGCCTTGGTAGGCGCTGCGGTTCAGCCGCGGTTTCTTCTCGACCGCGCCGGCGTTGGGCGCGAGCAGGAAGTACAGCGCAATGCTGACCAGAACGATCGGGATCAGCACATCGAGTGCTTTTGCATTGACGAACTGCACGGCGAAGGCGCCGATTGCCGAACCAATGAGCGAGCAGATGAACAGCGTGCGGACTTCCGGCACTTTCACCAGCCCTCGGCGGATCACCATCATCGATGCGGTGAAGGAGCCGGAGCTGGCCTGCAGCTTGTTGGTGGCCAGCGCCTGGATCGGCGGCACCTGCGCGAGCAGCAGGACGGGGATGGTGATCAGACCGCCGCCGCCGGCGATGGCATCGACAAATCCGGCAATCGCCGCGGCGCCGAACAGCATCGCGAGGATTTCCGGGGACAGCACGAAATCCATTTTTATCCTTGGGTGGTGAGGGGATGTTCGATGCTAGCGGATTGGGTTGCTGCAGGCCAATGCCGAATGTGCATGAGAAAGCGCGTCACTGCAGCTCGCATGCGGGATCATGACGTTCTGTCTCACTACACTTTCCACGTCATCCCGGCGAAGGCCGGGATCCAGTGTCGTTTCTTAGACCTACCTAACGCCGCCGGGTCCCGGCTTTCGCCGGGACAACAGGTGAGGTGTAGTTATGCATCGATAAGCATGGACCCGCCTGCATCGGCTCGGTAAGTAAGATGCAAGGCGGGCCCACGGAGCACTACGCCTTCTTCTCCCGAATCCGGATCAACCCCTCCTGCGCCAGCGTCGCCACCAGCTCCCCGCCCTGGTTGTATACATGCGCAAAGCACAACCCGCGTCCACCGGACGCATTCGGACTCTCCATCGCAAACAGCAGCCACTCGTCCATGCGGAACGGCCGGTGGAACCAGATCGTGTGGTCGAGGCTGGCGATCTGCAGGCGCTTGTCGCCCATAAAGATGCCGTGCGGCTGCAGCGCGGTCCACAGCAGGCCGTAGTCGGACACGTAGGCAAACAGCGCCTCGTGCGTGAGCGTGTCGTCCGGCAGCGCAATCGGCGAGCGGGTCCACACCTGCTTGTTCGGCTTGCCGTTGTGGCCGCTGTAGATGTCGCCGGGATGGTCGGCGCGGAAATCCACCGGCACCGGCATGAACGGGCGCTTGCCGGCGTCGGCGAGTTTCTTCCACGCGGCGATGCTGGAGGCAAGCGTTTCGGGATCGGGGCTGGCCGGCGCCGGACGCTGGTGCGACAGGCCTTCTTCTGCCGTCTGGAACGAGGCCGACATCACGAAGATGCGGCGCCCCTCTTGATAGGCGACCACGCGCCGCGTGCTGAAGCTGCCGCCGTCGCGTACGCGTTCGACTTCATAGTCGATCGGCAGGCGATGGTTGCCGGGCAGGAGGAACATCGAATGCAGCGAGTGGATATGCCGCTCCGGGATCGTGGCGGCCGCCGCATACAGCGACTGCCCGACCACCTGGCCGCCGAACACGTTCGGGCTGCCCATGAAATGGCTCTGGCCGCGGTAGCGGTCTTCGCCGGTTTGCTCCAGCTTGAGCAGGTCGAGGATTTCTTGCGTGTTGAAGAGGGAATCGTCTTGCATGTTCGTATCGCGTTAATTGCGTTAAAGGTTTCTTGTTCCGAAGTTGTCGCGCAGCTCGCGCTTGAGCACCTTGCCGATCGCGCTGCGCGGCAGTTGTTGCGTCAGTTCTACCGCTGCCAGCCGCTGTGTCTTGCCCAGTCGCGCGTTGGCCCAGTCGAGTACGTCGTGTGATTGCAGGACCGCGCCGTCCTTCGCTACGACGAAGGCGACCGGCGTCTCGCCCCAGCGTTCCGACGGCACGCCGACCACGGCTGCTTCGGCTATCTGTGGATACTGTGCCAGCACGGCTTCAAGGTCGCTCGGGTAGATGTTGAATCCGCCCGAAATGATCATGTCCTTCTTGCGGTCCATCAGCGTGAGGAAGCCGTCCTCATCGAAGCGGCCGATGTCGCCGGTACGGATGAAGCGCTTGCCGGCGGCGTCGTACCACTCCGCCTCGGCCGTCTTCTGCGGCTGCTTGTGGTAGCCGGCCATCATCGCCGGCGAATGGCCGACCACTTCGCCGAGCGCGCCCGGCGGCACTTCGCGGCCTTCCTCGTCGATCAGGCGGATGTCATGGCCGGGCGCCGGTTTGCCGACCGTGTGCAGCTTGTCCGGATGCTCATGCGCGGCCAGCATGCAGGTGCCGCCGCCTTCGGTCATGCCGTAGTACTCGATCAGGCCGCCCGGCCAGCGCTTCAGGATGTCGGCTTTCAGTTTGGCCGAGAACGGCGCGCTGGTGCAGAACTTCATATGGAAGGCGGACAGGTCGTAGCGGTCGAAGTCCTCGCGCGCCATGACGCGCTGGTACTGCACCGGTACCAGCATGGTGTGCGTGACGCGGTGCTTCTGCGCCAGCGCGAGGTAGGCGCCGGCATCGAACTTCGCCATCATCACTACCGTGCCGCCCATGCCGATGGTCGGGAAGAAGCACACCAGCGTGGTATTCGAATACAGCGGCGTGGAGATCAGCGAAATTGCATTGCCGTCGTAGCCGTTGACGCGGCCGCGCTGCACATGCGTCCAGCGCATCGAGTGCGGCTGCACAATGCCCTTGGGTGCACCCGTGGTGCCGGAGGAATAGATGATGTTGAAGGGCCAGCCGGGCTGGATGTCGACCGCGGCCGGTTGC
>CBIHRW010000141.1:0-8940 GCA_966212545.1 uncultured Noviherbaspirillum sp.
GCCATCCGTGTAAATATCAACCAGCCTTGAAACACGGAAATTCTGACAGTCCCTGGACTATTAGTTTAGTCTGTGTACACATGGCTTATTTATGCACAGCTCGATATACGTAATCTCTCACTCGCTGAATACGCCACACGATTTGCCGGACAACTTGTTTTGTCAAAGCGACCAACGCTGTCTGGATCGGAAGTGTACTCATGACAAAAATGTAGGCCAATACCACGATTGCTACGAATACTGTGCCGAGAATTGCACCCAAAGGATCAAGTGATTTCCACAGGTGATACTCCACATTAGCTAACAGTAGCAACCCTATTGCCGTAAACGGATACAAAAGATAAGCACAAACCTCTGAGATGAGCCGTTTCATGTCAGAACTCCTTCAGCATCTTCCAGAAGAATCTTCCTAACACTATCGTGTCCCCCACATGCGCAACATAGATCAACGGCATTAAGTCGAACAATTTAGCGCTTTCTCCCAACGTTGATTTAAGTAACCAGTGAACACACCAAATACTTAAAATTGCCGCGCTCATGGCAACGGTGTGAATGAACACCGGTTCAAGGTGGTCTTTCAGCTTTTCCCAAAAAGAACTGAACTGATACGCCATTTCCGAACCATAATGCATATGCTCTTCAATGAAGAACAGGATATGTCATGTGGGCTCGCAACCTACCTCCTAAGCCTCGTACTTTGATCTAGCATAATGTTAAAAACAGTAAACAGAATCTTCCATTTTCCTGTCGTGTTCAAGTGAAAAATCCACCCGTTAACGATCTAACGATCGAGGTCAGGATTGCCTTCTCCGTCGCAACATGAACGAAAGCTTGCAATACCTGAAGTTGACAGCATTGTTCGTGCTCGCGTTCCTGCTTGACAGTGTTCTCCCCCTCAACTGAAGAACCGGGTTCGGTTCTTTGCAATTCAATAAATGCGTGATTGCAAGACCTGACCCCGTGGTTCCCCGCACCGGTTCGGAGAAAGATATTCGTGCGGAAGTATAACGACGTTCAAGGGGGAAATGGTGCGTGGGACGCACCCTACGCTTGCTTGTTGTCCCAGTAGTTTTTGGAGCGTTCTACGATTCCGGATGAGGGTTTGAGTTTTGCACGTGTATAGCGGAAAAACAAATTGCTTCGATTAATGCGCGGATGAGACTGTCTAGATTTGGGAGATTCTTAATGAAGCGCGGCGAAGGCTATCTGAAGACATTATTGCTTCCTGGATATCCCATTTGTCGGCGACAAAATCAATTAGAGTAGCGTTGTAGTCTGGCCCTTGCGACGCCGTACCTACTGGAAGAATCGCTCGGCGAAGTTCGCTTTTTCTCGATCTACGAGTCAAGTTAAAAAGTGTGGACTTCGCGTCGATAAGGGCTTCTGGCTTTGCCGGCAAGAGTTTTTTGCTAATACCAAGAAAACTAGAGAAGCCGCTTTGATCAGCCAGCAACCAAGCCTCCACTTCTCGTACCGCAATTCTAAAAACAAAACTTACGTTGCGCTGTCGTCGCCCCATCCAATCATCGATAAGCTCAATTGGAGTGGGGTTATTGTCGAGGTCTGTGAGGACGATGTAGGGCATTTCCCGGGCGGCGTTGTTGAAAGCATGTATGTTTTTCTTTATTTGCCCGAAGCCCCCCATTACCCGAGTGTTATGGACTATAAGGCGCGGATTGGAAAACTGAACAATACATCTTAGAACTTCCGCGCTTAAATCGTCTTCTGCGACGAGTGTGCAGTAAGTCATTGTTATTCAAATAGTGATAACTGCCTAATTCCCTTTGGTGCAGCCATTGGAAGTACGGCCTCACCTATCGCCATACCTTCCTCAAGAAGTAAGCGAACTTCCTTAATTTTGGCGGCGACTAGTACATCGGTTCCCTCGTTATTCGGTCTCAGGAAGAGCACCTCGTTTGCATCAATCCCTTTGTCGAGTAAGAGGTCGCTGCTGTGTGTGCTAATAATTATTTGTCGACGCCTTTGTCGTTGCGTTCGGGATATGAGAGGTGCCATCTTCTTGATAATCGCTGCATTGAGCGAGAGTTCTGGCTCCTCCAATAGCAGAAGGGAGTCACGCTCAAGTAGGCACCACAAAAGTCCCATGAGTCTTAGAGTGCCGTCCGAGAACTGATCTTCCCTCTGCCAACCCGCATTAGGCCGCCAATGCGAATATAGAGCTTCAAGGTGCGGTTGTCCGTTATCCGGGTCTCTGAAAAAACGGAGCTGCTCCATATTTGGAACCGCCACCTTTAAGGCCTCTTCAATCTTTGTGAGCCGAGAGCTGCGAGTTTTCTCTTGCGTTTTTGCGACGCGCTCTAGAAAGCCCTGACCAAAAGGATCGTCTTCTAACCTGCCGCCCTGAAAGTTATCGGCATGCCGAATTAGCTGTGGGACTAAATGAAGATAGGTGACTGACTGAAAAAATTTCGCGATGTCGCGGAATGCACCATTCGCGTTAATTTGCTCTAGGAATGTTTGGGTCAATCGTATTTCATCATCGTCGTCAGCTTGTTCGGGGCGGTTTAGGACCTTTTGCCCCTTATGCCACACACGCTCATGACTGACGTATGGAAGCCTGTCTCCCCGTTGCCTTTGCTTAATGCCAAGTGAATATGTCCAAATCGGCTCGTCTTCGGGACTCTCGGCGAGATCAAACTCAATGATTATCTCGGTGTCTTTGCGTGCGGCAAGGCTACGGATCTTTGATATACCACCGCGGTCTCTAATCGCCTTTTGAAGGCCACCACCTTCTGTCTTTGCGATGTCCCGAATAAATCTCATTACGTCGAGAAAGTTTGATTTTCCGGCAGCGTTTGGGCCGACAATGAAGATTCTTTCTTGTAGTCTTACATTGACATTCTTGAAATTGCGCCAATTCTTGAGCTGCAGTCTCGATACCAGCATTTTCTAACCCCTTATCCCCCAACGGCCCGAATGTTTTACTTCCCCCAACTATCCTTCAACGTAACCACCCGATTAAAAACCGGCCTGGTCGCCGAGTGGTCCACCCGATCCGCCACAAAATACCCATGCCGCTCAAACTGAAACTTCTCATCCGGCATCGAATGCCTTAGCCCCTGCTCCAGATAAGCCGTAATCACTTCCTTCGCGTTCGGATTTAACGCCTGCTTGAAATCCTTCCCCCCCGCATCCGGGTTCGGATCGGTAAACAGCCGGTCATACAAACGCACTTCCGCTTCCAGTGAATGCGGCACGCTGACCCAGTGAATCGTGCCCTTGACCTTGTAGTTGTTGGCGCCTTCGGTGCCGCTCTTGGAGTCGGCGAAGTAGTTGCAGTGCACGGCGATGACGTTGCCGTTTTCATCCTTGTCGCAGCCGGTGCATTCGACCACATAGCCGTACTTCAGGCGCACCTTGTTGCCGGGGAACAGGCGGAAGTAGCCCTTGGTCGGGACTTCCATGAAGTCTTCGGCTTCGATCCAGACTTCCTTGGTGATGGGGAATTTGCGCTGGCCGCGTTCCGGGTGGTGCGGGTGGACCGGGGCGCTGCATTCGTCGGCGAGGTTTTCCGGGAAGTTGTCGATGATGAGCTTGAGTGGCTTGAGCACGGCGATGGCGCGGGCGGCCTTGGGGTCGAGGTCGTCGCGCAGGGCGCCTTCGAGCGTGCTCATGTCGATCCAGCTGTCGGCCTTGGCAACGCCGGCGCGTTCGCAGAAGAGCTGGATCGATTCCGGCGTGTAGCCGCGGCGGCGGATGCCGACGATGGTGGGCATGCGCGGGTCGTCCCAGCCGTCGACGATCTTTTCTTCGACCAGTTGCAGCAGTTTGCGTTTGCTGGTGATGGCGTAGGTCAGGTTCAGGCGCGCGAATTCGGTTTGTTCCGGCAGCGGGCGCTTGAAGAAGCCGCCTTCGGCCAGGCGTTCCAGCACCCAGTTGTAGAAGGGGCGGTGGTCCTGGAATTCGAGCGTGCAGAAGGAGTGCGAGACGTATTCGATCGCGTCTTCGATCGGGTGCGCGAAGTCGTACATCGGGTAGATGCACCACTTGTCGCCGGTGCGGTGGTGGTGCGCGTGGCGGATGCGGTAGATGGCCGGGTCGCGCATGTTCATGTTGGGCGAGGCCATGTCGATCTTGGCGCGGACGATGTGCTGGCCGTCCTTGAATTCGCCGAGCTTCATGCGGCGGAACAGGTCGAGCGATTCTTCGGCGGGGCGGTCGCGGTAGGGCGAGTTCTTGCCGGGCTCTGTGAAGTTGCCGCGGTTCTTAGCCATTTCCTCGGCACTCTGGCTGTCGACGTAGGCGTGGCCGGCGGTGATGAGGTACTCGGCCATCATGTACATCTGGTCGAAGTAGTCGCTGGCGAAGTAGAGGTGCTCGCCGGCATTGTCCTTCCAGTCGAAGCCAAGCCATTTGACGGCGTCGAGGATGCTGTCGACGTATTCCTGTTCTTCCTTGGTCGGGTTGGTGTCGTCGAAGCGCATCGTGCAGCGGCCGCCGAAGTCGCGCGCGAGGCCGAAGTTGAGGCAGATCGATTTGGCGTGGCCGATGTGCAGGTAGCCGTTGGGCTCCGGCGGGAAACGGGTGATGACGGTCGGCAGCGGGTTGCCGTTGGGATCGGTGCGGTTGGCGTACTTGCCGGAGGCGAGGTCGGATTCGATCAGGCCGCGCAGGAAGTTGGAGGCCGGGGCGTTTTCGGTAGCTGCTGCGTTTTTGGGATCGTTGCTCATGAAAATCGGGCGAATTCTGTGTAGATGAAGGTTTAACGGGGCATTTTACCGTAGAGGGGAGGCCCGGGCTGGGATTGCGATGGAGGAAACTTCGTTCGAAAGGGAAACGGCAGGGAGGCGGGCGTCAGCCGATTATTCGAAGTAAAGATCGACGCCTGGAAGATTGTGACGCTGCCGGGCATGGAGCCCGGCATCCCTTCCTCCGATGGCGGTGGGCGGCCGCTGGACTTCCGCGTCGTCCAGAAGCGCTGGCTGATGGATTTGGCGTGGCCGATGTGAGCCGGGCGTGTCTTGCAGCAGCAGATACCGCGTTTGATGCAAGTCAACTGTGCACCCGCATGATGCAAAACCAACTATTGATTCTGACCATCCAAGTGGAATGGCGGCCCGTCTAGAAAACGGCCGCTATTTCGCCTGTGTGTCCGCTTGGCTGGTGCGGCAGATGCAGGGAAATCTTTTCCTTGGAGCAGAGAAAAATGTCAAGAAGCGTGTTCTTTGCAGCGGCGGCGGGAGTCGCGATGCTGCTCGCCGCCTGTGGCGGCGGCGGAGGTGTGGAAGCCGGATCAAGTACGGCCGAGGCGACCCGGTTGCGGCCGACGGTGATTACGTCGGAAGGCCGGTTGTTGAATAGTTGCAGCGAAAGTCCCGCGTGTTCGAGCAATCCCTATGCGCCGTTCTTTGCGGCAACGACTGCTGCACCGCCGAATGGCGCGACGGTGAGTGGAATCGTACGGCTGGAGGTGCGCGGCAACAAGATGGCCAATGTCGAACTGCTGCCGGGGAGCGGTTACCTGCCGCAATACGGTGTCTTCAGGATCAGTGGCGATACGACGGTCGCCTGGCTGGATCTGGATACGACGCGCTTGCCGAACGGGCCGGTCAGCATGCGCGTCAGCGCCTTCGACGTGGCGGCCGGGCAGCCGGGCGCAAGGGAGATTGTCGCGATGCAGGCGCGGACCTGGAACATCAACAATGCCGCGCCGCCGCCGTCGGGCTTCACGGCGACCGTCACGTCGGCGCCTGCTAACGGGGCGACGGTCAGCGGCATCACGCGGCTGGAGATCCGCGGCAGCGGTATTGTCAACGCCGAACTCCTGCCGGCCACCGGCTATTCGCCACGGCTGGCGGCCTTTAACGTGTCGGCGGACAGGACGATGGCGTGGGTGGATCTCGATACGCGCACGCTGCCGGACGGCGTGCGGGACGTCAGGATCAGCGCCTACAACGTGACGGAAGGGCAGGCCGGCGCCAGCGAGATCATCGCCATGCCGGCGCGGCGGTGGACGGTAAGCAACGGTACCGGGCCGTTTACGGCGACCGTGACCATGGCGCCGCCGAACGGGGAAATCGTCAGCGGGCGCGTGCTGCTCGAGGTGCGCGGCAGCGGGATGAGGAATGTGGAACTGCTGCCGGCGAGCGGCTATACACCGAGGCTGGGTGTGTTCAACGTGGATGGGAATGGCACCTTTGCCTGGCTGGAATTCGATTCGACCGCGTTGCCGAACGGCGTGCGGGATGTGCGGATCAGCGCGTTCGATGTGGCGGCGGGACAGCTGAATGCGAGGGAGATTATTGCGATGCCGGCTCGACAGTGGGATTTGAGGCATTAGGGCTGGATATTGCTATTGTTGTGTGCGGGAGATTTGATGGGGCGACTATGCGCAGTGCGAATGCGGGCGCTGTGCCGCGACCCACCGTTCACCCTCTCCCCGTCATTCCCCTGCGAAGGCGGGAATCCATAAGTCGGTTGAGGTATCGAGCCCGCTATGGATTCCCGCCTTCGCAGAATGACGGGGAGGGCCCGTCATCCTTGAGCCGCCCGCGTGCCGATACCCGCTACATACCGCCTCAGCACTTGCGCAACACAACCTCCCACACCACTTTCGGCTTCTCATACCGGTCTATCTCCATCTCCGCGGTGGAGAGCTGCTCCCATCCGACGCCAAACAGTTCATCAATTTCACTCCTGTCGAAGAAGCGCTTCGGGCTGCCAAGCACGTCGTAGTAGTGATGCGCGATGGCGCGATGGCCGGCTGCGCCGTAATTCACATCCTTCGTCGAATTCACCCGGCACAGCATCAGGCCGCCGGGCGCGAGGCAATGGCGGATGCCGCGCACGATGTCGACGGTCTTGTCCCATCCGAAATAGTGCAGGCAGAGGCTGGCGATGACGACATCGAAGCGCTCTTCCGCAAACGGCAAGGGTTCGCGCAGGTCGTGACAGACAAGATGCGCGGAGGGCGCGGCGCATGCGCATTCCGCGAGCGCGTCGCGTGACAGCTCGGTGGCCGTGATATCCGTAAAGCCCTCGCGGATCAGCCAGCGCGTGTCGCGCCCGCTGCCGCATCCCAGCTCCAAGATGGCGGGCGACGGCGACCGTTCCGTGAGGAGCCGTTTCCAGTTGTCCAGCCAGAGTTCGTCGACCATTGCCGTTCCAGTGGTTTGGGAATGGGAACAATACCGCATTCCCGGCGCGGTATCGGAAAGCGCGCCTTCCCGTATCGGTAGCCGCGGCGTTTGCAGCATTGCTCCAATCCTGACTACACTCGCGTTAGTATTCAAGCCGATAGTGTCCTGAGTCATTAATTCGTTGAAATAAGAAAAGTGATGCAATGGGCGTCAGGTGCTGTCGCCAACCGCAGCGATAGCGGGCCTATCGCGAAGATTGGCGGCTGCGCATGGCGTCTATTTCATCGCTTTTCTTCAACGAATTAATGAGTCAGGACACTAGACCCAAGGGAGTAATCCATGATGCTTAAACGCGAAGACCTGCAGGCAGCCGCCGACGCGGGCGTACTCAATCCCGCCGAGATCGACGGCCTGCTGGCGTTTTTGACGCAGCGGCATGCACACACACCACGCTTCTCGGGTACGCATGTGCTGTACTACCTCGGCGGCATGCTGGCCATCGGCGCCGCATCGCTGTTCGCGACCCTCGCGGTCGAGGCGGCCGGTATGGGCGCCTTGTTCGTGCTGTCGCTGCTGTATGCCGTAGCCGCGCTTGGCATCGCCGCGAAGCTGGAAAAGCACGGCTTCGGCATTCCGGCAGGCATCTTTGCCACGCTGGCGATCGCGCTGGTGCCGCTGGCGGTCTTTGCGCTCCAGCATGTGCTCGGCTTCTGGGGGGACGGCGGGCATGCGCAGCATTACCGCGATTACCATCGCTATATCGACTGGCGCTGGCTGCTCATGGAGCTGGCGACGCTGGCGGCGGGCGCGGTACTGCTGTGGCGCTTCCGCTATCCCTTCCTGATGATGCCGGTTGCGGTCACGCTGTGGTACATGGGCATGGACATCGTGCCGGCGCTGATGATGCAGGCCGGCGGCGAGGCGGGCTGGTTCAGTGACGCCGCGTGGGAGCTGCGCAAGAAGATTTCGCTGGCCTTCGGCATGCTGATGCTGCTCGGCGCCTTCTTTGTCGACCTGCGCTCACGGCACAGCAAGGATTATGCGTACTGGCTGTACCTGTTCGGCCTGCTGACCTTTTGGGGCGCGCTGTCGATGATGGGTTCGGGCCAACTGGCCGGCAAGCTGGTCTACCTCGCGATCAATTTCGGACTGGTGTTTGTCGGGGCCGTGCTGGGGCGTCGCGTGTTCGCGGTCTTCGGCGGGATCGGCATTGCGATCGTGCTGGGTGACCTGTCGTGGAACCTGTTCAAGGACAGCTTCGCCTTCGTCCTGGTGCTGACGCTGCTGGGCTTTGCGCTGATCGGCATGGGGCTGTGGTGGAGCAGGCATGAAGCGGCAATCGCGGCGCGTCTTCGAGCGGTGCTGCCTGCGGATCTGCGCGAGCTGATCGAGGCGCGCCGAGTCTGATGCTGGCACTTGCTATGCCGGGGAAGGGCGCCTGCGGGCGCCTTTTTCTTTTCGTTAATGATCGACACGATCGATTTGACATCGTATAAACAAGCGTTCTTTCGCCGGTTTTCGATTGATTTATATCTACGACTTCGATCACCGTCCCGATTTAATACCGAGAAGGCGCTTGCTAGTGCATCTCATTCGCGAGCGTCTCGAGGGGCGTTCTGAACAACCCGTCATTCCCGCGCCATCGCGAATTGCAGCAAATTGCAGCTCGCGGCGGCGCTGCCCGGACTCCGGCCACTTCGTCTTCTGCGGCTTCCGGCACAGGCACTGCCGACAATACGAATTCAATCAGCGGCGCGCAATTGCCAGGGAAAAGCAGTCCGGCGTTATTTGGAAGGCCTGCATTGTGTGCACTGCTGGGGCGCATGGCACACGGCTCTAG
>CBIHRW010000142.1:0-8802 GCA_966212545.1 uncultured Noviherbaspirillum sp.
AAGTCGCTGTTGCAGCTTGATTTTTTTCTGGCCTAAGCCGTCGGGAAGACCTAGTCTGAAATCATCGATGTTGCGCAAGGCAGAGCCGCAAGCGCGTGTAACTCAGGGCGCGGGTGCTGGGCTTGCGTTGCGTGGTTTAGCCCGTCAACCGGCAAGCGCCACGGAGCGAGTGCATGTTTATCGCGCGAATCCAATCGAGAAGGACTTGCGACGAGAATCTTCGCACCAGTTGATGGACCAACCGAGCGCTGCAAGGAAGCGCTGCAGAAGACAAGAAGGTACAGAATGAACTCTCGAAAAATTATCCAAATCGTCGCTATGCCAGATGGCATCGTCGCTTTATGTGAGGACGGCAGTCTTTGGTATAAAACGATTTCGGAGACCGCCGTAATGGGGGTCTGGCAGGAAATAGATGCGATTCCAGCCTAGTAGCACGACACGCTTTGATTTTCGGATTGCGCTTGCATGCGGGCTGATATGGCAGCATGCGAGCAACGCTTCCCCGTCGTTCCCGCGGAGGCGGGAACCCATGGTGAGTTTGCTCCATCAACCTGCTTATGGGTTCCCGCCTCCGCGGGAACGACGGGGAAAGGGGAGCTGAAGTTTCGGCACATGCCCCCGCAAGCAAGCACAAACCCGAAAATCAAAGAGTGACGAGCTACTAGACGTGAGTGCAGGCGCTTGGTCTCCTGTCCGCAGGGAACCATGCTCGTGGATTGGTTGTGGACGGATCAATCGCTGCTAGGCGGATCGGGGGGGGCTGGCGCCTTACCGAAAGCTCTTTATAGCCCAGTCCTGAAGCTTGCGTAATTCAAGAAGCCTTGAGCACACCGAGCGCAAAGGTTTGCATTTTCCGCGCTAGCCGACTTTACTTCGTCGATCCTGAAGAATTAACGGCGTCAATAAGCTGGGTGTAACATATTGCCGCACTTCAGTTTGTTGAGAATCAGACGCATATTGTGGCCGGCACCGCACAGCACTGCGTGGATGGCGTCACCGATGGCGCCCTTGAGCCAGTTACGGCCCAGCCTCCCGTCTGTCTTCATATGCCCGATGGTGGGCTCAATGGCATTGCGCCGCTTGATCATCGCGCGTATGGCGCGCGTGACACCGCGCTTTTGGCCAGATATCCAGATGCGGACACCCTCAATATTGACTCCCTTGAAGCCGCGGTCGACAAATGCCTCTGCCGGTTTCGCATCAGAGAGGATTTCGGCCTGCTCCAACGCTTCGCCCAGGGTGTGCCCGTCATACGGATAGCCCGGCATCGAAGGTGCGCCCAGCACCAGGCCTTCCTTGAGCGTTGTCACAATCGTCACCTTGAGCCCGAATTCGTATGGCGTTCGCGCTTTGCCTTTGGCGATGCATTCGACTTCCAGCGCATGCAGCGCATACAGCTTTTTCTTGTCCTTGGGGCGCTGGGTGAGTATCCGCTTGATGGCCGCCAGCAATCGGATCACCTTGTTCCGAAACGGCTGCGGCACGCAATCGAGTTGCCGTTCCACCTCGCGATAGACGCGACCGACGCGCGTACGCAGCTGGCGCAGAACACGATGCATGCGTCGGTACTGACGCGCCCTGGAATAGTTTCCAATCTGCCGCACCCACCTCGGCGCCAGGCGGTTATAGTTTTGGCGCAAGCGCAGGTTCCACCGTTATGCCGCTTTCACCAGATGCCGGCGGCTGCGCTCCAGCAGCGCTTAATCGGTCGGATAGGCGATCGCTTTTTCCATCACCGTCGTGTCAACAATCACGCGTTTGATACTCGACGGCGCAATGACACTGGCGCGCTTGGCCGCTTCAATGCTTTGCGCCAGCAGCTCCTCTGTCCCGGCTTCGCCCAATCGCTTGCGCCAACGCGGCAAGCTCGAGGGATCGATCGGTGGTGCCGTCTGCAGGTACGTCTCGCCGGTGAACACCTGCCAATACGGATTCTCGATCCACATCGCGACGACTTCTTCATCCGGGAGATCGAACGCATGCTACAAGTACAACAGCTCGGCGATCAGTCGGGGCCGGATCCGCGGCCACCCAGACTTGGACGCCACGGGTTCTGACAGACTGCGCTCGATAACCGGCCAGTCGATCAAGGCCGCCAGCATAACGAGAGGATGATGGGGATTGATATTTTCCAGCACGGGATAGTCCTGCCCCTTGCTGCGCAGCAGAGCCCTTCGGTTCTGACTCATAAGAAACTCGCGTCAATTTGCAGGGAAGTGAAACAAAATCCTGCCTTTGCTTGCAAATCGCGCACTGACATCGCTCAGCCAACCCCGCATCAATGCTGGGCTTCAGCGGTTTTTCAGGGACGACTATGTACTCCGACTCGCCCAAGGCCAAGCGCGTGGAATTCCGCTGTCCCGATCCATCGGCCAATCCTTATCTCGCCTTCGCGGCGATGCTCATGGCCGGCCTCGATGGGATTGAACAGCACATCGACCCGGGCGCTGGAGCAGGACCATGGCTTCCTGCTCGAGGGGGACGTATTCACGCGCGATGTCATCGACACCTGGATCGATTACAAGCGCAAGCACGAGATCGATGCGGTGCGACTGCGACCGCATCCGTGGGAGTTCCATCTGTACTTCGATACGTGAATGGAAGAGCCGCGAGCGCGGCCTCTAGGCGCCTGACACCGGATTCAGCGTGTAGGTACCGGTGAACCGGGCCTCGCCAAGGATGTTGTGCCGGATGGCGGCTAGCACTTGCTGGGCGTTGAACTTGCCGTCGACTTGCGCGCGGTCGACGTCGAGCGCGTACAGAGTAAACACGAAACGATGAATGACGTCGTCGTTCCAGGGCGGGCAGGGGCCGTCGTAGCCGAAATACTTTCCTTCCATGTCGGGATCGCCCTTGAACCAGTGCGTATAGTCGTTGAGACCATGACGCAAACCCGGTGCGCCCGGCACGTCCGGCCCCGGCTTTCCACGCGCGGTCACGCCATCGCTGAACTGCCCGGCGCCGATGGTGTGCATCTCCTTGGGCATATCAACCATGACCCAATGGAAAAAATTAGTGCGCGGCACATCATGGCGCAACCTCCTGCCTTCCTGATTTACGTCCTTACGATTGGCGGGAGCGTCGGGGTCATGGCAGATCAACGCGAATGATCTGGTGCCACTCGGCACCTCGGACCATTCGAGATCCGGATTCTTATCGTCGGAGTAGATGGCGTGCCTGGTCGGGTCTGCGGCGCAAAGCGCGAATTCGGAGGGAACCGGCTCGCGATCCCTGAAGGAATTACTCCAGAGTTTCATCGTATCTCCTTTGCCTCGTTAGAGTAGTAGGTGTGTGATTCCAAAATCATGCCCTCGCTCTGACTTGCCGAACACTCAGATGGTCTCGAGGGGACGTTTCTGCGTCGGCGGCGGAAAGGCGCGGTCCAGAGCGGCAAAGTCCTGTTCGAGACAGGAAGATCCAGCGCGACGCGGTTCTGCCGCACATGCCCGGGCGCCCCTGTCCTCGGGATAGCGGTGACATGCTCGCCTCGAACCGTCCATGCGAGTGCGATCTGGGCTGGCGTTGCGACGCAGTCGGCAGCAATGCGCTTGAGCTCCGGATGATCGAGCATGCGTCCCTGCTCAAGCGGCGAACAAGCCATGATCGGAATGCTGCGCCGGCGGCACCACGGGACCAACTCGTACTCAATGTCACGGCGAGTCAGGTTGTAGGACACCTCATCGATCTGGACCGCAGCCCCGCCTGTCAAACCAAACAGCTCATCCATGTCCAACACGTCGAAGTTGTTGATGCCCCAATAGCGGATTTTTCCCGCGCGCACCAGTTCATCGAATGCTTCCAGCGTTTCTGCCAGCGGCACCTCACCAGGGCCCTGTAGCAAGTAGAGATCGATTCGCTCGGTGGCAAGTCGCGCAGGCTGCGCTCGCCGGCCGTAATCATCTACTGTCTTGTCGCGTTCTGCGGCAGCACCTTGCTGATCAGGAAGACCTCTCTGCGGCGCCCCGCCACCGCTTTGCCGACGAGCGACTCGGCAACGCCGTCGGCATACGCTTCCGCCGTTTCGATCAACTTCATTCCCAGGTCGATACCGAGGCGCAACGCCTCGATTTCGTTGTCGTGGTTATCGAGCTGTTCTCCCAGACCGCGAGTACCTTGGCCAAGCACCGGTATGTCTTCGGCGGATGGAAGCTTAATCTTACGCACGATCATACCTTCAATGATCTCAAGATGGGTTCGGGTATTTCAGAAGTGTCTGTCCGACCGTGGGCAAGGTATGCGGAACGGTCTGCACCAGCTTTTCCGTTGCCTGATAAAAGGCTCGATACGTCTGCGGGTCGGTCTGTTTCTCGAGGATCGATGTGCGGCGACGGTAGGTGTCTGCCAATTTGTCGACTTTATGCTTCATGCGCCACTGCTGCCTCGCCCGTAGATCGCGCGTGCCCTCACGGGAGGCCCAGCGATCATATTCCGTTGCTATTGCTTCGCAACGATTCTTGATTTTTTTCCCTGGCAGCGCCCCGTCGGGAAGAGCCGACGCAGCAGCCTCGATATCGCGGAGCCACTGTCTGCCGGCCTCGGCCTCGTTGCCAGGCAGTCCCGTCTCGATATACTGGCGCAGGTCGGCGGTAAAAGCCTCGCAAATCTGCGTGTTGAAATGCTTCGTCAAATGTCCGGCATTGCTTGTATGCGGCATGATGTGTCCTTTGAAGGTGCAGACCCGATACGGCCCAAGTACTCCCCGACATAATGAAGCAGGGCATCGTTGCTGCCATGTGCAATCCCGGCGCTCGTTACTTGAAGAAGCAGTTCGGAGCGGACGATGCCGCTTCTTCCGATACTGAATCGGGTGAGGTACTACGTCCCGCCGTCAGGCGAGATGCTCGTTAAGTATCCGGCGATACAACAACCGTTTTCTTTCGTGCGCGCTCTGTCCCCGGTCTTTAACGAACCGTAACAGCCTTTGATGCCGATGTATTTTCTGCATGTCACACCTCGAATAGAAGAGCTCCTTCAAGCTGCTCATATACGGCATGGCTCTTGTTATTCAAGCGTCCACGCCGAGAAAAACAGGATGCTGCTTCGCGAATTGTTCGTTGGCATTTGACGCGATACCCAAGCCTCGACCGCGGCAATGATGAACGTCTGCTTTGTCTGCTTTGATATGGGACCGAAATCGGTGAACCGGCAAAGCAAACCCGCATTACCATCCGCGCCCTGCGGCACTTCGATGAAGCATGAGTCGGGCGATCGGCCCCTCACCGGTGACGTGTCGCTCGGCCGCGGACGCGGTTACGCTTACTCAACCAGCTTTCGCAGGTATTCGCACATTGCTTCGAAGCTTTTCATGTAATGCTCACCTTGGAGTTTTGCGCGTTGTAGGGAATATTCCTGCTCGATTCTGGCGGTCACCGCCTTTGCCACCTCGGGATTTCCTTTTGCGGCTTCGAGCAGTCCCGCGACCGCCGCAACCAATGCATCGGTCCTCGCCGTTGCAGTGGAAATCGCATGCTCCAACGCAACGAGCTCGTCGCTGGTTTTCATTTCGGACCCTGTGTCAGTTCGCCATAAAGAATCCTAGTCTTGATCGCGAAAAAATCAACCAGTCCTGGCCGCACAAGGAACAGCGGCAACTGGCGATGTGGTCCTTGTCTTCGTTGCCGCACCGGACAATAATTTTCTGGCAAGAGCTTCTCGATTCATCCCTGGCGCGCAGCACATGAGGTGCACCGGAGCATGACTTCAGACGAATTTCCAGCGGCAATCATCGAGGGATCGATCGGTGGTGCCGTCTGCAGGTACGTCTCGCCGGTGAACACCTGCCAATACGGATTCTCGATCCACATCGTGACAACTTCTTCATCCGAGAGATCGAACGCATGCTGCAAGTACAACAGCCCGGCGATCAGTCGGGGCCGGATTGGCGGCCGCCGAGACTTGGACGCCACGGGTTCTGACAGACTTCGCTCGACGACTACTTCGGCAGAGGCGTTCATTTCAATGCGACATCAATACCGGCACTTTCATCGATTTCAGCACAGCCCGCGTGGTGCCGCCCAGTACCATCTCGCGAAAGCGTGAGTGGCTATAACAGCCCATTACCAGCAAATCGGAACCTTCATTCGCTGCAAGCGATAACAGCGCGTCGCCAATGCGGCCATCGGTCGCCGGCGTCGCCACATGCACGTCGACGCCGTGACGGGCAAGATAAGCTATCAGTTTAGCCCCCGGAGGGCTGCCGTAAAGATCGGCCGAAACGGGCGGGGGATTGTAAATCGCTGCCAGCACGCGCTTTGCCCGCTGGAGCAGTGGAAGCGCGCTATATACAGCCCGCTTCGCTTGCTGACTCGCATTCCACGCAATCAGCACTTGCTGCCCAACGTTTCCATATGCCCCGCTGTAAGGAATGATCAGCGCCGCCTCGCTGCTATTCAATACCACATACTCATGGAAATCGGAATCCACGAACACAGTCTTCTCGTCCGGATCCGGCTGGCCCAAGACCAGAAGGTCGGAATAGCGCCCGTGTATGCTAAGCGCCTCGATCTCATCGTCGTCGATTACCTGCTTTTCAAATGATGGCACGCCGATCTGCTTCGCAATATTTTCGGCTTGTTTTAACGCACTGTCCGTCCGCTGCCTCAGTGTCTGGATGTGGGATGAGAAGTCCAGGGGAACCGCGCCACCGTCCACGGAGACGGCTAATGCCTCACTGATGAATTTTCTTATGCCGGTCGGTCCGGCGGCAATCAGGTGCGCATTCTCGCGTGCCGCGATAGTGGCTGCCGCCTCGACGCGGGCATTCAGGTGCCTGGACTCGGTGACCTGCACCACGATAGTCTTGTAGGACATGTCAGTCTTCCTTTCTCGCGGCTGATGTCCGCTATTCCCTGATGAGACTTTGGACGGTTCGCTCGGATTCGACCATGTGCCGGACGCAATTCCTCATTCCGAGCATCTATTTTTTCTCCGGCTGCCCGGGGCATTGGCCGGCCGATCAAGGCCGGTCCGGCCAAATTTCGGAGGTCAGGCTAAGAAGGTTTTCCTTGATCGGAGCCACTGGCAGATTTGCCTTGTGAAGAAGCGCTGCCGGATTGTCCTTGCCCGTCACCGCTGGCGGATTGCTGGCGAATATCGAGCTTGGTCGCACTGGTTTTTTTCGGTAACGTTAGAACCAGCACACCGTTTTCAAGTTTTGCCTCTGCCTTGGATTCATCTATCTCCTGGGGAAGGGTAAAGGTACGAAATTCTTCGCCATAGATTCGTTCAGAACGGAGCATGTTTCCCTGCTGGTCTGTCCTGTCCTGTTCCACATCCGCCAGGATGGAAACTGAATTGCCGGTGATGGTAACGGTCAGGTCTTCTCTTTCCGCGCCGGGCACATCTGCTTTCAAGATATAGGCCTGATCGTTTTCTTCGATATCGACTTTCATGCGCGGCGCCTGCTCAAGCTCGCGCAGAACTGGCGCCAGGGAAAAGTCTCTCAAAAAGCTTCCAATGTTTCCGATATCAGGAAATGCGCCTGAGCGGACCATATCGCTCCTTGGATTGGAGCGTGTCATGTGACGAGCCATAATTGGCCTCCTTTTCGATGATTCAGGTAAAGACCCGGAGATGTGCAGTGCAACGCCGTGGTTTTCGGCGAGAGCGATAGATAGTTACGATGCGCGCGCTAATCCAAAAATTGGCGGCGTATGACTTCGACCTATGACGAATGTTCTCTTTTCCGAGAGGCATTCCAAGGCAACCTTGGCGCTTCATTTATCGTCCAAGAGAACAGCTTTCTCCAACCACCATTTATCCCCGGGGGGCGCATGATGCGCCTTCTCAGAATAGGCAATTGCTGTGTCAATTTCCACGCAAATTTGACCCAGATTTTTCATCCAAAAGTGCCCCCGGGATAACGGTTCGAGGGGTTGCTTCTTTCTGCGTGAAAGGTTTTACAACCTAAACACAGACATTCGACCATCGGCTATCTCATTCCGATACATTTTTAAAGTCAGCAATGTTCCTAGAGCATGTGTCCGTGAAATCGGACAACGCCCACACAGAATGTGTGTCATTACCCCAAGCCTGTTGGTGACCTCAGCTACCGATGACCGCTCGCTGACTTGCCTGACTGCCTCGACTTTGATTTCTTCCGCGTCCCGCTTTGCACTCATGGCCCTCTGTTGAGTCAAATCGGAAGTCTCGGCGGTATCTAGTAAAAAGCATGGGATGTCCATTAGTTGACCGGCATCCGGCAACGAAAACAAGACAATGAAGTCTTAGCACTTAAAGATTATTTCCTGATTCTGCTTTCGCTTTTGCGAATCTGCATGCTTGAGGCAATGAAATGCATTGGACACCTTGGTCCTTTATGCTCTTGATAGCAGCGATCCCGGTTGTCGTCTTCCTGCTCTTTATTACAGTGGTCAGTAAGGATCGAGAACAGCTTCCATGGGAACACCGTGCGTCTTATCTGGCGTATGGCGTGCTAGCCGTCTTGCTAGTGTGTGCTGTTCTGGCCAACTTTGTTTTGCAGTGACATCCGCGCTGACATATCGCACCGCATCTTCATAGAAGAATAGGCTGCTGAATCGCTGCAAGCTTTTGGGTGATGGGGCGCACGGTTCGTGCACGCGAACTACATACTGTCCTGAAATGCCATGCCTAGAGCGGTTTGCGGATCAGTTAAGGGGGCGCGCAGCCCCGAGAACCGGCCGAATGCTAGGCGCAGCGACGCGACGTGGTGGTTCCACGGCAAGGAGCTGCAACAACGCAAGCGGCCGGCGCATTTGGCAAATTCGGGGGCTGCCCTCCGGGTTCGGTCGAGAAGGGACGCATTGCGGTGTTGCGCCGCTT
>CBIHRW010000143.1:0-8719 GCA_966212545.1 uncultured Noviherbaspirillum sp.
ATGTCGGCCACCTTCGAGCCCTTGTGCACGCCGCCCACGCTGGTCACCGAAGCGACGAGGTCGGGCCGGACCGAGGCCACATAGCGGATGGTGGGGCCGCCATGGCTGTGGCCGATCAGGTTCACCTTGCCGGCGCCGGTGGCGGCAAGAATCTGCCGCACCTGGGTGAGCAGTTGCTCGCCGCGCACTTCGGTGCTGTTGGCGGCCGACACCTGCGCGATATACACCCTGGCACCGTCGTTACGGAGCGCCGAGGGGATGCCGTACCAGTAATCCACCGGACCGATGTTGTCGAAGCCGAACAAGCCGTGCACCAGCACGATCGGATAGCGGGTTTGTGTGTACCCGCTTGCCCACGAGGCCGCGGGCAGGAAGGCCAAGATTGCGAGAGTAGGGGCGAGCCACTTCCTGATGAGTCTATTCATCCATTGTCTCCTTGAATTGGTATTTATTTAATATTTGGGTGAAACAGGGAATGCCAGCACGCACCGGTGCCGTTTGGATAAACGGTGGTGCGTACAGAAAAACCGAGCAAGCGCTCGGTTTTCTTCATCATAGTAAAGATTTCGAAAGATGCAAGGGTGGCTGCAAGGTGATGCAGCTCAAGGGAGTTGTTGAACTTGCAATACGCGGGCGCGTACGAGGCCGACCACGCTGTCGGCAAAGGCATCGGGCGTGATATTCGCCGCGCGGAATTTCCAGCGCTTCAGGTGCCAGTCGTGGACCAGCGCCATGCAGTGCGAAGCAAGCAGATGGGCATCGGACGGTGGCACCGTACCGGTCGCGTTGAGCAGTGCGCCGAGGTGGGATTGCATCCGCAACTCGGCATCCTTGGCGATGTTCTTCTGGTCCTGCGCAAGCGCGCGCGATTCGAGGAACACGAAATAGAACCAGGGTTGCAGCAGTTCGGAAAAGTAGATGATGCCGCGCAGCGTCGCCTCGAGCTGGTCGAGCGGGTCCCGGATGTGGCTGAACCATTTGTGCGACAGTTGGCTGATGTGGCGGATCACATCCTCGATCATGGCCGCGATCTGGTCCTTGCTCTGGATGTAGCCGTACAGTCCACCCATCGACAGCCCGGTCTCGCGGCACAGGTCGCGCAACGTCATTGCGCGAAAGCCGATCGTGTTCGCCAGGCGGAAGGTCGCGAGGAAGATCTTCTCGAGGTTGTCGAGCGCGGTGTGCTTGCGCTTGACGCCGATGATGTCGCTGTTCCGCTCGAGCAGGAATTCCCAGATGTTGGCATCGTCCAGCGGCGTCAGTTCACGAAAGGACGCGAAGCTGTAGCGGACCGGCAGCGAATGGAACTCGGAGAAGGTGAAACCCGCGAAAGCCTTCCTCTGCATGGAGAGCGCTCCTGTTGGCGAATGGGCGGAATGCATCACGCAACTGTACCAGAGCGCGCGGCCGCACCGGCCGCTCTCCATGCGGCTGCCGCGTTACGACGGCTGGTCGGCCGGGCGCGCTGCGAGCTCCTTGTTCCTCTCCGACAGCGTGCGGATCAAGCCGTCGATGCCGCCCTGCGCAATCTCGGTGCGGAAGCTGCTCTTGTAGGTCTCGACCAGCCACACGCCGAGGACATTCACGTCGTACACCTTCCAGCCTTCCTGCGACTTGTACAGACGGTAACTCACCTGCACCGGTTCGTGTCCGCGCAGTTGCCGGACCTCGAAACGTACTTCCACATCGGTATCGCCGGGTTGGGCGCGCAGCGGCTTGTACACGAGCTTCTGGTCGCCGACCAGCGACAGCGCGCCGGCATAGGTGCGGATCAGCATGGTGCGGAATTCCTTGGTCAGCTGTTGCCGCTGCAACGGCGTTGCCTCGCGCCAGTGCCGGCCGACGGCCATGGACACGGCACGCTCCAGGTCCACATGCGGCAGGATCTTCTCCTCGACCACCTGCAGGATGCGTTTGCGGTTGCCGGCCTTGATCTCCTTGTCCGTCCTGGCGGTATCCATCACGTCCTGCGTGACGCGCTTGACCAGCTCGTCCGGTGCTTCCTGCGAAGGCGTGTCGGCGGCGAAGGCGCATGCGGCCGCCATCGTGGCGAGGAGGAACAGCAGTCTGAATAGCTTCATGGTTTTCCGTGGAGTCGATGGTCAGCCTGAAAAAGACGGCCGACGAAAAGAAAAAAGGCAGGCGCCAATTGCCTGCCTCGAGATCCTGGCCGTCGCTCAGTGCACACGGCCGATTGTGCTGGACCCCGTTGTCAGGTCGTTTGCTTCAGATCACCTGCGGGCTCTTTCAGCTCGCTCTTCGCCGAGGCGGCATCGTACTTCGCCAGGCGCTTCTGCAGGCTGCCGGCCACCTTGTATAGCACACGTAGCCGGGAATGGCCGGTGTAGTCGTCCAGCAATCGTACCTTGGTCGCGCTTTCGAGTGCAGAAATTTCTGCGCGAACCCGTTTGAGCCGCCATTCATAAAACCACTTCATTTCATCCACCCTGTGTCTACGGAAAATATGCAATTCGTACATTGCCATTGCATGGGCGATAGACCAGGAAGGGCGTAGTTTTGTTCCGCAAGGAAATGTAATTGCGCCTGTCCCGGCGCGCATGCGGTTGCAGTGAAGGCAAGTATTACTGTTCATGCTAGAAAAACTTCCAACACATCCGAACTTATCCCCGGCACGCCTTCTCCAATTTTCCATTGTTGATTCGGTAAGAGTGCGATCCCGGGGGGCAAGGACTTGAGGAAATTTCCAGTCGGCCGTATCCAGCTCACTATCCTCGACGACGGGACATGGCGCTTCCCCGCGCAGTATTTTTTCCATAACGTCCCGGAGGCCGAATGGCGCGCCTGCGTCGACGTCGATGCGGAAGGCAAGATCCCGGTCGGGCATAACTACGGGCTGGTCGATACGGGACACGATCTGACCGTGATCGATACCGGCTACGGCGCCGACACGCACGGCGGCAAGACCGGGCACCTGCTGGAAGAGTTCGACCGGACCGGTTACCGGCGCGACCAGGTCGGCATGGTGATCTTGACGCACGGCCACGGTGATCACATCAAGGGCAATACCGTGCTGCGTGACGGATGGCGCGAGCCGAGTTTTCCGTGCGCGCGCTACCACCTCGGGCGCCCCGACTGGGAGTGGTTCGGCGGTCCCGGGCATGTTCCCGAGTTCGACGAACAACTGGCATTTCTCGATGCGCTCGGCCAGATCGACCTTGACGCAGGCGCGGCGCGGCTGTCGCCGGAGATTTCACTGCTGCCCACGCCCGGACATACGCCGGGCCATGCAACCGTCGTGATCGAATCCGAAGGACAGGTCGCCTTCTTCCTCGGCGATGTCTGCCACCATCCGCTGCATTTCGCCCACCCGGACTGGGTGAGCGCCTTCGACACGCATCCCGAGCTGACGCCGCACACGCGCGCATGGCTCTTCAAGCTGGCCGTCGAGCGCGATGCGCTGCTCGTTTGTCCGCATGCGCCGTCACCCGGAGTAGGACGCTTGCGACGCACCGCCGACGGTTATTCATGGCAAGCGCTTCACTGAAAAAGGAGACCAAGGATGAGCGATGCACCGAGGATACTGGGTGTTAACCGGACGCAGGATGCCAGCATCTGCCTGATGGAAGGTGCACGTGTCGTGTTCGCGATACAGAAGGAACGCCTGACGCGCCAAAAGCACCACTGGGGCAAGGTGGACGATTTCCGCAAGGTCTACATGCCGCAGCTCGCTGCCCTCGACGGCCGCATCGATGTCCTCGTCGAATGCTATTCCTCCGACGACGAGATCGGCAACCTCGACGCCTACGAGAAGGAACTGGCCGAGATCATTCGCCTTGCGCCCGGCTGCAAGCGGGCCCGCATCTCCCATCACCTCTCGCACGTGTACAGCGTATTTCATCCCTCGCCCTTCGACGAAGCGGCAGTAATGATCATCGACGGGCAGGGGAGCCCGGCCGCTGAATTCACCGAACAATGGCGCGGCGCGGGCAACGTGCCCGGCGACTGGCGCGAGGTCTCCTCCTTCTACCGCGCCGGCCGCAACCGCATCGAGTGCATCGGCAAGCAACTGTGGGATCGCAACGAACAACGCCTGGTCGGTCTCGGCATGTTCTACTTCCTGCTCACGCAGGCGATCTTTCCCGGCGAGGGCAACGAAGGCAAGGTGATGGGCATGGCGCCGCACGGCGATCCCGATGCGCTCGGCCTTCCGCCGCTGGAAGTGGAGGGACCGAAGGTCACGATTCCGGCGCGCTGGTTCGAGATCCTGCGCGAGCGCGGGCGCTTCCGCTACACCGCCGGGGACAGCGCGCGCTTTGCCGATATCGCCAACCTCGCCGCCGCCGGCCAGCGTGCCTTCGAGGAAGCGGTGCTCGACGTCGCGCGCTGGCTGCACTGCGAGACTGGCGCCGAGAACCTGTGCTTCGCCGGCGGCACCGGCCTCAATTGTTCGACCAATGACCGGCTGCTGCGCGAGACGCCGTTCCGCCGTGTTTTCATCCCGCCCGCGCCGAGCGATGCGGGCACCTCGCTCGGCTGCGCGGTGTACGGCCTGACCGAGCTCGCCGGACTGCAATGCGACTGGCGCTGGGAAAGCGACTTCCTCGGACCCGAACCGCGCATCGACGACATCGAGGCGGCAGTGCGCGGCGCCGACGACCTGATTGCCGAGCGCATCGACGACCCGCAAGCTTTGTGCGCGCGCGTGACGGATCTGTTATGCGAGACCAAGGTCGTCGCGCTGTACCAGGGGCGCAGCGAATTCGGCCCGCGCGCGCTCGGCCATCGCAGCATCCTCGGCGATCCGCGACATGGCTATGTGCGTGACTGGATCAATGCAAAGGTGAAGGCGCGGGAGTGGTTCCGGCCGCTGGCGCCGATCGTGCTGCTGGAACGCGCCGAGGAATTCTTCGACATCCGCCGCCCCTCGCCGTTCATGCAATTCGCCGCCCCGGTGCGGAAGCAGGCGGCGGAAATCATTCCGGCGGTGACGCATGTCGACTGCACGGCCCGGCTGCAGACGGTCAGCGAAAAGGACGATCCCCTGCTGCGCGCGCTGCTGCAGGCCTTCGAGGCGCGAACAGGCGTACCGGTGCTGCTCAACACCTCGTACAACCGCAAGGAAGAGCCGATCGTCGAAACACCGGCGCAGGCGCTGGAGTCCTTTCGCCGCACACCCATGCATGCGCTGGCAATGCCGCCGTTCCTGATTCGGAAGAAGGTGGAGCCGGAGGCGGTGTCGTAGGGGCATGGGTCAATTGCGGGCGACAAGCATCATTCATGCAGGTGACATGTCCCCGTCATTCGGCGCAGGCGGGAATGACAGGGTAAGAGGTGTGCGTGCACGAACTGCGACGCCCGCACGCAAACGTCGCAGCGCGAATCTCACCGGAGACTGCTGATGATCCGCGGCTACCCTCGTCATGCCAGCGTATCCCCGGGCGAACAACTCCATCTGCACGTCTCCACAGACGCACCGCGCTTCCGCATCGTCTTCCACCGCTGGGCCGACGGTTTCATCGCCATGCAAGAAACCGGCTGGATCGAAGGGCGGCATGCCGTACCCCGCGGCGCGGCCGACGACTGGGAATGGCCGCCGTACACCTTCGGCATCCCCACAGACTGGCCCTCCGCCGTTTACATCGCGCACTTGCAGGAACCCGACGGCGAACCGCTCGGCCTCGCAATGACCAGCGCCGCAATCCTCTTCGTCGTCCGCGGCGCCGGCCGCAGCAAGCTGCTCTACAAGATACCGCTGGCCACCTATCACGCCTACAACTGCACGGGCGGCGGCTGCTTCTACGTCAGCCAGACCTTCTCGAAAGACCCGCCGGGCGCGCGCGTATCTCTGCGCAGACCGGGCGGCGGCATCGGCGGCGAGACCTGGGGCGCGCTCGACCATTACGACCTCGATTCGCCGCGCCAGACCTTCGCCCACTGGGATGCGCGCTTCATTCGCTGGCTGCTGCGCAAGGGCTACACGCCCGAGTTCTGCACCGACTTCGACATCCACTGCGACCCGGACCTGCTTGGCCGTTACCGGCTGGTGCTCAGCGTCGGGCACGACGAGTACTGGAGCGAGACCGCGCGCGACCGCATGGAAGAATTTTTCTCCACCGGCGGCAGCCTCGCCTTCTTTGGCGCCAACCTGTGCTGGTGGCGTATCCACGTCGTGGATGACGGTGGCGCAATCGTGTGTCATCAGGGCGGACCCAAGGGAGCACTCGACCACTGGTGGCCGGCGACAGGCGCAGCACGCCCAGA
Source organism: uncultured Noviherbaspirillum sp. (assembly GCA_966212545.1). Classification (GTDB taxonomy): domain Bacteria; phylum Pseudomonadota; class Gammaproteobacteria; order Burkholderiales; family Burkholderiaceae_D; genus Noviherbaspirillum. The sequence goes on from CBIHRW010000143.1 coordinate 6,223, forward strand.
GGATGCGTTGACCGGCGTGAGCTACCGCCACGGCGGCGGATGGTGGGATGGTCCGCGCGAGACCGGCGGCTATGTCGTGCAGGACGCCGGACACTGGATCTTCGAGGGCACCGGCCTGCATGCAGGCGAATCCTTCGGGAGGGACACGTCGCCGCCGCTGGTCGGCTATGAATGTGATGGTGCGCCGCTCGACGCCTTCGACGCAGCGACAGGCGCAGCCATGCTGTCGCCGCGCGCAATGCAGTGCGGCACACCGGCAGGTTTCCGTGTGCTGGCAGCAAGCGTACTCGGCAGCGGCTGGCAGGAGCGCCCCGCGCGGGAATGGTACAAGGCGGGTGAAGGGGTGCATGCGGCGACCATGGGCATCTACACCCGAGGCGGCACCGTCTTCACGGCAGGGACGACCGACTGGGCGCAAGTGCTCGGCAGCGGGCAGGATGCGCGCGTCGACAGGATCACGCGCAATGTCATCGACCGATTGCTGGCGCAGTAAGCGTCTGTTTCTCCAAAGATACTCGTAACTTTACGGTATGGTGATGGTAGTTGATCATCGGTATGCTTCGCACACTAGAGCGGTTTGCCAATGCATGAAAGGGGCCGGTCTGAAGTCTGCAATGCTCACCGGACATCACGTACGGTTGCGCTTCTCGACCGACCTCGGCTCCCTTGCATGCGCTGTCAAACCGCTCCAACTTTCTACCATATGAGGATGCCATGCCAAGCATTTACGACCTCGGCCTTGATCGCAACGCAGCCAATTACACGCCACTGTCCCCGCTGAGTTTCATCGAGCGCGCCGCCGCCGTCTATCCCGACCGGCTGGCCGTCGTCCACGGCGGAATCCGCCGCACCTGGGCCGAGACTTATGGCCGCTGCCGCCGGCTTGCGTCCGCGCTGGCCAAGTGCGGCATCGGCCTGGGCGATACGGTCGCCGTCATGCTGCCCAACACCCCGCCCATGGTAGAAGCGCATTTCGGCGTGCCGATGTCCGGCGCGGTGCTCAACTCGCTCAATACCCGCCTCGACCCGGAATCGATCGCCTTCATGCTGGATCATAGTGAAGCCAAGGTAGTGATCGTCGACCGCGAGTTCAGCGGCGTGATGGAAAAGGCGTTGGGGCTCTGCGGCCGCACACCGTTGGTGATCGACGCCGACGACCCGGAGTACGGCGGCAATGGCGAACGCATCGGCACCATCGAGTACGAATCCTTTGTCGCAAGCGGCGACCCGAACTTCGCGTGGCAGTTGCCCGCCGACGAGTGGCAGGCGATCTGCCTGAACTACACCTCCGGCACGACCGGCAACCCCAAGGGCGTGGTCTATCATCACCGCGGCGCGCTGCTCAACGCGGTGTCCAACATCCTCGAGTGGGACATGCCCAAGCACCCGGTCTACCTCTGGACCCTGCCCATGTTCCACTGCAACGGCTGGTGCTTCCCGTGGACGGTCGCTGCCCGCGCCGGCGTCAATGTCTGCCTGCGCCGTGTCGAAGCGCCCGCGATCCTGAACCTGATTCGCGAGCACAAGGTCACCCACTACTGCGGCGCCCCCATCGTGCACAGTCTGCTTCTGGCCGCGCCTGACGAGATGAAGGCCGGCATCAACCACAAGGTCCAGGCCATGGTGGCAGGCGCCGCGCCGCCGGCTTCGATGATCGAAGGCATGGAGAAGATGGGCTTCGACATCACCCATGTGTACGGCTTGACCGAAGTCTACGGCCCGGCATCGGTATGCGTGAAGCATGCGTCCTGGGACCAGCTCGACATCGGCGAGCGCGCGCGTCTCAACGCACGCCAGGGCGTGCGCTACCACCTGCAGCAGGGCATCGCGGTGATGGACCCGGACACGATGCAGCCGGTGCCCGCCGACGGCGAGACCATGGGCGAAATCATGTTCCGCGGGAATATCACGATGAAGGGCTACCTGAAGAACGAGAAGGCCACGCAGGACGCCTTCGCCGGCGGCTGGTTCCACACCGGCGACCTGGCGGTGATGAACCCGGACGGCTATGTGAAGATCAAGGACCGCAGCAAGGACATCATCATCTCCGGCGGTGAGAACATTTCCAGCATCGAGGTCGAGGACGTGCTGTACCGTCACCCGGCGATCATGTCGGCGGCAGTGGTAGCCAAGCCCGACCCGAAATGGGGAGAGACGCCGTGCGCTTTCGTTGAAGTGAAGCCGGGCGCGGAAGTGAAGGCCGAGGACATCATCGCGCACTGCAAGCAGCACCTCGCCGGGTTCAAGGTGCCGCGCGCGGTGGTCTTCGGCGAATTGCCGAAGACCTCGACCGGGAAAATCCAGAAGTTCGCATTGCGGCAGCAGGTGAAGTCGACGGCGGCGCTGGGCTAGGCGTTATTCTGAAGCTCGGCCGCCGTGTGCGGGTGACTGCCGTCTAATGCCACATCCATTTCCCCCGTCATCGCCGCGAAGGCGGGGATCCATAGTGAAGTGATTCGAAGATACTCAGCATGGATCCCCGCCTTCGCGGGGATGA
>CBIHRW010000144.1:0-8277 GCA_966212545.1 uncultured Noviherbaspirillum sp.
GCATGCTGCGCGCCGCAGAACTCCGCGCACTGTCCTCGGTACACCCCTGGCCTGTCGGCCTGGATGATCAGCCGGTTCGTCCGGCCAGGGATGAGATCCATCTTGCCGGCCAGCGACGGCACCCAGAAACTGTGGATGACGTCGTTGCTGCGAAGGGATAACAGCACTGTGCTTCCGACCGGCACACGGATTTCGTTCGCGGTACGGATGACCTCGCCATCCTCGCCCAGGTAGTGCACATCCCACCACCAGCGGTTGCCCACGACCTCGATTTCTACGGCGTCTTCGGGAAGCGTCCGCAGCGAGGCCATCGCGTGCACGCCGTAGGCGAGCAGGGCGGTGAGCGTGACGACGGGCAGGGCGACGCCGCCGGTGAGAATGATCGCGTCGGGCCGCGTCCGTTCGCGGCGTTGCGGAGAACGGATGAAGGCGTACAGGGCAAGTTCCATTACCAGCAGCAGGACCGCACAGGCGCCCCAGAACATGGCCCACCAGATGCGCGCGATCGAGGCAGCATGCGGGCCGGCTGGCTCCAGCGCGGACTGGACGCCCTCGCATCCGCACAGCAGCAGCGCTGCCGCGACCAGGATGGTTCGGTTCTTGCTTGATTCGGGAGTGACTGGCATGTGCACCGGTTCGTTATTGGTGTTGCGGCGTGAGGGAGACTGTCATGTCCACACCGTCAGCACATGCAATCCGCATGCCGAAGGAAACGACGCACTGTGAATTTGATGCAGCTCATCCTGGCCATCCATATCGTCTTCCTGTTGATGTGGTCGGCCAGCCTGGTCTACTTTCCGCACCTGCTTGTCCGCGAGGCAAGCAGGGATGACAAGCTGTCGCGCGCGAAAGCGATTGCCATGCAGCGCAGCCTCTATTCGCTCATCATGACGCCGAGTGCCTTGCTCGCCGTGGCGGCAGGAATGGCCTTGATCTTTCTGCGTGGATTTTCCGGCGGCTGGCTGCATGTCAAGCTGCTGCTCGTGCTGCTGATGGTGCTGTTCCACGTGTACTGCGGGGCGCTGATGGACGCGTTCCGGCGCGATCATGTGCAGCGTCATCTTCTGGTATACCGGTTGCTGCCGCTGCTGCCCGCCATGTTGGTTGCTGGGGTGGTGACATTGGTGACGGCTAAGCCGTTTTAACGTTCGAGAACGACCACCTCCGTCTCGACCTCATCCTCCGCCCCCTCGTCCTCGCCGGTGCCGACCTTGTGCTCGAACACCAGCTTTCCGCCCAGCCATCCTGCAATGCTCAGCGCGAACGCCGTCGCCGCCGACAGGACAATTCCCCATGGCATGACGCCGGCCTCCGGATCGGGAAGCCTCAGCCACCAGTTCGCCCCTGCCATCGACAGCATCATCACTGCCATCAGGAAATGGCTCCAGCTCGTCACATGCCGGCGGATCTCCCTGACCAGCAGGAAATCCAGGGTCCCGGCGAGCGCCGCGAGCAGCCCCATGGCCAGGCCGCCACCTGTGAGCCAGAGGGAAGCGCGGGCCCAGAAGGGATCGGAGGTCCACCAGTAGCCGAGATCGCTCGCCAGGGCGGCCATCAGGTAGGCGACCGGAAAGGTGATCAGCATCGGATGGATCGGATGGCCGGCGATAGCGATGTAACTCGGCGTGCTTTCGGGCGGCTGGGTGAGCAGGGGGGCTTTCATTACGAGGTGGTGTCGAGAGGATGTTCAATTGACATCCGGACAAGAGGAGCGTTCCTGCATTCGGAATGTGTAAATCCTGCAGTCGCTTGCAGGATTTTCTTGCACGATGAAAAGGAGGAAACGCTTGCGCCGGGGGCGCGGACATGTGACGGAAATGGCACGCATCCTGCCTGCGTTTCCAGAATATTCGCAGGAGGACAGGATGGCTTCTCAGAAACCCGTGGTGCTGATCACCGGGGCGGAGGGACGCATAGGGAGCGTTATTGCCGCCGCATTGAAAGACAGCTACACCGTCGTCGGTTTCGAACGCGAGTGTCGCGGCGACAATTGCATTAATGTCGATATCACGTCGGATGAGGCGCTTGCGCGCGGCTGCGAGGAATTGCGCGCGCGGTACGGGCAGCGCATTGCCTCGGTGATCCACTTCGCGGCCTTCTACGATTTTTCCGGCGAGCCGCACCCGATGTACGACGAAGTCAACGTCAAGGGCACACGGCGCCTGCTGCATGCGCTGCAATCCTTCGACGTCGAGCAGTTCATCTATGCCAGTACCATGCTCGTGCATGCGCCGACGGAGCCGGGGCAACCGATCAACGAGGATTCGCCCTTGAAGCCAGCCTGGCCCTATCCGCAATCCAAGCTCGACGCGGAACGCATGGTGGCCGGAGAACGCGGGAGAATCCCGGCGCTAATCATGCGCATCGTCGGTGTCTATACGGATCAGTGCGAGGTACCTTCGCTGGCCAACCAGATCCAGCGGACGCTGCAGTTCATGAAGGCGCGCCGCCGACAGGGGCGTCCCTTGTGGTTCCTGCTGCTGCGCGGCGACACCATCGCCGGCGGCAGCGCGGATTACTCGGACAATTTCGAGGCTTCACCGCGCGAAGTGCTGCGCGAAATGTTCGTCACCGGGATCAGCGTGCCCTGGACCCTGTTCGTGAGCATGCTGATCGGGATCGCGCTGATGTGTACGCGCCTGCTGTTCGATACCCAGGGGCTTGCCGCCCACAATGACCATGTAGTCGGCGCACTGGTCGTGACGTTCACAATCATGGCCAGGAGCGAGTTGGCGCGGCCGTTGCGCTTTATTAATATAGCCTTCGGCCTTTGGCTCCTCCCCTCTCCGTGGCTGTTCGGCGGCTACTCGGGCGTGGCAGCGGCAGCATCGGTGTTTTTCGGTCTGATGCTGATATGGCTGGCAATTCCGCTCGGCCGCGTCGCCTCGCATTTCGGCGCCTGGGACCGCATTGCGCGCTGGCGCGCTCCGGCGCATCTGCCGAGACATGCGCGTGCCTGAACGTAGCGTCATGAGGCACCGCTACCCGCCGATCGGCGACTATGCGCTCTTGAGCGACTGCCACTGCGGCGCGCTGGTATCGCGCTACGGTTCGGTCGACTGGTGCTGCATGCCCCGCTTCGACGACGACACCTGCTTCGCCCGGCTGCTCGACTGGGAGAAGGGCGGTCACTGCAGCATCGCTCCGGCCAGGGAGTTCACGTCCGAATGGCAATATTTGCCAGGGACGATGATCGTGGAGACCCGCTTTCTGACCGCCGAAGGCGAAGTGCAGGTGACCGACTTCCTCGCCATGGACGCACCGGAAGAGCCGCGCTACGACCTGGTGCGCATCGTCGACGGACTGCAAGGAGATGTCGAAATGCTGGTCGAAGTCTGCCCGCGCTTTGACTACGGCGAGATCTTTCCTTTCATCCGCAGGCACGGCCGGCAGCTCCATTCCGCCCTCGGCAGCAACCAGGGCTTGCTGATCCGCGCGGATATGCCGCTGGAAACAACCGGTCGCGGCTCGCTTGGCTGCCGCTTTCGCCTGCGCGCCGGCGAGCGGGCACGGCTGGCCCTGCAGTTCGAATTTCCGGAACGGGTCGACCTCGCCGTGTCGGAAGACGGTATCCGTCCCGAGGCGATCGACCGTCATCTTGACAGTACGCGGGCATGGTGGTCGGGATGGACTGCGCGCATGTGCCCGCCATGCGAGGTCGATGCCCATACCGTCCGCTCAGCCATCGTGCTCAAGGGAATGACGTTCGAACCCACGGGCGCCATCATCGCGGCGCCGACCACCTCGCTGCCCGAATGGCCGGGCGGGGAGCGCAACTGGGACTACCGGTTCAGCTGGGTGCGCGATTCAGTCTTCACGATCCGCGTGCTGCACACGCTCGGCTACGTCGCCGAGGCGGACCGCTTCCACGACTTCATCCAGCGCAGCGCCGCGGGTAGCGCGGAGCAGTTGCAGATCATGTACGGCGTGGACGGCAAGCGCCGGCTGACAGAGTCGGAGCTGCACTGGCTGGAAGGCTACCGCGGTTCGCGACCGGTCCGTATCGGCAATGCGGCCGCCGGGCAGACACAGCTCGACATCTACGGCGAACTGCTCGAAATGGCCTGGCAATGGCACTGCCACGGACACCAGACCGAACCGGATTACTGGGATTTTCTCCACGATGTAGTGCAGACCGTTTGCCGCCGTTGGCAGGAAGCCGATCACGGCATCTGGGAAGTGCGCGGCGAGCCACGGCATTACGTTCATTCCAAGGGGATGTGCTGGGCCGCCCTCAACAGGGGCCTGCAGCTCGCGCAGGCCAATGGGTTCACTGCGCCGGTCGAACACTGGACCAAGGCGCGCGACGCCATTCGCGCGGCGATCGAGGAACGCGGAGTCGACGCCGGACGGGGAGTTTTCGTGCAAGCCTTCGACAGCAGCGAGCTGGATGCGGCGCTGTTGATCCTGCCGCGGATCGATTTCGTGACTTACGACGATCCGCGCATGCTGCGTACCGTCCAGGCCATTCGCGATACGCTGGAGGAGGACGGCCTGTTGCTGCGATATCGCGGCCCCGACGGTCTGCCCGGGCCGGAGGGCATGTTCCTGCCTTGCACATTCTGGCTCGTCGCCTGCCTTGCCCGGCAGGGTGCGAAGGACCTGGCGCGCACCTACTACGAGCGCTGCCTGGCCTGCAGCAACGAACTCGAGCTATTCTCGGAGGAGTACGACATGGACACCCGGCAGATGCTCGGCAACTACCCGCAGGGCCTCACGCATGTCTCGCAGATCATGGCCTGGCTGGCGCTGAAAGACGAGGATTGACGGCGGGAGGAATTCCTCATGCCCAGACCAGCCATGCTCCAGCAACGCCTGCGGCGAAGGTCAACAGTATTGCCGCAGCGATGGGGCCTCGATGAATGGTCAGGCGGTAGTGCCAGCTCGTGGCCTTCGCCTGCCTGTCGAAGCGCCCGTGCGCGCCGCGGTCCTGCTGCACCGGTGCGTACAAATTATCCGGGCGGCCGGGCGGATTCGGTTCGTCTGTCAGCTGCCCTTCATACGCGCGTGACGCGAGCAGGCGGTCAAGAAAGCCAGGGATGAGATGCGTGGCGAGAATGGCTTTGACGGCCGGGAAGCCGACCCACAATTCCCGCCGCCGGTGCGTGGCCGCCCAGACGATGGCCTCGGCCGCCAGTTCAGGTTGGAAGATCGGAGGCACCGGTTGCGGCTGCCGGTCGAAGCAGGTCTTGCCCCAATCGAACTGCGGCGTGTTGAATGCCGACAGCTGAACCATGGTCAGATGCACCTTGCTCCTGTCGTGATGGAGCTCCGAGCGCAGGGAGTCGGTAAAGCCGCGCAGCGCGGCCTTGGCGCCGCAGTACGGCGCTTGCAGCGGGATCGAGCGGTAGGCGAGGGCGGATCCCACCTGCACGACAGTGCCGTGGTTACGGGAACGCATGCGCTTGAGCGCCGCCATCGTGCCCCACACTGCGCCAAGATACGTCACTTGCGTCGCCCGTTCGAAGTCTTCAGGCGTGATCTGTTCGAACGGGCAGAAGACGGTTGCCATCGCATTGTTGATCCAGACATCGATGGGGCCGAACTCGCGCTCCACATGTTCGGCGGCGGCTTCGACCTGGGCCTGGTTCGCGACATCGGTGGGGATGGCAAGGGCAATACCGCCTGCGGCTTCCACATCGCGCGCAGCGCCCTCCAGTCCCTCTCTGCTACGGGCAAGCAGTGCCACGCGACAGCCCTTGCGGGCGAAGGCGATTGCCGTCACCCTGCCGATTCCTCCTGAAGCCCCGGTGACAACGACAACCCGAACTTCCATTCTTTTCTCCTGTAAGGACTTTTTTCTGGAAGAGGCGGCCTGTACAGGCCTTACCGGAAAGTAGACTGATTCCATATCGGACGGTTCGATACTCCAATCGGACCTTCCAGTGGAGTGATAGGCAAGCGGGTTCCCAGAAGAAATTCTCATGGAACCGGAATGCTGTGGAATTTTGACGGTCTGACCTTTTGAGAGACCGTGTGGCGCCGATTCCCGGATTTCAGCGGCTTCTGGCGTTTTATGAAAAACCTCCTCATCGCTTTTCTGCTTGCCATCTTTTCCGTCCAGGGGATTGTCGTCGCGATGGGTGACGATATCACTGGACATGTGCAGGTTCCGGCAACGAACCCGGTTGCGGATTTGCCTTCTTCTTGCTGCGGCGGGGATGAGGCTGAACCGCCGCAGGTGTTCGTAACAATTGAAGAGCTGTCTGATTACGTGCCTTTCGATCTGCCGGTATCGAATGAGCCGAACCAGGTGACTGAATCGTCGTCACTGCCGGTTTTCCTTCTCTCTACAGACCTCCCCAGAATAAAGCCACCGCCGCGGGTGTGACCAAACAATCGGGCTTTGATCGATGCAGGTCGGGATGCTGACTCCCGTTCTGTTTCCTTGCATGTTGACATTGCGATGCCGGTTCGTGGGGCATCACGCATGTCGAAGTATCTGGGAGAGATTCCATGTTTAACACTATTCTGTTCCCGGTCGATGGCTCGACCTTGTCCTATAAACCGGTGCAGGCAGTCATCGACCTGGCCAAGCTATCGGACAGTACGGTCGTCGTACTATCCGTCGCCAGGCCGCGCCTGTTCTGGTCATCCACCCCGGACGAGATACGGCGCGGCAACGCGGTAGAAGAGATGAACATCGATGCAGCCAGGGAGAACGTCCAGAAAGTGCGAGCAATCGCAGAACAGGCCGGGGTGCACTGCGAATGCGTCGTATCCCTGTCTCACGCCCCTAGTGATGAGATCCTAGATACCGTTCAAAAGACGAACTGCGATCTCATCGTGATGGCGACACGGGGCAAGATGGGCGTGATCGACACGATCTTCAGTGAAAGCACCACACAGGACGTGATCCGAAAATCACCGGTTCCGGTGCTGGTATTCCCCTGATCGATCGATGTCGGCATGAAGGCGGTGAGGCTTGGGCGGATCAGGTCCAAGCCTCTGTATCGAATCGTGGAGAGGGTGCGGTTACATCAGAGAAGGAGGAGAAAACCGGCGGCAACCAGCGTGGGAAGGATCGCTCCTACCAGCAACCCTCCGATTCCGATGCTGCCGTCATTGAACCCGTCGCGGAGAAGGGCCACACCGGCCGGATTCGGGGCATTCGCGATCACGGTCAGGCCGCCTCCACCAACCGCACCGGCGACGAGCATATATTTCGCCTGGTCCGACATCCCGTCGATTAAAGACCCCAGGTAGGTCAAGGCCGCGTTGTCGGTAATGGCGGTCAGTGCGAGCGCGCCGAAAAACAAGGCCGTCGGCTCAAGACCGGACACGATAGGCTGAAGCCACCATTGCTGCATGCCACCGAGGACAACCAGTCCTGCGAGGAAGAAGCCGACCAGGAGGCCCTCTTTCAAGATCAATGGGTTCTGGTATTGCGGGTAGGCCTGCGTGTAGCCGAGAAAGAACAAGAATACGCCAACGAACAAGACTGGATGGTGTGCCAAAACAACCACTGCGCCAAGAAACAGGAGATGTATGAGCATCACCACCAGCGGCACGCGAACCTCGGGTTGAGCACCGGCGATTCCCGCGGGTTCTGACAGATGATTTCTGAGTAGCCAGGAGACAGCCGTGGCATTGATGAAGACGGCAATGGCAGCCTTCCAGCCGAAATTCATCACCATGAAGCTGGTGTCCCAGCCCCACGTTGCGGCGACCATCAGAACGGGTGGGGCGGCGAAAGACGTCAGCGTGCCTCCAATGGAAATGTTGACGAATAGCACGCCTAGCGCCGCGTACTTGCGCCATTCGGGGATGCCAGGCCGGAATACGAGCGGGGCCAGCATCAGGGCAGCCAGGGTCATGGCGGCCGGCTCGGTAATCAGCGACCCAATGAGTGGGACAAGGGCAAAACAAAGCCAGACCCGCGCCAGCAAGGTGTCGGTTGGCGCAAGTCGGGCCGCCGCCGTGATAAAACCCTTCACCGCCTCGAGCACAGGCCGTGAGGCCGCCACCACCATAATGACAAAAACGAACAAGGGTTCGGTGTATTGCCGTGATTCCAGATACTTTACGGCTTGATCGCCCCCTGATACGAACGCCATGACAATCATGAGGACGAACGCCCAGAACCCGAAGACCACCTCGATCTCCCCCAACAGGTGAAACAGGCCCGCGTGGCGAGGGCTCTTGTCTGCAATACGTTCGAACGACTTCGCAGCAAAGGTGTGAATGAGGGCCAAGCCGAAAATTGCAGCCGCGATCATGTCGATATTTGCCATGAGAATCAATGCCTTTTTTCTATATTTGTTGTAGATGAAAGTA
>CBIHRW010000145.1:0-8272 GCA_966212545.1 uncultured Noviherbaspirillum sp.
GCGCACCTGCCGTACCTTACTTGGTTTCGAACGTAGTAACGCCGTCCCAATCCGCACCCGGGGGATGTTCGCGATAATGTTCGATCCGTTGCAGGTAGAGTTTGTACAGCACCTCGTCCGGATGATCAGTCAGGAGCTTGTGCAACAACTGCTCCGCACGGTCCCATTGCTGTGCGCGGACGAGGGACAACGCCTCGTGCCATGTGTCTACCATTGTGCGTACGGCCGGGTCCAGTTCGGTATCAAGTGCGAGCGGCTCGAAGATCGGCACCGGCTCGTTCTTGCCCTTCACCCGCACGCGGTCCAACTCGCGGTAGGCGAACTCCGGCGCCGCCAGTTTCGTCGCTTCGCCAACAGCAACTCCGGCGCCATACACCTTGGTAATGCCTTCCAGCCGCGACGCCAGGTTTACCGCGTCGCCCATCACCGTGTACGCGCGCCGAATCTTGGAACCCATGTCGCCCACGCGCATCTCGCCGGTGTTCAGGCCGACGCCGATCTTGAGCGGCGGCCAGTTGCGCGCCATGAAGTCCTTGTTGAGCGCCTTTGCCGTGGCTTGCATCTTCAGCGCGCTCGCCACTGCACGCGACGCGTGGTCCGGCAGTTCGACCGGCGCGCCCCAGAATGCCATCACCGCGTCGCCGATGTACTTGTCCAGCGTGCCGCGATTGCCGCGGATGTCTTCCGACATGGCGGTGAGGTAAATGTTGATGTACTCGCGCAGTGCATTCGGGTCGAGTCCTTCTGATATCGTCGTGAAACCGCGCACGTCGCAGAACAGCACCGTGAGTTCCCGACTCTCGCCTTCCATGCTGTAGTTCTCGGGATTGGCCGCCATCTCGGCTACCAGTTCCGGCGCGACATATTCCCCGAACAGATTGACCATCGCGCGGCCCTTGCGGTATTCGAACAGGTAACCCCAAGCGATGTTGAAGATGAACAGCGCAGCAACCAGCAGCAGCGTAACGGCGATCGGAAGAACCCAGTTCAGCTGCTGGTACATTGCAAAGTTGGCGCCGATGACCGCCGCCATTGCCCCTAATGAAGCCAAGATGGACAGCATTGGCGTGAGCACCGGCAGCAGGAGTCCGAGCACGACGCCGATGACGACCACCTGTGCGAGTTGCAGTCCGATGCTGAAGTCCGGCTCCTGCTTGAATTCGCCGTCCATGATGGAGGCGATGATGTTGGCATGCATTTCCACGCCGGGATAGTCTGTGTTCACGGGCGCCGGACGGAGGTCCTTGAGGCCGGCGGAAGTCGTTCCGATGAGCACGATGGTGTCAGCCAGATGCTCCATCGGGACTTTCTCCTGCAGGACATCGACCGCCGACACGTAGCGATACTGCCCTCCCCTCGGCCCGCCCGGTCCGCGGTAGTTGATAAGGGCGGTCATGTGCCGCTCCAGCGGAATATAGGTCGCTTTGGGTTTGCTGTTGAGACGCAGCGCCTTCAGCGCACCGTAGGTCCTGTGATCCTCGCCGCTCAGCCGCGTTTCCTCTTCCGTATAGAAGACGGGCTTGATCTTGCTCGCACCCAGCCCGACGCGCGCGGTGGCGAGTGCCAGGGATTCGTAGTAGTTGTCGCCCACGCGGGCCAGCAGGCTCAGGCGACGGATCGTGCCGTCAGGGTCCTGGGTCGGGTTCATGAAGCCGCCCCCTCTGGCCGCGGCCTGCAATTGTTCCAGGTTGCCGGCGTAATCCTTGTACACGGCGGAGTCCACTTCCATTCCGCCGAGGTCCGCCACGGTGAATGCCGGCGCCGGCAGCAGGCCCTTGGTAATGGCATCGGGTTCGTTGGACAGGAAGTAGCCAAGGACGGTGGGACGCCCATCGAGCGCGGCCGCCAGGTGATGGTCGTAGTCGAAGCGTGGCTTGAGCGCGCGAATCCTTTCCGCGAAGCCGGTGATGTCCTTGAATTCCTTGCGCGCGAGCGTCTCCAGCGTACCGTATCCCGAGCTGGTATCCGTCTCGGAGAACACCACGTCGAAGCTGATCGACTTGGCAAAGTATTTCTGGTCAAGTTTGTCGACCAGTTTCGCCACCACGTCCCGGCTCCAGGGCCACCGCCCGACCTCTGCGATGCTCTTCTCGTCGATGTCCACGATCACAATGCGCGGGTCCAGCTCACCTTTCTGCACGCGCATGCGCATGTCGTAGGCCAGGACATCGAGGCGCTCGATGAAGGAAAGCGGCGGGAAATAGGCGACTTGCAGCGCGGCGACCAGCGTCATGCACAGTGCCACTGCCCAGCGGGAACCGAACCTGGAAATGAGACGCAAAATGACTCCCCGTCAGACGGCGATCAGGGCGAATAGCCCGGAATCCTGCCTTCATCCACCTCGTCAATCTGCGCCGGATCCATGAAGCGCTGCGCATACTGCAGGTAGACCTTCTTGCGAATGAAGACGTCGAACAAATCCGGATCGATATGGTCGCGCATGCGGAAGCCGCCGAGGATTTCCAGCGATTCGCTGAGCGTCTTGCCCTTCTTGTAGGGCCGGTCCTTGGCCGTCAGCGCTTCGAAAATATCGGCGATCGCCATCATGCGCGCCTGCACCGACATCTGGTCGCCGCGCAGACCGCGCGGGTAACCCTTGCCGTCCATGCGCTCGTGATGGCCGCCGGCATATTCCGGGACCTGCTGCAGGTGCTTGGGCCAGGGCAGCGATTCGAGCATGCGGATCGTGACCGAGATGTGGTTGTTGATGATTTCCCGTTCCTGCGGATTGAGGGTGCCGGCGCGGATGGTCAGGTTGGCGATCTCTTCCTCGCTCAGGACGTCGCGCTCGTAACCGTCGGGACCGATCCAGCGGTAGCGCGCAATATCGATGACGCGTTTCTGCGCCTCGGGCGACATTGCCTCGGAACCGATATTGGCAAACCGCAGAAACTCGCGGTCATCGTCCAGCCGGGCCAGTTCCTCGCTCAGGCGGCGGTTGATTTCCTCGTGGCGCCGGGCGTCATTGCCGGCTGCCAGCTTGTCCTTCAGCGCGCGGATTTCGGCATCGCGCTTGAGCACCTCGAAACGGGCATCGACGAGGTGGATGCGGTCGAACAAGGCTTCCAGCTTGGTGGCCTTCTCGACCACATGCACGGGCGTGGTGATCTTGCCGCAGTCGTGCAGCAGGCCGGCAAGCCAGAGCTGCTTGCGATCGACCGGTGTCATCTTGAATTCGGCGAGCGGGCCGGTATCGGTCTCATGCACCGCTTCGGCCAGCATCATGGTCAGCTCCGGCACGTGCTCGCAATGGCGGCCGGTATGCGGCGATTTTTCGTCGATGCCGATGTTGATCAGCTTGACGAAGGATTCGAACAGGTTTTCGAGCAGCTTGATGAGTTGCTGGTTGGTGAGCGCGATCGCCGCCTGCGATGCCAGGGCTTCAATGAATCGCTGGTCAGTATCCGAAAACGGACGCGTCTTGCCGGTTGCCGGATCCTTCGCATTGATGAGTTGCAGGACGCCGATCACTTCGCCCTCGTGGTCCATCATAGGTACCGTCAGGAAGGATTGCGAGTGATAGTTGAAAGTCTCGTCGAACTTGCGCATCCCGGAGAAGTTGAAGACGTCCACCTTGTAGACATCCTGGATGTTCACCGAAGTGCCGGTGTTGGCGGCGTACGCGGCGACAGCGCTCAGGTTCTTGCTGCCATTGGCGTTCACAAGAGGAACGTCCGGGATCTCGATCTTGTGGCCGCTGGTGCCGCCCTGGTGCATGCCCAAGGTGTCATTGATCGAAATACTGAAGCGCAGGCTCTTCTTGTCGTCGCTGATGCGATAAAGCGTACCGCCGTCAGCGTGGGTCATGCCCTTTGCCGCGAGCAGGATGCGCTCGAGCAGCAAGGGAACATCGTGGTTGGTGCTCAGCTCGACGCTCAGCTCGGTCAGCCGCTCGAGTCTTGTTGCGATATCGTTGTAGCTGGGATCCGTCATTCGTCGATGCTCGTCGTTCTTCTGAACAGGCAAGTCCGTTCGGTCGAACCGGATCGGTACGACGCCGTGTCCTTGTTGCTGCCGTTTATTCGTTAACTGGCCGATGACCTGTCCGCATCGACCATCCTGTCTCGGCGCCGGTGCGTCAGAACTGGATAACCTCTCCGCACTTGAGGGCGCGGAACGGGCGCCCCTCCCCTTCCTCGGCCAGTTCGCGCATGATCTGGTCTTCCTGGCCCGGTTTCAGATGGTAGATCAGGAACTCGATCGACCGCGCCGTCGACCGGATCTCCTCGATCAGGGCGCGCGGGCAAAAATGCATGGAACGTGCCGCCAGTTCCATTTCGGCATTGGGAAAGGAACAGTCGATGATGACTTTGGCCAGCTTCTTTTCGTTGCGCAGCGTAGTCCACAGTTCGGGTGTGGACGACATGTCGCCCGAAAACAGGAAACCCGATCTGTGGTTATTGACCATGTAGGCGACCGAGCCGACGGTGTGGTTGACGGTGTGCGGCGTCAGCTGGCGCACGCCGATCTCCACCGTTTCACCGGGCTTGATTTCCTGCCAGCGCATGGACGGCCGCTCGGGTGTCGGGATCGTTGAAAAATCGGGCCACAGGACCCAGTTGAAAAGATGCTTCTTCAACGACGCCATGACCTTTTCGGTCGCGTACACGGTGACCGGCGCCGATTTCTTGCCCTGGATCGCATCGACGAGCAGCGCAAGGCCGGCGACGTGGTCAAGGTGGGAGTGCGTGATGAAGACGTGGTCGATTCGCGCCAGCTGGTCGACGTCCAGACTGGTCAAGCCGGTGCCGGCATCCAGCAAAATGTCGTGATCCACAAGCAGGCTCGTGGTGAACCGCTCGCGCCCACCGATTCCTCCTGCGCATCCAAGTACTTGTAATTTCATGCTGTCATGCCCGCCGGTACGGGACAGGTAGTTTTTGTGGCACGCCAAACGAATGCAACGGCATCCCGGAGCCGAACCGCGCCACATGAAGCGAATTCATGACGCTCCTCCCATGTTTATGGATCGATTGTAGTCGCATTCCTGGAAGTTGCGTCTTTTTCGCGTACTGAATGAATCTCTCTACTGAAACGAAGGCTGCCAAAGTGATACATTTTCGCAACGGCAAGAGCCAGATCAATTATTATTGGAGGATGCCGTTCAAGGCGGGACCATACGGGAATTCCGCTCGCAGCCAGGCACCCCACCTCGGGCGGCGTTGACAATTATGAAACAAGTCTGATGGGCGAAATCACATGAGCGCGGTTCGCGGCACACCGAAGGGCAACGACGACGAAGTCAACAGCCGCCTGGCGTTCTTCAAGCAGTTACAGTCCGTCACCAACAAGATCCACGCCACCAGCAACCTGGACGAAATCATGCTCGACCTGTCGCAGGACATCTGCGACCTGTTCGATGCGGACCGCCTCACGCTCTATGTGATGAGCGAAGACAAGACATGCATCGTCTCCAAGATCAAGACCGGACTGAACTCCTTCAAGGACTTCAAGCTTCCGCTGTCTGCGCAAAGCATCGCCGGTTACGTAGCGCTCTCCCGCCGGGTCATCAATCTTCGCGACGTCTATGACGAGCCGGAACTGAAGTCGCATTCGCCGGACCTGCATTTCCAGCGCGGCGTTGACCAGGCCACCGGCTACCGTACCAAGCAGATGCTGGTCGCCCCGCTGATCGACGAGCCGAAGAACGAGCTCTTAGGTGTCATCCAGCTGATCAACAACCGCAGCGGACAGTCCTTCAGCAACGTCGCCGAAGAGGGCATCAAGGAACTGGGCAAGACGCTGGCGATCGCCTACACGCAGCGCTTGAAGCCGGCACCGCTGATCCGATCAAAGTACAGCATGCTGGTGGAAGAAGCCGTGCTGGCTGCCCCCGAACTGGAGCTGGCCACCCGATCCGCGCGCCGCAAGAACGACGATATCGAAGAGATCCTGATCAACGATTTCCAGGTCAAGACGGCAGCGATCGGACAGGCGCTGTCCAAGCATTTCGGCGTGCCTTACGAACCGTTCAAGCCGGACCGTGTCAAGCCGGTGGACTTGCTCAAGAACCTCAAGCGCGAATTCATCGAACAAAGCCAGTGGGTGCCCATCGAGGAAGGCCCGGAAGGCACGGTGATTCTTGCCATCGATCCGGAACACGTCCGCAATGCGCGGGTGATCAACAACATCTTTCCCAAGGCGAAGCTGGTTTATCGCGTCACGACCCAGCGCGATTTCAAGGAAACGATCGACCAGTTCTTTGGCACCGAGGGCGACCTGACCTCGGTCGGCGACCTGCTTTCCGGCATGGATGGCGGTGACGACGAGGAAGCCTCCGAGCTTTCCGAAGCCGATCTTTCTGCGGCGGCGGAAAACGAACTCGTGAAGCTGGTCAACAAGATCATCATCGACGCCTACCGGCAGAACGCGTCGGACATCCACATCGAACCCCGCCCCGGCAAGGAAAAGACCATGATCCGCTTCCGCAAGGACGGATCGCTGGAGCCGTATATCGAGATCCCGGCCACCTATCGCAATGCCCTGGCGGCGCGCATCAAGATCATGTGCGACCTGGACATTTCCGAACGACGCAAACCGCAGGACGGCAAGATCAAGTTCAAGAAGTATGCGCCGCTGGATATCGAGCTGCGTGTCGCGACCATTCCGTCCGCGGGCGGCGTCGAGGATATCGTGATGCGTATCCTGGCAGCCGGCGAACCGATCCCGCTCGACAAACTCGGCGTGCTCCCGCACAACCTGGAGCGCCTGAAGACTGCGGTCAGCAAGCCGTACGGCCTGTTCTTCGTTTGCGGCCCGACCGGTTCAGGTAAAACTACCACCCTGCACTCGGTGCTCAATTTCCTCAACACGCCGGAAACCAAGATCTGGACTGCCGAGGATCCTGTCGAAATTACCCAGAAAGGCCTGCGCCAGGTGCAGGTCAACCGCAAGAGCGGCCTCGACTTCGCCACCGCGATGCGTGCCTTCCTGCGTGCCGACCCTGATGTGATCATGGTCGGTGAAATGCGCGACAAGGAAACCGTGTCGATGGGTATTGAAGCGTCGCTCACCGGCCACCTGGTGTTCGCGACCCTGCATACCAACAGCGCGCCGGAATCCATCATCCGCCTGCTTGACATGGGCATGGATCCGTTCAACTTCGCCGATGCGCTACTGGGCGTACTCGCGCAGCGCTTGGCCAAGCGCCTCTGCTCGAACTGCAAGATAGCGTACGAGCCGTCAACGGAAGAGCTGCAACTCCTGCTGGCCGAATACTGCGAAGAGCTGAAGAACACCGAAGCCTTCAAGGACCAGAAGGCCGGCCTCCAGGGCGTACTCGACACTTGGAAGAAGAACTACGCCGACAGCAATGGCAAGTTCAAGCTGTACAAGGCGGTCGGATGCGATCAGTGCAGCAGCGGCTACAAGGGGCGGGTCGGCCTGCACGAGCTGATGGTTGGCACCGATCGGCTCAAGCGCCTGATCCAGGAGCATTCCCGGGTGGCGCAGATGCTGGCCGCCGCGCTGGAAGACGGCATGCTGACGCTGAAGATGGACGGGATCGAGAAGGTTCTCTCGGGCATTACGGACATCAAGCAGGTCCGCGCGGTTTGCATCAAGTAACGACTGGCGTATTCTTGCGCCGTTCCGGACCGAGATATTCCACCAGTTGCCCGCTGGCGCCGCGCAGGCGCTGGCTGACCAGTTTGGCGATGCGTGACAGGATGTGTACGGCAAGCACCGGCTTGTCGTGGATCATGCGTGCATAACTATCCTTGGTGAGCAGCAGAATTACACTTGCCTGCGACGCGATGCAAGTCGCGGAACGCGGCTCGCCATCGATGATCGACATTTCTCCCACCGTCCTTCCGCGCGAGATCTGCACGATGCGATGCGGCTTGCCCTGCTCGTCGTACTTGAAGACTTCCACTTCCCCCTTGACCAGCAGGCACATATAGCTGCCGGGATCGCCTTCCTTGAAGATGATTGTGCCCGCGCTTACCTCATAGCACTGGACGTAGTTGGCCATCGCTTCGATGTCGTTCCAGTCCAGGTCCATGAACAGCCTGGAGTCGGCGATCATCTCGCAGATCTGCTCCTTGAACGCTGCTCCGGCGCCCATCAGCTTGAAACTATTCATCATGTCTGTCGATGCCATTTGATCGCTGTGAGCTTGTCGTAGTTGAAGGAAGCTACCGCACGATGCAATCGGTTGCCTGCCCTTGCCCCGGGCCATTTGACGCGGTTGGCCCGCCGCTGCCGGCGTCGAACGATGGCGGCGGCACGAACTGGATGTTCGGGTTCGACGGCACGATCACCGGCGGCTGGT
>CBIHRW010000146.1:0-8134 GCA_966212545.1 uncultured Noviherbaspirillum sp.
TGCCAATCCTTGGGCGGGGTTTTGCCTTGTTCCTTGAACTTGGCGAGCTGCTTTTCTTCCCAGCGGGCGCGGCGCTCGCGGAGGATGCGCTCCAACAGTTGCGCGCCGGTCTCAAGGGGAGTGTTCGCAGCACGCTGTGCTTCACGCCATGAGGCCGTGAGCGCGCCTTCCACAGCGGCCTTGAGCAGGGACTGGCGGTATTGCCGCAACTTCTTTTGCGCGGCCTTCAGCTCCGCAACGCCGGCATCGAGGTCGGACAGCAGTTCTTCGATCTTGGTGACGATTCGGGTTTGTTCCGAGGTCGGCGGCAGAGGTATTTCGATCTGTCTTAGCCGTTCTTGACCAATGTTTCTCATCGATTCCTGATTTCCGCTCGCGAGCGACTCAATCTGTACTCGCCCAGCCTTGCTACGAAGAAACTGCAATACCCACGGCTTCATCAGTTCGTGGACAAAACTTAGACGCAGGATCTTGTCGCTGAGCATGACACGTAACTGCGTCGCACCAGCTATCACACAAGCGCCAACCAGCTCGATAGTGTTGGCCCGAGAAAACAGAAAATCACCGGGTTTAATGAACAGGTGGGAGTCAATGCGTTGTGCGTCATTGCACGTTTTGCTTTCCAGCTCCTTATACTCGCCCCAAGTAACTGCGCTGACTTTGACGACACCGACCTCTTTCGGGGTCGGTGGTCGTTCTTCACATTTGAAGCTACTTCCTGCCTCAATCCCTGTCAGCAATTCACCCAGCGCTACCCTCGCCCAGTTCTCCGGCAAACTACTCACGCCACCAACTCCTCATTCATCTCATTCATCAGCGTATCCAACTCCTTGCCAAACAGCCCCCAAGCCTTCTGCAGCCCGCCCTTGTCAGCCAGTTCAGCGTAATCGAAATCCTCGCGGCTGATCGAGCATGAGCTGGCGATGTGCTCTTTCATCAACCGCAGCCATTCGGTCTGCTCCGGCGTGAAGGCAGTGCCGCGCTGGGCGTTGTGGCGCCAGATCCAGGCCTGGAAGCGCCGGTCCACTTCGTCGGCAAAGGGTTTGAGTTCACCGTCCAGTCCGAGCGCGAAACGTACCAGCGACACCAGATCGGTGAGCTGTCGTTTGCGGTCGGCGCCTTTCACCTGACTGGCCTGCACCCGCGCATAGGCGCTCCACAACCGCTCGGTGGTGAGCATCAGCGGTGGGCGGCTCAACTGCTCGTGCAACTCTTCGATCATGTCGAAGGTGAGTGCGCGGCGCTGGTAGGGCTGGGCGTAGAAGAAGCCGAGCGCGGCGATTTCGTCCTTGTGTGCCTTGAGGTAGTCGGCAAAGCTCTGGATGGTCTTTTGCGCCTGCGCCTCGGCCTGTTCGGAGAAGCCGCTGAATGTCACTTGGTCCAGGTTGATGTGGTCGATGAGCTGCTCGCGCTCGCGGCGGGCATTCTCGATCTCGTCGCGCAGCTCGGGTTTGTCAAAGGGCGCGCAGGCCTCGGCCACGCGGGCGGCACGGGCGGCTTCGATCTCTTCCGGCAGCAGCGTGTCCTCGGAACGGGTGACGCCCTTTGCCTTGGCCGTGGCCAGCGCGGTTTGCACGATGGCGTCCGGGTCCAGCGCGTGGATCAGGGCCTTGCCCAGATCACCTGCCGAGAGGCCGCCGCTGTGCTTCTCGATGCGGGCCCCGGCCTTGTCGTCGAGCTGTTTGTTGAGGCGCACGAGGCGGTTGGCGAGCGAGAGCACGGTGTCGCTGTCGCGGCTGCCCATCGCCACGCCTTGCAGCAGGTCCTTGAGCGCCACGCCGGGTTTCTTTTCGAGCGGGCGGCTTTCGGTCTTGCACGACTTTTCCACGCCGACGGCGTCGATCAGCACGAAGCGGGTCTTGGCGCCGTCGGCGCTGCCGCTGACGCGCTTGAGACTGTCGGCATCCAGGGAACGCACACCGCGGCCTTTCATCTGCTCGTAGTAGCCCTTGCTGCGCACGTCGCGCATGAACAGCAGCACTTCCAGCGGTTTTACATCCGTGCCGGTGGCGATCATGTCCACCGTCACCGCGATGCGCGGGTGGAAGTCGTTGCGGAAGCTGGCCAGCACGCTGTCGGCGTCTTCCTCGGCGCGGTAGGTGACCTTCTTGCAGAAGGCGTTGCCCTGGCCGTAGACCTCGCGCACGATGTTGATGATGTCGTCGGCGTGGCTGTCGGTCTTGGCGAAGATCAGGGTCTTGGGCGTTTCCTTGCGGGCGGGAAAAATGTCGCGCTCCACGGCGTTTTTCATGGCCGTGATCACCTGCCGGATCTGGCTGGGGTTGACGACGGAGCGGTCCAGCTCCTTGCCGGTGTAGCCGGTGTCTTCCTCCGTCTCGGCCCAGCGCTTTTTGCGGGTTTGCCGGTCGCGGTAGTCTACCCACTCTTTGGCTTTCAGTTCCGCTCCTTTCTGCGTGATTTCGGTAATGATCTCGTAGACGTCGTAGCCTACGTTCACGCCATCGGCCACCGAGTCTTCGTAGCTGTATTCGGCGACGATGTTTTCGTTGAAGAAGCCGAAGGTGCGTTTGTCCGGCGTGGCGGTCAGGCCGATGAGGAAGGCGTCGAAGTAGTCGAGCACCTGCTTCCACAGGTTGTAGATGCTGCGGTGGCACTCGTCAATGATGATGAAATCGAATTCTTCGACCGGGATCGCCGGGTTGTAGCGCACCAGCTTTTCCTGCCTGGTGGTCTGTTGCACTTCGTTGAGCGACACGTCTTCCGCCGATTCATCGATGGGATCGCCGGAGAGGATGGAGTACATGCGCTGGATGGTGCTGATGCATACCTTGGCACTCGGGTCGATCGTGCTTCCGGCCAGCCGCTGCACGTTGTACAGCTCGGTAAACGTGCGCGCATCGTCCGGCGGTGTGTAGGCCATGAATTCCTGATGCGCCTGCTTGCCGAGGTTGCGGGTATCCACCAGGAACAGGATGCGCTTGGCGCCGCCGAACCTGAGCAGGCGGTAGACGGCGGTGATGGCGGTGAAGGTCTTGCCCGCGCCGGTGGCCATGTGGATGAGGGCGCGCGGCTTGTTTTGCGCGAGCGATTTCTCCAGTCCGGTGACGGCGTTGATCTGGCAGCCGCGCAGGTTTTGTTCCGGTAGCGCGGGCATCGCCTCATACAGGCGGCGACGCAAGGTTTCGGACTGCTCAAGCCATTCCTTGATCTGCGCGGGTTGAAAAAAATGAAACAGCTCGCGCGAGCGCGGCGCCGGGTCGGCGTTGTCGGTGAAGCGAATGATCTGGCCGGTGGCTTCGAACAGAAAGCGCAACGGCGTGTTGTCCTTGCGCCATTTGAGCCTGGCGGCGGCGTAGCGCTCGGTCTGGCTTTCGACGGCGGTGATGTTTTCGCCGGCGTTGTCCTTCTTGGCTTCAATCACGCCGCAGGGCAGGCGATTGACAAACAGTACATAGTCGGCCGGGCCGGTATCGGTGGGGTATTCGCGCACGGCCACGCCCAACCCGGCGGACAGGTTGAACTGGTTCATGTCCTGTATCACCCAGCCGGCTTGTTCGAGTTTCTGGTCAATCAGTTGCCGGGCCTTGGTTTCTGGTGTCATTTCAGCCTCCCTCGGCGCGGTTCGCTGTTCTTGTTCCTGGCGGCTCGCGCCTGCGGCGGCGCCAATCGCCCGAAGTCTACCAGCATGCCATGCGAATTCCCAGCGTCATGGCGACCTGAGCGGGGTCCTCAGGCCCGGCTCACTTCCCAACGCTCACCATCCCCTTGAAGTCATACGGCAGAATGATCGTCTGCACCTTGCCCGCCGCCACCGCTTCCGCGATCTTCATGTTGGCCTGGGCGTTCATGTACTCGATCGCGCCCTTGTTGGCATTGAGCGCCGCGATCCGCTCGGCTTCCTTCTTGGCGATTTCGACCTCGACGATCTTGGTCTTTTCCTCGTTCTTGGCCCGCACCAGGGCGTCCGCGCTCAGCCGCACTGCGTCGGACGGAACAATCGCACGCACCTGAACCTGCGAGATATTGACGCCGGTGAGTTTCTCGGACGAGAAGGTCTCGTTGATCGACTCGCGGATCTCCTGCTCGATGCTTGGACGGTTGTCGTTCATCGTCAGCGCCTCGTAGCGCCGGGCAACCTTGTAGACCGCATTGCGGGCGGTCTGCTGGATGTAGGAATACATCAGCAAGATGTCGCCGTCGGGCGCATTTGAGTGAAAGGACTTGTTCTTGTTGACGTACAGGTCGCTGACGGCGGACGGAGTAATGCTGTACACCACCGTCACGTCAAAATCCTTCATTGTCGAGTTGTCCTTGGCCAGCGGCTGCAGGTCGCTCACCTGCACCACCACGTCCTTGATCGGGAAGGTCATGACGCGACCGATGATGGTCTGGTTGAAGGAGCCGGCGAGGAGTTCGGTCTGTTCCACCGTGCGATCGAAATTCACGCGCAAGCCCACCTCGCCGGTTTCGATGATCGTGCAACCGGATACGCCAAGGCCGACAACAGCGGCCAGTAGCAACGGGGCAGTAAGCAGTTTTTTATTCATTGCCTTCCCTTGGTTCGTTCATGTTCTGATTGACCGTTATTGGCCGTTCGTACCAGCTTTTCAGTGTCTATCACGTCGTCGAATTGCGTGATCCGCCCACCTCGCAGATCTTAAAGCACAGAAGCGCGAGATCAATCTCATATTGTGGGTATTCGTTGCATGGGTCCCACGTCTATCTCTTCATCGGCCAGAGGTCGATACCCGCGCATGACCCAGTCTGCGCCGCTTTGTACTGACGCTACGCATTTTCATCGTGATGTTGAAAGGGCTGAATTTCTTCTGTGCCCGCCGCAGTATATTGCAACCGATGTTATTCGCCGCCCGATTTCCACATACCCGTAGAAACATACCGCTCCCCGGTATCGCTCAATACCGTGACGATGCTGCGATACCTGCCGCTTGCCGCAAGCTTGAGCGCCGCATGCACGAACGCGCCTGACGAAGGTCCGACAAACAGGCCGTGCAAGGCCAGTCGGCGTGACATGGCGAGGGCTTGGTCGAGGCTGACGGGGATGCGTTCGTCGATCAGCGATTGGTCGAGCAGTGCCGGGACAATGTCGCCGGGGTGCCCGAGCGGCTTCAGGCCCTCGATGCCCGGGAAGGTTTCGGGTATGGCGGCGGCCACATGTATCGCCGCGCCGTGCTCGCGCAAGCGCCGTGCGACACCAGTGAGCGTGCCGCCGGTACCTACCCCGGCGACCAGGGCGTCAGGCGCGGCACCTGTGACCGACACTAACTGCTCCAGGATCTCGGTCGCGGTTTCCTCATAGTGAACGCGCCAGTTATCCGGGTTACTGTACTGGTCGCAGTACCAGTAGCGGTCCGGCTGTTCGGCTGCAAGGCGCTGCGTGTGACGGATAGCGAAGTCGTAGCCTTCAATCGGATCAGTGAGGATGAGTTCCGCGCCGTGCGAGCGTATGCGCTGCAAGCGCTCGGCGCTCGCGTTGCCCGGCACCACCAGCGTCACCGGCACACCCAGCGCAGCCCCGAGCATTGCATAGGAGATCCCCGCGTTGCCGGAAGAAGAATCGAGCAGCCCGCGCCCGCCCGCGAAACGTCCCGCCGCGATGGCTTGCGTGAGCATGCGCGCTACCGGGCGGTCCTTGATCGAGCCGCCGGGATTGACGCTTTCCAGCTTCGCGAACACCCGCGTTGATGGCACAACTTCATGCGCCAGCGGGATTTCCACCAGCGGCGTGTGGCCGATGCCGGCAAGCAGCGCCGATGCGCCGGGTGGCATCCCTGCTCCTTCAGGCGGCAGGCCGTGCGCAGAATTGTTCATAGTCCACGTACTCGATTGCCCGCGCCGTGTCGCTGCAATAGGGGCAGGCGGGATTGCGCAGCAGCTCCAGTTCGGTAAAGCGCGCCCTGAGCGCGTCGTAGGTCAGCAGCCGCCCCACCAGCGGGTCGCCGATGTCGAGCAGGAGCTTGATCGTTTCGACCGCTTCCAGAAGGCCGATCACGCCGGGCAGCACACCGAGGACGCCTGCATCGGCGCAGGAGGGCGCCATCTCGGGCGGCGGCGGTTCCGGATACAGGCAGCGGTAGCACGGGCCGCGGCGTTTCGGATACTGCGGCCAGAACACCGTCGCCTGTCCCTCGAAGCGATAGACGGAACCGTGCACGTTCGGCTTGCCGAGTTTGACGCAGGCATCGTTGACCAAATAACGCGTCGGGAAATTGTCGGAGCCGTCGACCACCACATCGAAACCGGAAAAGATCTCGTCCACGTTGCCGCTGTACAGGCGCGTTTCGAAACCCTGCACCTTGATCGAAGGATTGAGCCCCTCCAGCGCCTGCCGCGCCGAGGCCACCTTCGCCATGCCGAGGCGCGAGTCCGCATGCAGGATCTGGCGCTGCAGGTTGCTGCGGTCCACCACGTCATGATCGACGATGCCGAGCGTGCCGACGCCGGCCGCGGCCAGATAGAACGCGGCGGGAGAACCGAGCCCGCCAGCGCCGATCAGCAGCACCTTGCTGTTGATGAGCTTCATCTGCCCGGCCTCGCCCACTTCCGGCATCATCAGGTGGCGCGCATAGCGTTCGCGCGCGTGCGGGTCCAGCCGCTGCGGCGTCTCGAAGGGCAGGCCCTCGTTCTTCCACCGTGTGAATCCACCGGCCATCGAATACAGCTGGCGATAGCCGAGCCGCTGCAATTCTTCGGCCGCAAATAGCGAACGCACGCCGCTGTTGCACATCGTCACGACGGGTCGGTCCAGGTCCGGGACGCTGTCCTCGATGCGCAATTCCAGGAACCCACGTCCGAGCCGGTGCGCGCCCGCCGGACTGCCTTGCGCAATCTCGTCCGCTTCACGCACATCGATGAGGGCTGCGCCCCTGGCTTGCAGCGCGAGCGCCTGCTCCGGCGTCACTTCGGGAACAGCGGCCTTCAGCTCAGCCAGGCGGCGGTCCTTGCCTTTCATGATTGCAACCTCCAGCGACGGCGGGAATGATCGATACGATGTCGCCGTCGGCAACCGGTGTCTGCATGCCGCGCGCCGCACGGATGTTTTGACTGCCGAGATAGATATTGACGAACTGGCGCGGCTCGCCGCTGTCGTTCAGGATCCGCGCCAGCAGGCCCTCGTGCTGTGCACCCAGTGCCGCGAGGGCGTCGGCAACGCTGCTTGCATCAACACGGATTTCGTCAGCGCCTTGCGTATAGGAACGCAACGGCGTCGGAATGCGAATCGTCACCATGCTCATGATCGAATCACCTCCTCGTCGAACGCCTGCGCATCGTTCAAACGCCACGAACGCATCTCCCGCGCGCCCTCTCCCGTCACCTCAAGAATGACGTAGGACCATTCTGGCCACGCTGCAAGCCGGTCCGTCTCCGACGGCCGGGCCGGATGGTCGGGATGCGTATGCCACACGCCGAGCACTTCCAGTCCCTGTGCGCGCGCCGTACTGTCTGCCTCCAGGAAATCATGCGGATCCAGCTCGTAGCGATCTTGTGCGCGGTCCCGGTTGAGGTTGTTTGCCTGCGTCACGCGCTTGATGGCGTGGTTGGCAGACACGCGTTCGCCGATCAGGAGGCCGCAGCTTTCATTGGGGTAAGCGGCTTCGGCCCAGGATGCGAGCGTAGTGCGGAATTCGCTTGGAAGATGCAGCATTGGCATGGCCGGCTCCGGCGTGTGCTGCAGGTGAGATCGGTTTTTTGTGGAATTGTTCTTTCATGCGATCTGGCAACCCTGACAGCGCAAGCATGAATTCGCCTGTGTCCCTCCCCCATCCGATGGGGGTATATCGACTGGCTGGCTTCCAGTGTGACTCCCGGCTCACGTCCGGCTACGGCCCTTTGACTTCGTAGCGCTGGATCGGAGATTCTCCGCAACCGCCGCCTGGATCAATGCCTTGAACGCCTCGGCATCGAGCACCTCGCCCTCCCGGATGTCGATGGCGCGACGCGTGTTTCCATCGAGGCTGGAGTTGAACAGCCCCCGAGGGTCCTCCAAGGATGCGTCCCGGGCGAAGGTCAGCTTGACTACCTGTTTGTAGGCCTCTCCAGTGCAGACGATCCCGGCGTGGGACCATACGGGAACACCCAACGGGTTGCTGGGCTTGATCCATTTGCGCTCCTCGATAATGTCCGGGTCGGCCTCGTGGATCAGGCGGCGAACCTC
>CBIHRW010000147.1:0-8094 GCA_966212545.1 uncultured Noviherbaspirillum sp.
TTGAACAATATCAAAGCAACTACCCATCAAACAGCGAAATTTAGGCGGAATATTCACTTTTCGTCGCATGGCGTCTATAACTAGATGTAGCAAGCGGTCAATGCAGGACGACATGCCGGGACCGCGTCATGGCGCAGCGACACTACTTTTCGGATGCTCTCAGCGAGGGGGTTGACTTGTCGATGGACCGGCGCAGACGTCACCGCACCTTCATGTTCGAAGGATTCACTGGTGCTCGAGCCGCCAGGTGCGACAAGCCGTTCCAGGCAACCGACGGCGACCTTCATATCTCATGTACTGCCGCGACGCCACTGCGGGTCGCTTTGCATTGGAACTCGCCGCTGTCATCGCCACCATGACGCATGGCTTTGGCGCCCCTCGCAACTTCCACTGCTGCATGGCAATTCAATCCAATGGAGCTCTCGAATCGGAACAGGGATATTGAATGAAATCCTATCTCGATTTCGATTTGACGATAGAGCCATTGGAATCCGGCTATCGAGCGCGCGTCATCAATTCACCCGCCGGCCAGGGTTCTACCGACTTCACTGTCCCGTTCACGGAGCAGGAAATCGAAAATCTTGTTCTTAGGGTTGGCCGCCCCCGCAGAGGAACACGGCGCATTGGCTCGCCTGAATTGAATGCAGTCAAGCACTTTGGAAAGAGGCTTTTCGAAACGGTCTTCGGTGGAGAAGTCCGCGCCTGTTTCGAGGGCAGCCTTATCGAATCGGATCGCCAAGGGACCGACGTCGGCCTTCGTATTCGGCTTCGCCTCGCAGGCGTTCCGGAACTCGCCAATCTCCCTTGGGAATTCATCTATAGCGCCGCCAAGAATCAATTTTTCGCTCTTTCTCGTTATACGCCAATTGTCCGCCATCTTGACCTGCCAGAACGGGTTCGCCCTCTTGCGGTCGATCCCCCTTTGTGCATACTCGTGATGGTGTCGAGCCCAAGCGACTACGATCCGCTTGACGTCGAACTCGAGTGGCAAAAACTGAAGGAAGCACTGCAGGACCTGGAGCAGAAAAAGCTTGTCGTGCTTGAACGTCTTCCGGAGGCAACATTACTGTGCCTCCAGCGCCACTTGCGGAAGAGAATCGACTATCACATCTTCCACTTTATCGGACACGGCGGATTCGAACAAAATGCTGACGAAGGCGTACTCGTCCTGGAGGGAAAGGATCGCCGCCCCCACACGGTCAAGGGCCAGACACTGGGGACACTCTTGCATGACAAGCGCTCGCTGCGCCTAGCCGTCCTCAATGCCTGCGAAGGTGCGCGAAACAGCCTGGCAGATCCTTTCGCGGGCACGGCCCAGACCCTCGTCCAACACGGGATTCCTGCGGTCATTGCGATGCAGTTCGAAATCACTGACCAGGCCGCAATTACCTTCGCTCACGAATTCTATCTCGCCCTGACGGAAGGGCTTGCCATTGAATCCGCCCTGGCCGAAGCAAGGTTGACCATCCTTAGCCAGGATTACGGCGTCGAATGGGGAACACCCGTTCTCTATATGCGCGCAATCGACGGCCATATCTTTGACGTGATGAACACCGGCGCGCAACACTGCCAGGACCGCGACACGGATGACGAGCACCAGGACGATACGCTCACCAGGATGGAAGCCGAACAGAAACAACGTGATAAAGAAGAACACGCAAGACTGGAAGCGGAGCAAAGGCAACGCGAACAAGCCGAGCACGCTCGATTGGAGGCCGAGCAAAAGCAGCGACTGGAAGCCGAGCGCGCACGACTGGAAGCCGAACAGAAGCAGCGGGAAGAGTCCGAACGCATCCGGCTGGAATCAGAGCGAAAGCAACGGGAAGAGACCGAGCGCAAACGGCTGGAACTGGAGCAGAAACAGCGTGAAGAGGAGGAACGCAAACGGTTGGCGGCCGAGCAGAAGCAGATTGAAGAAGCGGAGCGGGCAAAACTGGAAGCCGAACGCAGGGAGCGCGCGGAAGTAGAACGCAAACGGCTGGAGATCGAGCAGAGGCAGCGCGAAGAGAAAGAGCGCGCAAGGCTGGAAGCGGAACGCAAGGAGCGCGAGGAGGCGGAGCGCGCGAAGCTGGAGGCCGAGCGGGAGCAGCGCGAAGAAGAGGAGCGGGCAAGACTGAAAGCCGAACAGAAAAAACGCGAGGAGGAGGAACGTGCGCGCCTGGAAGCAGAACAAAAGCGGCGCCAGGAAATAGAACGTGCGCGGCTGGAGGCTGAGCGCAAGATGCGCGAAGAAGCCGACCGCCGTCAGCAGGAATGGGAAGAAGAACAAGCCCGGAAGGACGCCGAATGCAAAATGCGCGAAGAGGCCGACCGCCAGCAGCAGGAATGGGAAGAAGCGCAAGCCCGGCTACGGGAGAAACTCACCCGACGCGAAGAAACAGAAAGAATCCGGCGTGAAGAGGCGGCTGAGAAGACACGTCGGGAAGACGAACGCAAACGGCAGGAAGCAGCGAAGAAAGAAGTGCGGACAATCAGATACTGGCTGCTGGCTTTGGCATCGATCTTTGTCCTCAATATTGCTCTGAGGGGATGTGAATCGGCACCCACGAAGAAAAGAAGCAGTGGAGCCGCCAGTCGTCCTGAAATGATGCATGCCGCGGCGCGCTCGTCGGCGCTGACAGCGACTTCGATCATTCAAAATGACAGCCCATCGAAAAATTGCATTGGTCGCGGTTGGGGTTGATTCCACAAGGGTTCTCCCCAGGCTGAGCGGTGCGGCCGCGGGCGCCGTACGCGTCGCCGCGTGGCTGGAGAGCCAGCGCCGGTTCGGCGTAGACGCCGAAACCAGGGTCCTGACGGATCGCCTTCGGAAGCCCGTTTCGCTCCGCGCAGTTCAGGACACGATCAGCGAGATCGTCAAGGCCGGAGGTGTCGACCTTCTGCTTCTCTACTTTGCGGGCCACGGCCTGGTCAAGAGCGGCGGGGGCGAACAGCTCTTGCTTTCCGAAGTCGATAAATACGCGCATGAGGCGATCGACATCGCGTCGACAGCAGCCAATGCAAGATACTGCACGGTTCCGCACGTCGTCATCGTTTCCGACGCCTGCCGCAACGCCGTCGACCCGTATTCACGACTTGGCCAGGTTAGCGGCGCCCCTGCGCTCTACAGGGGAAACGTCGTGGGCGCGAAGAAGGCCAGCGTCGATATCTTCTATGCGACCGAACCGTCTCAAACGGCAAAGGAGTACAAAGGCGACGGCTTCTTTACGTCAATCATGCTGGAGGCGCTGAGTCAATGTCCCGAGGAGGTATGTGAGACATGGCGAGCACAATTCAGCGATGCGGTTATTCCTTCCTGGCTCCTTGAAGAGTATCTGTATAGGGAAGTTCCTCTTCGCGCCTCGCAACAACAACCGCCCTTTGACCAATCGCCCGACATCATCGTCACATCCCGCCAGCCGCAGTTTCTCGGATTTGCATCGGCGCGCCCCGGAGTGACCCCGCAAGATGCAGAACTGCAGCTCAGGGAGACGGAATCGCGCACACGGGGCCGACGCATCCGCCTCGACGACGCAGTGCGGCATTCGATACCTCCGCTTCATTCGACCCGTCGCTCGAAGCAGCCTTCGCATCAACCGGAAGAGGAAAGCCAGGACAGGCGACGACAGGCATTGGTTGGGATCAAGGAAAACATGACGGCCACAATGGACGGCGAATTGCCGGACGATTTACTTGAAGCTGCCGGATTGCTGGAGCACGTCAATGCCTATATCGCAGGCGTGAACAGCGTCGCAGGTTTTGC
Organism: uncultured Noviherbaspirillum sp.; assembly: GCA_966212545.1. Classification (GTDB taxonomy): domain Bacteria; phylum Pseudomonadota; class Gammaproteobacteria; order Burkholderiales; family Burkholderiaceae_D; genus Noviherbaspirillum. Next base: position 3,743 of record CBIHRW010000147.1, read on the forward strand.
GGGGGAATCAGGCTATAGCGTACGCGGCACCCATGTTATTAGAACGTTGATGCACGACCTTAAAGAACCGGAGATCATTCACTGGCAAGGCGGACAGATTGGCTCCAGCGTCCGAATAGATGCTGCGCCCGGCGAGAGAAAAGGCGGTTCGATTCTCCTGTTTTTTTCTGAAAACACTGTGGCGGTGCTGCCGGTCATGCCGGGGCATATCGGCACGTTGGATGTTCGGGATGGGCGAGTCCAGTCGATTTCATTTGACGTCGCCGCGGCTGGACCGGCGCAGTTTGGCCTCGATGAACGCCGAAAACAGAACCTGGTGCGACGCCGGGCCGTCGCATCTGCCCTGGCGGCCACCGGAAAGCTGCGGCATCTAGGCAGGCAAGAATGGATCCGGTTCGCGACCTTCCTGCGCGAGGACAAGCGCATCGATCCGACACTGGGAATCTACGCGGCGTATGCCTGCGCCCTCGCAGGCAATGAGGAGGCCGTGGTGTCGATTGGCGAAGCATTTGGTCGCCACATGCACGAGATCGATGCCATTCCCGCCCCGCCGATTCCATTTGACGTGGTCATGCTTGCAGGGAAGCTCTACCGTGCCTTGGCCACCGACGCCTTCGCACTTGTCCCGTTTTGCCCCATGATGAGCCTCGGCTGGTCTCTCATGGAAGCGAGCAATCCGGACCTAAGGCTTCATCCCGCCATCCTCGATGCCGGACAACGCCGGCTCAACGCCGAGTGGACAACGTTCCGCGAGACCGACATTCATACTCTGATTACCGCCTTCGAGCAAGGAGAGATCCAATGAAGATCGTTTTCATTCATGGCCGTTCGCAGGAAAAGAAATCCCCGGCAGATTTGCAAAAGCAATGGACCGACGCGTTGTACGAGGGTATGCGGCGCGCAGCGCTACCGGAGCCGAAGGAGATCGATATCGTATTTCCTTACTATGGTGACGACCTGTTCAAGGAAACCGATAAGGCCGACCGCGAAGCGTTCAGGATTTTGATGGACCGGGGCGCCGCAGCGGCGAGCCCGCCCGCCGAAGAGCTGGCGTTCACGCAGGATATTCTCCGGGAGATGGCACATTCAAAGGGAATTACCGATGAGGAAATGGCCACGGAAGTCTGGGGTTCTGCTATTGACAGAGGCGTTTCTGATTGGCCAGGAGCGCTTTCCGCACTGCGCTTGTTGGGCCGCGTTCCGGGTATCACTGCAGCCTGCCTCATCCTTTTCTTGCGCGATACCTGGTACTACCTGACGAAAAACGGTCTGCGGGTTCGCGTCAACCAGATCGTTGGACAGGGAATCCCTGAAGAAGGCCCCTGCGTCGTTGTCGCGCATTCCCTTGGGTCCATTGTGGGTTACAACCTGCTCATGGACCGCCGGAGCAGAAACAATATCGGGAGCTTCATTACCCTCGGCTCACCTCTCGGCATCGAAGCAATCTATAGCCGGCTGCCGAGCGGCCCGTCAACGCGCAAGGCGCCTGACGGCGTGGCGGGCTGGTTCAATGCACGCGACCCGCACGATGTCGTCGCTCTTCATGAGATACCCGCTTCCCGCTTCAGTGGGAAGCCTATCGTGCAAAACTACAGCGAGGTGGTCAACCGGAGCGACAACCAGCATGGCATTGAAGACTATCTCAGGGATCGAACTGTTGCCCGGGCTATTCATGATGCGATCCATCTGTAGGGCCTGGTCACGAGCGGCGCTTCGCTCAGGTATGAAATCAGCGGTGCGTCTTCTCAGTTCTCTGGATTCCCGATCCAATTGCCGATGATGCCAACCGCCTCACCTTCCATCCCGACGAACCCATGCCAGTGGTACGCCTCGCAAGCATCACCGGACGGCTCCCCGCCGCCGTCCACCATCACCAGCTTCTTCATCGGCGCATTCTTCAAGCCGCGGAGAATCGCCGGCACTTCGTGCGGCAGACACACGCGGCAGGCATCCGTCGCATGATGCAGCACCGGCACAGGCACCATGATCGCAGCAAGATCCTGCTTCGGCACGGCACCGTCCTTGCTGTAACTGACGACGTTCGATGACAGCACGATGCCTGCGACGACCGGGTCCTTGTTCCGGATCGTGCCGGTATGCTCTCGGATTCCGCGCAGGATTCCGCCCGCGCTCATGCCCTTCAATTCTTCCAGATGCGCGCGAACCCGGAAGGCCGATCGGTTTTCGAAGCCGAAGCGACTCACATCACCCTTCGCCTGCCCAGCGTCCCAATGAAACCCAGACTCTTTATCAAGACCATCCTTGTCGCCCTTGTGTCGGGCGCCATCTTTCTTTACGTCATGGGAACGCCGATCCCGCCCTGGATCGGACCATTTCCCGGAAAGCGGGTCGTGATCCAGCAGGATACCGATCCCTCGCTATCGACGTCCTGGGTCTTCGTTGACCTGATCCACTTCCAGAAATTGTTCCAGTTGAAGAAAGGCGACGAATGCCTTGTGCTGACCGGTCCGGAATGGCGGTGGAACGATGCCAAGGGCGGACTTTCTTTCGTGCCTGTTTTTTGCCCAGGCAAAGGCGCCGGGTGGGGGGACCCGCATGTGCTGAACGGCGCATGACGGGCACTGCGCGGGAGGGTAACACGCCCCGCCTACCCACCAATTAGGCAGAAATCCCCGTTCACACTATCGTCCCGATAAAGGATTTCAATTAGACGGGATTTTCCATAGAACAATACTATTGCTTCTCGAATACTATCGGAGAAGGCAATGGCATTCCTCATGTCGCAGAAAGCCCTGACGCTCGGGGCGCGCGTCGGATTCGGGTTCGCGGCGGTCCTGCTGATGATGGTGATCCTCACCATGATCGGCGTCGTTGAAGTGAACAAAGTCGATTCCAGCCTGCGGAAGATCAGCGAGGTGCATAGCGTCCGGCAGCGCTATGCGATCAATTTCCGGGGAAGCGTGCACGACCGGGCGATCAGCCTGCGGGATGTGACACTGCTGGAATCCGAGCAGGACGTGCGCGCCGCCATCGCCGATATCGAGCGCCTGGCCAAGGACTATGCCGAATCCGCCCGTCCGTTGCGGGAAATCGTTGCGCGAGGCGCCGGCGTCGGGGACGACGAACGCCGCATTTTCGATGAGATCAATGCCATCGAGGCCAGGACCGAACCGCTCATCCGCGGCGTGATCGACGCGCGGCTGGCCGGCCGCAACGATGAGGCGCGCCAGATCATGCTGACGCAAGCGCGGCCGGCCTTTGTCGACTGGCTGGCCAGCATCAACAAGTTCATCAACCTGCAGGAAAAAATGAGCCGCACCGAGTCGACCGGCGCGCAGGAGACCGCGCGCGGTTTCCAGTGGCTGATGCTGACCCTGTGCGCGGCCGCGCTGCTGGTCGGCGCCGCCGTCGCCACCCTGATTACGCGCCATGTCACGCGGGCGCTCGGCGCCGATCCTGCCGACGTCAAGCGTGTGGCGGAAGCAGTGGAACGCGGCGAACTCTTCCATGACGTCGCGGTGCGTGCAGGCGACGACAGCAGCATCATGGCCGCCCTCGCCCGCATGACGGCCAAGCTGCGGACAACCGTGCAGGGCGTGCGCCAGGCCGCCGGCGTAGTGACGGAAACCAGTACCGGCATGGTGGAAAGGAACAAGGAACTCTCCGAGCGCACCCAGCAGCAAGCGGGTTCGCTGGAGCAGACTGCCGCTTCGATGGACGAGCTGACGACGACGGTCGGCAACAACGTCGACAACGCGCGACTGGCCGACGAGCTGGCCGTGTCGGCCTCGGAAGTTGCCGTCAAGGGCGGAGAAGTGGTGACCAAAGTCGTCGACACCATGCGCTCCATCGATGATTCGTCGCGCAAGATCGTCGACATCATCAGCGTCATCGACGGCATTGCTTTCCAGACCAATATCCTGGCCTTGAATGCGGCGGTGGAAGCGGCGCGCGCCGGTGAACAGGGACGCGGCTTTGCGGTGGTGGCGGGCGAAGTGCGCAACCTCGCCCAACGCTCCGCCAGTGCGGCCAAAGAGATCAAATCGCTGATCACGGACTCGGTGGAAAAGGTCGGCATCGGCACCGGACTGGCGAACGCGGCCGGCACGACCATGGGCGAAATCGTCGACAGCGTGCAGCGGGTCAAACACATCATCGGCGAGATCGCGTCCGCCAGCCAGGAACAGAGCGCGGGCATCCGACATGTGAACGCCGCACTGGGCGACATGGATACCATGACGCAGGAAAACGCCGGGATGGTCGAACAGGCGGCACAAAGCGCGGCCGCCCTGCAGGAGCAGGCCGAAGCGCTGTCGCGCGCCGTCAGCGTGTTCAAGCTTTAGCAGGCTGTTGAAATTCGCCACAATCCGGTGATCACAGCCTGGTGAATC
>CBIHRW010000148.1:0-8090 GCA_966212545.1 uncultured Noviherbaspirillum sp.
CATTAATCGGGGGGGGGTGTGCCCCTGCCAACACGGCGGGGGGGGGGGGGGGGGGGGGGGTGGTCGACATTGATCCCTATGCCGCATGCTTGGCCTCTGCTCGATCGCAGTTGAATCCAGCCGCAGCAGGGAGCCACATCCCATCGAATGGCATCTATCGAGAATGCCGGGGGTTGAAAAATCTGAGATACCGCGCGCGTCGTGTCGCTGCCCGCGGCTTTGAAGGGGCGTCGATGCAGAGTGTGGAACCGTTCGGTCCATGGAGCGGCAAGTGCCGATTCGACATCCATCAACACTGCGCACAAACTGAAGGTTCAACGTACTCATATCCACATCTCGCTAACCAATCTTCAAGCGCCAATCCGTAACGGCCGAACTTCCGATGTTTCAGGCAAGCCTTCGGCTGCACGGACATTTGTCCGCCTCCTGAAACGACGAATTAACCGAATAAAATCAAGTAGCCGGAAAACGTCCCGGGAGTCCCCGAGTGCGTTTTCGGTCAATGCTGGCAACGGAAGATCAGTGAATAAATCGAAAATTAAAACGAAGTTGAAAGATGTTGAGGGTTTTTAACTGTTGTTTCCGCGAAGAATATTACGTGCAGAAAACGTGTTCCGCAAGGAATTCTGCTAGCAAATTTCGAACTATATTTTTTAATTTATGGGGAACTAATTGGAAAAATGAAAGTTCCGGCGATATAAGTTTTCGTTTGGAAATATGCGTAACAAGACGTTGCGAGCCGTGCGTGGGATCGCGCAAACAGGTGCTGTTTGCATTGCCCAAGTGCGCTGTTGATCAGCGTGTCGAATAGTTCGGGGCTATTGCGGGCAAGCGCCGGGCGGGCAGCGGCGAACGTGTCCCCGCGCCCGCCAGGCAGTCAAATCTTGGATGTGCTTATTGAGATTTGGTGGTGTCGGTAAGTGCCGGGGGCGCGTTTTCCGGCGTCGGTGATTCGCCTTCGCCCTTCAGTCCATCCTTGAAGCCTTTGACAGCCTTTCCCAAGTCCGAGCCGGCACTGCCGAGTTTCTTGGTTCCGAAGACCAGCATGAGCACGACCAGTACGATCAGCCAATGTGTAACACTAAATGAGCCCATTGCATTCTCCCGTCAGGCGTTTCCGCCCCTGAGTCAGTTAATTTGATTGCATCGTCGAAAAACGCCCGAAGAAGCGGGCGAACGAGGCGCGAATGGCGCAACGCGCGCCGAAGCGGCGTATGGCATTGACGCCGTCGGATTAGTCCTTGTGTCCAGGGAATAGTTTCTCGCCGGATTTATTTTTGCGATCCGGCCATGGAATGCCTGTTCGAGGCGTTGGTGCCGCATGCCGCGTCTTCGACTGCTGACGCCGGAATGCGCTGCTCGAGTAGCGGACGAGGATCGTCACACCTGGAATTCGGGTGATATGCTTTGCTGAATGTGGAGGTCGGGCGACCGACCGAAGCCGGCGTAGGTCTTCACAATAAATAATGTGCTGTGTTCCGGCACATCCGGCTTGCGAGCCTGGCTACTCTTTCTGACGCATCGGTGTGCGCACGTCGCGTGTGTGCAGGGCAAAGCTGCCACCATCCCTCTTGATGCGCGCGAGGTCGGCGAAAAAAAACTTCAGCGTATGCCCGACAGTCGGAAACGCAATGTCATTCCAGGGGATTTCCGCTTCCGAAAAAAGCTCCACCTCGAGACTTTCGATGCCAGCCTGATAATCCAGGTCGAGGAGGGTGGCGCGATAAAACAAATGCACCTGATGCACATGCGGGACATCGAGCAGGGAAAACAGCTCATGCAACTCCACACGTGCGCCGGCTTCCTCGAAAGTCTCTCGCATCGCGGCCTCGGAAGTGGTTTCATTGTTTTCCATAAAGCCTGCGGGAAGCGTCCAGTAACCATACCGCGGCTCGATCGCGCGCTTGCATAGCAGGACCCGTGTCTCGCCATCCTTTTCCCAGACGGGGATCGAACCGATCACCATTTTCGGGTTCTGATAATGAATTGTTCCGCAATGCTCGCACACATACCGAGGCCGATTGTCGTCAGGGGGGATCAGCAGTGAAACTGGATGGGCGCACTCTGAGCAAAATTTCATAGGTGGCGATGTAGGTTGTCGGTAGATCAGGGGCGAGCGACGGGCTCTTCTGCGGTGTGCTGTTTAACGAGAAAGTCTCCAATCGAAGTGTATCACCGCACGAAAGATTGTCGATTGCATTTGCGTTACGTGAAGATACCGGTTATACTTCTTTTCTTCAGACGCGGGGTGGAGCAGTCTGGCAGCTCGTCGGGCTCATAACCCGAAGGTCGCAGGTTCAAATCCTGCCCCCGCAACCAAGTCTTTTGTCTTTCGATTCCCGCCTAAATCAGACCTCCAAAAAATCAGGCGTCGGAATAGCATCAACAGGTTCTCCAACCGGACGGCATCTAATGGATGCTTTGTCGTTGACGATAACTTCTGCACATTGCTAGTAAACAAGACGCATAAAAATGAACACCATTGAGGCGAAGAAGGTCCTCGAAACTGCGTTGCTTTGCGCCCACGAGCCCCTGTCGATCAACGACATGAAAAAGCTCTATGCGGAAAGCGGCGAGGCCGACGAGCAAGTCGGTGCCGATACAATCAAGTCTTTGTTGGACGAGTTGTGCAACGATTGGGCCGACAAGGGCATCGAAATCGTAAGCCTTTCCACTGGATGGCGGTTCCAGAGCAGGCCGGAAATGAAAAAGTACCTGGAACGGCTCAATCCCGAAAAGCCGCCCAAATATACCCGCGCAACGCTCGAGACCCTGGCCATCATCGCTTATCGTCAACCGGTCACGCGCGGCGATATCGAGGAAATCCGCGGCGTCACTGTCAATTCGCAAACGATCAAGATGCTGGAAGACCGCGGCTGGATCGAGGCAATCGGTCATCGCGATGTGCCGGGGCGTCCGGCACTGTTTGCGACAACCAGGCAATTCCTCGACGACCTCGGCCTGACATCGCTGGAGCAATTGCCGCCGTTGCAGGATGTGTCGAAGGAGGCTGCCCAGGGCGGCCTGCTGCCGGAACTCCAGGCTCTGGAAGGTGAAATGCAGGCAAACCTGGATCAGACGGCAATCGATTTCGCGGGTGGCGAGCAGCCCGAAGCGGAAATCCCGGCCGCTGTGCAGGACGAGCAGGAGATGGGGGGCGAGACTGCCGAGCCGCAAATCGAAGCATCCGCAGTACCGGCGGAGACAGGGGATTCGGTGGTGGAAATGCCTGAGGGTGACGCCGCAGAAGTCTCCGAAGACAACAAAATTGTAGAAGCAACGCAGAACGCCGGCGACGAATCCGGGTCTGAACCGAACATCGGGACCGAAGAGCCCGTTTCCATCGACACTGCACCAGCTAATTCCGAGGGCGCGATGCCCGCCGATGACGTGCAGGAAAACGCGGCGCCAAGCCAGCATAATCAAGAATCCGACGATGAATCTGCCAACCCATAATGATTCCAGCGTGGCCACGGCCACGGCCACCGAAGCCGACAGCCGTTCAGAGTCCGGCGACGCCGAGGTGCGGTCCCACGGTGAAGTTGCCGCAGGAGATGCGGCGGCCGAGCAGGGCAAGAAGAAGCCAGCCAAGCGCGGCGTCCGCGGCCCCCGCAGCCTCCGCCGCACCCGCCCGCCCCGCGAGGAAAATGCCGAGGCCACTGCAAAAGAGGCAGTGACACCCGCTGATGCGGTCACTGACGTCCAGGCGGACGATGAGGCTGGGGCAGAGAAGGCACAGCGTGGTGTCGCCCGGAAGCGCGACGAGAGACAAAAGGGCAAATCGGCGCCGAAAGGCCGAGCCAAGCAGGCGGGTATCGCCGGCAAACAGAAGCCTGGTGCAAAGGCCAGCAATGCCGACGATATTTTTTCCTTCGTGACTTCGGACGCTTATGACAGTGCTGCCGACGATGATGGGGCCAACGGGCGCCGTAACGGTCGCCAGACGCAAGCCAAGACGGTCCGTCGCGACCTGACCGCTGAGGATGACGCTCCCAAACTGCACAAGGTGCTCGCCGACGCCGGCCTTGGTTCGCGGCGCGACATGGAGGAGCTGATCATCGCCGGCCGAGTCTCCGTCAATGGCGAGCCGGCGCACATCGGCCAGCGCATCCTGCCAACAGACCAGGTGCGCATCAACGGCAAGCTCATTCAGCGAAAGGTTTCCAAGCGCCCGCCGCGTGTGCTTGTATACCACAAACCGGCTGGTGAAATCGTCAGCCACAGCGATCCTGAGGGGCGTCCGTCGGTATTCGACCGCCTGCCAAATATGAAGACGGGTAAATGGCTGGCCGTGGGGCGCCTCGATTTCAACACGGAAGGCTTGCTGCTGTTTACGACCTCCGGCGACCTCGCCAACCGCCTGATGCATCCGCGTTACGGCATCGAGCGCGAGTATGCGGTACGTACGCTCGGCGAGCTTGAAGAAGGCATGCGGCAGAAGCTGCTTGCCGGCGTCGAACTGGAAGACGGTGTCGCCCAGTTCTCCAGGATCGCCGACGGCGGCGGTGAAGGTGTCAATCGCTGGTACCGCGTGACGATCGGCGAAGGGCGCAACCGCGAAGTGCGCCGCATGTTCGAGTCCATCGGGCTGACCGTGTCACGCCTGATTCGCACCCGCTATGGCGCGTTAACCCTGCCGAGCAATCTCAAGCGTGGCCGGTGGGAAGAACTGGATGAACATGCGGTACGTGATCTGATGGCCATGAGCGGACTCGAAAAATCCGCTGGGCAGGGACAGGGACAGGGACAAGGCAAGGGGCGCGGCGACCGCCAGGGTGCGGAGCGCAACGGCTTCGACAAGCCCCAGGGCCAAAAACGTGGTCAGGCCCGTGGCAACAACGGTGGTCGGCAGGGGCAGCAGCGCGCCCGCCAGCCGGATCCGCTGCAAACTGCCCTCGGCTTCCCCGACGTCGGGCATGGGCGCCGCGGCGGGCAAGCGCGGGGCGGTGTCGGATTGCAAGGGGTGGCGCGACGCAGGACTAGGGGCTGAGCCCCAATTCCTTGGTCAAAATTTCCGTTTGGGAACATCGGCGGCCTTCCGATTTGACAGGAGGCCGCCTTTTCATTGCGGTGCGCCAAATAATTGTTTATAATTAGAGAGTTAACAAAGGTCGGCTCGTAACCAGGAAGCGTCTGGGGAGCACTTGGGTTGGCGCGGGAGCGATAAAAATGAGATGGGCAGATGCCCATTTTTTTTTTCTTGAACGCTTTATGCGTAAGCACAGCCGGCCTGGCTGTCACGGAGAACTGTTTTGCGGTTGCTGGAACTGATTGAAAAAACCATCGCGGGCATGGGCTATGAGCTTGTCGATTTCGAACAGGCCGCCCACGGCTTGCTGCGCGTGTACATCGACTTCCCCCCGGAAGATGCCGACAAAGGAAGCATCACGGTGGAAGATTGCGAGAAGGTGAGTCACCAGCTTTCGCACATGCTGACGGTGGAGAACGTGAACTACGATCGGCTCGAAGTGTCGTCGCCAGGTCTGGACCGCCCTCTGAAGAAGCACGCCGATTACGTGCGTTTCGCGGGGCATGAGGCGATGGTGAAACTGCGCATGCCGATGCCGGGAGCGGCTAACCGCAAATCCTTCCAGGGCATTCTGCACGCACCGGAAGGTGACACGCTCAAACTCGAATTTGAAGGAAAAGATGGGCCGGCGATGCTGGATTTCACGCTCGCCGATGTGGACAAGGCACGCCTGGTGCCGAAAGTGGACTTTAGGAGTCGCAAAGCATGAGTCGCGAAGTATTGTTGTTGGTCGATGCGCTAGCACGAGAGAAAAACGTAGATAAAGAAATCGTCTTTGGAGCGCTCGAGCACGCGCTCGCGCAAGCGACCAAGAAGCGGTACGAGGGCGAGGTGGACATTCGCGTGTCCATCGACCGTGAATCGGGCGAGTTCGAAAGCTTCCGCCGTTGGCATGTTGTCCCGGATGAGGCAGGCCTTCAACTGCCCGACCAGGAAGTGCTGCTGTTCGAAGCAAAGGAGCAGATCCCGGATATCGAAGTCGATGACTATATCGAAGAGCCGATTGAATCGGTCGACTTCGGCCGCCGCTTTGCGCAGGACACCAAGCAGGTCGTGCTGCAGCGTATTCGCGACGCCGAGCGCGAGCAGATCCTGCAGGACTTCCTGGCCCGCGGCGACGCGCTGGTAACCGGCACCATCAAGCGCATGGAGCGCGGCGATGCGATCGTCGAATCCGGCAAGATCGAGGCACGTCTGCCGCGCGATCAGATGATCCCGAAGGAGAACCTGCGTATCGGCGACCGCGTCCGGGCGTATATCCTGCGCATCGACCGCAATGCCCGTGGCCCGCAGGTGATCCTGTCGCGTACCGCGCCGGAATTCATCATGAAGCTGTTCGAGCTGGAAGTGCCGGAAATCGAGCAGGGTCTGCTGGAGATCAAGTCCGCCGCCCGCGACCCCGGCGTACGCGCAAAGATCGCCGTCTTCACCAATGACAAGCGCATCGACCCGATCGGTACCTGTGTCGGCATGCGCGGCTCGCGCGTGCAGGCAGTGACCGCCGAACTTGGCGGCGAACGAGTCGATATCGTGCTGTGGTCGGAAGACCCGGCGCAATTCGTGATCGGCGCACTGGCACCGGCCAATGTGACCTCGATCGTGGTCGACGAGGAAAAACACGCAATGGACGTGGTGGTCGACGAGGAAAACCTGGCGATCGCGATTGGCCGCGGCGGCCAGAACGTGCGTCTTGCATCCGAACTGACCGGCTGGCAGATCAATATCATGACGGCCGAAGAATCCGCCGACAAATCGGCTGCAGAAAGTGCCGCGATCCGTGCGCTGTTCATGGAAAAACTGGATGTCGACGAAGAAGTCGCCGGCATCTTGGTCGACGAAGGTTTCTCCAGCTTGGAAGAAATTGCCTACGTGCCGATCACAGAGATGCTCGACATCGAAGCATTCGACGAGGAAACGGTCAACGAACTGCGCAACCGTGCACGCGACGCGCTGGTGACTGAGGCCATTGCTTCCGAGGAAGGCTTGGAGGGCATGGAAGAGGCGCTGGCGAATCTCGATGGCATTGACCGTATTACCGCAGGCAAACTCGGGTTGGCTGGCGTCAAGACGCTGGACGCCTTCGCGAACCTGGCCTATGACGAATTCGGATCGATCCTGGCGCTGCCGATCGAACGCGCGCGTCAACTGATCGAAAACGAATTTGAAGATGTGACCGATGATGAAATGCGGCTGATCGACGCCAAGTACGACGACCGGGCACGGGCGTTGCAAGCGAAAGCGCGTGAACTGGTCGAGGCCCAATGAGCCGGACCGCCCCAACATCATCTGCCATGCCACATAGAAAAGAGGACTGAATGGCGAGTACCAACGTAGCCCAATTTGCCACCGAACTGAAGATGCCCGCAGATTTGCTGCTGACGCAATTGCGCGCGGCGGGTGTCGACAAGAGTTCGGCGTCCGATCCCTTGTCCAAGGAAGATAAGGACAAGCTGTTGAATCATCTGCGCCGTTCGCATGGCGCTTCGCCGGAAGGCGAGAAGCGCAAGATTACGCTGACGCGCAAGGAAACCACCGAGATCAAGCAGGCGGACGCGACCGGCAAGTCCCGCACCATCCAGGTGGAAGTGCGCAAGAAACGCACATTCATCAAGCGCGATGAACCGCTGGTCGAGGAAACGGCGGCGCCCAAGGCGCCTGCTGCGCCGGTCATTGACGAGGCCGAAGTCGCCCGCCGTGCCGAAGAGGCGCGCCGCCAGGCAGAGCTGATCGCGCGCCAGGAAGCTGAATTGCGCGAGAAGCAGGAACGCTTGGCGCGCCTCGAAGCCGAGAAGGAAGCGCAAGCCAAGGCAATGCGCGAGGAAGCCGAGCGCCGCGCCGCTGCGGATGCAGCCGCCAAGGCCGAGCAGAGCCGCAAGGAAATGACGGCCGCCGAAGAATCCAAGCGTGCTGTTGACGAAGAGGCTCGGAAGAAGGCTGCGGAGCAGGAAGCCAAGGAAGCTGCCGAACGGGCAGCAGCGACGGAACGCGCGCGCAAGGCGGTTGCCGACGAAGTCGCCCAGATCAAGGCGATGATGGCTGCGCCGCGCAAGGTAATGAAGGC
>CBIHRW010000149.1:0-7992 GCA_966212545.1 uncultured Noviherbaspirillum sp.
CCCGCCACCTGCTGGCGCGGGACGCGCAGCCCGACCGATGCCAGCCGGCGCGAGGTCAGCACCTTGTCCTGGCACCAGGTCATCGCCACCCCGCCAGTCAGCTCGGTCAGCGACTCGCGACACAGGATTTCATGACCCGCATTGCGCAGCTTGAAGATGCCCGCGGCAGCATCGACGACCTCGACGCTGATCCCGCGCCGGCGTGCCTCGTTGATGATGATCATCGCGTAGGGATTGAGGCCGCCGAAGTCGGTGCTTTCGACGAACAGCTTTTCGTTGATCGCATTCTTGTTCTTGACGACGAATCCCGGCGCCTGCTCGAAGCCGAGTTTGCGGTAGAGGTTGATCGCCGGTTCATTGTCGTGCAGGACGGACAAGTCGAGGAACTTGCGGCCGCGTGTGGTGAAGTGCGCGATCAGGTGGTTGACCAATGCCCGTCCCGCGCCGCTCAGTCCGGTCTGCGGATCGACCGCCAGGCACCAGAGGCTGCAGCCGCCCTCCTCGTCGCCGAATGCTTCCACGTGGTCGACGCCCATCGCCGTGCCGACGACCTCGCCGGTGCGATCGTCTTCCGCGATCACGAAATGCACCGCCTCCGAATGGCGCTGGCGCCACATCGTCTGCGGATCGACCGGGACCATGCCGCGCATGCTGTAGAGACGATTGATGGCAGCGATGTCGGAACGCGTGGTCAACGGACGCACGGCGATGCCGGACAGCGGCGCGTCCTCCGGCGGACTATCCAGCATCCGGCGGAAAATCAGCGAAGGATCGAGGAACAGGTGGGATGGCGCTTCCGCCAGCACCAGTTGCGGCACGCCCACGTGCAGGGCGATATCGCGTTTGCCGGACTCCTCTTCGCGCAAGGCCTGCGCAAGTACCTGGGGCGACTCGAAGGACGGTCCGTACAGCAGGCGTCCCCAGCCGCAATCGACGAAGGCATTCGGCCGGCAGGACTGCGTATCATGGCGGGGCGGCAGCACGCCGTCGTCGGCGTGCTCGAAGAACGGCGGTGTTCGGCTGCCGTTGACGGATGGATCATGGGGTGAGACGCTCATGGTGGATGTCCTATGAAGAATGGATGGAATACAAGAAAGCCGGATCCCGACCACGCGGACCGATGGGCATCAAATGCCGTTCATCTGCAGCCACGCTTCGAGCAATGCGATCTGCCATAGTTTGGAGCCGCGCAGCGGCGTGATATGACTGTCGGGCGATTCCAGCATGACGTCGATGGCCTCACGGCGGAACAGTCCGCGCTCCCGTGCCCTTCGCGAGTCAAGGATGTCGCGCACGAAATGCAGGAAGTCGCCGCGCAGATATTTCAGCGCAGGGACAGGGAAATACCCCTTGGGCCGGTCGATGACTTCAGACGGCACGACCGCGCGCGCCGCTTCCTTGAGCACATGCTTGCCGCCGTTGGCGACCTTGTGGCGAGCCGGGATGCGGGCCGCCAGCTCCACCAGTTCGTGGTCGAGGAAAGGCACGCGCGCCTCGAGGCCGAATGCCATGGTCATGTTGTCTACCCGCTTGACCGGGTCGTCCACCAGCATCACTGTCGTGTCCAGCCGCAGGGCCCGGTCGATTGCGCTGCCGGCACCCGGACGTGCAAAGTGCTCCGCGACGAAGGCGCTGCTGGCATCCTCGATGGCAATATCGGGATTCAGGAGCGCGCGCAGTTCATCATGGCTGCGGTCGAAAAACACGCGCCGGTACATGTCCAGCCCGGCCGAGTCCTCCTGCACATCGGTCAGCGGCGGATACCAGTGATAACCGGCAAACACTTCATCCGCCCCCTGTCCGCTCTGCACCACCTTGCTATGCTTGGAAACAGCCTGCGACAGCAGGTAGAACGCGACGCAGTCATGGCTTACCATCGGCTCGGCCATGGCGGCGATTGTCTCGGGCAAACTGCCGAGCAGGTTGTCGGCGGGTACGTGCAGCTTTTCGTGGATCGTTCCGTAGTGATTTGCGACCAGGTCAGAGTAGCGGAATTCGTCGCCTTCCTCCTTGTCCACCGATTCGAAACCGATCGAGTAGGTACGCAGGTCCTTCGTGCCCGCTTCCGCCAGCAGTCCGGTGATCAGGCTGGAGTCGAGTCCGCCCGAAAGCAGCACGCCGACGGGCACATCCGACACCAGCCGCCGCTTGACCGACCGCCGCAAGCCGTCCAGCACCATCGATTTCCAGTCGTCGAAGCTGCGCTTCTCATCCTCTTCACTGCGCGTGAAGTCCAGCCGCCACCATTCCCTGATGGTGCAGTCGCCATCGGGGTGCACCTTCATCCATGTTCCCGGCGGCAGCTTGCGCACGCCATTCAGAATGGTGTGCGGCGCGGGCACCACCGCATGGAACGTCAGGTAATAATGCAAGGCCCGCATATCGAGCGACGTGTCGACGCCGCCCCCCTTGAGCAGGGCCGGCAGCGAGGATGCGAAGCGCAGCCGGCTCCCATCCTGCGTGTAGTACAGCGGCTTGATGCCGAGCCGGTCGCGCGCGAAATAGGTAATCCCGCTGTCCCGCTCCCACAGTGCGAAGGCAAACATGCCGTAGAAGCGCTGCAGCGCCTCCGGCCCCCAGGCGTGCCATGCCTTGAGGATGACCTCGGTGTCGCCCGTGGACGCGAATTGATAGCCCTTGGCCTGCAGTTCCGCGCGCAGTTCATGATGGTTGTAGATCGCCCCATTGAATACGACGCCCAGACCGAGCTGGTTATCAACAAAGGGCTGGTGGGCGCGGTTGCTCAGGTCCATGATGCTCAGGCGGCGGTGGCCGAAGCATCGCGCGCCGAGGCTGAACATCCCCTCACCATCGGGGCCGCGGCGCGACATGCTCTCCGTCATGTCCGCAACCGCACGGATATCGGCGAACTGCTGGTCGAATCGCAGCTCTCCGGCAATTCCACACATGGATTGTTCACTCCGGAAATAAAAAGCGGCAAGGCTGCCGCGACTCCGATGTAGAGATCAAAGTGGACGATTTGTTCCTGACAACTTGCCATTCGAGAAAGTCGCCTCGGCTGTCGTCAAAATGTGGAACGATTTGCCACAGGGTCAATCAATCGATGTGCACTTAACGTGAATACACATCTGCAACTTCCCAATGAGAACCTTTCACTGCGACAAGTGCGGGCAACTTGTATTCTTCGAAAACGTGCACTGTGAAAACTGCGGCAGCGTGCTTGGCTATGTGCCCGACATGATGGGCATTCATGCCTTCGAGGACAACGGCGACGGCCTTTTTCGCAACCTCGGCCCGGGCAATAACGGTCGGCTCTACAAGAAGTGCGTCAACTACGCACGCGAGGATGTCTGCAACTGGATGCTGGAGGCGAACGCGCCGAGCGAGCTGTGCGCCTCGTGCCAATTGACGCGCATCATTCCCACGCTCTCGTCCGAGAAAAACCGCCTGTACTGGAAAAGGCTGGAGGCCGCCAAGCGGCGCCTGCTCTATACGCTGTGGGACCTTCATCTGCAGCCCGCGCCAAAACTGAACGCCGCCGATGCCGGACTTGCGTTCGAGTTTCTTGAAGACACGCCGGAGCAGCACGTCATGACGGGTCATGCGGACGGCGTCATCACGATCAACATCGCGGAGGCCGATCCTTCGCACCGTGAACGCACGCGCGAGGAAATGGGCGAGCCCTACCGCACGCTGCTCGGCCACTTCCGCCATGAAAGCGGGCATTTTTATTTCGATCGCCTGGTCGCGCGAGGCCCCTGGCAAGAGCGGTTCCGTGCACTGTTTGGCGACGAACGCGAAGACTATGGTGCACGGCTGAAAGCCCATTACGACAACGGCCCGCCACCGGATTGGAACCAGCGCTTCGTCAGCGCCTATGCCAGCATGCATCCATGGGAAGACTGGGCAGAGACCTGGTCGCATTACCTGCATATGGTCGACACGCTCGATACCGCCCATGCCTGCGGCATGATGCTCAAACCCGAGAAGCCGGGCGAGCCGGAAATGATGCTTGAACAGCAGCCGGTGCGCAGCGATTCCTTCGACGATCTCCTGTCGGACTGGTTTGCGCTGACCTATGTACTCAACAGTCTCAATCGCAGTGTGGGCATGCCGGACCCTTATCCGTTCACGCTGTCGACACCGGCTATCGACAAGCTGCGTTTCGTGCACGATGTGGTGTACGACCTCATTCTTGGATAACGGATGCAGTGAGGGAATCTTGGCAACAAAATGTTGTCAGTGATTTCATCGCGTAACGAAAAAGCCTTGAACCATCCATGACAGAACAACACACAACCGGAGCGTTTGATCCGAACAGACTGTTTGACGCGTTGTTGGACCAGCTCGAACTGGAGAACGATGAAGCGCTCGCCCATACGCTGCACGTCGAACCCTATCTCATCAAGCGCATCCGGGATCATCAATATTCGCTCGATCCCTCATTGCTGATCCGTATTAATGAAGTTTCCGGCATCAACATGCGGGAACTGCGCCAGATCATGGGCGACCGGCGGACCGAGTATCGACTGGAGACGCATCCATCGGCTCCGCCCGTCCCGCAAAAAGAGATCGTGGAAAAACACGGAGAAGGCGAGGAAAGGGAGCGAATCCGGCGCTCGCTGGAGCGCGACGATACCGGGCTCCCCAACTTCGTGCAGTGGTCGTAACCCTTCTCTGATTACAGCGGCTCCGCCTTTTCGAAAATCGGCGCCGCCTTGATCGCCTGTGACACGTCAGCGTAACGCGTCTGGTATTCGCTGACCTGCGCATCGTAGCTCTCGCGATCGATGTGATTGCCGAGCTGGTGCGCTACGATCTCTGTCAGTGCACGGCTGAATCCGGGTGACAGCGCCAGTCGCCTTGCTACGCATACCTTTCCATTCGCGCGATCCACAAGCGTCAGGTGCAAGCCATAGCGTCCGTCCCGCGTGAGGATCTCCGGCGTCGGCCGGGATTCAGGCGGGTAGAGGTACACATGGAATTGCGCGTCCCCGCTCATCACTTCATTGATCCGCCAGGGCACGACGGCGATATCGCCTGAGCGCAGCAGGCCGAGGTAGCAGTCGTCGTCTTTTACATGCCGGACCACGTCCTCCGGAATACCGGAGAAAAACAATCGCAGCTCCGGCCCGTCCTTGGAAAATTCGAAAACAGCCGCATCTTCATTTGGCAGCGTTCCCGGATAGGTTTGTCCGGCTTTCAGCATGTCTGGCGTCATCGGAATGCACTCCCTGGTCAATTGGCAGTTTGAGTGCGCGACGCACGGAAAAAATCCGGCTGCGAATGCTACAGGTCAAGAACGACGGGCACGATCACTGGCATCCTTATTGCTCATATTGGCTACATGCCCTGAAGTTCGGATCTGCAAGCGGCGTCTTCAACCCAAGCTTGTCGAGCATGCCGGAACCTCTTGATCAAAGACGCTTCCGGAAAGCAATCTGAAACCTTGAATCAACCACTCAAGAATCGACAAAATGCAAACAATGACTTATTACATGGATAACCTGAAGGCGACGGCGGAAATCCAGGAAACCGATGTCGGCGGAGGCCGCATCCTGGCCGTCGTCTCCATCCAGGAAGGCAAGGACGATCCTGCCCACCGTTCCCACCACACGATCGTGTTCGAGCCCGGCACCGGCAAGAGCATCGTCGAAGCAACCAAAACCCTGGTGCATAACCTGATGCACAAACATCATTTGCGAAAGCCGGCGGCATAAGCAGAGAATTGCCCTTCCGTCTCCGTCCTGGACTCGCGGCCTGTCACTTTGTTGCTTGCAGCGACATGCGGGTGCAAGAGTCTCAAATAGACAAATCACTCGACACGTCATCCCGGCGAAAGCCGGGATCCAGTGTCGTTTCTTCGGGCCATCAAACATCGCCTGACCCCGGGCGTGCGCCGAGATGACGGGGGACGGATCATCCGCGCCTCAACCTTCCCTCCGACAAGCAAATGTCGCGGCGCTCGTATCTACGCCGCCCTCTTCCCCGTCCTCTTGCGCATCGCCCGGTTCTGCGCCTGCAGGATGCGGTCAATCCGTTCCGATGCCTCGCGTGCCATCTGCTGCGCCTCTTCCCCATAGGGGAAATATTCCGGGCAGCGATAACCGAGCCAGGCATATGCCGAGTACAGCTTGCAATTGTCCTCCACGTCTTGCAGCGATTCGCGCGAGGTATTCTCGCCGATCCAGTCAAGCTTGCTGGGCTGCTGCCGCGCCAAGGCACGCGCCCACTTCTGCCAGGCAGCATGCAGGGATGGGATACGGGATGAAATCGGTACCAGGGACAGTGTAAATTTGTCCGCGAGTGCCAGCGGCAAGGAATCCAGCCACAACGCGCGTTCTGCCTGTTCCTCGGTGATGCGCGGCGCAAAAAATCCGTCCGGCACGTCAATGTCCGTCTCGAAGCGCTTGAGCAACTTTGCCAACGATTGTTCGCCGGTGACGGACGTGATGCGGTTCAGATGTTCCAGCGTAGGCGCGACGGAGAAACCGAGCGTGGAGACCGGCGGCACCTTTTCTTTCAGCATCGCGCGGATCACGTAGTGCGTATCGTCGTCATAGCCGGCGACGAAACCTTCCTCGTGCACGCCGAAGCGGCCGGCGCGGCCGGCGATCTGCTTCGCCAGCGCTGCCGAAAGTTCTTCCTCCTCAACACCGTTGAACTTGACGGCCGTCGTCATCACGACGCGCTGGATCGGCAGGTTCAGGCCCATTGCAATCGCATCGGTCCCCACGACGATATCGGCCGAACCCTCGCGAAAACGCGCGGCCTGTGCACGCCGCACTTCCGGCGACAGGTTGCCGTACACCGTCGCGACCGATAAGCCCATCTCGGTGATCATGTCGCGCCACATCAGCACGTCGCGCCGCGAGAAAGCGATCACGGCGTCGCCGCGCTGCAGGTTGCGCAGCTTGCGCACCGGCTGCCCCTCCACCGTCAAGGGTGCCTTGCGCGTCAGCGTACGGACTTCGAGCGGGCAGTCCAGTCGTCTTGCCAAGGCTTCGATCGCGTGCCGCGCTTCCGGCGCGCCGACCAGGTACACCACGTTGGCCGCTGCACCGCACACCGCAGCGGTCCATGCGGCGCCGCGGTCGCGGTCGCCCAGCATCTGGATTTCGTCGATGACGGCGACGTCAACGCGGGTGTTCGGATCGAGCATTTCGACCGTGCTTGCCACATGCGTCGCGCCTTCGACCACGCGGCGCTCTTCGCCGGTGACAAGACTGACCTTGAGCCGCTCGCCGTTGCACTCGACCTCGGACAGCCGTTCGTAGTTCTCCAGCGCCAGCAGCCGCAGCGGCGCGAGGTAGACGCCGCTCTTGGCCTTGGCCAACGCCTCCATCGCCTCATGCGTCTTGCCGGAATTGGTCGGTCCGAGCAGCGCGATGAAGCGGCGCGGCAGTCTTCGCGCAAGTTCGAAGGTGGCTGGGTATTCCGCGAGATTGATGCTTTCGCGCGTGCGCCTTGCGTTGGCCGCTTCCTGCTGGCGCTCGATCGCGTGGATCAGACGCTGTTCAACCCGGTCGAGCACATGGTCGACCGGCGCCGAGGATTCCTTGACCGCAAGCGCATGCAGGAAGTCTTCCGGGTCGAGACCGTGTTCTTCCGCGCGTTCGGCAAGCGCCTCGACGAACTCGCACACTTTCCGATGCAGAGCCTGCCGGGAACCGGCGTGTACCCGCTCCTGCACGAGTTGCAGTTTCTTTTCGGCAGAGAGGTTGCGCCACTTGCCCGAGTTGGCGAGCACGCCGTCGGGCGGCACCAGGTCGTAGGGAACCTGCAGCCGGCCGACTTCGGCCACGCCGGCGAAGCGGACCATCACCCTGCCTTCCAGCTTGACCATCTCCGCGCCTTCCGCGCGCAGATGCTGCTCAAGGGCGTCGGTTTCCAATGCAGGGTCGGCGCTCGGCAGTGGATCGTTCCTGGCTTGTTCCGTAGTATTCATGGCGAATAGGATGTCGCGCGAGAAGCGCAGTTCCATCAAGTATGCATCGTCCGGTGCATGGAAGGAACATTATTTGCCGGTGG
>CBIHRW010000150.1:0-7960 GCA_966212545.1 uncultured Noviherbaspirillum sp.
TAACGGCTCGACGCTGTGCATAACGGACAGGCCGAGCCTGTTAAATCTACAGTTATATCGAATGAAGCGGTCAACAAAGTTATTAATCGGCGGCTTTACGTTTTTGACGTTTGCGGGCTTTGCCCTGGCTATGTACTTCTACCTTTTTTACCCCTACCAGAACGGATATGCAGCGCGAATTCAGAAGACTGCAATTGAGAAGAATGGGACAAGTTGCCATCAAGTGAAACGCAAGGCCATTCAGTTTGCAAATGACGAGATGGCTGAACTGGTTGCTATGGGGAGGCAGAGCAAAGACTGGGTGCGGGAGGGATATACCCGCTATGCCGCAGAAGTACGTTGGCTACGTGACGCTACCTTTCAGTGTGTTTTGATAAGGAATACATTGAATCCAGTAGAAGCTAGAAGTCTGGACGGTATGGACAAATTCGCCGAACTCTACAGTACGCTTGATACATTTATTACGAAATGGGGAGCGGAGCCTCCGACGGCTAGCGGTCTAAAGCCAGAGGCATTCGTACGCCTAGAATTACTCCACCGCGATATAACATCGCGATCAACACCGACGCGCTGACGCACGCCGGTTATCGCAGCGTTGAACGGCAGCTTACGGGAAGCATGACCGACGGCAATGGGTCGATTTCTGCCGAGTAACTGAATCCCGTCAACGACCGGTCAGCGGCGTATTCCTGTCGTTCGTCTTGGTTGCCTCGCCTCCCATGGCCCCCGCCTTGGGTCTCACGCCTGCTTTCCAGTCCCGTGGCTACGACAGCACAGTCGCATTGACTATCACGTCCTTCCAGACGCAATTGTTTCATCACGCAGCCCTTCATTGCGGCCCCGCCAGATCACGCACCACCATTTCAATCCCCTTACCACCCGTGCCGGCCTTTCGTAATCCACCTTGTCCGGCGTGTCCTGCGCGGTGTGGTGATGCGGATAGCGATAGAGCGCGGTGTCAGTGACCATCAGGGCCGGGTACCCATGCTCACGGCAGGCCCAGTGATCGGACCAGTCGATGCAGCGACCATCGCGGCGGTGGCGAGCGCCACTCTGGCGCTTGGAATTGTCAATTGGCTGTGCAGGGAAAGAGACGACAGATGTTCGAAGCCGTCATTACCTGAAAAAGAAAGAATGCAACTCTGACATGGACCCGTGAAGACAATCATGGCGGCGCATCGAGATTCATCACCCTGATCAGTTTCTTGTTCACGAATTCCTGAATCCCGAGATGGGAAAGCTCGCGGCCGTATCCCGAGCGTTTTACACCGCCGAAAGGCAGTTCCGGGGCCGTCCACGTCGGATGGTTGATGAATACCATGCCGGACTCGATCCTGTCGGCGACGCGCTTGCCGCGCTCGATATCCTGGGTGAAAACCGATCCGCCGAGACCATACTTCGTGTCGTTGGCAAGTTCTACCGCCGCATCCTCGTCCGCAACGCGGAAGAATAATGCCACCGGGCCGAAGAACTCCTCGTTGTACGCCGGATTGTCGCGGCTTATGTCAGTCAGGATGGCCGGCTGCATGAAGGCGCCGTCTCCCTCCGCCGGCTTCCCGAGCATTTCGACACGGGCACCAGCCGCAACTGCCCGTTCGACCTGTTTCTTCAAGTTGTCGACCGCCTGCCTGGACGATAACGGCGCAAGCGTCGTTCCCGGTTCCATGGGATCGCCCATTTTCAGGCTGCTCAGCGCCTCCTTGAACCGGTCAAGGAAGCGGTCAGCCAGTTGTTCGACCACAATGAAACGTTTCGATGCAACACAGCTCTGGCCCGCATTGTGAATCCGCCCCCAAAGCGCCCACTTGACCGCCTGGTCGAGGTCGGCGTCTTCCAGCACGATAAAGGGATCGCTGCCGCCGAGTTCCATGGTGGACTTTTTCAGTTCTTTGCCGGCCTGCGTGGCGACCACCGTGCCCGCATCCTCGCCTCCTGTCAGCGCCACGCCTTTCACCCGCGGATCCGCGATGATGCGCGAGATCTGCTCTTTCGTGACCCGCAGATTCGTGTAGGCACCGACCGGCGCGCCTGCCTCGGCAAACAGATCAGCGAAAGCCGTCGCGCATTGCGGCACGCTGGAAGCATGTTTCATCAGAACGACATTACCCGCCATCAGGCTTGGCGCCACGAAGCGCGCAAGCTGGTAGTACGGAAAATTCCACGGCTGGATTCCGAACAGCACGCCGAGCGGAGGACTCTTCACCACGGCTTCGCCCGAACCGGGAGCAAGATTTTCCGGGGCGAGAAAGCGTTGGGCGTTCTCGGCGAAGTAGTCGATGATGTCGGCAGAGAGTGCTACCTCGACGCGGCTTTCGTTGATGAGCTTGCCCATTTCAAGCGTGGCCATGCGGGCGAACTCGTCATTGCGCGTCACCAGAATACCGACCGCATTCCTGAGCACATTCGCGCGCTGCGAGAACGTCATGTTCCGCCAGGTATCGAAGCCTTGCTCCGCGTTTTGCAGTGCGCGTTCCACCTGCTCGTCGCTATCGTCGGCGAAAGTTTTGAGAACTTTCCCATCGTAAGGGTTTACGCTTTGATATGCCATATCGTGCTCCTGCGTACGTCTATTCCCATGAATTCATCGCATCCCAGGAATGGCGGGAAAGGCCAAAGGCCGAAAGCACTGTCCCGAATGGCGTTCTTCGCGAGCATTCAGCGCTCGCTTTCGATATCAGATCGCCTTTCCATGTCACGGCGGTGCTCGGTCGTGTCCGGCGGAACGATCCTTTGGGGATTGAGTTCGATTAGACCGCCCAATCCGACCGATGTTGAATTTTTTTTTACGAAGGGGAGATCGTTCGCTGAGCAATCGGGTCTGCAGTTTGCATCCGCTTCAGAATGCTTTGGCCGGCCCGTTCCCTGCTTGCCAAAACGGTGCGGCGCGAGGCAGCGACCGGCCAGACGCAAACTCGACCCCGCAGATTCACGCAGCCAAAGCTTCATCATCGGAGGCGTCATGAAAGCACAGGTCAGCTACCACAACATCGAAAAATCTTCGCATGCCGAGTTGGAGAAAAACATCAATGATTTAGCCGAACGTCATGTGGCACGGCGTCTGATGAGATTTTCCGCTGACAGTGCGCAACTTCATGCGCACCTGGAAAAGAGCAGCCATCGCGAACGCTATCTCGTCAAGCTGCAGCTCAGCATCTCGCACGCGTACGCGGCGAAGACGCCTGGCGCCGCATCGAGCGCCGCGACATTTTCCGGCGGCTAAAAAAGCAATGACCGATCGGCCCGAGGTCGGGTCCGAGGCTTTCGGCGCCCTCGTGCGCGCGCTGCTCCCGAAACTGGAACGATTCAAAGCGTGCGCACTCAAATGACGTTCAGATTATCTCCGCATGGAGCTGGTGATGGCCACACAGGACAAAGACGACACAGCAGCCGAACATACTGAGGGTATTAAGGAGCTGACCGACGATCATAATAGAGTGCGGGATCTTTTCAAGTATTTTGCGCAGTTGGAAGGAGCCGGCCCTACAGACGCCAGGATTACCGTAGTCGAGGACATTTGCAAGGAGCTGACTATCCATGCGGCTATTGAAGAGGAGCTGTTCTATCCGGCTGCACGCGCGGCAATCAATGATAACGAATTGATCAATGAAGCTGAGATCGAACATGCAGTGTTGAAATACCTGATGCAGCAGTTGATACCGGCGAACAAAAGTGATGAACGGTTCCTGGCAAAAGTGACGGTGTTACGGGAATATGCCAAGCACCATATGAATGCGGAAGAGACGGAAGTCTTCCCCAGGGTAAAGCGATCCAAACTTGATCTCGCAGCATTAGACCAAGAGCTGGCGGTCCGTAAAAAAGCGCTCAGGGACCAACTGAAGACTCCCGAACAAGTCATCGGGTTCGAGCCAGTCAAATACTTTGTGGGAAGGGCGTAACGAGAGGATAGCGCGTGGCGCACCCATTTCGGGTAGCAGCGCGCTGTTTATCCTTCGCGTAGCATCGGACGAAACCCTCGACGAGCGCGACGAGTCCATTTATGAATTCCTGCAGCCGGACGAAAGGCTGAAGGTCGAGGACGTTGTACCCGTCACCGATGCTACGCCCGAAGAAGCGGCAAGCGAAAACGAGATGCGCAATTATCTACACGGCCTCCTCGCCAGACTGCCGACCGAGTGGCGCAAGGGCGTGTAGCTTACGCAGGCGGAAGACATGCCTGTTTCCCAAGTGGCCCATTCCCTGCTTGCCAAAACGGTACGGCGCGAGGCAGCGAACGGCCAGGCGCAAACCCGACTCCGCAAATTCACGCAGCCAAAGCGTCATCCTCGGAGGCGTCATGAAAGTACAGGTCAGCTACCACAACATCGACAAGTCTTCGCATGCCGAGTTGGAGAAAAACATCAATGATTTGGCCGAACGCCATGTGGCACGGCGTCTCATGAAACTTTCCGCTGACAGTGCGCAACTTCATGCGCACCTGGAAAAGAGCAGCCATCGCGAACGCTATCTCGTCAAGCTGCAGCTCAGCATGCCGGGCGGCAGTTTGGCGAGCGCGGAAGAATCGGCCAATATGGCGGCGGCCATGCGGAAGGCCTTTGCCGAACTCGAACGGGACCTGGAACGGCATCTCGCACGTCTACGCGGCGAAGATGCCTGGCGCCGCATCGAGCGACGCGACATTTTCCGGCGGCTAAAAAAGGCGATGACCGATCAGCCCGAGATCGGGTCCGAGGCTTTCGGCGACTTGGTACGCCCGCTGCTCCCGAAACTGGAACGATTCGTGCGGCACGAACTTTCCTATCTCCGGGCTCGCGGCGATCTTGATCCCAGCTTTCCGACGCATCAGGATATCGTTGACGAAGTGCTCGCGCGCGCTTACCAAAAGCTGAACCAGCGCCCTGCCAAGGTCGAACCCTTGCATTGGCTTTATCAAATTGCGCAAGAGGTACTGAAGGAAGAAGTCAGGCACCGCCGGATTGAAGAAGGACGCTTCGTTTCAGGACGTTACGTCTCGCTCGAATCCAAGCTGCCGGAGACACCGGACGAAACCCTCGATGAGCGCGACGAGTCCATTTATGAATTCCTGCAGCCGGACGAAAAGCTGAAGGTCGAGGATATCGTACCCGTCACCGACGCTACACCCGAAGAAGCGGCAAGCGAAAACGAGATGCGCAATTATCTTCACAGCCTCCTCGCCAAACTGCCGACCGAGTGGCGCAGGGCTGTGTGGCTTACGCAGGCGGAAGACATGCCTGTTTCCAAAGTGGCCCAGATGCTCGGTGCGACCGAGGACCAGGTGCGGCACTGGATAGAGCAAGCCGATGCCTTTTTGCGGGCACGGCTAAAGGAAGTCGGTTACAGCCCCACAGAGTCCGGACAGAATCCCCCCTACTATTTCGCGCCGGCGCCAGCGACAGCGGCACCCGAACTCACCCAGATTTTCGACCAGGCTATCGACGAGGCCGTAAAGAGCGGAAAAAAGGGGGGGAATTAAGCCGGCCCCCGCCAGTCACGCATTGAACCGGTGCATGATCAGGGTAGTGTATTTCTTCGCGATTCTTTACTCTTCTTTACTCTCGGGTACGATCTTCGCTGCCGCCTGAAATCCGATCTTCGAATGGGTGCCGTCGCAAAACGGCTTGTTGGTCGAGGCGCCGCAGCGGCATAGGTAGATGACGGGTTTGTTCGCTTCCAGCCCGGTATTCTCATAGAAAAGATCGACCGGCCCCTCTACTTTATACGGGCCGTTTTTCAACGCGGTGATTTTGACGTCTGCCATGGTTTTTCCTTTCCTATGGAGAGATGCAGCACATGTCACAACATGCTGCGGCGCGTACCATAATATGCCTCGAGTGCAGCAGCCAGCAAATCGAGGCAGGGCCACTGCAATGCATTGCGTTGCCGCTTGCGAATGGATACCGCAGCCCGTGCCCGAAATTTCTTTCGCAGCTTCGCCTTATCCAAAAGGAGATGGCACCAGCCCGCCCTTCTCGTTAAGCATGAAGCGGACCGGTCGTGGCAGGCTCCGGAATATCGTGCACGGAAGGAACACTGGTAAGCACCATGTGCATGACCTATGATGATCCGACGCTGCCCATCATATTTTCTATTCGCCTGCGGGAACACTCGATGTGTACCGAAGAATAATTCGCTTGGCCTGGCGTGCCATCCGTCTTTTAACCGCCTTGGGTGCCTTGATTGCGTTGAGTGCATTGAGTGCATGCAGCAGCTTGCCGCAGATAGTACGGAATGAGTCGCATGTCATCCCGACTAATGCTCACACCAAATTGGGCAAGGTGATTGCGCCGCTCCTGAACGCGCATCGCGGGATGTCGGGTGCTCATCCGCTTGCAGAAGGGGCCGATGCATTCGGCGCCCGCGTCGGTCTGGCGCGGGCCGCACAGCAGACTATCGACGCCCAGTACTATATATTTCATTCGGACAATACAGGCCTTCTATTCCTCGGCGAACTGCTTGCGGCCGCTGACCGCGGCGTGCGCGTCCGCCTGCTGCTGGACGATATTCACACCTCCTCCCTGGAGCGCTCGCTGGCCGCGGCCGCTGCCCATCCGCGCATCGAGATCAGACTGTTCAATCCCTTTATCCATCGCCACCTGCGCTGGCTCGATGCTGTCACGGATTTCGGCCGCGTCAGCCGGCGAATGCACAATAAATCCCTGATCACGGACAACGCGGCGACCATCGTCGGCGGTCGCAACATTGGAGATGAATACTTCGGCGCCAAACCAGACCTGGATTTCAGTGATCTGGATCTGTTGCTCATTGGTCCGGTCGTGAACGACGTGGCGGCGGAGTTCGACGCATACTGGAACAGCCGGGCGGCGTATCCGGTGACGTCGCTGTTGTCGGGCCCGCTTCCCGGCGCGGATGCACTGCAGGAGTTGCGCATCAAGATTGCGCAGCATGTGCAAGCGGTTCAGGACTCTCTTGCGGCGGTCGGTTCCGAAAACAACGAGATGGCAAGAACCCTTGCCAACGGACAGCTGCCGGCCTTCTTCTGGGGCAGCGCCACGGTCATTGCCGACCCGCCGATCAAACTCAGCCTGCCGCCGGAAGACAGTGCCAGGCATGCGGCGACCAAGCTGCTCGGCATACTGGAGCAGGCGCGGCAGGAGCTGATTCTGGTATCGCCTTATTTCGTGCCGGGAAAGCAGGGTGTCGAGTGGCTGCAACAGATCGCGGCCCGCGGCGTACGGGTACAGGTGCTCACCAATTCGTTTGCCGCCACCGACGTGCGCGCGGTGCATGCAGGTTATTCACGATATCGCGAGGCATTGCTGCGGGCCGGCATAGAACTGTATGAACTCAAGCCCTCCGCGCGTAGCTCGCTCGCCCGTGAAACCCGCCGGCGCAGCATGACCGGACCTTCCAGATCGAGCCTGCATGCAAAGACTTACATGACCGATCGTCGCATGGTCTATGTCGGCTCCTTCAATCTGGATCCGCGCTCCGCGCGCCTGAACACCGAGATGGGCGTGGTCGTCGAAAACGAGCAGCTTTGCGCGGCATTGCGCGAAAACTTTGGGCGGGAAATTCTTAACGTCGCCTATCGCGTGGAACTGGCTGCCGACTCGCGGTCCGGCGATCAGCATCTGGTATGGATCACGCGCGAGCACGACCGGGAAGTCCGCTACGATCGTGAGCCCGGCGTGGGCCTGCTGCAAAAAGCGTATCTGGCGTTGCTGCGCATCCTCCCGATCGAAGACCAGTTGTGAATGCGCGCAAGTTTCGCTGCCCGAAGGATACCTGCGACCGTCATGCGGTACCGATAGACGAAGGAGCCTGGGGAAATCGGCAGGGAAATCAAGAGCCAGGCACGTTTGTGCAAAGCGAGGAGAGGAAAGCAATTCAGATGGACCTCGGGTCAATAGAACCCGCCGGCATCCGATTACGCATCCGTTTGGTGCAGAACGCATTTCAACAAGTAAGTCGCTGTTGCAGCTTGATTTTTTTCTGGCCTAAGCCGTCGGGAAGACCTAGT
>CBIHRW010000151.1:0-7896 GCA_966212545.1 uncultured Noviherbaspirillum sp.
CTGCCTGAACTCGGCGCGTTACGGCATCGCCTGGGGTGCGCTGGGTGCAGCGGAATCCTGCTGGCATATCGCGCGGCAATACGTCCTCGACCGCAAGCAATTCGGCAAACCGCTGGCGGCCAACCAGCTGATCCAGAAGAAGCTGGCCGACATGCAAACCGAAATCACCCTCGGCCTGCAAGGCTGCCTGCGTCTCGGCCGCATGAAGGATGAAGGCACGGCGGCAGTGGCCATCACTTCGATCATGAAGCGCAATTCCTGCGGCAAGGCATTGGATGTCGCACGCATGGCGCGCGACATGCTGGGCGGGAACGGCATCTCGGACGAGTTCGGCGTCATCCGCCACATGGTGAACCTGGAAGTGGTGAATACGTATGAAGGCACGCATGACATTCACGCGTTGATTCTCGGACGAGAGCAGACGGGCATCGCAGCGTTCTGACAAGCAGAGACAACCATGAACCTGAACTTCACCCCCGAAGACCTGCGCTTCCGCGAGGAAGTGCGCGCCTTCGTCGCCACCTCCCTCCCCTCCGACATCCAGCACAAGGTCTTGAACGGCCTCATCCTGGAGCGTGACGACTACGTGCGCTGGCAGAAGATCCTGCACGCCAAAGGTTGGGGCGGTCCCGCCTGGAAAAAGGAATTCGGCGGCACCGGCTGGTCCACCGTCCAGCAGTACATCTTCGAAGAAGAGTGCGCAGCCGCCGGTGCGCCGCGCACCATCCCCTTTGGCCTGAAGATGGTCGCGCCGGTGATCATGCAATACGGATCGCCCGCGCAGCAGGAACGCTTCCTGCCGAAGATCCTGTCGGCGGACGAATGGTGGTGCCAGGGCTACTCCGAGCCGGGCTCGGGCTCCGACCTGGCATCGGTGAAGGCTCGGGCAGTGCGGGAGGGCGATCATTACATCGTCAACGGCCAGAAGACCTGGACCACCCAGGCGCAGTATGCGGACTGGATTTTCTGCCTGGTGCGCACCGATCCGGAAGCCAAGCCGCAGCGCGGAATTTCCTTCCTGCTGATCGACATGAAGAGTCCCGGCGTCACGGTGCGTCCGATCATCACCATGGACGGCGCGCATGAAGTGAACGAAGTCTGGCTGGAGAACGTAAAAGTCCCGGTCGAAAACCTGGTCGGCGAAGAGAATGCCGGCTGGACCTACGCCAAGTTCCTGCTCGGCCACGAGCGCACCAACATCGCGGGCATCGGCATCGCCAAGCGCGAACTGGCAAGGCTGAAACGGCTGGCCTCGATCGAGACCAAGAATGGCAAGCCGCTGATCAAGGATCCCTTGTTCTCCGCGCGCATCGCCCAAGTTGAGATCGACCTGACCGCGCTCGAGATCACGAACCTGCGGGTGCTGGCCGCGGAAGCGGCGCGCCGCGCGCCGGGACCGGAGGCATCCATCCTGAAGATCAAGGGCACCGAGATCCAGCAGGCGATCACCGAGCTGCTGGTACAGGCGGCCGGGCCGTATGCGCTGCAGTTGCGCCGCGAGGCGATGGCGGCCGGCTACCAGGGCGACGCGGTGGGGCCGTTCTATGCCGTGCCGCTCGGCCCCAACTACCTCAACATGCGCAAGCTGTCGATTTACGGCGGATCCAACGAGATCCAGAAGAACATCATCTCCCAGATGATCCTGGGACTGTAGCGGAGGAGCAAGCGATGGATTTCACATTCACCGAAGAGCAGCAGATGCTGCTCGATACTACCCGCCGTTTCGTCGCGAAGGATTACGGTTTCGAGGCGCGCCGGCAGATCCGCGAACATGCCCCCGAGGGATTCAGCCGCACGGCGTGGCAGGCGCTGGCCGACATCGGCCTGCTTTCCATCAATGTGCCGGAAGCAGACGGCGGGCTTGGGGGAACCCCGATCGATACGATGCTCGTGATGCACGCCATCGGCGAGGGCCTGATGCTGGAACCCTACCTCACCAGCGCCGTACTGTCGACCAAGGCCATTGCCCTGATGGGCAGCGAAGCGCAGCGCGGCGAACTGCTGCCGGCGCTCTCCTCCGGGGAAAAAATCGCCGCCTTCGCCCATGACGAACACGCCTCGCGTTTCGACCGCATGGCAATCGAAACCCGTGCCTCGCCAGTGGGCAACGGTTACATCCTTACCGGGCACAAGAGCGTAGTCGTGCACGGCGCCTCGGCCGATGTGCTGCTGGTGACGGCGCGGATTGCGCGGGCGGGCGAGCCGGGCCCGATGGCCGTGTTCCTCGTGCCGCGCGGTGCGGCGGGGATGCGCCAGGTGGCGTTCAAGACCGTCGATGCGGTGCCGGCCAGCGAAGTGTGGTTCAACCAGGTGTTCGTGCCGGCCGATGCCCTGCTCGACGCCGACGCGGAGAACAAGGTGGCGGAAGTCCTCGACGCCGGCCTTGCCGCCATCTGCGCCGAAGCGGTGGGCGCGCTCGACAAGCTGCTTGCCGCGACAGTCGAGTACGCGCGTAACCGCAAGCAGTTCGGGCAGCCGATCGGCAAGTTCCAGGCGCTGCAGCACCGCATGGCTGACATGGTGCTGCATATCGAACAGGCACGCTCGATGAGCTACCTGGCGGCGGTACGCTGCACCGATCCCGATTCCGACGTACGCAGCAAGTCCCTGTCCGCCGCAAAGGTGGTGATCGGACAGGCCTGCCGCTTCGTCGGCCAGCAGGCAGTGCAGCTGCACGGCGGCATGGGCGTGACGGACGAACTGGATGTCAGCCACTACTTCAAGCGGCTGATGGCGATCGAGATGCAGTTCGGCAGCACCGACCAGCATCTTGAGGCCTATGCGGCGCAGCTGGGGTAACACTTCGCATTTGAAGGACTCAAGCCGGGCGCATTGACCATAACAAGACGGGGAGACCGCACCATTACATCATCATAACGACAGAGCCGGCGCTACGGCGCCGGACACATGGAGGAGACAACCATGCCATTCCCCCTGCTGAAACGCAGCCTGACCGCCTTTTCCGCCGCATTCGTCGCCGCTTCGATCTCCGTCACTGCCCATGCGCAGAACACCGGCGCCGAGATCGTGTTCGGCAAGACCAGTTCGCTGTCCGGCCCGCTGGCCGAGATCGGCGTGGACGCGACGAATGCAACCAAGGCCTACTTCGACTACATCAATGCCCAAGGCGGGGTGCACGGTCGCAAGCTGAAGCTACTCACGCTCGACGACAGCTACAGTACCGAGAAAGGCGTTGCCAACGCCAGGCAACTCATCGAGAAGGAAAACGCCTTCGCCTTGCTCAACATGGCTGGCACACCGACCAACAAAGCCCTGTTGCCGATCATTGCCGAAGCCGGCATCCCCAGCATCGGGCCCTACACCGGGTCGGATGTCGTGCGCACGCCGCACAACCGCCTCGTCTTCAATATCCGCGCGAGCTATGCCGATGAACTGGCGAAGATCGTCGAGCATCTCGACATCCGCGGCATCAGCAAAATCGCCGTGGTGTACCAGAACAATGCCTTCGGCAAGGAAGGACTGGGCCATCTCGAACAGGCGATCGTGAAGCAGAAAATGAAGGTCCACGCGGCCGCACCGCTGGAAGCCAACGGTTCCGATGCAGAGCAGGCCGCAAGGGTGCTGTCCCTGTCGCAGCCGCAAGCCGTGGTCATGATCACGACGGGAAAATCATCGACCGATTTCATCAAGGCCTATAACCGCATCGCTGCCGGCATGCAGTTCTTCACCCTGTCCGTAATGGGGACGCAGGCTTCCGTGCAAGCCCTCGGCAAGGACGGCGTCGGGGTGGTGGTGTCGCAAGTCGCTCCCTTCCCCTATTCCGCGACCAGCGGCATCGTGCGCGAGTACCAGAAGGTGATGACCGCCATGGGCGTGAAGAACTGGTCGTTTGCGTCCATGGAGGGATTCATTACGGCAAAGGTAGTCGTCGAAGGCCTGCGCCGCGCGGGCCGGAACCCGACGCGAGAAGGATTCATCCAGGCACTGGAGTCAATCGGGCGCTGGGACATGGACGGCTACCTGATCCAGTTCGGTCCAAACAACCACAACGGCTCGCGCTACGTCGAGCTGACGGCCATTTCGCGGGACGGCCGATTCCTGCGCTGACCGCGGCAGGATCCGAAATCGTGGACAATAATAGTACGAACGTGCTAAAACTCGTTTGGACTATAACAACACGAGACAAGGATTCCTCATGGGCGTCACCCGGCTCCTGATCGCCAATCGCGGCGAAATCGCCATCCGCATCGCGCGCGCTGCCGCCGAACTCGGCATGCACACGGTCTCGGTGTACTCGGAGGATGATGCCGCCTCCCTGCACGTGCGGCGGTCCGATGAGAGCCGTGCCCTGCGCGGCACCGGCGCCGCTGCCTATCTCGATATCGAAGGGATCATCGCCGCCGCCAAGGCCGCGTCCTGTGACGCCATCCATCCCGGTTACGGATTCCTGAGCGAGAACGCGGCGTTTGCGCGCCGCTGCGCCGAGGAAGGCCTCACCTTCGTCGGCCCTCATCCAGACGTGCTGGCGCTGTTCGGCGACAAGGTGCAGGCGCGTGCGCTGGCCGAGCGCCTCGGCGTCCCGGTCATCGCAGGGACGCGGCATGCTACCAGCCTGGAAGAAGCACAAGCCTTCCTAGCGTCGCTCCATGGCGGCGCGATCATGATAAAAGCGGTGGCCGGAGGCGGCGGGCGCGGCATGCGTGCAGTGGGCACGGCGGACGAGTTGCCGGAGGCCTACGCGCGCTGCCAGTCCGAGGCGCGCGCGGCATTCGGCTGTGACGACGTCTACGTCGAGCAGTACATTGCCAGCGCGCGCCACATCGAGGTACAGGTGGTCGGCGACGGCAGTGGCAATGTGACGCATCTGTGGGAGCGTGAATGCACGCTGCAACGACGCAACCAGAAGCTGGTGGAAGTCGCTCCCAGCCCCACCCTGCCCCATCCGCTGCAGAAGCGCATCATCGAGGCCGCACTCAGGCTGGCCGGCGAGGTCCGCTACGGCAGTCTGGGCACCTTCGAATTCCTGGTTGACGCCAACGACCACGGTGAGCATGCGCCCTTCTGGTTCATCGAGGCGAATCCCCGCCTGCAGGTGGAACACACCGTCACCGAAGAAGTGACCGGGATCGACCTGGTGAAATCGCAATTGCAGCTGGCCACCGGCTGCTCGCTCGCCCAGGTCGGGCTGACGCAACACGAAATCCCGGTGCCGCGCGGTTTTGCCGTGCAGCTCAGAATCAACATGGAGACCATGGACGCGCGGGGGAATACCCAGCCGTCCGGCGGCACGCTGAGCGCCTTCGAGCCGCCCTTCGGGCCAGGCATCCGCGTCGACACCTACGGCTACACCGGTTACACCACCAATCCCAATTTCGATTCCCTGCTCGCCAAGCTGGTTGCGTCCACCTCGTCCGGCCGCTACCCCGATGTGATCGCGCGTGCCTACCGCGCCCTTTGCGAATTCCGTGTCGACGGCGTGGAGACCAACATCGGGCTGCTGCAGAACCTGCTCACCCGGCCCGACGTGGTGGCCAACCGGGTGCATACGCGCTTCGTGGAGGAGCACATCGCAGCACTGGTGGAGCCGGAAGACGGTTCGCACCAAAAACTCTATGTCTCGTCGCCGGCCGCACCGGGGCCGCATGACGCCACGGCGCACGCGCAGCCGGAACCGGAAGGCACGATTGCGGTGGCCGCGCCGATGCAGGGCTCGGTTGTCTCGATCGACGTACGCGAAGGCGAACTGGTACACGCCGGCCGCCAGGTGGCGGTGATCGAGGCAATGAAGATGGAACACGTGGTCAAGGCCGAATCCGGCGGCATCGTGCGCACGGTCAACGCGCAGAAGGGCGACGTGCTGTTCCGCGGCCATCCGCTCGTTTATATCGAGCCCGCCGACGTCGATGCACTCGAACATGAGCGGGAAGAAGAAATCGATCTCGATGCGATCCGCCCCGATCTTGCCGAAGTGCGCGAGCGGCACGCAATCGGCCTGGACGCCGCGCGCCCGGATGCGGTTGCCAAGCGGCGCAAGACCGGCCAGCGCACCGCGCGTGAAAACGTCGCCGACCTGTGCGATGAAGGCAGTTTCATCGAGTACGGCGCGCTGGCGATCGCCGCGCAGCGCCGGCGGCGTCCGGAGGAAGAGCTGATCCGCATCAGCCCGGCCGACGGGTTGGTGGCCGGTATCGGCAGCGTCAACGGCGCGCAGTTTGACGACGGCAAGTCGCGCTGCATGGTGCTCGCTTACGACTACACCGTCTTCGCCGGCACCCAGGGCATGATGAACCACAAGAAGACCGACCGCATGTTCCAGATCGCCGAGCAATGGAAACTCCCGGTGGTGATTTTCGCGGAAGGCGGCGGCGGACGTCCCGGTGACACCGACGCGATGCTGGTCGCCGGTCTCGACGTGATGTCCTTCATCAACTTTGCAAAGCTGAGCGGCCTGGTGCCGCGGGTCGGCATCGTGTCCGGTCGCTGCTTTGCCGGCAATGCCGCTTTCCTTGGTTGCTGCGATGTCATCATCGCGACGGAGAACGCGACGATCGGGATGGGCGGCCCGGCGATGATCGAAGGCGGCGGACTGGGCGTATTCGAACCGGATCAGGTCGGCCCGGTCAGCATGCAGGCACCCAACGGCGTGATCGACATCGTGGTCAGGGATGAAGCGGAAGCAGTGCGTGTGGCCAAACAATACCTGTCTTACTTCCAGGGGCCGCTGGAGCAGTGGGAATGCGCGGACCAACGCACGCTGCGCCGGTCGGTGCCGGAAAACCGCCTGCGCTCCTACGATGTCCGCAATATCATCGACACGCTCGCCGACAAGGATTCCGTGCTGGAATTGCGGCGAAGCTTCGGCACCGGCATCATCACCGCGCTGATTCGCATCGAGGGGCGGCCCTTCGGCCTGATCGCCAACAACCCCATGCACCTTGGCGGTGCAATCGATGCCGATGCGGCGGACAAGGCGGCGCGTTTCATGCAATTGTGCGATGCCTTCGACCTGCCCATCCTGTCGCTGTGCGACACGCCCGGCTTCATGGTCGGCCCCGATGCCGAGAAGACCGCCATGGTACGGCATGTCTCGCGCATGTTCGTGACGGCGGGCAGCATCAGCGTTCCTTTCTTTACCATCGTATTGCGCAAGGGCTATGGCCTCGGCGCGCAGGCAATGGCAGGCGGAAGCTTCCATGCGCCTTTCTTCACGGTCGCATGGCCGAGCGGCGAATTCGGTGCAATGGGGCTGGAAGGCGCGGTCAGGCTCGGCTATCGCAAGGAACTGGAGGCGGTGGAAGATCCGGCGCAGCGCAAGGCGCTGTTCGACAAGATGGTGGCCGAGTCATATCGACAGGGCAAGGCGATTAACATGGCGTCCTTCCTCGAAATCGATGCAGTGATCGATCCCGAGTCGTCCCGGCATTGGATCCTGCGCGGACTGCGCGCCGCGCCGCCTGCGCTACCGCGCGAGGGGAAGAAGCGCCCGTGCATCGACACCTGGTAGCGGCATCGCGTTACCTGAGCGCATATCGAACATTGGCTTTCCTGCACGGTCATAGGGTTGATGCTGCGAGGCCGGCTTGATCATCATGGAGCATGCCGGCAACAGCAGGCCCTGTTCCGCCTTCGCGCGCGCAAGTCCGGAGACCGCCCATGCCTGCTGGTACGCCCGGCACCCACCGCTGGCCTTCTCGCCTGACAATCGGCATCCTCACGTCCCTGCTCACCCTCTTTCTGGTTTCCGCTTACGGGGTCTACCGCTATATCGTCGACCGCGAAGAAGACCGCGTGGAGGAATCGCTCGGCCACAGTGCCGACATGCAGGCAGCCGCATTGTCCGCCTGGACCTTCGAGCGGATGGGAGACGCGCATGTTTTCAGTAGCGGAAAGTTTCTCGGCGAGACCATGCACGCGTGGTTCGAGCGCGGCGCGCCG
>CBIHRW010000152.1:0-7396 GCA_966212545.1 uncultured Noviherbaspirillum sp.
CTAGAGCCGCAAATGCTGGCCTGTCCCAAATGATCGGAGCGCCGCCGGGATTGGCGAGCTTGAGACTCTTGAGGTGTTTTACAGCGGCGGCCTCATCACGTGGCTTGATCGATGCGAGGCCAAATAGTATGTTCGCGCTTGGATCCGTCACGAAGTCGTAATGGTAGAAACGTACCTGCCCGGGCTCGACCTTGAACTGCAATTCCTTGTATATGGTGAGGGCACCTGGATCGACCCTCAGCGTATAAAAGCCGGGTTTCATACGAAACCAGAGGTAGGAACCGTTAGGCAATCCGCCTGCGGGCTCGCCATTCAGGGAAATGGAAAACGAACTCAAGGCTGCGAAGAATGCTTCGGTTCGATAGAGATAGACGTCACCGCTTTCAGTTGAAGTTGGCACAACGCCGGAGAAAACCGGCCCTGTGGCCGTCGCGCATGCCGTCAGCACGACCGCAATCACCGATAGAAAGGCAAGACGCGCCATTCGACTGATGAAGAGTGCAATTCCATGCAAGTTTCTGTGGTCACGACCGCCCGAGATCAAGACGTCACGACGAGTATCAAAGATATTTTTCATGTTGCTTCCCTCCGAGTCCTACAAACGTGCAAATCAATTTTCAGTCATGATGCGAACAGTCGCATCAGTACAGTTACCGGCGCTACATCAGCGTTGTTCCGCACGAATGCCACCTACGACGAGATACTTATGTTCGTGAGGATGGTTATGTCGGTATAACCCGGCAGCTTCAATTTGACGTAACCGGGGACCGACGTACTGTTTGCCTTCCGGGGCGTTCCAGAAATCACTCCGGTCGCCGTGTCGAGGGACAATCCTTCGGGCAGTGTTTCCGCCTGCACGAAGCTCTCCTTCCCGAGGCAACTCGGCGGAATGCCGGTAACGACCGGACGCGCGGTCAGCGGTACGCCGACCTTTCCCTGAACATTGCGGGCGACCGTGCCGTTTGAGTTCCACATTGCTGTGATCATCAAGACGGATTCAGACGAGCAGGTCGGCTCGGGGTCGCTGCCACCGCCGCAAGAGACGAGGAGAGCGCAAAGACTGAAGAGAATCGGCGTATGCAAGAGCTTCATATTGTTTCCAACGTTGAATAAAAAAACGGGGCAGTTTCGATGGTTCGTAGCAATTGCCCTGCTAGATAGTGCTTCTTGATGGTGCTGTTTGGCGGTGAGTCTCCTGTCCGGCTATCGGTCGATCCTGTGCTCGAGCCGTTCTTTCAGCGGTGCGGCCAGGTGCACGGCACCATACTTCTTCCCGATGGTGAGCTCTTTCGGCGGTTCGCCTTTAAACATGTGCATGGTTATGTTGGCGTACGTCGTATAGCCGTAGTGTCCTGGCACGGAGTTCGCCTGCCCCTTGAGAATGACAAATCCGTCGTAGCCGCGCTCCAGCGTGATTTCGGCGCACCGGTACAGCGCATAGTCACGCGCTGTTCCTTCGTCGGCGGTTCTGCCGGTCAGGAAGTTGACGTTGACAGTGGTGGCATTTATATCAGTGCTGGAGTAACCGCCGGCGCCAGGAAACAACGCTGGCTTGTAGGGGACACCGCAGGCAGCGAGCGCGCTGCAAAATGCCAGCACGGAAATCAGGCGGGATACGCGCGCCAAAGATGATGAGATATGTTTCTTCATTGATGGACGTTCCTTGATTTCTATTTCGATCATCGTTCGCGCGCGGCTTCCGATGCCACCTTCCTAACCGGGGAAAGAAGGTACTCCAGTACGGTGCGTTTTCCTTGATGAATTTCGGCCACTACCTGCATGCCGGACGCGAGAGACAGAGTGCCCCCTGCGGGATCGCGAAGCACTTGCTGGTCGAGCTGAATGCGTGCCTTGTAGGTCGCCATTCCGGCTGCAGGGATTCCTGCTCCCTGCGCTCCGCCGCTTTGGCCGGTCGAAGCGTTCGCATTTGCCCTGTTGACTTCCGTCGCGTCTGCACCGACATAGACGACCTTGCCGGTCAACATGCCGTACTTCTGGAACGGATAGGCGGCAAGCTTGATCTGCGTACTTTGCCTGATCTGGACGAAGCCAACGTCTTCATTCTTGATGCTGACATCCGCATACAGGTGTTCGCCCTGCGGAACCAGGGTCATGAGTACCGTTCCCGGTTGTACGACCGCGCCTTCCGTGGTTGTCGCGAGATCCTTGATGATCCCATCCTGCGGTGCTCTCAGTTCCATCAGGCCCTCCCTGTACAGCGTCTTGTCGAGGTTAGGCTTGAGCTGCTGGATCCTGGAAGTGACTTCCGCGAGGTCTTTCTGCAGTTCGCTCTTGTAGTTGCTTTGCAGCTGGCTGATGCGCTTTTGCTGCGCAGTGATGGTGGCATTGACCGCAGCGACGGCGGCTCGCTGTGCGTCGAGATCCCTGTTCTTTTCGATGGCTTCCCGCTGCTTTTCCGCGGCGGCGATGCTGCCGATGAAGCCGTCCTTTTCCAGTTTTGCGTAGGCTTCGGCGGACTTTTGATATGTTGGGAGAGTCTGCTCCAGCTTGCCGAGAATCTCGCCTGCGCTCCTCCTTTCGTGCTCGGCTTTTGCCAGCAGCGCTTTCTCCTGGTCGAGCGCGTCCAGATGCGCCTTGCGCCGGGCGAGATACTGGCGCTGCACCTGTTCGTACAGAGCCGGGTCGTCTCCGGACTTGGACAGCAGCGGCTGGTCCTTGAGTTCGGCTTCGATACGACGCGCCTGCATCTGCTGGATGGCGAGGTCGCCTGCCACACCGGCCTTGTCGGCTGCTGCCAATGTGGTGTCGAGCCTTGCAAGAACTTGCCCGGCCTTGACCGTTTCTCCTTCGTTGACGAGGAGCTGCTTTACCACGCCGGCTTCGGCGGGCTGCACGATCTTGACCAAGGTTTGCGGCACGAGCTTTCCATCGGCTGTGGCGATAATGTCCAGTTGACCAAACGCCGCCCAGGCGGTCAGGACAAGGATCAGGATCGATACCGTCCACAGCACGATACGCTTTGTTTCATCCGGTGCTTCGGCCTGGATCAGACGCAAGGGATCGTGCCAGCGGTTGTGTGCGCGAAGCGGAATGATGTCTGCAGACGGCGAATGGCCGGGATCGATCGTCGATTTTTGGGGAGTGCTCATCGGTCTTGTCCGTTCATGCAGAGGGTGTTGCACCGTCGGTGAAAGGGCGGCGGGCATCATGAGGGGCATTCGTCGCTGCTGACGGTTGCATGCCGCGGGACGAGGCTAGGGCCACGCGCTGCGCCCCTTGGGACCCGAGGCGGTAGATGGCATCGACATGGAGGCCGCGTGGCAAGGCGTGGGTAATGAATAGCAGCGTGACCTTGCCTTTCAGGGCATTGATGGTTTGCGCGAAGTGCTCGGCTGTTGTTCCGTCCAGCGCGCTGGTCGCCTCGTCGAAAATCAGGATACTTGGGCGTTTGAGCAGCGCTCGTGCAATCGCGATGCGTTGCTTCTGGCCGCCGGACAGGCCGGCGCCGCGTTCGCCGATTTCGGTTTGGTACCCCTTGGGCAGCGCTTCGATCACATCATGGATTTCCGCCATTTTGCAGGCGGCCACGATCTGTTCGAAGGTCGCCGTCGGACATGCCATCTGCAGGTTTTCGTAGATGGTGCCGGAGAACAGCGTCGTTTCCTGCGGCACGACCCCGAAGCTGCTTCTCAACTCGTTGGCTGACAGATAGCGGATATCGACTCCATCAACCTTGATGGTGCCTGAATGGGGCTGGTAGAAGCCTTGCAATAGTTTTGCGAGTGTACTTTTGCCGCACCCAGAAGGTCCCATGATTGCAATCGATTGACCAGGCCGGATTGCCAGAGAGAGGTTTTCGTAGACTGGCGCAAGATGTTCCTCGTAGCGGAAAGCGACTTGCTCAATTTCGATTTCGCCCCTGCGTTCCGTATCGCGGGCAGGTATGACCGAATAGGGTTCCATCGGCGCGTTCATCAGGTCACCAAGGCGTGCCACCGAGAGACGCGCTTGCTGGAACTGCTGCCACAGGCCGACCAATCGAAGCATTGGCTGCGAAAGCTTGCCGGCGAACATCTGGAAGGCGACCAGCATACCGATCGTGAACTCGCTGTTGTTCATGACGGTATAGGCGCCGATGGCAAGAATCAGCAGGCTCAGTGTCTGTTCAAGCAGGTTGGCTACCGTGTTATAGGTATTGCCCAACTGTTTAGTCGCAAAACTGGCGGACAGGTAGTTGGCAAGATACGCGCTGTACCTGCTGTTGAGCTGGGGTTCGAGTTGCAATGACTTGACTGTTTCCAGGCCAGCCACATACTCGGTCAGGAATGCCTGGTTTCGAGCACCGAGCTGAAACTGTTCCTGCAACCGCTGCTGGAACATTGGTGCAACCATCGCGCTGATGGCAGCAATGACTCCCAATACGGCGAGCGCAATCAGCGTCAGGGTGAAGCTGTAA
This sequence comes from uncultured Noviherbaspirillum sp., assembly GCA_966212545.1. GTDB lineage: Bacteria > Pseudomonadota > Gammaproteobacteria > Burkholderiales > Burkholderiaceae_D > Noviherbaspirillum. The sequence goes on from CBIHRW010000152.1 coordinate 4,418, forward strand.
TAAAACATGATCGCCACGAAGATCAGCAGGAAGGGAAGGTCGAGCACCAGCGTGATTGCCGCGCTCGCAATGAATTCCCGGATCGTTTCCACGCCATGTAGCCGCGCGGCGATCACGCCGGTCGGCCGGTGAAGGAAGTACAGCGGCGGCAGCTTGAACAGTCGCTCGAATACCGATGCGCCAAGGACGGCATCCACACGATTTCCTGTGTGCAGGATCAGATACTGGCGCAACCAGGAAAGCGACGCAGAAAAAAGTATGAATACGGCCATCCCGATGGCGATGACAATGAGCGTACTTTGCGTGCGATGAACCACAACCTTGTCGATGACCGTTTGGGTAAACAATGGCGTTGCCAAGGCGATCAGCTGAATTACCAAAGAGGCGAGCAGCACTTCATGCCATAGCTTCTTGTGCTTCAATAATTCGGGGATGAACCAATTGAAGCCGAACCGGCGCGACAGACGCGCTTCAGCTTCGCTGTCCGGATCGGTTGCGGCGGCAGCCTTAGGCGCCACGCGTGTTACGTAGCCGAGATAACGGTGGTTGAACTCCGCCATTTCGAGTTTGGCCGGCACCACACTGCCCGCTTCGATAAGCAAGACGTTGTTGCTATCGGCTTGCAAGACCATCGCCGGAATTGCGCCACAATCTGCGGCTGTTTCGCTGATTCCTGCTTCACCGCTGATTCCTGCTTCACTCTCGGCTGGACTATTTTGTCCCTCGATGCTTTTGAGGCTTAGCCATGCGATAACCGGGAAATGTTCGGCGTAGAGCTTTGCTGCCTTTAACTTGCGCAGTTCCGCTTCCATGTCGAAGGCAAGCAGTGCCTGCGCTAACGATCCGACCGTATATGGCGCAGTAATCTGTTGCGTGGCAAGCCCTTCGGAAAACGGCTTGCGATGAAAGGCGCAAAGCCCTTGAAGCGCCCAAAAGAAGGCGTTCTTTCCTATCGATTTGGTGTTCATTCCCTTGTATGCAGCAGAGGCTGTTACATTTTGTAATTTTTGCAACTCGGAAACTTAACCGAATGCCAACAAAATGGCAATACGCAATTTATGAGAGGAAAGAAGGAAATAAACCGGGAAAAGGCGCGCGCAAGGGCGCGTTCGGCGAAGCAGATGAAGCACTAAAGCCAAGGCTGGCTAAGTGAGCATATACACACAACACATGAGGAGAAGAAGAAAACTTTTTTTGGCGGCACACTAAAACGACTGCGGAACCTACTTGCGCTTGATCTGGTACTGGCGGGGCATACCGTGAGAATGGATTACGGTATTCCTTCAATACAGTTTCCCATGCACCGTTGGTATCGACTTCAATGTAATTGCCGACTCATCCATCACCACCACTACCCTCACAGGAGCGGACCGTCGCGGCTTTTATCGATCCGCAATATGCTCTTGCCAGGCTCAGATCAAGCAATTCCAGATTGCATCGGTACACACTGAGTGGCGAAACAAGAGAGTTGACTTGCGAGTTTGGGGGCGGATTTGTGCGGCATCAAGGCGCGATTGTGGCGTTCTGACCCAACCCAGAAAAAGAAATGGCAAGAGCCGAAACCCTCGCCATTATCACCGCTCGTTATCGAGTCTATCCAGTACGGAACAAACCTTTAGCATCAACGAGCTATGCAGCTTCCTTCATCGCCGCCGGATGCGCTTGGCGGTGATAGAGGAATTCGAGCACCGATCTGCGATATTCGATGTACAACGGGTCATGCGCCAGTGCCACGCGGTCGCGCGGGCGCTGCAGGCGGACGTGGACGATATCGCCGATGGTCGCGGCCGGGCCGTTGGTCATCATCACGATGCGGTCCGACAGCAGCACGGCTTCATCGACGTCATGCGTCACCATGACGACGGTGGATTCCGTCTTTGCGACGATCTTCAGCAATTCGTCCTGCAGATGTGCGCGGGTCAGTGCGTCGAGTGCGCCGAACGGTTCGTCCATCAGCAAAACCTTCGGTTCCATCGACAGCGCGCGGGCGATGCCGACGCGCTGCTTCATGCCGCCGGAGATTTCATGCGGACGCTTCTGCTCGGCATGCGACAGGCCGACCAGCGCGAGTGCGGCCTTGGTGCGCTCCTTCAGCTTCGCCTTGCCTTCCGTCGCGCCGAACACGCGCTCCACGGCGAGATAGACGTTTTCATAGCAGGTAAGCCAGGGCAGCAAAGAGTGATTCTGGAACACCACCGCGCGCTCCGGCCCCGGGCCAGCGATCTCGCGGTTGGCGCAGAGCAGTGTGCCATCGGTTGCAGCGAGCAGGCCGGCGATCAGGTTCAGCAGCGTCGACTTGCCGCAGCCGGAGTGGCCGATCAGGGTGACGAACTCGCCCTTCTTCACGTTCAGGTTGATATCCCGCAGCGCATGGAAGGTGCCCTTGCTGGTGTTAAACACCATTTCCGCTTTCTGGATCTCGATGAACTTGCTTGTGTTCTCCATGATGGACTCCTTAGTTGCGGACTTCTTCGTAGGTGAATGCTTTTGCGATAGCAACCAGCGCCTGCTCCAGCAAGAGACCGACCACGCCGATCACGACGATGGCGATGATGATGTGTGGCACATTCAGGTTGTTCCACTCGTCCCAGACCCAGAAGCCGATGCCTACGCCGCCGGTCAGCATTTCCGCCGCGACGATCACAAGCCACGCAGTGCCGATCGCGAGCCGCACGCCGGTCAGCATGTAGGGCAGCACCGATGGGAACAGGATCTTGGTGACGATCTTCCACTCGGACAGGTTAAGCACCTTGGCGACATTCATGTAGTCCTGCGGCACGCGCTGCACACCGACGGCCGTGTTGATGATCATCGGCCAGATCGAGCAGATGAAGATGGCCCAGATCGCGGCAGGATTCGCGGCCTTGAAGACCAGCAGGCCGATCGGCAGCCATGCGAGCGGCGATACCGGCTTCAACAAACTAATGATCGGGTTGAACATGCCCGACAGGAACTTGAATCGGCCAATCATGAAGCCGA
>CBIHRW010000153.1:0-7206 GCA_966212545.1 uncultured Noviherbaspirillum sp.
CTCGGCCCCCAGGGGGGGTAACCTGAGGTCTGTGTTCCGATCATACCCCGCTGGGACCCCGGCGTCGGGGGGGATGACGGGGGAAGTGCTTCGAAGCTTCAACGACAATCACCTGCCTGCATCGTTCCGTCGCGCAATCACGCAATCAACTTCACCCGCAGCAACTTCTCATCCTCGTCGTAATCCACGTTCAGCTTCCCCTCGTACACATCCAGCAGCGCATCGCAAATGTCCTGCGCAAGCCGCACATCAGTGGTGGCAACCTCCGTTTCGTCTCCGCGTGTATCGATTGCCATCACCCGGCGCAGCGGATGCGCAGTCTTTTCCCGGTGTTCCACGTCACGCACCAGCTGCGCGATATCGTCCGCATGTTGTTGCGCGGCAGATCCGGTGATGGTCAGATGCGCGGCGGGTCTGCCGTCGGCGATCCGCCGGCAGGCCGGGCAGCGCATCTGCGTTGCGTGCGACGGCGCCGAGGTCCATTCCCAGTGTCCGGCGTGATATACCGCGCCGCACTCCGTGCACACTGCGGGCGATGACAATTTTTCGGCATCGCGAAGCGAATCGTGCACCGGCTCGTCCAGCACTTCAAGATGCCTGCCGGGCTGGTATGCCGGCGAGGAGGGATGCAGGGATTTCATTGTATGCTCCTTTCAGGCAAATTCATTGCCGCGCATGCGGCCTATCATCACCATAGACCATAATCTGCGGATGAAATTGCGTGTCAGGTCAAATGTGGGTTACCGGAAAGCCGCGGCAGGTCTACAATGAGTTTGTGTGCCACTCCAACAAGGATCGCAGCCATGACTTCGAACGAGAGCAGGGACAAGGCATCTTCCGTCACGCAAGACCATGGATTCAATCTCGACCGGGTGCGCAGCCTGGTCGCGGCCATGGAGCAGGAGCTGGCAAACGCACCGGTGGACCAGCCCAACGTGCAGGCCTTGCGGCAGGAAATCGAAACACTCAAGCAGGTGCTCGCCGACGGCGACGACCAGCACGTGCTGGTGAAAGAAAAACTGCACACGGTACGCGGCACGCTACAGGACATGACGGCGCGCGTGGAAAGCGAAGTGCTGCAGGACAGCCGCTATATTGCCGAAATCGGCCGCATCCTCGGGCTCGTCTGAGCGCAGCTCAAACGGGGAGAAGCTCGTACCTTCTCCCCTTATCTTCCGTCTCCCCATGCGCTTCGTGCCCAGGCATCCACGAATGCGGAAACCGTTGATGCCTGGGCAGCACAGGCACGGGCGGACACCATCCTTGCACGCCATGCTGCAGCAGGAAAGCGAGCGCTGCCGCCGGCAATGCAAGCAAGCGCTTGTCCCCCCGCGCGCCCGGCAACAGCCCGGCCAATGCAAGTGCCGAAGCGTTGATCTTCAGGACGCGTTCGATATCCCATTCCCGGTCCAGCGCCTGTATCCGCTCATGGATCTCGGTCCGGCTGCTTGCCGTGTCGTGCTCGATGTTGTCATCGGTGAGATGGTTGGTATCGTGGGTAACAGGCGAGACGGTCGCGTCATCCGCGATCACGGTCGTCATCTAGTGCCTCGTCGCACCCGGCTCATCCTCGAGGAACAGCCGGTAACGTCCCTCGGCATCCGGTCCCGAATACGACTGCGCGACGAATTGACGGCCATCGAGCGAGAACGGCTTGCCGATATCCGGAATGCCGCCCATTTTCCTGATGCCAAGGATGGTCTGCGAGCCATCGGCCTGGCGATAAATCAGTTCCACATCCATATGCATGCTCCGGTTCATGTCGCTCTTTGGCAGAGCGTTGAAAAACTTGCGCAAACCTCGAATATCGATTTGCCCGCTGCGTTTTTTCGACACCCTGCCGCAGTGAAAATTCCGGCAACCGTCACGACGCCGAATCCGGCACGCCTTTCGCTTCCAGGATTGTCGCATTCTGCAACCCGGAGACAGGAGCAACCATCATGGAAGGCATCAAGGCAAGAATCGAAGGCGACGGCGTGGACTCGTCGGTCGAGTTTTCCATCGAGGAAGTGATTGCGCAGCATCGCGGTCCGACTTGGGGCGACTTGAGCGACGAAGAGCGCGAACGTGCGATGAAGGACTACGCGATTGCGTTGTTCGCGCGCCAGACCGGCGCCAGCGCTTCGGAAGACCTGCGGGTCAGTTTCGACGAAGGGACGTTTTCAAGGGATCGGACGCTGCCCTCCGCAAATACCTGGCAGAATCCGCCGCCGTCGGCAGGGTGATATAAGTCATGCGGCGGAGGCGTATCAGGGCGGCATCTGATGGTTTCAGGGGCGGCATCGGCAAGTGATATCAAATCGCCATTGCCGATGTGCGATCTGTTGCGTATATCGCTTGTCAACCAGGCAAGGATTGTCGTTCAGCGCGGCTGAATCATTGACGTGCTATATGGCAAGTCATAGCATGACTTGTCCGCATGTTTGCCTGCCCCTGCCTGATCGCCCTCGATGTACTCGTTATTCCGCCAGAAACCGATTTCCTTTCAACTGAAGAAGCTGAGCGCAGCCGTCGCCCTGGCGCTCATGTTTTCCAATGCAGGCGCCGCGGGTTGGGGCGACCTGACCGTCTTGTCCTCGCTCGGGCAGCCCTTGCGGGCCGAAATCGAGCTGCTGTCGGCGTCGAGCCAGGGCGATGGTCCGCTTACGGTGAGGCTCGCCGCCTCCGACGCCTATCGCCAGGCCAACATCGAATTCAATCCGGCGCTGATGTCGTTGCGCTTTACCGTCGAACAGCGCGGCGAACAGCAGTTTGTTCGCATCACATCGACGCAGCCGCTGAACGAGCCATTCATCGACATGCTGCTCGAATTGAGCAGCAACAGCGGACGCGTGGTACGTGAATACGTGTTCCTGCTGGACCCAGCGGGGCTGAACGGTTCTCAGATGGAGGTGGTGGCACCGGTGCACCGCGATGCTGTAGCGGCTCCGTCCGCACGCACGCCTGTAGAGAAACCGGCAAAGCCGGCCGCCAACCTTGTGCGGAAACCGGCCCCCGTCCAGGTGCCCGCGCGCCCCGATCCGGCACCGACACCCGCAACGAAACCCGCGACAGCCGCGCCTGCCAAACCGCGTTTGAGCCTGTCGGGCGTGACGGCCACATCGGCGACCGACGACAAGGCCGGCGTCATCGTGCTGGAAGACTACGCGACGATGGAAAAGTCCGTGGCCGAGGCCAATGCCCGCGTCAAGGCGCTCGAGCAGAAAGTCGCGGACCTGCACAAGCTCATCGAAGTCACCAACAACCTGCTGGCGGAGCTGCAAAAGCAGAACGAGCTCGCCAAGGCCGGCGCAAAACCAGCCGCACCGGCTGATGCTGCGCCTGTTCAACGTGCAACGCCGGCAAACGCCGAGGCCAAGCCGGCCGAAGCGGTGCCCGCCGTTACCCCGGCACCTTCGCCGGCACCGGCACCTGCCGAAAAGCCTGTCGCCGCGCCTGCGCCTCTCAAACCGTCGGCGGCGCCGCCTCCGGCAGAGTCCGACAGCAATATGTACGTGCTGCCCGGTGCCGCATTCCTGGTGACGTTGCTGGGCGCAGCCGGCATCTATTTCAACCGGCGCCGGAAGGCGAAAGAGACGACCGGCGCCCGTCTGCATGCCGATGCGGGAGGCGACAAGACGACCCAGCTCACCGCCACGGCGGACACGATGACCACCGCGCTCGCCACCGGCATGCTGCTGCCGACCGGCCTCGGACAGAACCACGAGGTCGACCCGCTCGCCGAGGCCGACGTGTATATCGCCTACGGCCGCGACGTGCAGGCCGAGGAGATCCTCAAGGAAGCGCTGCGCAAGCAGCCTGACCGCCATCCCGTACGCGTGAAACTGCTGTCGATCTACGCCGGTCGCAAGGATGTGACGGGTTTTGATGAGTTTGCGCGCGCACTGCATGGCATGACCGGGGGCGAAGGCGATGAATGGAAGCAGGCCGCGGAACTGGGCAGGGAAATCGATCCCGGCAACCCGCTCTATGCCGCCCCGCGCATGCAGGACGCATCAGAACCCGCGAATGCCGTGCACGGACTGGTGCTCGAACGGATCGTCGAAGAAGAGCCGGCGGCAACCGCGTCGTCTCCCAACGAAGCCGACGGGCCGGAACTGCGAGACATGCCCCTGCCGGACTTGGCGCCACCGATACCGGCTGTCATCGACGAGGCACGTGAATCCGGCCCCGGCCCGATCGATTTCGATTTCCTCAAGCCTGAAGCATCCGCAGTGGCAACGCAGGACCACGCACGCAAGCAAAACGCACAGTCCGATTCCTGATCCCCGGCACCACTGCCGCTTTGCTTGACCCGGGGTAACACGCCCGGCGGTGCCTGCAACCGCGCGGTTTTTCGCCTGTCCAATTTCCATTCCCTTGCACGCAAGTCATCGGGTACCTCGGGACGGGACGCCTATGCACAACAGATACGCACGCATTTCGGGCAGGGTCGTGTTGGTGGGGTTCGGCAGCATCGGCCAGGCCGTACTGCCGCTGCTACTTCGCCACTTCGAACTCCACCCCGAACAAATCAACATCCTCACAGCCGATGCCGGCGGCGCACACATTGCGCGGGAGTATCGCACCGGATTTTCGGTACAGCCATTGAATCGCGACAACCTGGTGCCGGTCCTCGAGCCGCGTATCGGCAACGGCGATTTCCTGCTTAACCTGGCGGTGGACGTGTCCAGCCGTGACCTGATCGCGTTATGCCGCCGGCGCGGCGCGCTCTACCTCGATACCTGCATCGAACCCTGGCCCGGCGGCTACACCGATGCATCGCGCAGCGCCTCGCTGCGCTCCAACTACGCACTGCGCGAGCAGGTCCTCGCCTTCGGCCGGGAACGTCCGGGCGGTCCGACCGCATTGGTCACGCTCGGCGCCAATCCGGGGCTCGCCTCCATCTTCGTCAAGCAGGGCCTGCTCAACCTCGCCGCCGACAACGGCATCGACGCGGGACATCCCGAGCGGCGCGAGGATTGGGCGCGGCTGGCACGCCGCCTCGGCATCAAGGTCATCCACATTGCCGAGCGCGACAGTCAGGTGAGTGCCCGCCGCAAGCAGCGCGGCGAATTCATCAACACCTGGTCGGTGGATGGGTTCATCTCTGAAGGTCTGCAGCCGTCGGAGCTGGGCTGGGGCACGCATGAGCGCCACTGGCCAGCTGACGCCGGGCGCCACACATTCGGCTGCGGCGCCGCGATTTACCTGAACCGGCCGGGCGCGGCCACGCGGGTGAGCAGCTGGACGCCGCTGGAAGGCGCGTACCACGGCTTCCTGATCACGCACGGCGAATCGATCTCCATCGCCGACTACCTGACGCTGTGCAGGGACGGAGCGGTGGTGTACCGCCCGACCGTGCACTACGCCTACCATCCCTGCGACGACGCGGTCCTGTCGATCCATGAAATGGCCGGTCGCAAATGGCGTCCGCAACCGGCGCAACGCATCATCCGTGATGACATTGTCTCCGGCATGGACGAACTCGGTGTGCTGCTCATGGGGAATGAAAAGGGTGTGTACTGGTACGGCTCGCGTTTGTCGATCGAGAGAGTGCGCTCGCTCGCGCCGCATAACAGCGCTACCAGCCTGCAGGTCGCCGCCGGCGTGCTCGCCGGGATGGTGTGGGCTCTGCACAATCCCTGCGCCGGTGTGGTGGAGCCGGACGAACTCGACCATGATGCGATCATGCAGATTGCCCGGCCCTACCTCGGCGACATGGCGGGCGTGTACGGCGACTGGACGCCCTTGCATGGCAGGGAGAGGCTGTTCAGTGAAGACATCGACAGGGAAGATCCGTGGCAGTTCAAGAATTTCCGCGTCGCTTGATGCCGGCCCCGGGGACCCTCCGTGCTGCTGAAACAAGAATCCCGGCTGAACGAGAACTCGTACTATGAGGCCAGCGTGGTGCGCCCTCCTGCACATGCGGCCCTTGAAGGACGCATTCGCGTCGACGTGGCTGTGGTGGGCGGCGGCTATGCCGGGTTGTCCGCGGCGCTGGAGCTGGCCGAGCGCGGTTATTCGGTCGCCGTGCTGGAGGCCAGGTGCATCGGCTGGGGGGCATCCGGCAGGAACGGCGGGCAGGCGCTGCCCGGTTATGCGGGGCAGGCCGCGATCGAAAGGCAGCTCACCCGCGAGGAGGCGCGCCGCGCCTGGGATATCTCGGTCGAAGCCCTGCATTTACTGCAGGCGCGTATCGCAGCCAATGCCATCGACTGCGACTACACGCCGGGATGCATGACGCTGGCCGTCACTGCACGCAAGGCACGTGCACTCGATGACTGGGTCGACCATCTCGCCTGCCACTACGGTTACTCGATGCAGTGGATACGCGCCGCCGAGATGCGCGAATGGATCGCCAGCGAACAATTTCACGCCGGCGCCTACGATCCCCAGGCAGGCCACTTGCATCCGTTGAAGTACTGCCTGGGCCTTGGTGAGGCGGCGCTCGCGGCGGGCGTGCAGATCTACGAGGGAACGGCGGTGACCGACATCCGGCGCGGCCCCGCTCCGCTGTTGAAAACCCCGGCAGGCGAGGTCGAATGCCGCTTCGCGGTGCTGGCGGGGAATGTCTATCTCGACCAGTTCGGCGGCGCCGTCGCCCCCGAGCTCATGCGCCGCATCATACCGGTCGGCACCTACATCATCGCTACCGAATCGATGGCTGCCGAGCGCGCCGACACGCTGGTCCGCCGGCGCGCGGCGGTATCGGATACCAACTTCGTGCTCGACTATTTCCGGGTGACGGCCGACAACCGGTTGCTGTTCGGCGGTGCCGACGCATTCAGCGGGGCGACGCCGCCCGACCTGGTCGATCATGTGCGGCAGCGCATGCTGGCGGTGTTTCCGCAGTTGTCCGATCTGGATGTGCAATATGCATGGGGCGGCTTCGTCGATGTCACGATCAATCACGCGCCGGACTTCGGGCGGCTCGGCCACAACGTCTATTACCTGCAGGGGTTCTCGGGACATGGCCTTGCGCTGGCCGGCATGGCGGGCAGGCTCGCCGCTGAAGCCATCGCAGGGCACGCGGAGCGCTTCGACGTGCTGGCGCGCATCCGGCACGCGCCGTTTCCGCGTGGTGCGTGGATACGTGTGCCTGCGGTGGCGCTCGGCGTGTTGTACTACCGGTTGCGGGATCTTCTCTAGAGGCTGTTATGAACTAGGGAAGGGGGCGCGTTCGGTCGAGAAGGGATGCAGTGCTAGGCGCGGCGCGCCGCTCAG
>CBIHRW010000154.1:0-7131 GCA_966212545.1 uncultured Noviherbaspirillum sp.
GTGTTCCCCGACCGCGACCACTTCGGTCGCATCTTCTACAACCAGGCCAACCTGTCGGCCAAGGGCATTCCGCAGATTGCGGTGGTGATGGGCTCCTGTACTGCGGGTGGCGCTTATGTACCGGCGATGAGCGACGAGTCGATCATCGTGAAGGAGCAAGGCACCATCTTCCTCGGCGGCCCTCCGCTGGTGAAGGCCGCAACCGGTGAAGTGGTGAGCGCGGAAGATCTCGGCGGCGGCGACGTGCACACCCGCCTGTCCGGCGTGGTCGACCATCTCGCGATGAACGACATGCATGCGTTGTCGCTGGCACGCACCATCGTGTCCAACCTCAACCGCCAGAAGCCGCAGCAGCTCGTGCTGCGCGAACCGGTGGCGCCGAAGTACGACACGCATGAACTGTACGGCGTGATCCCGACCGATACCCGCAAGCCCTTCGACGTGCGCGAGGTGATTGCGCGCATCGTCGACGGCAGCGACTTCGACGAATTCAAGGCGCGTTACGGTACCACGCTGGTGTGCGGCTTCGCGCACATCTTCGGCATGCCGGTCGGCATCATCGCCAACAACGGCATCCTGTTCTCCGAGTCTGCGTTGAAGGGCTCGCACTTCATCGAGCTGTGCTGCCAGCGCAAGATTCCGCTGGTCTTCCTGCAGAACATCACCGGCTTCATGGTTGGCCGCAAGTACGAGAACGAAGGCATCGCTCGCAACGGCGCGAAGATGGTGACTGCGGTGTCGACGGCAGCCGTGCCCAAGTTCACCGTGATCATCGGCGGCAGCTTCGGCGCCGGCAACTACGGCATGTGCGGCCGCGGTTTCTCCCCGCGCATGCTGTGGATGTGGCCGAACGCGCGCATCTCGGTGATGGGTGGCGAGCAGGCGGCCAGCGTGCTCGCCACCGTCAAGCGCGACGGCATCGAAGCCAAGGGCGGCAGCTGGTCGGCTCAGGAAGAGGAGGCGTTCAAGGCGCCGATCCGCGAGCAGTATGAGCACCAGGGCCATCCGTATTACGCATCCGCACGCCTGTGGGATGACGGCGTGATCGACCCGGCGGACACCCGCATGGTGCTGGGCTTGGGATTGAGCGCGGCGCTGAATGCACCGATCCCGGACACGAAGTTCGGCGTCTTCAGGATGTGATCATGAATTATCAAACCCTCATCGTTGCGATCGACGGCAAGGTGGCCACCGTCACCCTGAACCGGCCCGACGTCCGCAATGCGTTCAATGAAACGACGATCGCGGAAATCACCCAGGCATTTCGTATCCTGGGACAAGATGCTGACGTCCGAACGATCGTTCTCGCCGCCAGCGGCCCGGCCTTTTGCGCCGGCGCCGACCTCAACTGGATGAAGAAGATGGCCGGCTACACGCACGAGGAAAACCGGGCGGATGCCGCGCAGTTGGCCGAAATGTTGCGCACCATCTATACCTGTCCGAAGCCGGTGGTCGCCAAGGTCCAGGGCGACTGTTATGCCGGCGGCATGGGACTGGTCGCCGCCTGCGATATTGCCATTGCAAATGAGGCAACTAATTTTTGTCTCAGCGAGGTCAAACTGGGCCTGATTCCTGCGACAATCTCGCCTTACGTCATTCTCGCGATGGGCGAAAACGCCGCCCGCCGCTATTTCCTCACCGCGGAGCGCTTCTCCGCGCAGGAAGCACACCGGATCGGTTTCGTGCACCAGGTCGTGACCGCCGACGCATTGGATGCGACGGTCGCCGACATCGTGAAGGCCCTCGTGACCAACAGCCCGAACGCCGTGAAGGAAGCCAAGCGCCTCGTGCAGGATGTCGCCGGCCAACCGCTGACCGCGGAACTGATCGCCGACACTGCCGAGCGCATCGCCGACATCCGCAGTTCCGACGAGGGCAAGGAAGGTGTGCGTTCGTTCCTAGAGAAGCGCAAGCCGAATTGGTTGAGTTAAGAAAGGACGAATTCCTTCCCCCTTGCAGGGGGAAGGGGCAGGTAGGTAGATGTATTACGTGGAGCAGTCTTGAACGCAAGCCTCAAATCCGATTGGGTCAAACGCAGCCTGAAAAGCGTCTGGCACCCGTGCACGCAGATGCAGCACCATGAAACGGTGCCGCTGGTACCGGTCAGCCACGGCCGTGGCGCATGGCTGTACGATGCCGACGGCCACCGCTACCTCGATGCGATCAGTTCCTGGTGGGTCAACCTGTTCGGCCATGCCAATCCGCGTATCAACGCGGCCTTGAAGGAGCAGCTCGACCTGCTGGAGCACGCGATGCTCGCCGGCTTCACGCATGAGCCGGTGATTGCATTGTCGGAAAAACTGTCGGCATTGACCGGCGGCGTGCTCGGCCACTGCTTCTATGCATCCGACGGCGCATCGGCCACCGAGATCGCACTGAAGATGAGCTTCCATTACTGGCGCAACAACGGCAAGGACAGCAAGCGCGAATTCGTGTGCCTGAAAGGCAGCTACCACGGCGAGACCGTCGGCGCGCTCGCCGTCACCGACGTCGCGATCTTCCGCGATGCTTACGGTCCGCTGCTGCAGCAGGCATACATCGTCGCTTCTCCCGATGCACGCGCCGCGCATGAAGGCGAGAGCGCCGCCGATGTCGCGCGCCGTGCCGCAAGCGACCTGGAGACACTGCTCCAGGAACGCAGCGACAAGATCGCCGCCGTCATCCTCGAGCCGCTGGTGCAGTGCGCCGCCGGCATGGCCATGTACGACCCGGTCTACCTGCAGGAAGTACGCGCGCTGTGCGACCGTTTCCAGGTGCACCTGATCGCCGATGAGATCGCCGTCGGCTGCGGCCGCACCGGCACCTTCTTCGCCTGCGAGCAAGCATCGATCTGGCCCGACTTCGTCTGCCTGTCCAAGGGCATCAGCGGCGGCTACCTGCCGCTGTCGCTGGTGATGACGCGCGACGAGATCTACCGTGCCTTCTACCACAGCGATGTCACGCGCGGATTCCTGCACTCGCATTCGTACACCGGCAATCCGCTCGCCTGCCGTGCGGCGCTGGCAACTCTCGCCATTTTCGAAGAAGACGACGTATTGCGCCGCAACCGCGAGCGCGCGGTGAAAATCACCGCTGCGCTCGAGCCGATTGCGCAACATCCCAAGGTGAAAAATTTTCGCCAGCGCGGCATGATCTGGGCATTCGACGCTGTGGTCGATGACCCGGCCAAAGCGGCGACTTTCTCGCGCCGATTCTTTACCGAAGCATTGCAGCAGGAACTGCTTCTGCGCCCGATTGGCCGTACGGTGTACCTAATGCCGCCATACATCCTCGACGATGACGAGATTGCGCTGCTCGCATCCAGGACGCAAGCCGTGTTCGACAAAGTGGTGGTGGCATGACGATGGAACTCATTGCCTCCCTCGAACGCGAACTGCGACAGCTCGACAAGCAGAGCCTGCGCCGTCGCCTGCGCGTCGCGGAAACGCCCTGCGCGCCCCGCATGAAGGTCGACGGCCGCGACATCCTGGCCTTCTGCAGCAATGACTATCTCGGCCTGGCTTCGCATCCGCGCCTGGTCGAGGCGCTGCAGGAGGGGGCGTCGCTTTACGGCGTCGGCAGCGGCGCCTCGCACCTGATCAGCGGGCATTCGCGCGCGCATGTACTGCTGGAAGAACGTTTCGCCGAATTCCTCTCGCCCTACATCGATTCGCCTCGCGCGCTGTACTTCTGCACCGGCTACATGGCCAACCTGGCGGTGCTCTCCGCGCTTGCCGGCCGCGAAGCCGACATTTTTTCCGAAGAGCTGAACCACGCATCGCTGATCGACGGCGCACGGCTTGCACGCGCCAACGTCAAGGTCTACCCGCATGGCGACGTCGACGCGCTGGAACAGTTGCTCAAGGCGAGCACGGCGAAGACAAAGCTCGTCGTCACCGACAGCGTGTTCAGCATGGATGGCGACCTCGCGCCGCTGCCAGCCCTCGTGAAGCTGTGCGAACAGCACGGCGCATGGCTGTTCATCGACGATGCGCACGGCTTCGGCGTGCTGGGGCAGAACGGGCGCGGCGCGCTCGAACACTTCAACCTGCGCTCGCCCTATATGGTGTACATGGGAACGTTGGGCAAGGCCGCCGGTGCCGGCGGCGCCTTCGTCGCCGCGCATGCGACGGTGATCGAGTGGCTGGTGCAGCGCGCCCGTCCCTATATCTATACGACCGCCGCCGCGCCCGCGCTGGCGCATGCACTGATGGCAAGCATGGACATCATCGCCGGCAAGGAGGGAGCCCAACGTCGCGCGCAGCTCAAGACCCTGATCGCGCAGTTCCGCAGCGAACTCAATCTGCAGCGCTGGAAACTGTTTCCGTCCACGACCGCCATCCAGCCGGTGATCATCGGCCCGAACGACGAAGCAATGCAGGCCGGCGCCGCGCTATACGAACAAGGCTTCTGGGTGCCGGGCATCCGCCCGCCGACCGTACCGCCGGACACCGCGCGCCTGCGCGTGACCTTGTCGGCCTCGCACACCGGGCAGGACGTTTCGCAGCTGGCAAGCGCATTCAATTTGCTGGAGGCATTCTCATGAGTACCGGATTTTTCGTGACCGGCACCGATACCGAGATCGGCAAGACTCTGGTGTCCTGCACGCTGCTCCACGCGCTCACGGAAGCGGGCGTCCGGGCCGCAGCGATGAAACCGGTGGCCGCCGGCGCCGAGCAGCGCGGCGGCGTATGGCACAACGAAGATGTCGACCTGCTCGCCGATGCCGCGAGCGTCAAGCTGCCGGTTGACCTCACCACGCCCTACCTGTTGCGCGATGCCGCCGCCCCGCATATTGCCGCCGCGCAGGAAGGCGTGCGCATCGATCTTGCGCACATCAAGGCCTGTTACGCGCAGGTAGCTGCCGCAGCCGATGTTGTCGTGGTCGAAGGCGTCGGCGGCTTTCGCGTGCCGCTTTCGGATACGGAGGACACCGCTGATCTCGCACAGCAGCTCGGCCTGCCGGTCGTCCTCGTGGTCGGCATGCGCCTCGGCTGCCTCAATCACGCCATATTGACCGCCGAATCAATTGCCGCGCGCGGGCTGACGCTGGCTGGCTGGGTCGCCAACGTCGTCGATCCGGCCATGCGCTACGGTGTGGAAAACGTGGTTGCACTGACCGAGCGCCTCGCCGCGCCGATACTCGGCACCATCCCGCGCCTGCCGTCGCCGCAGCCGTCGCTGGCAGCGCCCCATCTCGATTTTTCAAGTTTGCCGGGCTGGCCCATGACCGTGCCCTCCCGGCCCGTTTCTCTCTGATACAAAGGAAGCAGTGCATGTCGTCGCAACCGATCACATTCCAGCAAGTCCCGACTCCCGCCAAGCTGCGCGAGATCGCCGCCCAACGTTGGCCGGTCGAGAAGATCGTCGAGCTGTTCAACCTGCCGTTCAGCGACCTGCTGTTCCGCGCGCAGCAGGTTCATCGCGAAAACTTCGACCCGCAGGAAGTGGAATTGGCCACGCTGCTGTCGATCAAGACCGGCGGCTGCCCGGAAGATTGCGGCTACTGCCCGCAGGCCGCGCGCTACGACACCGGCGTGAAGGCGCAGAAGATCCTGGAACTGGAAACCGTGCTGGACGCCGCCCGCCGCGCGAAAGAACACGGCGCGACCCGCTTCTGCATGGGCGCCGCATGGCGCGAGCCGAAGGACCGCGATCTCGATCACGTCGAAGCCATGGTGCGCGGCGTAAAGGATCTGGGCATGGAAGCCTGCGTGACGCTTGGCATGCTGGCGGAAGGCCAGGCGGAGCGCCTGAAGGCAGCGGGCCTGGACTACTACAACCACAATCTCGACACCGCGCCCGAGTTCTACAACAACGTCATCACCACCCGCGACTACCAGAATCGCCTCGACACGCTGGAGCGTGTGCGCAATGCCGGCATCAAGGTCTGCTGCGGCGGCATCGTCGGCATGGGCGAATCGCGCCGCCAGCGCGCCGGCCTGATCGCGCAGCTGGCGAACATGGATCCGTATCCGGAATCGGTACCGGTCAACAACCTGGTGCAGGTCGAAGGAACGCCGCTGCACGGCACGGAGAAGATCGACCCGCTGGAGTTCGTGCGCACCATCGCGGTTGCGCGCATCACGATGCCGAAGGCGCGCGTGCGCCTGTCCGCCGGCCGCCGCGAGATGGGCGATGCGGTGCAGGCGATGTGCTTCCTCGCCGGTGCAAATTCGATTTTCTATGGCGACAAGCTGCTGACGACCGGTAATCCGGACGTCGAAGCGGACAAGGTATTGCTGGAGAAGCTGGGCATGCATGCAAAGCACACGCAGCATGAGCCGAAGTGTGAAGTGACGCAATAAAGGAAAGATTCCCTCCCCCCTTAAGGGGGAAAGCGCTCTACAGAGGATTGAATCACTACCAATAACAACTACCTGCTCAGCCCGACACAATCGGGGGACAGCACCCAAGGAGTCAGCGTGTTCACCAAGATCCTGATTGCAAACCGCGGCGAAATCGCCTGCCGTGTCGCCGCCACCGCCCACCGCATGGGCATCAAGACCGTCGCCGTGTATTCGGAAGCGGATGCCAATGCCAAGCATGTCGCCGTCTGCGACGAATCCGTCCTGATCGGTCCTGCTCCCGCCAAGGAAAGCTACCTGCGCGCCGACAAGATCATCGAAGTTGCGCTCGCTACCGGCGCGCAGGCGATCCACCCCGGCTACGGCTTCCTGTCCGAGAACGAGGATTTCGCCGAAGCTTGCGCCAAGGCCGGTCTCGCCTTCATCGGCCCGCCGGCGTCCGCGATCAGTGCAATGGGTTCGAAGTCCGCCGCGAAGGCGCTGATGGAAAAGGCCAACGTGCCTCTGGTGCCCGGCTACCACGGCGACACGCAAGACGCCGACTTCCTGCAGGCGCAGGCCGACAAGATCGGCTACCCGGTGCTGCTGAAAGCAAGCGCGGGCGGCGGCGGCAAAGGCATGCGCATCGTCGAGAAGAGCGCCGACTTCAAGGCCGCGCTCGAGTCCTGCAAGCGCGAAGCAATCAACAGCTTCGGCGACGACAAGGTGCTGGTCGAGAAATACCTGACCCGTCCGCGCCACATCGAGATCCAGGTGTTCGCCGACACCAAGGGCAACTGCGTCTACCTGTTCGAGCGCGACTGCTCGGTGCAGCGCCGCCATCAGAAGGTGCTGGAGGAAGCGC
>CBIHRW010000155.1:0-6824 GCA_966212545.1 uncultured Noviherbaspirillum sp.
GTCGAGCTGCGCATAGCTGAGCGTTTCGCCGTCCTGCACGAGCGCAGGATGTGCCGGCCTGGCCTGCGCATGCAGGCGGATGAGTCCCGGAACGGTCTGGAAGTCCGTCTCGAGGACGGATTCAATGGTCGGTGCGTTGCTCATGCGTTTTGGCCGGATGGATGACACCCGCTAATACTAGTCCAGTTTCGATATTTTTGCGAACGACCGTTCGAAATGCGGCATGCAGTCCGGAGCCCGAGGTTGATACGACTCAAGCAAATGTCCCGCAAGCGATAGACGGCATGCTAGTCTTCGGCGATATTGCCGATTTATCAATCCGGTCCGGCGGACCGGCCCCGCCCTCAAGAGGAGACACCACGATGACAACGCACACGAAACAGGCAAAGCCCGTCAGCAATCCGCAGCGCCGCACCCTGCTGGTCGGCAGCGCCGCCAGTCTTGCTGCCGCCGGCCTGGGCGCTTTCCACAAGACGGCAATTGCACAGGCAGCGGCGCAGGCGGCCAAGCCGCTGCCTGCCTACGCCGCGTGGAAAGATCCCGCCGCGATGATCGTCCATACCAGCAGCACGCTGGAAACGAAACGCAGTGCGTTCGGCACCAGCCTTGTGACGCCGCTCGATCAGCTCTACGTGCGCAACAACCTGCCGGCGCCGGACGCCTCCATCGTCAACGACCGCGATGCATGGGAGTTGACGATTGAAGGCGTGAAGAATCCGCGCAAGCTGACCGTCAAGGAACTCAAGGGCTTGGGACTGGAAACCGTCGCCACCGTGCTGCAATGTTCCGGCAACGGCCGCGGCTACTTTCCCAGCAAACCGAGCGGCACGCCCTGGCAGGTGGGCGCGGCGGGCTGCGTGTTGTGGAGCGGCGTCCCCGTGAAGGCGGTGGTCGAGGCGCTCGGCGGCTTGGCCGACGGTGCAGTGTTCATGACCAGCACCGGCGGCGAAAAGCTGCCGGAAGGCATCGACCCCAAGAGCGTGATGGTCGAACGCTCCGTCCCGCTGAGCGCCATGACCGACGCGCTGCTGGCGTGGGAAGTGAACGGCGTGCCGATTCCGCTGGCGCACGGCGGACCCTTGCGCATCATCGTGCCCGGCTACTCCGGGGTCAACAACGTCAAGTACATCAAGCGCCTTGCATTCACCACACAGCAGAGCGACGCCGCGATCCAGAAGACCGGTTATCGCCTCTCGCCGCCCGGCCAGAAGGGCGACCCCAGCCAACCCTCGGTATGGGAAATGGGCGTCAAGTCCTGGATCAATTCCCCCGGTCCGGAAGGCGGTGCTGTCCCGGCCGGCCTGGTGCAGGTGAAAGGCGTCGCCTTCGGCGGCGTGCACGCGGTCAAGGCGGTCGAAGTGTCGGTAGATGGCGGCAAGACCTGGAAGGAAGCCCGCTTCGTCGGCCCGGATCTGGGGCGTTACGCATGGCGCCAGTTTGCGCTGGCAGTGCAGTTGCCTGCGGGCACGCACACGCTGGCCAGTCGCGCCATCGACGCGCAAGGTAACCGCCAGCCGGAAGAACGCTTCGAGAATGCCGCCGGCTACAACAACAACAGCTGGCGCGACCACGCGTTCCAGGTCACCGTGGCTTGATGTGGGGCGTGCAATGAGAAAAACGTTCGTCATGTTCTCCGCCGCCTTCGCCATCTTTGCCGGCCCCGCATTCGGGGACAGCCTGCAAGAAGGCAAAAGGCTGTTCACCCAGACCGCCGTGCCGGCGTGCGCCGTGTGCCACACCCTGAAGCACGCCGGCGCCGCCGGCGAGGTGGGGCCGGACCTCGACGAGCTGAAACCCGATGCCGCGCGCGTCGAGAAGGCCATGCGCAACGGCATCGGGCAGATGCCGGTGATCGGCAATCTGAAGGATGACCAGATCCGGTTGCTGGCAAAATACGTAGCGACAGTCGCCGGCAGGTAGGCGGAGACGCAACGGGCACACGCAATCGCGGGCGCAGACGGACAACAGCAACCGACAACAATGATCACATTACATGCCTTCGGCCCGGCTTTCGGGCTTCCCGACCCGAGCCCTTTCGTCACCAAGGCCGAGATGCTCCTGAAACTGGCTGACCTGCCGTACAGGAAGGAGCCGACAGGTTTGCGCAAGGCGCCGAAAGGCAAGCTGCCCTACATCGAGGACGATGGCCGGCTCGTGCCGGACTCCACTTTCATCCGCTGGCATATCGAGAAGAAGTACGGCATCGATTTTGACAGGGGCTTGTCGCCGGAGCAGCGCGGTACGGCTTGGGCAGTCGAAAAACTGCTGGAGGACAACTTGTACTGGATCTCGATCCAGTCGCGCTGGCTGGACGATGCCAACTTCGCCCGCGGCCCCACCATTTTCTTCCGTTCCATTCCGTGGCCGGCACGGCCGGTGGTTGAAGCTCTCGTGCGGCGGCAGGTCGCGAAAAACACGCGCGCGCATGGAATGGGCCGCCATACCAGGGAAGAGCAGCTTGCGATTGCCTCGAAGACCTTCGAATCGCTGGAGATGATGCTGGGCGACAAACCCTACCTCATGGGCACGAGTCCTTGCGGCGCAGACGCAACGCTGTACGCGTTCATGCTCGGCGTCTTGTGTCCGCACTTCGACTCCTCGTTGCGCACCGAAGCCGAGAAGCATGCGAAGCTGGTGCAGTACGTGCAAAGAATGCGCGCCCGCTATTTCCCGGCCGGCTGATCATCCTCCGGGAATTGCGCCGCCTTGCACGCGGTTCATAGGATAATCAGGCTGTTATCGAACACAGGAAGGAAGAAGCAATGACGACCGCATATGAGGCGCTCGCCCGCTTGCGCGAAGGCAACCATCGGTTCGTGGAGGGCAAGGGCAATTGCCATGAACTCCTGAACGAATCCCGGCGCAACCAGCTCGTGGCAGGACAGAAGCCCTTCGCCATCATCCTCGGCTGTTCCGATTCGCGCGTCCCGGCCGAGCTGGTGTTCGACCAGGGGCTCGGCGACCTGTTCGTCATCCGCATCGCCGGCAATATCGTCGCGCCTTCGCAGATCGGCAGCGTCGAGTTCGCCGCCGCGCAGTTCGGCACGCCGCTGGTTGTCGTGCTCGGCCATTCCCGCTGCGGCGCGGTGACCGCCACGCTGGAAGAAATCATGCGTCCGGTCAAGAACCAGTCGCGCCACATCCATTCGATCGTGGAACGGATCCGTCCTTCGGTAGAACCGCTGATGGCGACCGAGCTCCGCCACGACCAAGATGCGCTGGTCGGCCACGCGGTGCGGGCCAACGTGCGGGCGTCGGCCAATCATTTACGCCATGGTTCGGAGATCCTCGAACAGATGCTCCAGAACGGCCAGCTGCTGATCGTCGGCGCCGAGTACTCGCTCGAGACCGGCAAGGTCGATTTCTTCGACGGTATTCCCGAAGACGCGTGAGGCAAGGCCATGGCCACGCTCCAGTTCACCCAGCAACTGCGGCGTTTCACCGCGACGCCGGACATCGAAACTGGCGCCGCGACACTGCGCGAGGCGCTGGAAGAGGCGTTCGCTGCCAACGAGCAACTGCGCGGTTACATCCTCGATGAGCAGGGCCACTTGCGCAAGAACGTCGCCATCTTCATCGACGGCCGGCGCATCCATGACCATGTTTCCCTGAACGACCCGCTTTCCCCCGGCAGCACCGTACACGTGCTGCAGGCGCTTTCCGGAGGCTGACGATGAATGACCGTGCATTGATAGCGACCCGCAAGGGCTTGTTCGACGTGATTCGCGGCGCCAGTGGATGGACCATCCACGAAGCCGGCTTCCTCGGTGAACCGGTGTCGATGGCGCTGCACGACCGGCGCGATGGTACGGTGTACGCGGCGCTCAATCTCGGGCACTTTGGCGTGAAGCTGCACCGGCGCGACCTGGGGGCGGAAACATGGACCGAGATCGCGGTCCCCGCCTACCCGCCGCAGGCCGAACGCGGCAGCGACGTCGAATGGAAACTGACGATGATCTGGTCGCTGGCGGCGGGTGGCGATGACGAACCCGGCGTGCTGTGGGCCGGCACCCTGCCCGGCGGCCTGTTCCGCTCGAAGGACCGCGGCGATTCCTGGGAACTGGTGCAGTCGCTGTGGAACGAACCGTCGCGCAAGGAATGGTTCGGCGGCGGCTACGACACGCCCGGCATCCATTCGATCTGCGTCAATCCGCGCGACAGCAAGCAAGTGCTCGCTGGCATCTCCTGCGGCGGTGCATGGCTCACACGCGACGGCGGCGCAAGTTGGCAGCCCAGCGTCAAGGGCATGCGCGCCGCCTACATGCCGCCGGAACGCGCGGAAGATCCCGCCGTGCAGGACCCGCACCTGATCGCGCAGTGCCCGTCGCACCCGGAGGTGCTGTGGTGCCAGCATCACAACGGCATCTGGCGTTCCGCGGACGGCGCCGCCACATGGCAGGAAATCGGGCCGGCGGCAAGACCGCTGGCGTCCGACTTCGGTTTCGCGGTCGCTGCGCATCCCAAGGATCCGCTGACCGCCTGGTTCGTGCCCGCGGTCGCCGACCAGCAGCGCATCCCGGTGAAGGCGGCGATGTGCGTGACGCGTACCCGCGACGGCGGCCAGACCTTCGAAGCGCTGCGCCACGGCCTGCCGCAGAAAAATTGTTACGACCTGGTGTACCGGCACGGCCTGGCCGTCGCTGGCGATGGCTCTACCCTGCTGATGGGTTCGACCACCGGCGGCCTCTGGGTCACCGAAAACGGCGGCGATGCATGGTGGGAAGTGGCGACCACGCTGCCGCCGATTTATGCAGTGCGCTTTTATTGAATCTTCCGAGGGAGGAGTGAGAGCGATGACCCAAGCAAGCGACGCACTGTACCAACAGATCGCTGCCGAACTCGGCATTGCATTCGAGGAGGAAATCCGGGCGGGCGCGAACTAGGATGCGCCGGCTCGCAGGAGGAAGGGTGCTGGTCATTGCGGGCAAGGTAAGTGTCAGTGCGCCAATTCTTCATGCTCCGTTACCTCGGCCCGGAATCGTTGACCTTGATCAATTTTCTCCGTCTGCGGACGCATTGCGGATGCAGTCGCGTCCGTCGTGCTTGGCCTTGTACAGCGCCGCGTCGGCCACCCGGAACAATTCGTCGCTGTCGCCGGCCGACGTCATTTCGGCCACGCCGGCGGAAAAGGTCGCGGTAAAGTCGCGCACTTCCGCGTAATGCCGGATCCTGGAGAAGGACTCGCGGATCTTGTCGAGCACGTGGGTCGCCGCCACCGCCGCCGTGCCGGGCATGATGATCGCGAATTCCTCGCCGCCGTAGCGCCCGATGATGTCGCCGCGGCGCAGGCGCTGCTGCAGCAGGCGCGAGAGCGCGCGGATCACCTGGTCGCCCACCGGGTGACCGTAGCTGTCGTTGACGCGCTTGAAGTGGTCGATGTCGACCATGGCCAGCGACAGCGGCGCCGCCGAGCGGCGGGCGCGGGCAATTTCGCGCGACAGGTGTTCCTTCACCGCCGAGTGGTTGTACAGGCCGGTCAGGCTGTCGCGCATGATCAGGCTGCGCAGCCCGCGGTAGCGCATGACCCGGCTGGTGAGCGCCGACACCAGGTGCGCCGGCTGGATCGGCTTGGTGAGGAAGTCGTCACCGCCCGATTCGATCGCGTCCAGCTGCTTGCCGAAGTCCGATTCGCTCGACAGGAAGACGATGGGCACGTCCAGGTACATGTTGTCCTGCCGGATCAGGCGCGCCAGGTCGACGCCGTTGCAGTCGGACATGTAGACATCCATCAGGATCAGCTCGGGCCGGTATTCGCCGAGCGCCTGCAGCATGGCGGGAACCTTTTCCAGCACTTTCACTTCCATGCCTGCACCGCGCAGCACCGCCGCGTAATGCTTGGCGGTTTGCTGGTCGTCGTCGATGATCATGATGCGGCAGGGCTGCTTCTCTTCGTGCACCGTCAACGCGTCGAGGCGGTCGATCAGCGTGACCATGTCGAGCGGCTTGGAGAAGTAGCCGTCGGCACCGGCACGTACCGTAGCCAGCCGCGCCTCGAAATTGCTGCGCGTGGAAATGAAGATGACCGCGAAGCGGTGCGCATTGACCTGCTTGATGCGTGCAACTTCCGTCGCGCCCGCCAGGATGCCCGCCGGGAAGCCGAGGTCCATCACCACCGCCGCCGGGTTGCGCGCGTCGATGTATTCCTGCAGGCGCGACAGTTCGGCGATGATCTCGACCTCGTAGCCGAAGTACTGCAGCTGTCCCGCGATGTCTTTCGCCACCAGCGCATTGTCATGCACCAGGTAGATCAGCCGGCGCGAGGATTCGTCGACCGGCTGCAGCAGCGCGGGGCGCGGGGAAGGCGCGGGCGCAGCGGGCTTCTCCCTCGCCTTTGAGGCTGCCCAGCGGAGGAAGACGCCCATGCTGGTTGCCAGGGGCGCGAAAGCGTTCGCGTCGTGCTTTGCCGCCTTGATGAAGGTGTTCAACCCGATTTCCAGGTCGGTCGCGCGGAAACCGAGCTCGGAAAAACCGAAGGTGGCGGCGGATCCGGCAAGCGAATGCAGCTTCAGGGCCAGCGCGTCGTAATGTGCCGCTAAACCGGGCTCCTCGACGCAGCGCTGCAGGCATTGTCCGATCTCGTCCAGGCGGGCGGGCTGGCTGGCGGCATAGGCGTCCCCGATTGTTGCGAGCGCGTTCTCGAGGTTGGTCTCTTGCTGCGTGTCTTTCTTCTTGTGCATATGTTATGCCCCGCTTTTCCAATGCTTGCGCACTTTCGCCGTAAGCTGCAACAAGGTGTAGGGTTTGACCGGCGCGGCGATGGCAGCCCGCGCATCTCCGACATCTCCGACATCTCCGACATCTCCGACATCTCCGACATCTCCGAC
>CBIHRW010000156.1:0-6790 GCA_966212545.1 uncultured Noviherbaspirillum sp.
CTTGTGCAACGCATCACTAATTCAGTTCATCAACCGCGAAATGCGGATACCCAAATTCTTCCGCCACCTTCTGCTTCGATGCGACGGAGAGCAGGGCGGAAATCTGCTTTGCAAGCGCATGTCGCTCATCATCCTTCCGGCTGCCAGCTACCATCGCCACGTTGATCTCGTAGTAATTGCCGCCTCTCCCAGCGCATCGAGTCGCCCCATCCGATACGCAGCCTCTATCGCTTCCTCTGCATCCATCTTGCGCAACTGGGCGCGCTGTTGGGCGGTGAGCATGGCTATTTGCTCCTGGTGGCGATCAGCGATTGCAGGCGGGTTTGCATGTCAGCCGATGGTGAGCTTCAACGGCTTGTTGGTGCCGAGTGCGCGGGCGTGCTTGATCAGCGTTTCCGCAATGTCGATGGCCTGCTCTGGCGAAAAGCCGATCCATGCAACGGGCTTCGGGAATTGAAGCTTGACCGCGCCGTTTTCATGGGTGATGGCTACTGCCAGTGCGCCGGAGTCTTCGGCGTTGAGCCGCCCGTTGGGATATTCACCGAACAGCCTTGCCATCTCTTCTCTGAGTTCGCGTGGCACATCGTTACCATGGTGAGACATGTTGTTCTCCTGAAAAATTAGAAATCGCCTGCGGCTACTTGAAAGCAAGGAATGCCCGCCTTGCGCCACATGTTCACGACTCGTGTGCGGTCTTCAAACACGCCAGCAAGGCGTTTGTACTCTGGCGGCTCAACCTCTGCCAGCCAACCGAACTTCAGCGTGTCGTCGTTTTGATGGTCGCCAGCCTTCCGCATGAGGAAGGCCTCAGGGGCAGCCGGCGACAACCTGAAAAGCGGCAGAACGCCGTGATGCTTAAGCCAGTCGATTGTCTGAGTCCTTACTTCATCCGAGCGGCCAGTCCAGATCCAGATTTCCGCCCCTCCGCTGCGCAAGGCGTTCAGTGTTCGAATCACCGGCACATTCGGCTCGTCATTGATACAGGCAGCAAAGAAAGTGCGCCAGTCGGGCTTGAACGCCGGATCTTTGCCGGTATCGCCGCAGACCGGGCAGCCGCCGCCAACAATCGGATTACCGGCCTCGCCTTCGCAATGTGGGCATGTCGGCCGCTCGATCAGGTGAACCCTGTGATCAATCAGCGCCAGCGTGCCGTCGAGGTCGAAAATGTAGATTGGCTTCATGCTCATCTCACTTAAAGTCGGGGCGCATCCGCACACCTTTGGATAGCGGTGGACTTAGCGGGGGGCCCCTTTGATCAGGCTGCTTGCTTTTCTTCGCCGAAGAGTTCTTCCAGCGTTTCCGGCTCGGGCGGCGTGACGCTCACCTCGATGTCCTGCTGGATCAGTTCGCACAGCTGGCCCATCTGCTTGCTCTCCGGGTGGCAGATCACGCGGAAGCCGAGGCGCACAGAGCCGCCGTTCATCGGGTCGATGCGCATGCTGTCGACCTGGCACTCGCCGAGCACAATGTCGCTCTTGCCGCCGATGCCGTAGTCGATGGTCAGCTTGTATCCGACGCCTTCCCAGTCGTACTTGAGCGTGCCGAGGCGCGGAAAGCGCAAGGCGGTGAGGGCTTCGGGATTCGCTTGGTCGACCAGGTCCGGCTGCTCGTCCTTCTTGAACAGCATGCCGCGCAGCTCCGGGTGGAAGTCGATCAGAACGTCGTTGCCGCAGGTGACTTCGAATTTCAGGTCGCAGGCCGGCTTGCGTTCCTCGCCGTGGATCTCGGCGCGCGGGTTGACGGACGACAGCTTCATCTTGGTGCGGGTCAGTTCGAACATGGTTTCTCCGGTATCAGGTTTGCGGGTGGTCTTGCAGGTACTGCGGTCAGAAGGTCATCGGCGGAATTGGCTCGCCCGCTTCTTCGGCATGGCGCGAATCTCGGCCATGCGTGTCTCATGCCGCGCGCGCTCTGCTGCGTGCTCTTCGTCCGTCAACATTCGATAGCGCATGTTGCCGATGCGAGGGTGTGTGAGTTCAGCAATCGACCCGAGCATTTCATCCCAGCAGAGATGTGGACAGCTGCGGTCGGCCTCGCGGATCGTGAACATGTTGTCGTCGTCAATCTCAATCGTTATCGTGCGCATCATTGCTCCTGCATGTACTTGGAAAACGGGAGGCGGATCTGCTGATGGAACGCTTGCGCCTTCTCGGGGCTGGAATCGACCTCAGCGCGCGATTTCACGCCGAGCAGGGCGCGCACCTTGTCGGCGGCCTCCGTCGCGTTGGATGCGCCCAGGAAGCGCTGGAAGACGTGCTCGCGGCAGCGGAGGGCGAGCCATTGGCTGAGACGTTGTGCACCCATTACGCGGCCTCCTTCATACGGAACAGAGATTCGAACTCCTGCACCAGCCGATCGAACTTGAGCAGGCGCTCGACCATGGCGTCGATGAATGCCTCGTCGCGCTCGATACGCTTGACGAACAGGTGCTTGCCGACGCACTCCAGGTCCGGCACGTACATGATGAAATCGCACCATTTGCGGCCGGTGATCCACATGCCGCCTTGCATCTGGTGCATGTATTCGGACACGTCGCCGGTCTTCCACATGTTGGCGATCTTCACGCTGTCGATTGGACACTTGATCTCGATCAGGCCGTCTTCCGGCATGCCGTCGGTGCTGTAGCCGAACTTGCGGTCGTCGGTGAGCACCACGCCTGTTTCTTCAACCAGGAAGCCGGTGCGGGCCTCGTAGGCGATGCGCGCGCGATCTTCCAGCTCATGGCCGCGCTCGAGTAGCCATGTCTTCGGCGGCTCGCCGTAGGGCATTTCGCTGATGCGCTCGATGGCAATGTCGGCGGCGTAGCGCAGGGCGGTGTCGGACGGTTCCTCCGGGTCTTCGCCGCGGAGTGCCTTGGCAATGGCGGCGGCGACAGGTTTCGACTTGTAGCCAGCGGCTGCCAGTGCATCCTTTTCCGACATGCCGCCAAGGAGCGCGGCGACGTACTTCTGCTGCTGCTCGGTCAGCCCGCCGACGGTGGAAACCGCGTCAGCGAACCGAGAGGCGGTGCACGCGCCGGAGCGGGCCTGCAGCCATTCCGGCGTTCCTTGGCGGCATTCGATGAGGATCACGCTGCCTCCTTGTACTCTGTGTGAAGTTGACGATGGTGTTCGAAGCAAAGCCAAGTGACGTCAAGCGGACGACTGTAGTCAGCGTGGTGCGCCTCTGCTTTCTTGCCGCAAACAAAGCATGGCTGAGGCACTAGTCGTCCATCCCGTATCGCATTGTTCACCGCATGCCTTGCGGCCACCTTGCCCGGGACGCGCTGAATAACCTTCTTGAAGGCGGCCTTTACCCAGGCTTTGCGTTCTGGGGTGCGGCCGCGCTTTGCTTCGTACTCGCGAAGCTTTTCCTGGTTGGCTGCGCGGAATGCTTTCGAATATGCCTGCGTGCATTCCTTACAGCACTTAAGGCGCCCGTCCGGCATACCCTTGTTCCTGTTGAACTGCTCGACGGGCTTCGTCTTACCGCACTTATTGCAGGTCTTATTCGGGCACATACGTGTCCTCCTGACCGCTCGCCGCATCCATCTGGCGCACGAAGTCGTCGTCGACCGGCGCAGATGCCGGGGCAGGGCTGGCGGCCGGCATGTCGATCGTGCGCGCGTCTTCAACCTGCTCGCGCAGTTTGGCTCGGTGGTTCGAGATCGCTTCCTTGAGCTTCCGGTGGTCCGCCGGCTGCTTCGCCAGCCTGCCGTTGTTCGCCTTCCAGTAGGCGAGGGCGTCGGCGTCCGTCTTGGTGGTCAGCGCTTCGGCGATCATCGGCGCGACGTCGACCCAATCCGGCGGCGTGTCGGCGGCCAGTCCTTCGCCATTCTCGACGTTGAGCTCGTTCATGGCCGCGTCCATGCGCTCGGTCTTCGGCCAAAGCTTGTAGGCGCGCTTGATGACCGTCTTCTTGATCATCTCGCCCTCGTCGGTTTTCCACGGCCCTTTCTGACCGTTTTTCCAGCTCTCGGAGCGATTCCGGATGCTGTAGACGTCGTCGATCGACATGGTCGTCGTCAGGTAGTCGCCGTTGTGCAGCTTCGCCACCACGTACACGCCGACGATGTCGCCACGATCCTTGCCGAACGGGTTGAAGTTGTGCGTCGGTGGCTTGTCGTAGCCGTTCAGGGTGAACGCATCGTTCTCGCGCACCAGCTCCGCCTGCGCCCACATGATGGAGCCGGAGGAAATCGCAATGTCGATCAAGCCGATATAGCTGATATCGAGGCAAATCTTGCCGCCGCGGGGAACCAGGTAGGCTTGTTTGCGCGCCGGATTCAGGCTGATGCCGATCGCCGCGATGTTCTTGACCGCGTTCATCACCGACTGCTTGTCCTTCATGGCCACGCCGAGCGCATAGTCGTTGTTCTGCAGCACCTGGATGGCGAAGCCCGCTTCACGCTCAAAGCTGATGGACCGGTCGGCCAGCACGCGGGAGAAGTCTTCTCGCGTCTCTTGAATCGCTCCGGTAATGATGGCTACTGCGTTGCTCATTTGGGTGATCTCCAATTGTTGATAATGTTCAGCACAGCCGGCAGCATCTCGTCCCGCTTGCACGCCTCGCAGTCGCACGGCGGCTTGTTGCGCTCGCGGGCCTCGGCGGCGTACTGGCGGGCGAGTTCCCATTTGCTGGGCGGGGCGGGCTGAGCCACGTTTAGCGGCTTGAACAGGTCGAAGCCGAGCAGCTGCATGCAGAGCGATTGAGGTTCGTCGGCGATAGGGAATCCGTAGTCGTTGCGCATCAGAACGCCCCCGAAACGAAAACCAGCACAGCAATCAGCACCAGCGTCAGGCCCTCGTGGCGGGCGAAGAAGTCGGTAGTGGAGAAGATCGTTTTCATGCCCAACCTCCATAAATCGCGTACACATACGGCGCCACGTACGGCGCTACCAGATCGGCTTTGATGTACAGCGCGGTGAAGAACGCTGCCAGGATGGTGAAGAGGTGGATCATTTCAATCCTCCACCACAGCCAAATGTCGATGGTCGTTGCAGTGCGAAAACCCACTCTCGCCCGGGCCGAAGCACTGGCCGCACTGCGAGCAGTAGACCTTGGCGAAGCGCGTCTTCTTGGCCTTGAGAATCGCGACCTGCATCAAGATCCGAGCGTATGCTTCGTCGATTTGCTGTGGCGTGAGGGGCATGTCAGGCCTCGGCTTTGGTGAGCGTTGCTTGGCGCCCCCTGCTGTTCCTTATGGACAGCTTCTGCGCATTGACTCGCGGGATGGTGAGTGCGGAGATCACTCCGTCCACGACGCGTTGAAGCGCTGCGGGACTCAGTTTCCAAAGGTAGTAGTCATCGGCCTCAGCCAAGACCGTCCACCAGCCGGTGTTACTGTGAGAGTTTGTGAAGCCTGCGGCACGAGCGTCGGCATGCTCAAAACCGACGTAGCGGTAACCATTCGGCCAGCCACCATGAGCATCGATTTCGGCGAAGAACTCAGCGTCCGACAGGCCGGCGTACTTGTGGCGCAAGCCATCAACCATCAAGCGTTCCACAGTCTTTGTTTCCATAACCCCTCCCAAGTTTGAATTTGGCGTTGGCAAACCGGGCTACCTTCCCCGCTACCTACGTCGCCGGCTTGTGTGCACTTGCAACTGCCGACGCTTAATTCAGGACTCGACTCCACAGCCGAGTAGTTCCAGTCATGCGGTCACCAACAAGAAAAAGAGCGGATCACGCAACTCGCGTACCGTCAGCATTGCTGATCGTGGCGGCGGTCTCTCGGATGACCGTTCTCCGCGTTCCGTTACAGTTTTTCTGTACCGCGCTCTTTCTTGTTGCCCCTGCTCTTACCCGGCAAGGGCTTTAGGTGTTGGCGGCCGGTGCTGATCTCCGGCTTGAACTATTTTTGGCTTAGGCTCCACCTCTCAGCGAGGGATAAGGATGTCCACCAAACTTATCGGGTAATGCTGGCTTGCCGTCTATTTACGAGCCTTGTCTTACAGCCAGCCTTTTTGAATTACCCGTTCGCTACCCGTATAGCTGCGCATCAGCCTGCGCATTCACCAACAAGGGAGCCGCTGCATTTCGCCGCCGACCTGACTCCCCGCTCAATTGCGAAGATTCTTCTTAGCGACTAGCGGTGCTCGAAAGAAGCGGCTCTCTTGTTGGCGCTGTCTTTCCAGCTGCCAGCCGACCTTTGCACGGTGTCGGCGCTCCGCTCTTGCTCCAGCCTATGTGCCGGTGCTCTTTTGCTCGCGTTCACCGGATGCTTCGGCCTTCGCAATGGCCAGCCTCTCAGCCAGCCCGGCGGGTCTTTCGGGCTTCTCCGTCTCCCGGTCCGTCGCTTCAAAACCCGCTAAAACCTGTCCCACCAAGCCCCAGCCAAGCTGCCTTCTGACCTCTGCGCGGTTCTCTTGCATGGCGGGCTCCTCGTCTGCGTTTGCGCAATGTCGCATCACGGTGTTGGCGGAAATCATGCTGCGACCTTTTCTTCGGCGGCAGGCGTCCACAGCTCGGCGTGCTTGTCGATGAGCGCGAGAGCGGCGCGGTATTCCTGGCCGTGCTCACTGACGCCGTGGGTTTCGTCGATGGCCGCCTCGAACTCGTCGCGCGAGCCGAAGAAGCAGCCGGCGCGGATCAGCAGGCCCCTGTCCGTGATGAAGGAAAGGAGGTAATCGTTGCGTGAGCCGATCGGGCCGAGCTGGAAAAATGGGCGCTTGCCGACCATTTTTCCGCGTTCGCCCAGGTTCGCGCCGCCCAGGTTCGCGCCGTACAGGTCCGCGCCGTACAGGTCCGCGCCGCCCAGGTCCGCGCCGCCCAGGTTCGCGCCGCGCAGGTCCGCGCCGTACAGGTCCGCG
>CBIHRW010000157.1:0-6722 GCA_966212545.1 uncultured Noviherbaspirillum sp.
CCACGCCGAAGCCGTAGGTCAAGGTCACCATCAACGGCACGTTGATGCCGAAGGCCTCGACCAGTTTCGGGTTCTCGGTGCCGGCACGCAGGTAGGCGCCAAGCTTGGTCTTTTCGATCACGAACCAGGTGGCAAGGCAGACGATGATGGAGGCCACCACGACCCATGCGCGATAGTTCGGCAGGATCATGAAGCCGAGATTGGTTGCGCCCATCAGTGCGTCGGGCACGGAATACGGCTGTCCGGACACGCCGTAGAAGGAGCGGAACAGGCCTTCGAGCATCAATGTAATGCCGAAGGTCAGCAGCAGGCCGTACAAATGATCCAGCTTGTACAGCCAGCGCAGCATGGTTTTTTCAATGACGATGCCGAAGATGCCGACCAGGATAGGCGCGGCGATCAGCATCACCCAGTAATTGAGACCGAGATAGTTCAAGCCCATCCAGGCCAGAAACGCGCCCATCATGTACAACGCGCCGTGTGCGAAGTTGATGACGTTGAGCAGGCCGAAGATGACCGCAAGGCCCAGCGACAGCATCGCGTAGAACGAGCCGTTCACGAGGCCCAGCAGGAGCTGGCTCAACATTGCTTGCAGAGGAATGCCAAAGATTTCCATAACGACTTTGCAGTTAAACGCCACAGCGCGTGCGGCATGGGTAGCGAAAGAAACCCGGGCGGCGCGGCATCAGGCAATGTGCCGCGCCGCCGGATTCAACTTACTTCCAGAGTGCGCACTTCGATTCGGCCTTGGTTGCATAGGCCTGGTCACCCGGGATCGTCTGGACGACCTTGTAGTAGTCCCACGGATACTTGGACTCGGACGGCTTCTTGACTTCCATCAGGTACATGTCGTGCACCATGCGGCCGTCCGGACGAATCACGCCGTTCTTGGCGAACATGTCGTTGATCTTGGTCTTCTTCAGCTGCTCCATGACCTTGTCGCCGTCATCGGTGCCAGCTGCTTTGACAGCGCTCAGGTACTGGTAGGTGACCGAATAGTCGGCGGCGTGCAGCATGGTCGGCATGCGCTTGATCTTGTCGAAGAATTTCTTCGACCAGGCACGCGTGTCGTTATTCATGTCCCAGTACCAGCCATCGGTCAGGTACATGCCTTGGGTCAGATTCAGGCCGAGCGAGTGGATGTCGGTCAGGAACATCAGCAGACCGGCCATCTTCATCGACTTAGTCACGCCGAACTCGTTGGCTGCCTTGATCGAGTTGATGGTGTCACCGCCTGCATTGGCCAGACCGAGGATCTGTGCCTTGGAGGACTGTGCCTGCAGCAGGAAGGAGGAGAAGTCGGATGCCGACAGCGGATGCTTGACCGCGCCCTTGACGGTACCGCCGCTGGCCTTGACCACGTCAGCGGTATCCTTCTCGAGCGATGCGCCGAACGCGTAGTCGGCAGTCAAGAAGTACCAATCCTTACCGCCGTTCTTCACGATTGCGCCGCCGGTACCGCGGGCCAGCGCGATAGTGTCGTACGCATAGTGGACGGTGTACGGGGTGCAGTCTTCATTGGTCAGGCGGGCCGTGCCGGCGCCGACCGAGAAGAACACCTTCTTCTTTTCTGCTGCAACCTTCGCCATCGCCAGGTTGGCGCCGGAGTTGGTGCCACCGATCAGCATGTCGACGCCCTGCTGGTCGAACCATTCGCGTGCCTTGGAAGCCGCGATGTCGGCCTTGTTCTGGTGGTCGGCGACGAGGAATTCGACCTTCTTGCCGTTGATCGCGCCGCCGAGGTCGGCGATCGCCATCTTCACGGCTTCGGCGCCTGCGGGGCCGTCGACGTCGGCGTAGACGCCGGACATGTCGGTGATCAGGCCGATCTTGATCACGTCACCGGAGATCTGTGCCTGTGCCGTGCCGGTCATGCCGGCGAATGCTGCCGCGACTGCGAGAGTCATCACTTTTGCTTTGATTTCCATCTTTGCTCCTCTGTTGTAGGTAGTGTTGCTTCTTTCGTCTTCTCAGACACCCAGCAGTTCGTTCAGAACAGGCATCTTCGACTCCAATTCGGATGCAGCGAAGGTCTCGACGATCTGACCGTGCTCCATCACGTAAAACCGATCCGCCAGCGGTGCGGCGAAGCGGAAATTCTGTTCGACCATCACGATCGTGTAGCCCTTGGCCTTCAACGTCGTGATCATGCGCGCCAGTGCCTGCACGATCACGGGCGCAAGGCCTTCGGAAATCTCGTCGAGCAACAGCAGCTTGGCGCCGGTGCGCAGGATGCGGGCTACGGCCAGCATCTGCTGCTCGCCGCCGGACAAGCGCGTACCCTGGCTGGACCTGCGTTCGGCCAGGTTGGGGAACATCTCGTAGATTTCCTCGACGGACATGCCCTTGTTGGACTTCGACACCATCGGCGGCAGCATCAGGTTTTCCTCTGCCGAGAGCGACGAGAAAATGCCTCGCTCTTCCGGGCAGTAGCCAATGCCAAGGTGCGCTACCTTGTGCGTCGACAGATTGATCGATTCGACGCCGTTGACCTTGATCGAGCCGGTGCGGGTGCCGGTCAGCCCCATGATCGCGCGCAGCGTCGAGGTACGGCCGGCGCCGTTGCGGCCCAGCAGCGTGACCACTTCGCCCGGCTTCACTTCCAGGTTGACATCGTGCAGGATGTGCGACTCGCCGTACCAGGCCTTGAGGTTCCTGATTTCAAGTGCCGCTGTTGCCATCAATGCGCTCCTTCCAATGCGCCGGAGGTGGTGCCCATGTAGGCCTCCATCACCTGCGGGTTGTTCGATACTTCTTCATAGGTGCCTTCGGCCAGCAGCGAGCCGCGCTGCAGGACCGAGATCTTGTCGCAGATGCCGGAGACCACGCTCATGTTGTGCTCGACCATGAGGATGGTGCGGCCTGCGGAGACTTTCTTGATCAGTTCAGTGACGCGGTGCACGTCTTCGTGGCCCATGCCTTGTGTCGGTTCATCCAGCAGCATCAGCTCGGGTTCCATTGCCAGCGTGGTGGCGATCTCGAGCGCGCGCTTGCGGCCGTACGGCAGGTCCACCGTCATGGTGTTCGCGAAGCTTTCGAGGTCGACTTCGGCGAGCAGCTCGATGGCGCGCTGGTTCAACTTGTTCAGGGTCTTCTCGCTCTTCCAGAAGTGGAAGGAAGTGCCGAGCCCGCGCTGCAGGCCGATGCGTACGTTTTCCAGCACGGTCAGGTGCGGGAAAACGGCGGAGATCTGGAACGAGCGAATCACGCCTCGATGCGCGATCTGTTCCGGCGCCAGCGAGGTGATGTCGTTGCCGTTGTACAGGATCGTCCCCGACGTTGGCGTCAGGAACTTCGTCAGCAGGTTGAAAAACGTCGTCTTGCCTGCCCCGTTGGGACCGATCAGAGCGTGAATCGAACCGCGCTTGACCTTGAAGTTAACGTCATTCACCGCGATGAATCCCTTGAAACCTTTGGTCAGGTTTCGCGTCTCAAGTATGACTTCGCTTGCCATCCATTTTCTCCAGTGATGCTGCTTTGCTTGGTGCACTTGCGCGCCTGCGCAAATGCGAACATCCGGTTTGCCCGACATCGCGCCGGGCGGTCATGCAGTATTCCAATCATCCAACCCTCCACCGCGCGCGACCTGGGTTCGTCGGGTTGTCGCGCGCGGCTCGGGTTCGGTCAGTCCGCGACAGTCAGCGTGTTGTTCGCGAACGTAATGGCATTGGCCGCTGTCGGGGTCGCAGCGATCGGCGGCACGTTGGCCGTGGTGATCGCCGGTGCAGCACCCGCTGTGCCTCCGCGCGGCGTCGTGCGTACGACCTGGCTTCCAGGCAGCGGAGTGCCGTTGTTCATGTGCGCCCACATCATGTCCAGCGCCTGGTTGAGGTAATAGTGCAGCGGCACCAGTGCCGTGTCGTAGCCCGGCAGGGCCCCAAGGAAGGCATCGAAGTGATTGGCGTTGGTGACTTCGATATAACGCGCGTTGGCTGCGGCATTGTTCACATTCATTTTGCCGAAGTAGGCACGCGCTGCCTGATTCACCTGCATCAGCGTATCGCTACGCCCTGTCACGATGATGGTCGGGCGGTTGCCAACGTTGCCATTCGCTTGCGCCTCGGCCACGCCTTGCTGAATGCGCTGGGACTTGGCAAGCATGTCGCCGGTCAATGCAGCGCCGGTGACAGCATCGGTGCCGGTCGCAAGCGAACGCAGGCACAGGGCGGCATCCAGCGCCATGTCGGCCAGTCCGGTCGACGGCGATACGGACAGGCGATCCAGCTTTGGGCCGCCGACTGAATCGTTGTAGACGATGTTGATGCCGGCGGTCGGCGGAATGCCGTTGCCCGTGCCGAACAGGGTGGCTTGGGTCGCTGCGACCTGCGCAATGACGTTGCCGGCAGCGTCTGTGTTGGCGAAGCTCAAGCCGCACAGGTTGTCAGTGGCGCTGAAGCGTCCGTACGCATACGCATACGTCGTCGCCACCGCCGGTACTGCAAAGCGGTAGTGCGTCAGGTGCAGGATGTCGGTTTCGGGCTCCCAACCGTAGGCGCGCATCTTCGAAAGCGCATCTGCCGCACGCTCTGCAGCCGTCGCACCGGTGACCAGGTTCTTGCTAGCCAGTCCCGCGCAGCGGGCCTCCATGCTCGCAGTCGGCAAGGATGCAGCAAACGCGCTGTTGCTTACGGCGAGCGCCGCGCATGGTTGGTAGACATTGGCAAAGGTGACGTAATCGATCATCGGCTTGCCGATCGTGGATACCGTTGTCGATCCGCGGCGGATGCTCAGGCTCGGCGTTGCCTTCGGCTGCACCTGCGGTTCGGCCACAACGAGCGCATCGATCAAGCCTTCTGTATCCTGCTCTGCCGCCAGCAGCGCGGCGCCTGCGCCGTTGGAGACGCTGGAGGCGATCACCGTGGTGTTGGACGGCGCAATGGTGCGTGCCTTCGCAGTCGAGCCCTGGATGGCGCTGCCGTACTGCTCGTTAAGGATGTAGAACGCGAATTCAACCGCCTGCAGCGTGTTCTTGCCCCAGTCCTTGTCCGGATTCTGCTGCGAGTGCGCATGCTTGTATGCGACGCGGTTCGGGAACAGTGCGTTGTAAGCAGTGCGAGCCGCATCGGTGATATTGGCCTTGAATAGTGCAGCGGTTCCTGCGGTCGCAGCGTCGGCAGTGGTGCCGTCGATCAGCGTGACCTTGTTGGTCTGCAGGTCGTGGAAACCGTTGCCGCTGCCCTTGTCGGTATAGGCGACCGCGCAGCCGCGCTTGAGGCCCCATTCGCCGGAGGTGCCGATCGCACCATAGATGCCGCGCGAACCGGACGAGGTCGCGGTGACGATGCAGGGCTTGTTCGGATTGAAGGCATCCGGGATCTGGACCATCAGCGTCACGTTCTGTGTGCCGGTGCCGTCGTCTGCGTATGCAATGAATTCCTTGCCGGCGATCTTGCCGGTGCTGGTCGTCGTGATGCCTCCGTTGGCAACCGTCGGACCATAAAGCGTGCCAAAGCCGCCGTTTGCCGTCGTGTCGACCAGTGCGCGGTAGTTCTGGTGAATCGCGAGACGGCGCAGTTCTGCCGCGGTCGGTGTCGCGCTGACGGTCGGGGCCGTCGCGCTGGCGAGGCCGGAAGCGCCAAGGCCGGCGGTCAGCAGGTCGTCGGTGTTGCCGTCATACGTCTTGCTGGAAATGCTGCCCTTGAGGAACGAAGGCGTCGAATTCGTGACGCCGACAGCGAGCAGCGAACCATTGCCGCCCCCTCCTCCACATGCCGCAAGCACGCTTGCCGCCACTGTAGTCAAACCGATTGTCCTGCATAGTGCCATGTTGTCTCTCTCCGTGAAGTTATACCGGCATCTCTGCCGGCCCTGCGATGCTTGTTATGGAACCGAGTACTACACAACTGATACTGAACTGCCGAAAACCTGTTACAGCGTCATCCCTCCGCACACTTCGATGACGGCGCCGTTGATGTAGCTGGCTTCGTCGGATGCGAGGAAAGCAAAGGTGCTGGCGATTTCCTCGGGCTTGCCGAGGCGGCCGAGCGGTACGCGCTCTTCGAGCGCGCGGATGACTTTTTCGGGCATCGATTTGAGAATGGTGGTTTCGATGAAGCCAGGGCAGACCGCGTTGACGCGAATGCCGTGCTTGCCGAGTTCGCGCGCCCAGGTCTTGGCCATGCCGATCACGCCGAACTTGCTGGCCGCATAGTTGGTCTGGCCGAAATTGCCGTAGATGCCGACGATCGACGATGCATTGAGCACCACGCCGCTCTTGCGCTCGATCATGTTGTCGACCACGGCCTTGGTGCAGTTGTAGGTGCCTTTGAGATTGACGTCGATGACCTTGTCGAACTGGTCGTCCGTCATCTTCTTGAGCTGCGCGTCGGCGACGATGCCGGCATTGTTGACCAGCACATCGATGTGCCCAAAGGTGGCGCGTGCACCGCTGACCATGGCCTCGATGCTCTCCGGCTTGGTGACATCGACCTTGAAGCCGATGGCACTGCCTCCCTGAAGGCGGATCTCGGCGACGGTTTCCGCCACCGAGTCGTCCAGGTCGCATACGACGACCTTGGCGCCTTCCTTTGCGAACTTGAGCGCGGTGGCCTTGCCGATGCCCCTGCTTGCGCCAGTGATCAGCGCCACTTTGTTGGTGAGCCGCACGTTGTCTCCATGTCGTTGTTCTGTCCGATGAAGGCACCGCGGGAATTGCGACCGGCCGACATCGTTGTCAGCCCTATATGGCAATTGTCATGCCAGTAACTGCAAGTCTTTGATTT
>CBIHRW010000158.1:0-6669 GCA_966212545.1 uncultured Noviherbaspirillum sp.
TCTTCTCCGTCGCCGACTACGGCATCGTGGGCGACCTGTTCGAAGTCGTGCCGCAGCTGGTTTCCGAACTCGGCTGATAGAGCGAATGCGGGGCGTATGTCGTGTCCGTCCCGCACAGAATAATTACTAAATACCGGGCAGGGCCTGCCGGGTTTGTCGCGTAGCTGACAGGATTTTTTCCGGAGCTTCGTAATAATTCCCGCAGTCCTGCCTTTTCTTTTTGGAGTCTCAAATGAGTTATGTCGCCCCGTTGAAGGACATGATGTTCGTGCTCAACGAACTCGCTGGCCTGTCCCAAGTGAATGCGTTGCCCGGTTGCGAAGACGCGACCCCGGAAACCGTTGAGGCGGTGCTGGAAGAGAACGCGAAGTTCTGCAGCGAAGTAATCGCGCCGCTCAATGTCCCGGGCGACAAGGACCCGAGCTACTGGCACGACGGCAACAAGGTCACCACGACCAAAGGCTTCAAGGAGGCCTACAAGGCGTTTGCCGAGGCTGGCTGGCAAGGCGTGCAGCATCCTGCCGAACATGGCGGCCAGGGCCTGCCGAAACTGGTGGCAACGCCCTGCATCGAGATGCTGAACTCCGCGAACCTGTCGTTCGCACTGTGCCCGCTGCTGACTGACGGCGCTATCGAAGCACTGCTCACCGCGGGTTCCGACGAGCTCAAGAGCTCCTACCTCGAGAACCTCATCTCCGGCAAATGGACCGGTACGATGAACCTGACCGAGCCGCAAGCCGGTTCCGACCTCGCGCTGGTGCGCACACGTGCCGAGCCGCAAGGCGACGGCGCCTTCAAGATCTTCGGCACCAAGATCTTCATCACCTATGGCGAACACGACATGGCCGACAACATCGTCCACCTCGTGCTGGCCCGCACCCCGAACGCGCCGGAAGGCGTGAAGGGTATTTCGCTCTTCGTCGTGCCGAAGTTCCTGGTCAACAAGGACGGTTCCCTCGGCGAGCGCAATGACGTGCATTGCGTGTCCATCGAACACAAGCTGGGCATCAAGGCCAGCCCGACCGCGGTGCTGCAGTTCGGTGATCATGGCGGTGCGATCGGCTATCTGGTCGGCGAAGAAAACCGTGGCCTCGAGTACATGTTCATCATGATGAACGCTGCTCGCTTCGGTGTCGGCATGCAGGGCATCGCCGTCGCTGAGCGTGCCTACCAGAAGGCAGTCGCCTATGCGCGTGATCGCATCCAGTCGCGCGACCTCGCTGGTTCCACCGGTCCAGTGGCGATCATCCATCACCCCGACGTCCGCCGCATGCTGATGTCGATGCGCTCGCAGGTCGAAGCCGCCCGTGCACTGGCGTATGTCGCTGCTGCAGCGTACGACGCCGCGCACCACAGCGCAGACGACGCTGTCCGCAAGACGAACCAGGCCTTCTACGAATACCTGGTACCAATCGTCAAGGGTTGGTCCACCGAGTTGTCGGTCGATGTCGCATCCAACGGCGTGCAGGTGCACGGCGGCATGGGCTTCATCGAAGAGACCGGTGCTGCACAGTACTACCGCGACGCACGCATCCTTCCGATCTACGAAGGCACGACCGCGATCCAGGCGAACGATCTCGTCGGCCGCAAAACCGCGCGCGACGCAGGTGTCACCGCCAAGGCAATTCTGGCGCAGGTGCGCCGAACGGAAGAGGAGTTATCTGCCTCCGCCTCACCCGACCTCGCGGCCATTCGCACTCGTTTGTCTGCAGGTTCCAAGGCGCTGGAAGAGGTCATCAATTTCGTCGTCGCCAACATGAAGTCCGACATCAAGGGGGTGTTCTCGGGCAGCGTGCCTTATCTGAAGCTGGCCGGCGTCGTGCTGGGCGGTTGGCAGATGGCGCGCGCCGCGTTGGTGGCGGAGCGCAAGCTCCAGGCGGGTGAGGGTGATGCCAAGTTCTATCAGGCGAAGATGGGCACCGCGCGCTTCTTCGCGGACCACTTCCTGTCGCAAGCGTCCGCTTATCGTACGGCCGTCGTAGAAGGCAGCGCGGGTGTGATGGCGCTGGCAGAAGAGCAATTCTGACGATCCTGTATTGCAAAAGTTCGGATGGCAGTCCGGTGCAAGCCGGCCTGCCTTATTTTTTGGTCATTGGTGAACTCTCAGCACTTTTTTCAATCTGCCGTATACTGATTTGACAACTCCTTGTTTCTGGTCCGGAGGCGATCATGAAACGGTTAGTGGCAGCGGCAAGCTTGCTTGCCGGGCTCTGTGCACCGTGGTGGAGCAATGCGTGGGCGATCGATGACATCACGACGGCCGACGCCATAGCGATCCATGAGGTTGTGCAGTCACAGCTCGAGGCATTGTCGAACGACGATGCCGTCAGTGCATTTGAACTGGCTACGCCCGAGAAGCGGATGTTGATCGGCAGTCCGGACAATTTCCTGCGCTTGATCAAGGAAGAGTACAACCCGATCTACCGCTACCAGCGGGTGATTTTCTCCAGGCCTGAAGTCATCGACGGTGACGCCATCCAGGTGGTGCGCGTCACCGACGGCTACAGCCGAGTGTGGTTGGCGGTGTTCTGGATGCAGCAGGGTGAGGACAGCGTCTGGCGCATCGACGGCTGCCAGTTGCTCCAGACCACAAGCGTATCCATCTGACGCCACCCGGCTCGTACGATTGCCGGCAGCGCATTTCGATCCAGATCAACAGTCGCGCGCGTACTGCCCTGCGCAGCCTCCGCGCGTCTTGCAGGTCCCTTTTCCCGACCTATAACAAAATTGCGCAGCGCACCGCTGCGCGCTCGCCTGCCATGCGGGCGCAGCTTCCCTATTCTCTAGTCGTGGAGGCAATGATCATGACCCGCAAGTACGTCGATTGCCGTGAATTTCCGAGCGAAATGAACTGCACGGTGGCGCTCTCCGCAGATACCGACGAGGAACTCTTGGACGCCGCAGTTCAGCATGCCGTTGCCGTCCATCAGCACCAAGACACGCCCGAACTTCGCCAACAGCTCCGGCAGCTGTTCAAGGAAGGGACGCCGCCGGTTGAGCACCCGCTTGCTCACACTTGGGGCGAGGCGTCTTCATCAACCGTAGGCGCCGCCAGTAAACAGTAGATCGAAGGTGCGGGCGATTGCCGCGATCAAGGCGATTGCCCCGCCGCCGAAGGTCAGCACCAACAGCATGACGAGCGGCCAGCCGGAATCCGATTTCCGGCCGGAGTCCTTGTTGTGGGCTTCGTCCCATTTGTCATCGGGCGTAAGACCGATGACCAGCGCCTCGATAAAGCCGGCGAACACCGACAGCGGAAAGAGGAGTACATGCATCCAGGCCCATTTATCCATCTTCCCGAGCAGGTAATACCGATGCGTCCCAAGCCCGCCCAGAACGGCGGCGAGTAAGGTGGCGAAGGTTTTGTTCTTGTGGCGAGTGGTCATGGAATTCTGGTATTAAGATGTTTCTTTTTTGTTAATATTCGGACTTTCAGGCGCACTAGGGCGGCCTCTCCAACGGGAACGTAGTGTGCATGAGACGCCCTCACTGTGCAATTTGCCCGGTTTCCCGTCGTTGTTGCATTACCAAACTTGCAGGAAAGCCGAAAAACGAGCTATAATTCCCGGCTTTTTCCGCCTTCGAACAATTTTTGGAAGCACATTATGGTCGTTATTCGTCTTTCCCGCGCCGGCGCCAAGAAGCGCCCGTTCTACAACATCGTTGCCACCGACTCGCGTAACCGCCGCGACGGCCGTTTCATTGAGCGCCTGGGTTTCTACAACCCGGTTGCCGAAGGCAAGGATGAAGGTTTCCGCATTGCTGCGGACCGCCTGGCTCACTGGCAGGGTGTTGGCGCACAACTGTCCCCGACGGTTGCACGTCTGGTCAAGGCAGCCGGCAAGCCCGCTGCTTAATTCGGCTTCAGAGTAGTCGCTGAATTTGTCAGTCAAGACGGTGTCGGGGGTAGCAATCCCTGAAGATCTGGTGCTAGTGGGTTATGTGACTGGCGCCTATGGCATCAAGGGCTGGGTCAGGATCAGGCCCTATTCCGCAGATGCGGATGCGATGCTGCATGCAAAGACGTGGTGGCTGGACAAGCCTGTTCTGCGCGACGTCGACATGATGCAGGCGAAAGTGCACGGCGAAGATGTCGTTGCCCAGTTGATGGGCGTGGCGGACCGCAATGCGGCAGAAGCGCTTAAGGGCGCTACCGTGCAGATCCGGCGCAGCCATTTCCCGCCGCTTGACGACAATGAGTATTACTGGGTCGACCTGATCGGCCTGGCAGTAGAAAACCTGGAGGGCGAACCCCTCGGTGCGGTTGCCGACCTCATGGACAACGGCGCACATCCGATCCTGAGAGTCGTGGCG
The DNA here is from genome assembly GCA_966212545.1 of uncultured Noviherbaspirillum sp. Lineage (GTDB taxonomy): Bacteria > Pseudomonadota > Gammaproteobacteria > Burkholderiales > Burkholderiaceae_D > Noviherbaspirillum. Next base: position 4,315 of record CBIHRW010000158.1, read on the forward strand.
CCCGTTGTTGCAGCGGATCAGAAGCCGAAAGAGTGGCTGATTCCCTTCGTTGACCAGTTCGTCAAGACGGTCGACCAGGCAGGTAGGAAAATAACGGTGGATTGGGGGCTGGACTATTAGCCCGTTGATTGGGATGAGTCGAGATGCAATTTGATGTCGTCACGCTCTTTCCCGACATGTTCACCGCGATTACGCAGTCCGGCATTACCCGGCGCGCGTTCGAGCAGAAGAAGTGTGGCCTGTCGCTTTGGAATCCGCGCGATTTCACGACTGACAACTATCGCACCATCGACGATCGTCCGTATGGCGGCGGTCCCGGAATGGTAATGATGGCCAAGCCGCTGGAGGCAGCCATAGGTGCGGCAAAGGCGCGCCAGATGGAGCAGGATCTCCCGCAGCCGCGCGTGGTGTACCTGTCGCCGCAAGGCAAACAGCTGACGCACGAGCGCGTGATGCAGCTGACTGCGGAGCCAGGTCTGGTGCTGTTGTGCGGCAGGTATGAGGCGGTGGACCAGCGCCTGCTGGATCGCTGCGTCGATGAGGAAATCAGCCTCGGTGATTTCGTGCTGTCCGGCGGCGAATTGCCGGCGATGGCGCTGATGGATGCCGTAATCCGGCAATTGCCGGGTGTGCTGAACGACGACGTGTCGGCTGTCGAAGACAGCTTTGTGAACGGCTTGCTGGATTGTCCGCATTACACACGGCCGGAAGTGTACGATGGCCTAGCGGTGCCGCCGGTCCTGCTGGGCGGGCACCATGCGGAGATTGAAAAATGGCGGCGTGAACAGGCGCTGCTGGCCACTGCGACAAAGCGGCCCGATTTGATAGTGAAGGCGCGCGAGGCAGGATTGCTGACACGGGCCGACGAAAAGTTTTTGAGCAGTTTGAAGTCGTAGTTTGATTCGTAGTTTTGTTTTTGTTGTATCGCGCGGGGCAACCCGTATTTGTAAAACCCCATCCTCTACCGGGCACACCGTTCATCAAGCGCCGGCATGATGGTTCAAGGAGCTGAAAATGGATCTGATCCAGAAACTCGAGCAAGAAGAAATCGCCCGCCTGGGCAAGAACATCCCTGAGTTCGCACCGGGTGACACCGTTGTCGTGAACGTCAACGTGGTCGAAGGCACCCGCAAGCGTGCGCAGGCTTACGAAGGCGTCGTGATTGCGCGTCGCAACCGTGGCCTGAACTCCAACTTCATCGTTCGCAAGATCTCTTCCGGTGAAGGCGTGGAGCGTACCTTCCAGCTGTACTCGCCGCTGATCGCGTCAATCGAAGTCAAGCGCCGCGGCGACGTGCGTCGTGCGAAGCTGTACTACCTGCGTGAGCGTTCCGGCAAGTCGGCACGCATCAAGGAAAAGCTGCCGAACCGCCGTGTAGCGGCGCAGGCTGCAGAGTAATAGCAGCTTGCTGCAAACGAAAAGGGCACCTGTGGTGCCCTTTTTTCTTTTCTGCTCTGTGCAGTGAGCGTCAGCGGTAATCACGCTAGAATCGTTATTGGGTCATCCGCATCGCCAAGGAACAGATTTGTCCAAACTGATTTTCGATCCCGAATCCCTTCCCATTGAATCCCTCGCCGGCGAGCCTGCGGTCGCTCACGGGCGACTGAACGAATCCTGGTTGCGTGAACGTTTCGCCAATCCGCCTGCCTGGGAACCAGAAAGCTTCGAGGAGAAGCTCATGCGCAAACAGACCGGCGAACCGACACCAGCATCGGTGTTGATGCCCATCGTGGTGCGCGATGACGGACTGACCCTGCTGCTGACCCAGCGCACCGCGCATCTCAACGATCATGCCGGCCAGGTCAGCTTGCCTGGTGGCCGTGTCGATGAGTCGGATACCTCCGCCATCGAGACCGCCTTGCGTGAAACGGAAGAGGAGGTGGGCCTGCACCGTCGGCATATCGACGTGCTCGGTACATTGCCTGATTACTTTACCGGCACCGGTTTCCGCGTCACGCCGGTCGTGTCCCTGGTCCAACCGCCCTTCGACCTGCGCGCCGATCCGTTCGAGGTCGCGGAAATATTTGAGGTTCCGCTTGCCTTCCTTATGGATGGAGCGAACCATCAGCGGCGCAGTTTTGAGATGCCCAACGTCGGGCGGCGCAGCTTCTATACGATGCCTTACGACCGCTTCTTCATCTGGGGCGCCACCGCCGGCATGCTGCGCAACCTGTTTCATTTCCTGCGCGCTTGATTAATGACACAAGTTCCGGTTTGATTCCGGCCTTGCACTGCGTTATCGTTACGGCTAGTTGATTCCAGAGGGTGTTATGAACTGGCTTGGGGGTCGCGTTGTTTGGGGGAGGGGTGGCGTGGTAGGCGCGGGGCGCGGGGGCGGCTGGGGGGCTGTGGACG
>CBIHRW010000159.1:0-6620 GCA_966212545.1 uncultured Noviherbaspirillum sp.
GCCAAGAGCGAAGAGGGCGGGGCGGTCGTGCCGTTCTCGAATGCCGCCGACTTCCGCCGCGGTTTCCTCGTCACGCTCATCAACCCGAAGGCCATCGTGTTCTACATGGCTTTCTTCCCGCTCTTCATCGACCCAACGACACATCAAGGTGCACTGACCTTCACGGCGATGGGCGCGGTGATTTGTACATGCACCCTGTTCTACGGCAGCCTGCTGGTCATCGCCGGCAACGCTGCGGCAAAACGCCTCGCGCGCAATCGACGCATCGCCGCATTCGCATCGAAGATGGCGGGCTTCTTCCTGATCGGCTTCGGCATCAAACTCACGACCAACTAAAAACACATGGCCAAGATATTCTGCGTCGCCAACCAGAAGGGCGGCGTCGGCAAAACGACAACAGCAGTCAACCTCGCAGCCGGTCTCGCAAAAATCGACCAGCGCGTGCTGCTGGTCGACCTCGACCCGCAGGGCAATGCGACGATGGGTGCAGGCATCAACAAGGCCGAACTCGAATCGTCCGTCTACGAAGTGCTGCTTGGCCTCGCCGACATCAAGACCGCGCGCAAGTCGTCCGAGACGGGCGGCTTCGATGTGCTGCCTGCGAATCGCGAACTCGCCGGCGCCGAAGTCGAAATGGTCGAACTCGAAAACCGCGAGAAGCGCCTGAAGGATGCGATCAATGCCGTCGCAAGCGAGTACGATTTCGTGCTGATCGACTGCCCGCCCGCGCTCTCGATGCTGACGCTCAACGGCTTGTGCGCCGCGCATGGCGTGATCATCCCGATGCAGTGCGAATACTATGCACTCGAAGGCTTGTCCGACCTGGTTAACACCATCAAGAAGGTGCACGGCAAGCTCAACACCGACCTCAAGATCATCGGCCTCTTGCGCGTGATGTTCGATCCGCGCATGACGCTGTCGCAGCAAGTCTCCGCACAGCTCGAACAGCACTTCGGCGACAAGGTCTTCAAGACCATCATCCCGCGCAACGTGCGCCTCGCGGAAGCGCCGTCCTACGGCATGCCCGGCGTCACCTTCGATCCCGCATCGAAGGGCGCGCAGGCGTACATCTCCTTCGGCGCCGAGATGGTCGAGCGCATCAAGTCAATGTAAGGCAGAAACATGGCTGTCAAGAAAACCAAGGGACTCGGCCGCGGCCTCGATGCGCTGCTCGGCGGTTCGTCCGACATCGAGGAAGCAGTACCCACTGTTGCCGGTGCGCCTTCGACGTTGAGCGTCACGCAGATGCAGGCCGGCAAATACCAGCCGCGTACACGCATGGATGAAGGCGCACTGCAGGAACTCGCCGCATCGATCAAGGCGCAAGGCCTGATGCAACCCATCCTCGTTCGCCCGGTCAACGGCGACGGCCGCTATGAAATCATCGCCGGCGAACGCCGCTTCCGCGCTGCGCAAATTGCCGGCCTGACCGAAGTGCCGGTGCTGGTGAAGGACGTTGACGACCAGGCTGCCGCCGCGATGGCGCTGATCGAAAACATCCAGCGCGAAGACCTTAACCCGCTGGAAGAAGCGCAGGGCATCCATCGCCTGATCAGCGACTTCAACTTCACGCATGAACAGGCCGCCGGCGCGGTAGGCCGTTCGCGCAGCGCGGTGTCCAACTTGCTGCGCCTGCTGAATCTCGCCAAGCCCGTGCAGACCATGCTGATGGCCGGCGACATCGACATGGGCCACGCGCGTGCGCTGCTCGCAGCCGACGCCGCGACGCAGATCACGCTCGCCAACCAGATCGTCGCCAAGCGCATGTCCGTGCGTGAAGCAGAAAAGCTGGTGGTGAAAGCGACCACCGAACAAGCCGGCAACAAGGCACGCGCAGGCAAGGAAAAGTCGCGCGATCTGGCACGCCTCGAAGAAGAATTGTCCGATGCACTTGCGACGCAGGTAGTGATCAAGGTAGGCGCCAAGAACAAGGGCCAGCTCATCATCGACTTCGCCAACCTCGACGCGCTCGACGACCTGATCGGCAAACTCCGCGGCAGCGAATGACGACAAGCATCCTCATCCTTCCCGGCCTCTTCAACTCTGGCGAAGGCCATTGGCAAACCGTGTGGGAAGGCATGCTGCCGAATGCGCACCGCGTGCAGCAGCGTGACTGGGATAAGCCCAGGCGCAGCGATTGGGTCACCGCACTCGACGCGGCAATCGCAGCGGCAGAAGACGAAGTGATCCTGGCGGCGCACAGCCTCGGCTGCGCACTGACCGCATGGTGGGCCACGCTGCACGCCGACGCCGTACACCTCAAGAAGGTAAAGGGCGCACTGCTGGTCGCGCCCCCCGACGTGGAACGTGCGGATTTCCCCGACTTCGTCAATGGCTTCGCGCCGATGCCGCTCACGCCGTTGCCGTTTAACACGGTAATCGCTGCGTCATCGGATGACCCATGGTGCGCACTGCCGCGCGCACAGGCATGGGCAAACAACTGGGGCGCGCAGTTCCACGACATCGGCCCGCGCGGCCACATCAACGCCGAAAGCGGCCTGGGCGACTGGCAGCAGGGACGCGACTGGCTGGCGAGCCTGGCGCGCGGATAGGCATGTAGATGCAGCCAGGAAGGCTGCGCTGTTGGTCACCCGATCAGCGCGAGCTCATCCTCCTGCTCCTTGCGCATCTCCGCCATCCGGATTGCATACTTCTGAAGATGCAGGTCTTCCTCACTGACCGGCTCCCATGCCGGCACCGGCACGGTATCCCCGCCACCGTCCACGGCGACGAACACGATTATGCAGCGTGTCGTCGTCTTCCTCGCCCCCGTTTTGGGGTCGGTGGCTGACACATCGGTCGCAATGTGGATGCTCGAATTCCCCGTATGCACGACGGTCGCTGTCACCTCGACGATCTGGCCGATGAAGATGGGCTTGTAGAAGCGGATACCGCCCACGTACACCGTGACGCAGTAATAGCCGCTCCAGCCGACCGCGCAGGCATAGCCTGCCTGGTCGATCCATTTCATGACGGCGCCACCATGAACTTTACCGCCGAAGTTGACGTCGGTTGGCTCCGCCAGGAAGCGAAGGGTGATGGAGCGAGGGGCGGGCCGGAGGGAGTCCATGGTCGTGTCCTTTATAGGGCAATGAATACCAGTGCAGGCACAGGCACTCATAACAATAAGCATGCCATCAGGCAGCTTTCACTAGGCTTTCAATAACTAATTGATTTGGAACAGGAAAGTGAATTTCCGTCGCATTAACGTGCGCCGCTCGGGTGCGAATGCTTCGAAAACTGCACACATTCCCCGTCCGGAATTCCGCACATAGTGCCGCAGATTAAGCATTCCTGCACAGAAGAATACCGTAGTTTTACGGTAGTCCATGCGGGGGATTTCCGCCAGACAAAGGTTTGACGGGTCCTGTGGAAAACACTTATAATCCCGGGGTTTCGCAAGACGCACCACCAAGAAATACCGCGGCCCGTCGCTGGTGCTTTCAGGAGCAGAAAGCCCAACGGATTGCACCAAAGCGGACCACTATGCTACGCGTCGTCCTCCTGCAGTTTTTGACAACGGTCATCACCGGCCTGATTGCCGGCCTGATTGGAGGATGGCACGCGCTATTGTCTGCGCTTCTTGGCGGCCTGTGCTGTGTTGTGCCGAACGGCTTGTTTGCCATGCGATTGTTTATCAACGCGCGCAAGCCGGGGGCTGTCAATCCGATGACCTTTTTCATCGGCGAATTTATCAAGATTGCATTGACCGTCGCGCTGCTGGGCGCGGTGGTATGGCTGTACCGCGATTTGAACTGGCTGGCGCTACTCGCCGCTTTCATCGTGGCACTGAAGAGTTACATCATCTTAATATTTAGGCACTGACATGGCATCCACTGGACACGCTCCGACTCCATCAGAATACATAGTCCACCACCTCGGACACCTCTCCACGCGTCACCAGGACAAGATCGTCGATTTCTCGATCATCAACATGGACACGGTTTTCTGGTCCGTGACGATGGGCGTGCTCGGCTGCTTCCTGATGTGGCTTGCCGCGCGCAAGGCGACCTCTGGCGTGCCGGGCCGCTTCCAGGCTTTCGTCGAAATGGTCGTTGAAATGGTTGAAGACCAGTCCAAGGCCATCGTCCACGGCGACCGCCGCTTCATCGCTCCGCTGGCCCTGACGGTCTTCGTCTGGGTTGCGCTGATGAACTCGCTCGACTTCCTGCCGGTCGACATGTTCGCCGCTCTGTTCTCCCTCCTCGGCCTCGAGAACGTCATTCCGTACCACCGCGTGGTGCCGACGGCCGACCTCAACGGCACCCTCGGCATGTCCCTCGGCGTGCTGGCTGTCGTCATCTATTACAACCTCAAGATCAAGGGCGTGGGCGGCTGGCTGCACGAGTGGATCGCCGCACCGTTCGGCCCTTGGATGGCGCCGTTCAACATCCTGCTGAATCTGATCGAATATGTGGCACGCACCGTTTCGCTCGGCATGCGTCTTTTCGGCAACATGTACGCCGGCGAACTGCTGTTCCTGCTGATCGCTCTGCTCGGCTCGATGGCTACCGCGTTCGGTTTCATCGGCCACGTGATCGCCGGCTCGATGTGGGCAATCTTCCACATTCTGATCGTGTTCCTCCAGGCCTTCATCTTCATGATGCTGACCCTGGTGTATATCGGCATGGCGCACGAGTCACACTAAAGAATCCCCAGGATAGTAGTACGTAACGAAGTTTGTTTTTTAGTTTTTGTTTTTAACCTTAACCTTTTGAAGGAACTCTCATGACTGACATCTCTTTTGTTGCTTTGGCTTGCGGCTTGATCATTGGCCTGGGTGCTATCGGCGCATGTATCGGTATCGCCATCATGGGCGGCAAGTACCTCGAAGCATCCGCACGTCAGCCTGAACTGATGAACACCCTGCAGACCAAGATGTTCCTGCTGGCTGGTCTGATCGACGCAGCGTTCCTGATCGGTGTTGGTATCGCCATGCTGTTTGCTTTCGCAAACCCGTTCATCGCGAAGTAATCAGCCACCGCTGAATTTCCAACAGCCGAACCCATCCGAGGTTCGGCTCTCGTTATTCTGAGAAGGAAAACACCGTGAACTTAAATGCAACCTTGTTTGCGCAGTTCGTGGTCTTCTTCATCCTCGCGTGGTTCACGATGAAATTCGTGTGGCCGCCGCTGATGAAGGCGCTCGACGAGCGCGCCGAGAAGATCGCGAGCGGTCTGGCTGCCGCCGACCGCGGCAAGGCAGAGATGGCCGAGGCCGCCAAGCGCGCCCAGGCTGAACTCGCCTCCGCCCGTGACGAAGGCCAGAAGCGCGTTGGCGACGCTGAAAAGCGCGCCCAGGCAATCATCGAAGACGCCAAGAAAGCTGCATCCGAAGAAGCTGCGCGCATCATCGCCGCCGCCAAAGCCGATGCAGATCAGCAAGTCACTCGTGCACGCGACGAACTGCGTGCCCAGGTCGCGACTCTTGCGGTCAAGGGCGCTGAGCAGATTCTCAAGCGTGAGGTGAACGCAGCGGCCCACGCCGACCTGCTGAACCAACTGAAGACCGAGCTGTAATCATGGCCGAACTCGCAACGATTGCTCGTCCTTACGCTGAAGCACTGTTCCGTGTAGCCAAGTCCGGCAATATGGCTGCCTGGTCCGACCTTGTGTCGGAAATGGCAGCCGTTGCTTCCCACCCCGACGTCAAGTCTTTTGCCGCGAATCCGAAGCTCTCGGACAAGCAGGTATCCGAAACGTTCTTGTCGCTGTTGAAGTCCAATGTCTCCCCCGAAGCGAAAAACTTCGTCGGGATGCTGGTCGAAAACGGCCGCCTCGCACTGCTCCCGGAAATCGGCGAGCAGTTCTTTGCATTGAAGAATGCATCCGAAGGCGCCGCAGATGCGGAAATCACGAGCGCGTTCGAGTTGACCGACGCCCAAGTGAAAGACCTGGTGGCAACGCTGGAAAAGAAATTCGGCCGCAAGCTGAACCCGACCGTGAATGTGGACAAGTCGCTGATCGGCGGCGTGCGCGTCACCGTCGGCGACGAAGTGCTCGATACATCTGTGCGCGCCAAGCTGCAGAAGATGTACACCGCACTCGCGTCGTGATCGCGGCCTTGCTGGCGCTAGCGTAAGCAGAGATTAAAAAATTTAGGAGTTAACATGCAACTCAACCCGTCTGAAATCAGCGAACTGATCAAGAGCCGGATTCAAGGCCTTGGCGACACCGCTGAGATTCGCAATCAGGGCACGGTGATTTCCGTGACCGACGGTATCTGCCGCATCCACGGTCTTTCCGACGCGATGCAGGGCGAGATGCTGGAATTCCCGGGCAACACCTTCGGTCTGGCGCTGAACCTCGAGCGCGATTCCGTCGGTGCCGTTATCCTGGGTGAATACGAGCACATTTCCGAAGGCGACACCGTCAAGTGCACCGGCCGCGTGCTGGAAGTGCCGGTTGGCCCGGAACTGGTCGGTCGCGTGGTGAACGCGCTGGGCCAGCCGATCGACGGCAAGGGTCCGGTCAACGCCAAGCTGACCGACGTCATCGAAAAGGTCGCGCCGGGCGTTATCGCACGTCAGTCCGTGTCCCAGCCGATGCAAACCGGCCTCAAGGCAATCGACTCCATGGTGCCGATCGGCCGTGGCCAGCGCGAGCTGATCATCGGCGACC
>CBIHRW010000160.1:0-6228 GCA_966212545.1 uncultured Noviherbaspirillum sp.
TCCGCCGGCGCGCGCCGCGGCGCGCAGATGGCCGTGCTCAACGTCGAGCACCCGGACATCGTCGACTTCATCACCGTCAAGCAGGAGAAGGGACAGCTCAACAACTTCAACGTTTCCGTCGGCGTCACCGATGCATTCATGCGCGCGGTCGAGAGCGACGGCGAATTCGAACTCGCGCACAAGACCGAGCCCAACGCCGACCTCGAGGCCAAGGGCGCCTACCTGCGCGACGACGGCAAGTGGGTGTACAAGAAGGTCCAGGCCCGCCTGATCTGGGACCTGATCATGCAGAGCACCTACAACGCCGCCGAACCCGGCGTGCTCTACCTTGACCGCATCAACCAGGAAAACAACCTCGCCTACGCCGAGTACATCGAAGCGACCAACCCCTGCGTTACGGCGGAAACCTGGGTTGCCACCAGCGACGGCCCGCAGCAGGTGCGCGATCTGCTGAGCAAGGCATTCATCGCCAACATCAACGGCCAGGAATTTTGCTCCGGAGATCAAGGCTTCTTCGCCACCGGCGTCAAAACAGTGCAGAAGCTGCGCACGCGCGAAGGCTTTGAACTCCGGCTGACGCCCGATCACCTGGTTCGCCGCGTCTCTTTGGAAACGCGCTACCGTCAGGAATACGAATGGGTGAAGGCGGCCGACCTGCAGCCCGGCGACCGCATCGCACTGCACAACCATCGTGCCCTGCACGGATGGGACGGCAAGTACACCGAAGCGCAAGGCTATCTGTTGGGCCTGCTGATAGGTGATGGCACCCTCAAGAACGATGCGGCGGTGCTCAGCGTGTGGGACCGCCAATTGATGGCCTGTGCGAACGGCGCTGCGCCGTTCTCCGCCTCGAACGGCATCATTGCCGCAGCCGAGGCCGCAATGACCGAACTGAGAACACGTGGCGATTTTCGTGGCTTTAACAAGGTGGACGGCCGGGACGAATATCGCCTCAAGAGTTCCAGCCTTCGCGATCTTGCTTTCGAACTCGGCTTGCGCCCCGGGGCCAAGAAGATGGACGATGCATTCGAAGCCACCTCGTCGGCGTTCCATGCAGGCTTCTTGCGAGGACTGTTTGACGCCGACGGTTCGGTGCAGGGCAGCCAGCAGAAAGGCATCAGCATCCGCCTCACACAGGCAAACAAGCCCACCTTGGTTCGCGTGCAGCGCATGCTGCTGCGCATGGGCATTGCATCGACCATCTATGGCAACCGCAAAGGCGTGCAGCCTGTACTGAAAATGCTCCCCGACGGCAAGGGTGGAAATGCGCCGTACATGACGCAAGTACTGCACGAACTCTGCATCTCCGGGGACAACATTCAGATATTTGCCGACCGTATCGGCTTTGCCGACACGGAAAAGCAGCGGGCGCTGGAGTACGCGTTGACCAGCTATCGTCGCAAGCTTAACCGGGAACGCTTTACCGCGACGGTCGATAGCATTGAGCCGGATGGTGAAGAAGCGGTATTCGACGTGCAGATTCCAGGTGTTAACGCATTCGATGCCAATGGATTGTACGTACATAACTGCGGCGAACAGCCGCTGCCCGACTACGGCTGCTGCTGCCTCGGCTCGCTCAACCTCACCGCCTACGTCGACAGGCCCTTCACGCCAGAAGCGAAGTTCGACTTCGACCTGCTCGCCAAAGTGACCAAGCTCGGCGTGCGCATGCTCGACAACGTCCTCATCGCCACCAAGTGGCCGCTGCCGGAACAGGCACGCGAAGCCGACGCCAAGCGCCGCCTCGGCCTCGGCTTCACCGGCCTGGGCGATGCGCTCATCATGCTCGGCGTGCGCTACGACACCGAAGAAGGCCACCTGCTCGCCGCCAACATCTCGCGCGTCATGCGCGACGCTGCCTATGAAAGCTCGGTCGAACTCGCACAAGAGCGCGGCGCCTTCCCGCTGTTCGACGCCGAGAAATACCTCAAGGCCGGCTTCGCCTCCCGCCTGCCGGAAGGCCTCAAGGCCAGGATCGCCAAGCACGGCATCCGCAACTCGCACCTCACCTCGATCGCACCCACCGGCACCATCTCGCTCGCCTTCGCCGACAATGCCTCCAACGGCATCGAGCCCGCGTTCTCCTGGTTCTACAACCGCACCAAGCGCATGCCCGACGGCACCAAGAAGGACTACACGGTGGAAGACCATGCCTACCGCGTCTACCGCGCGCTCGGCAACGACACCAGCAAGCTGCCGGAAGCCTTCGTCTCCGCGCTCGAGATCTCTGCCATCAACCATATGCTGATGGTCGCCGCTGTCGCTCCCTACATCGACGCCGCGATTTCCAAAACGGTCAACGTGCCGGAAGACTACCCGTACGAGGAATTCAAGGACCTCTACATGGAAGCCTGGCGCCAGGGCCTCAAGGGCATCACCACCTACCGCCCTAACGGCGTGCTCGGCGCAGTGCTCTCGGTCCCGACCGCATCCACCAACCCGCAGCCGATGCAGCTGTCCGAACAGGACAAGCGCCTCGTGCTGAAAGACCTCGCCACGGTGCCGCCGCTCGCCTCCCTGCGCTGGCCGTCGCGCCCGAGCCTGCCCGCCGGCGCCAGCGGCTGGATCAGCGAAATCATCGACACCCCGCAAGGCGAGTTCGCGGTGGCGGTCAGCGACAAGGACGGCGTCCCCTTCGAAGTCTGGGTACTCGGTGGCCAGCCCCCGCGCGGTCTCGACGCTATCGCCAAGACCCTGTCCACCGACATGCGCGCCAACGACCGCGGCTGGATGCGCCGCCGCCTCGCGCTGCTGTCCAACGCCTACGGCGACCCGTTCGACATGCCGATGCCGCCCACCGGCCAGATGGTGCAAGTGCCCAGCGCCACTGCTGCATTCGCCAAGCTCGTCGAATACCACTACAACCAGCTCGGCGCGCTAGACAAGATGGAAAACGACCCGACCCCGGTGCTCGATGCGCTGTTCGCGCCGCACGAGCCCAAGACCGGCACCGACGGCACGCTCGCCTGGGTCGCCGACGTGCGCAACCCAGCCACCGAAGACGACTTCGTGTTGATGCTGAAGGAACTGCAGATGCCTGACGGCACCCGGCGTCCGTACAGCATGTGGCTGACCGGTGGTCATCCGCATACTTTAGATGGTCTGTGCAAGCTGCTGTCGCACGATATGCGAGTGGTGGATCCGGCGTGGATCGGGATGAAGCTGCGCAAACTGCTCAACTACTCGGAGCCGCGTGGTGACTTCCTGGCGCGTGTGCCGGGTAGTGAGAAGCAGGCGAGTTATCCGTCGACCGTTGCGTACATTGCGCAGCTAGTGATTCATCGTTATGCGATGCTGGGCATCCTGACGGAAGAGGGGATGCCAGTGAAGGCGATGGGCGTGGTAACGGATGAGCCGGCGCAGGCGCATGCGGCCAAGCCGACGCCGACGATGCATGGGAAGCTTTGCCGGGAGTGTGGCAATACCACGGTCATCAAGAAGGATGGGTGTGAGTTCTGTACGGCTTGTGGGGCGATTGGAGCTTGTGGCTGATTGAGAGCTTGAGGTTTTCTGAAAGGGCTGCTGGATTTTCTTAGCAGCCCTTTTTTTATTCACTGTTCATCGGTCCGATACTTGCACCCGGCTCTTTGCAATCGGAATCTGACCCTATTTCACCTTAAAGCCGGTTTCTCATCTGCGATTATTCTCGGCGTCAATGGGTAGCGCGAAATCAAGGCTCGCTGCCATGCTCGTGGGTAAGTAAAATACAGGTTGCTTTTGTGATGCTCATCGTGTCCATCATTTCCGGTTGATTGAATATGCTTGCCGAAGTGGGGCCGAGCGATTGCGCAATGCACTATTCGCGCTATTGACGTTCGACGTGGACCACTAACTAAAATGACGAAAAAGAATTTCCTTGGAGAAAAGAAAAGGATGCAGTACACCAATCCGATGGACGTCGAGGCGTGGCTGGTTCAGTTGGACGAGCTGGCTCGTAGCAACAAATGCGAAGCACCCCGATTCCTTAAACCATTTCATTTTGCGACGATTGCGCACCGCCTCCGTCAACGGAAAGTCAAGGCGTTCGGGATGCCGGAGAAAATTGCGCCATACGCAAATACAATGCGACTGTGGGAAGCTCTTGGTATCGAAGCTCCTTTCCATGTTAGTCGTCAGCAAGCAGGCCGCTACCATCCCATTGAGGTGCTACGAGATATAAACACTGTGCAAGACACGGCCGACAGCTTAGTCAGCCTTTTGAAGCCAGTATGTTCCGACGCAAGAACTATTGATGCAGTACACACTATGCTTCGAGAGCTAGTCGATAACTGTTACTCACATGCAGATGTAAACGATGACGTATACGGTGTAATTTGTGGTCAAGTCTGGCCCGCAGGGAGCAAGGCGCAGATAGCTATAGCTGATACTGGAATTGGAATTCGCCAGTCGCTTGGACTCAATCCCGACCTCCTTGAGCGTATAAAAGGAACCAATTGTTGCGAACTTGCCACCGAGTATGGGGTTACTGGTAAGCCTGGCAAGGGGCACTCGGGATATGGTTTGGCGGTGGCACGGAAGCTGCTTGAGCAAAACAATGGTTCATTGATCGTGCGTTCTGGGAAAGAAGGGTTTAATCTGATTAACAGACGCCCTGTTTCCTATAACTCGCCCAAAGAATGGCATGGTACGTTATTGGTAATTGAGTGGGATCTTGACGTACCGGTTAACATTGGGGACGTTTATGAGAGTTTCCCCCTACCTGAAGGGATGACAGATGATGACTTCGACTTTTAAGGTGTATGTCGGCGACATCGCCACAGATTTGAGCACGCGCCCTGTGGGTGTCAAAGCTCGGGAAACATTGCTCGGAATGCTAAACGAGCACGATACGCTTGAAATCGACTTGGAAAACAAGAGTTTGACGCCCTCCTTCGCAGATGAGTGCGTCGGCCGGCTAGCAGCTGCGCTCGGACTTGAAGAGTTCAAACGCCGTGTAAAGCTTCTCAACGTTACCGAATCCACGCGCCCCCTTATTAGGCACGTAATTTTGACCCGCTGTGGAACTTCAGGACTTTGACTTTACTTTCGAATAAAGAGCCGTGTTGAGCCGGCTCGGATTCCTAAAAAACCCTCGCGCACGCCGAGGGTTTTTTGCTTTAATGGCGCGTGCTTCAGACTCCGACGTCGACGGCGGTGTCCGCGACGGGCGGTGTCAGGTTTTGCATTCCAGCAGATGTGCAATTGCAAGACCAGACCTCAGCTTTGTTCAGCAAGAACCTGCGAAGACGGAACTTCCCGGTACCGGTCCGCTCGGAATCCAAATATAGGCGGGCTTGCATACAATCCGCCGTTCCAACGAGTTCCGGAGAGCGGAAGGCGCAGCATGCGATGCCGGCGCCGACCGCGATATATGCTGTCTTTCGGCGCGAAGCACTTCCTCGCGGGTTCGGATGCCGCCGAGGTCAAGGTGTACGAGAATGAAGTGCCATCCTTCGCCGGTCCCGAACTGGACAGGCTGTACGGGACGCTCTACGCCTCGCTTGCGCACTTTCATGCCTGCGACGGTCTGGCAGGTGTCAGCAAGCGTAGGGCGGAAAAGCGAAGCGCCTTCCGCCGCAACGTTTCGTTTCCAATCAGCCTTTACCGTTCCCATTCGCGGAAAGTGCTTGTGAAACGCGAGGTTTCGTCGCACTGATTAGGCGGTGCATGATTGATGCTGCTACTTCGCCACTGACACCTTCCGGGAGCTGTACGCTGAGTGAAGGCCAGACTTTCCGGTTACGTCCTACCCGCCGCTCGTGGTACTCCAGCCTGTAGCCATTGATCTCCGACACACCGCGGGCAAACGCTTCAAATGTCGGCCCCAGAAATGCGAATTTCCGATTTTCGATATGGAGTTCGACGAAAAGAAGTTCGTCCTGTGAACGGAATTCGTAATGGACGGTGGATGGCCAGTCGAGTACTTTGACGAGCGTGTAGATTGGTTTGTCCGGCTTCGGATCGAGGGTGCATCCAAATGTATCCTTGCGGAACGCCGCTATGGCATCGGCCATCGATTTCGCGCTGCACATTCCTTCCTCCATGCGAATCTGGATTGGAGAAAACGATAATCCATGACACGTGCGGGAAGTTTGACCTTCCGCACGGAGAACAAACTCGGTAGCTCGGTAGGGCGGAAAAGCGAAGTGCCTTCCGACGCCCGCAACTCCGATCCCGGCAATGTGCGCAGTACAAGGGCATGCCGCCGTTGAATGAGACCCGGCGATACATGCGCGACGTACGCGAGTT
>CBIHRW010000161.1:0-6116 GCA_966212545.1 uncultured Noviherbaspirillum sp.
GCGCACCAAACTGAAATACCTCTATCCGAAAATCAAAGAGTGATGGACTACTAGGAGGCTGCGCGGCAGAAGGTGTCGAGACAAAACCGTCGAAAGCCGAGGAGCGTTTGGTGATACGGGCAAGCCAATAGCCGTTGCTATTGGCGCGGGCCGTATCGCCGAACGATACCGGCTTCTCGGCGGTTTGGGCCGACGTCCTTCTGCCGCGCAGCCTCCTAGTCCTCGAATTGACGTTGAAACTTGATCCTGTCCTCGTCTTTCATACCATCGTCGGACGCGCCATGAAACATCGTGCCCCAGAATCCTTTCTTAAGATGGCTCGTCCCAAAAAGCACATCACAGATGGGAAACAAGATGTTGAAATTGCGTGTGCCCATAAATTCCGGATTGTGATGGAACGCGTGCATTTGGCGGACAGTATTGATAAGCGGCAAGCTGTCAAGAAAGGGGCTGTTTTCGATATGTGAAAGCACGTGCAATCCTTCATACAGCAAGAAATACCCGGCCATCGTGATCATTGCAATATAGCCCGCATTGGCGGACCACAGATACCCCACCAGCAGCGCGGGCGGCACTGCGCACAGGACAAACAGCACCGGGGCAAAAGGCGGAAACAGCAGGGCCCGCCATTCCTTCTGCCCAGCGCATTTGAGGGTTCTATGCGTGAAAAAAAGATGGTGTACGGCGACGTGGCGCTTGTATACCGCCTTCATCAGCCGTGTCGGGCGATGCAAGATGTACCGGTGTCCCGCCCATTCAACCCAATTACCAAACAAGAACATCGGAATCATCAGCAACCACTCCCCCAGCGTGGGCTCGTGAAGCTGAGAGAAAGCATAAATAATTACGCCGAACGTGAAGATAAGCGTGAACCCGAGCTGCAGCTCGCCGCGGTACCAGGATGGCGTCTCCTCCAGGTATTCCTTCCTGAACGCATTTGACCGCTCCAAAAACTCCTCATGCTTGCTCATCCCAACCTCCTTCATTCAAGTCCAAGAAATGTGCGTGCAAATGCAGGGTCGTCGAGCAAGGCGTCCCGGCTCCCGTCCAGCACGGTACGTCCGTTTTCGAGCACATAGGCACGCGTCGCAAAGTCCAGCGCGCGGTGGACATTCTGTTCCACCATCAAGACCGTCACGCCACCCTCGTTGATGCGGATGAGCGTTTGCAGGATTTCATCGACCACCTTGGGCGCGACTCCGATGAAGGGTTCGTCGAGCAACAGCAGCCGCGGCGCCGACATGAGCGCCCGCCCTATGGCCACCTGTTGCTGCTGGCCGCCGCTTAACTCCCCTGCATTCTGATTCCTCTTTTCCTTCAGGATCGGGAACATCGAAAATACCTTGTCGATGCCTTCATCGAGACGCTTGCGGGCGTTTCGGGAATAGGCACCCATCGCCAGGTTTTCATACACGCTCATGGAGGGAAACAGGCGCCGCCCTTCCGGCACAAGGGCAATGCCGGATTCGACTGTCTCAGACGGCAGGTGGCGCTGCAAGGGCGTACCCTCGTAAGTGACGCTTCCTTCGCTGAGCGGATACAGGCCAACGATTGCACCAATGGTGGTCGACTTCCCCGCGCCGTTTGCGCCGAGAAGCGCCACGCGTTCACCGCGCCCGACCTGCAGGCTCACATTCCATAACGCCCGGACCTTGTTGTGATCAACGGCGATGTTTTGCAATTCCAGCATCACGCGACCTCCTTTATTGCGCTGCCCAGGTAGGTCGAGAGTACGCGTTCATCCTTGGTCACGAGGTCCAACGGCCCGTCGGCAATCACGGAGCCTTGCTCCAGCACGATCACCCTGTCCACCACCTGCGCCAGCGCGGAAAAGATGTGTTCGACCCAGATCACGGTAATCCCATAGCGGTCGCGGACGTCGCGAATATGGGCAACGAAGCGGTTGACTTCCGCCGGCGTCAATCCGGACGCGACTTCATCAACCAGCAACAGCTTTGGCCGGCACGCTAGCGCCCGCGCAAATTCGAGCGCCTTCTTTTCCTGCAGGGACAGCGCGTCCGCACGGTCGGTAAGGCGGTGCGACAGCCCGGCATACGCAATGAACTCGCGTGCCTGATCAAATGCCTGCTGCGGCGGCAGCGCGCTTTCCCCGTACATGAGCGGAATGGCGATGTTTTCCTGCACAGTCAGATCCCCGAACGGCCGCGGAATCTGATTGGTCCGGCCCACGCCGAGATGCGCTATTTCGTCACGCCTGAGATCGCCCAGATCCTTGCCCGCAAAGCGAATCCGCCCGGAAGTGGGCTGGTAAACCTTGGAGATGCAGTTGAATAATGTGGTCTTGCCAGAGCCATTCGGACCGATCAAGCCAATGATCTCCCCTTGCATCACGTTCAGGTTCACGCCATTCACCGCGACATTCCCGCCGAACGACATGGATACGTTTTCGCACACGAGCAAGGACTTCGAACGGTCGGCCTTCACCTGCGGCAGCGGCATACTCTCCGGCCCGACCTTTACAGGTGTCGCGGCACTCTTGACGATATACTCGTGATGCTCTTGTCCGAGCTGCCGCAGGCCCGGAATTTTCCGGATCCACGCCGCGCGCAGCAGTCCCCCCGGCATGAAGCGGCCGATCATCAGGATGATCGCGCCATAGACGGTGGCATGCAGCACCTCCAGATTGACCAGCAGCCATTGCTGCATGCAGGCCAGCACCAGCACGCCGACCAACGGCCCCCAGCGCAGCCCGGAACCGCCAAACAGCACCATTGCCACCGGAATCAGCGCCACGTTCAAGCCAAATACAGTCGACGGGTCGATATAACTCATTTGCCACGCCTGGATTGCCCCCGCCAAGCCCGCGAAAGCGGCGCTCAATGCGAGCGCCTTTACTTTGACCGACATGATGCGCATCCCGACGGTTTCCGCGATCTCCTCGTCATTGCGGATGCTTTTCAATGCATAACCGAAGCGATGCCCGTTGATGACCAAGGTCACTACGAAGGTAATGACACACACGGCAAGCGCAATCAGGTATGCGGGTACCAGAACGTTCGCAACCGGCAGCACTACACCGTCACCGCCGTTGGTGATGGAGCTGAAGTTATAAGCGAGGATTTCGGCCAGGGGCAGCAACGCCAGCGTTCCAAACGCGAAGTAGTCGCCGCGCAAGCGAAACAGAGGTACCGCAATGAGCAAACCAATGACAGTTGTGACCGCAATGGCGCCCAGCAGCGCGAATGCCGCCGGATATTTCGCCACCACCGCCAGGGAAAAGAGGTAAGCGCCGATGCCGTAGAAGCAGTAATGGCCCAGGTTGACATACCCCATTTCCCCCGCCACCCAATCCCAGCTCTGCGCCAGGATATACGCGATCAGCACCGTGAACACGAACGAGATGAGATAAACACTACCAAACAAAGGCAATAATGCGAGACAGCCGGCAATCACCGTCGGCGGAAACCACGCGCTCCATGCGGTGCTTTTCGAGGATGTCGTCTTCATACGGCTTTCCTTCCTGCCAGCTTGGGAAATGCGATCAGGATGCCTAGCATCAGGACCACGCTCAGTGCGGGTGCCCACTCAGGACTCCAGAATAATCCGGTCATGCTTTCTGCCACGCCGAGGAAGATCCCGGCCAGGAGTGCGCCTCGCAGGTTCCCAATCCCCCCTAGGACGATGATGGTGAAGGCCTTGACCGTCAACGGGAATCCCATGTAGGGACTGACCGGAAACGAGGCCGCAAACAGCACCGCGGCGATGGCGACGGTGGCAGCGCCAAACGCAAAGGTCAGTGTCTTCACACGGGCACTATTGACGCCGCAGATCTGCGCGGCCACCTGATCTTGCGTAACTGCGCGGATCGCGCGGCCAAACCAGGTTTTCGTCAGAAAGAAGTGCATCCCCAGCGTCAGTGCGGCGATGCCGACCAGGATCCCCAGCTGCGTAGTCGAGACGACGATTTCGCCCATCACGACTGCATGGAATGGCATCTGGATATTGCGCTGGGTGGAGCCGGCGAGTAATGCGGTGATGTCACTCAGGATTACCATCGCACCCACCGTCACGAGCACACTGCCGATCGTTCCTTCAAAGTGGTTGCGGCGGCTGAGAGGATGCAGCAGCGCACGGTAAAACGCATAGCCGAAGAAAAAAGCGGCTGGCCCCAGTAACAATGCGATGTAGACCGGATGCAAACCCCATTCCTTGAAAAGGATGCTGGCAACGACGCCCGTCACCGCCAGCAGCGTGCCATGCGCAAAATTCAGGATGCGCACGATCCCGTACACAAGCGATAGCCCGAACGCGACAAGTGCGTAAAGGCCACCCAGCAGAACTCCTCCGATCAACACTTGGAGAATTACATCAATGGACATGGAAAGACCTCAAAAAGACGCGGCAAACAACCCTTCCCGAAGGATCGGGAAGGAGGATGTAGCAATCCCTTTACTGCCAGGTAGGCGAGGGCCAGATAACTTTCTTGGTCGCCCGCTCCGGCGGCCAGACCACCGCCGGTTTGTTGGCTTGCATCTGCAGCGTGAAGGCGCCGTTTTGCTGCGGGAATCCGCGTTCGTCGAAGATGACGTCGCCGGCCGGCGCTTTGAATGTCCCCCGGTAGAGCGCTGCACGGACTTTTTCGCGGTCGATTGCGCCGGCCTTCTCAATCGCCTGCACCATGACCAGATACGAAGTGAAGCGGGAGATGGTGAAGATATAGTCGAACATGTCAATGCCGGATTTCTTCAGCACGCTGTCTATCAGGTCCGCATACTCGCCCTTGACGCCCGGATACCAGGAAATTTCCCCCGTCATCCCTTCGAGGTCCTTGCCGACCTGGCGCTGCAGGGAACCGGTCAGCATCGTGTGGTGCACGTCCATCGCCTTGACCCTCAACTGGCGCATCTGTTGCACCAACGGCACGGAAGCCCCGTCGAACGAACTGATGTAGATAATGTCAGGCTTAGCCGACCTCACTTTCGCAATCAGGCCGGTGAAGTCTTTCAGCTCTCCGGGAAAGGTCTCGGATGCCAGCATCTTCAGTCCTTGCTCCTCGGCTTTTTTCGACCAGTGGGCGGTGATGGCTTTCATCACCGGATTGTCCTGGGTGATGAAGTAGATAGTTTTCGGCTTCGGATTCATCTTCGACAGCATGTCGAAGTAACGCTCGGACCATAACGGAACGGTCGGGTATGGCACGCCCCAGAAGTAGGTGAGACCGCGGTCGTACAGCGCCGGCGTGGCGATGCCGGCGGCGACCATGGGAATCTTGTGCTTTTCCGAAATCGGCGGCACCGGCCCGCCAATCGACGACCAGTCAGGGCCGACAAAGAAATCGACCTTGTCCACTGTCGCCATTCGCTCGTACAGCGACACCGCAGTCGATGGCACGCTTTGGTCGTCATAGATCACAAACTTGATGGGGACCCTCTTGTTGCAGGCCTTGATCGGCACGCCGCCCGTCTTGTTGATCTCCTCTGCGAATGCCTCCGTCATCTTGCGCCACTGAGCCGCGAGTGTGGAGAACTGGCCAGTCTCGGAAATCGTGGTACCAAGCAGAATTGGCTCGTCGCAGGACCCGATTTTCGCTAACGCGGAGTTCGACAGCAACGCGACCGACCCTGCAACGATCGCACCAAACAGCTTTTTCACGTGCACCTTCATGCTCCCTCCTCAGTAATTTACAGCACGGCGCCGCCAGGATCAGCAGCGCCTTGATTGAATCACCTCGTACAGCCACTTGCACTAAAGTTCGACGATACGTTGGGAGGGAACGAGGTTTGTCCGGCACACCAAGCCGCCGTTCTGATGGTTCATCTTCGTCTCCTTCAACTTTTTACTTTTATCGGCGGGCTGCCACACTTCCGGCGGGTTGCACGCCCTAAGCCAGCTGCCATTACATATATACTTATATGTATAGTATGATCGCCGAAATCGCTTGTCAAGCAGTGGGTTACACCCTACGGCAAGCTAAGCACGCGGTGGCTGAGTCAGAGTTGGTAGTTCGAAGGTTAACGGTGATGAAAGGAACAGCCTGTGTTATACAAGCTCTAGCAGGAAAGGCGGCCTCCTAGAGCGGTGTTGGGGGGGGGAAGTGGGTGGCCGCAGAAGCAACCCCCCAACCCCAAAAAAGAGGAGGGTTGTTAAGAAATGTT
>CBIHRW010000162.1:0-5761 GCA_966212545.1 uncultured Noviherbaspirillum sp.
ATGCTGAGCGGAACCCTCGAAACGGTCTTGCGCGATCCTGCAGTGCAAGCGATGCCTGCGTACCGGCAGATGGCGCACTTGCTGTATGAAACCCGGCGCATCAACGACAACCTGATCCAATTGCTGGCGTTGTATAAGGAAGTCGGGAGCCCCTCTTATCCGTTCGATCCTCAACCGCAAGCCATCGCAGATTTTGTCGCGGAGGTCGAAGCGCAACATCGCGTATTGCTCGATGCCAAGGGCGTCACATTCGAAGCCACCTACCCGTCGGATTTGATCTGGTGTTTCGATGAGGACCTGGTGCTCGGCGTCGTCGGACACGCCCTCAACAATGCCATCCATTACACCGGCGACAAAATCTGTTTATTCATCAAGCCGGCCGGCGAGTTCCTGGAAATTCGGGTGGAGGATAACGGCCGCGGTTTTCCCGCTGCGATGCTGGAAGCGGGAGCGGCCATCGACAGCGGCGTGGACTTCACGACCGGCAGCACCGGCCTGGGCCTGTATTTTTCGAGCGAGGTCGCCAAGGCGCACAAGCATCGCGGCCGCGATGGCAGCGTCGCGCTGGAAAACGGCGGGACCTACGGCGGCGGTTGCTTTGTGCTTCGCCTGCCGTGAGCGCAAAACTGAAGGATAGATATGGACAAGCGCGAAATCTTCGATTGGCAAAACAAGCGCTACCTGCTGATCGATGATTTTCCCAGCATGTGCCTGATGTTGCACGACATGCTGCGCAGCCTGGGTGCACGTTACATCGACCAGGCGGACAACGGCGCCACCGCGGTCGCCATGCTTCGCAGGAATAAATACGATGTCGTGCTGTGCGACTATCAGCTGGGCGGCGGCAAGAATGGCCAGCAAGTGCTGGAAGAAGCCAAGCTGCGCGACCTGATGGGGCCGGCCGGTATCTGGCTCATGGTGTCGGGCGTAAAGAATGTCGAATCGGTGATGGGCGCAGCCGAGTACCAACCGGACGGTTACCTGTTAAAGCCGCTTACTGAAGCCTTTCTCATGAAGCGCCTGAGCCGCGCCTGGGCGAAGAAGCAGGTGTTCAAGGAGATTGACAGTGCCTACCGCGAAAAGGAATACCTGAAAGCCGTCGAGTTGTGCGACGAAAAACTGGCGACCGACCGGCTGCACGCATTGGACCTGATGCGCATGAAAACAAACCTGCTCATGAAAAGCGGGGAGCTGGAGCGCGCGCACGCGGTGTTCGAGCAGGTCATGGTCGAGCGGGAGTTTGTGTGGGCGAAGACGGGCATTGCCAAAATCCACTTGCAAAACGGCGAATACGACAGCGCCAGGCAACTCCTGCAGGAAGTGATCGACGAAAACGCTTACTACCTGGACGCCTACGATCAACTCGCCGCCGCCGAGTTGCAACTGGGGCACTTCGCCGAGGCGGAAAAGGTACTGGAAAGCGCGGTGAAGCTCTCTCCCAATTCAGTGCTGCGCCAGAAAAATCTGGGCACGATCGCGCTCAAGCTGGGCAACGTCGATGTCGCCGCGAAGGCGTTCCGCAAGAGCATGGAGATCGGAGAACACTCGATATTGAAAACGCCGGATGCCTATTTCGGTCTGGCACGCGCATATGGCGAAAAAGGCTACCCGACGGAAGCGATTCAACTGCTGGCCAGCGTTCAAAAAGAGTTCAACACCGGGGAAGTCCGGTTGCGCGCGAAGGTCACGGAGGGCCTGGTTCATCACGTAAGCGGCGAATGGATAAAAGCGCGAAAATCCGGTGAAGAACTGGCGGAGCTGTTGAGCGAAACCACCGAACGGCCCGGCCGTGACACCTGCCTGGAAATGGCACAGCTGTTGTTCGCCGTCGGGATCAAGGACGCACCGGTAGAACTGCTGCGGGAAGTTGTAAAAAACAACCACGACGATGTACCGCTTGCGTTGGAAGTACAGCAGATATTCGACAAGGCGCGCATGAGCGAACAAGGCGTCGAAGTCGTGAACGCCGCACGCAAGGAAGCGAGCGAGATGATGGATCGCGGCGTCATTCTGTGGAAGGCAGGGAAGCTCAGTGAAGCGGTCGAATGGATGCGGAATGCCCGGGCCGCATTGCCATCGAATGTCCGGATACTGTTCAATTGCGCCCAACTTTTGATTGCGTATATGGAAAAGAACGGTGCGGAGGCGGCGATGGTTACAGAAGCAAGAAAAATGCTCCTGCATTCCGACAAGCTTGCTCCTAACCAGCGGCGTTTCTCGCAATTGCAGAAACAACTCGCGGCGTTGTCGCCGGACGGCGACGGCTGATTCGGGTTCGGAAAAGATTAGAGCGCCTAAAAAATGGCGTAGCGAGCAGTCCGAGACCGGTTTGGGAAGCGCGGTCGTACGCGAGGGACGACGAGCATTGCAGGACCGGCATCTATGGAGCCAAACTCGATCAAGTATGCCAGTGCCTTCCGAATATCGTGAAGCGCTTTCGTTACTTCACGGCCAACCTGCGCATCAGCGCATCGAATGCTGCCCACGCAACGGGATCTGTCATAGCGTCGCCGGACACGGCAGTGTTGCCGTCCTCGTCCGCATACTCTTCAGCAAGGTTTTTCCAGCCCTTGCTTGCCGCGAAATGGCCAAACTCTTCCGGTGCTTCAAGGACGATCAGCTTGTCGTCCTGCAGACCGGGATCGCCGGGACCGAAGTCGGGTCCGTCGTAGCCGAGCGCGCGCAGCCGCGACAGGATCTGCCGGATGACAAGCGGATCGTCGTAGAGCGGCTCGTCTTCCATGGACGCGTCCAGGTCGACATAGACGTCGATGATGCCGTAGCCTTCGTCGAAAATACGGATGGCGCAGACGTCCCATGTCCGTCCCAGGGAGTCGTTGATGCGGAACGGGCCGCTCAGCCGGATGACGTTTTCGCTGTCCATGTCCAAGCGTACACGAAGTCGCGGGTCAGGGTTGAAAAGAAGGCCGTCGCCTTGACGGCGACGGCCTGCGGTGAACACTTCAGATCAACCTGTCGGCAAGCCCCCCTAACTTACTCTCCCCGTCGATGGGCAAGGAAGAAACGCAGCATTTCCCGCGATGCGTCCGGTCCTTGCGGATCCGTGTACGAGCCCTTGCGGCTGCCGCCGGACCAGGCGTGGCTCGCGCCGTGCACCGTCCATTTTTCCGCGATGGCTTTTCCCTGTGCGTCATGGACGACGGTTTTGGTATAGGTCCGCCCATTCGGCGCTGCGCCTTGCTGCACTTCGACGCGTGCATCCTTGTCGCCGGCGGCGGGAACGCATTGCGCAAGCGCCTGGTCGCCATTGACCGGGGACACCGTGGCGTCGCGGTCGCCGTGGAAGACAATGGCCGGCACGCTCTTCTCGAGCGGCGCGGGGGCGGCAGCGTGCGCTTGCTGTTTCTGGTGTGCCCCGACCTTCACCTTGCGGTGCTTCATTGCGGCAAATGCGGTGGGCACGTCATGCGCGACGCCGTACGGCAGGCCGGAGTGGATGCCGACCGCGGCATACAGATCCGGGTAGGTCGCGGCGAGCACGACTGCCATCGCGCCGCCGGCAGACAGGCCGGCGACATAGATGCGGCTGGTGTCTACCTTGTAGTTACGAGCAATCTCGCGCGTGATGTCGGCCAGGATGGACGGCTCGCCCTGGTCGCGCCTCTGGTCGCTGGTTTGAAACCAGTTCCAGCATTGTGATCCGTTGGCGTTCTTGGTCTGCGCGGGATAGACGACGAAGCAATTGCTTTCTTCGGCGACGACGTTCATGCCGGTGCCGGCAGCGAAGTCGTCCGGATTCTGCGTACAACCGTGCAGCATGACGACCAGGGGCAGCGCCTCATTCTTGTATCCGCTCGGGATATACAGCTTGTAGGCGCGCGTGCCGGCGTGGTTGGTGCATGAGCCGGCAATGAACTGCCCTTTACCGGCCACGTCTGCGCCGGCATCCATAGCATCATGGACTTCGACGTCTTCAATCGGCTGATGTGGGGATACGCCTGCCCACTTGCCGCGCGCGAAGTCGCGGACGCGTGCGAGCACGTCCGCGCCCGGCTGCGTCTCCGCAGGTTGCTTGTGCGGCGGGTTGATGTCGTGCAGCTCCGGCGCCTTCGGCAGGAATGCGGTCCAGTCGGTGTCCTGCGTTGTTCCCGAGCCGGCTGATGCGCCGTGCAACGCTCGCTGGATCGCGGCGGTGGCGGCCATCGGGCCTTCGGTTTGCAGCAGTTGGGTGGCTTCGCGCATTTGCGCGAGGAAGCCTTCATTGATCTTCATGGAAGTCTTTCAAAGCGGTTAATGAATCCGTCCGGCCAGTGCAGCCTTGACGGCGGGGCTGGCATGCAGGGCACCCAGCACGGTGATGGAGTCGATGGTGGCGAGCGCCAGTTCGGGCGAGACATCCGCCCCGATGCTGGCCAGCCCCAGCACCTGTATCTGCAATCTCTGTCCTGCGTCTCGCACGGCCTCCAGATCGGCGCGGGAGTAATGCTGCAGGCCGAGCACGAGGCTCTTGCGCGCCACCGTTTGCCGGATGACGTCGCCGTGCAGCTGCAGCTGATTGCGTATCGCCGTGCGGATCAGGTCGGTGCGATTCGAATAGAAACCTTCCTGCACGAGCAGGTCGATCTGCCCCAAGTCAATGGGACCGAGGTTGATGGTGATCTTTTCCGTTTCGCCAACTTTTACCCGGGTGTCTTGCGTGACTGGTTCGCGTGCCATGTTCTGCCTCCTGCAAGGTCAGACCATCCTCTTGCCATCCGGTTCCCATCCAAATGGATGGTTTTTCGAGAGGTGCAGATGGCCGGAGGTGACCGCTGATGATGGAAAGCCAAGAAATTGCGCTGCAAGGTTACCAAGGTAAAACAATTGTCAAAGGCTCATTCATGGACCCCGCGGGGTTTCGTTGGCAAGCAGTCTGAAGTGTAGCGAGCGTACCGCTCTCTCCTACAGACCGGTCGCTGCACATGATCACCTCGGGTAGAGAGGCCCGCAGGGTATACTGCGCCTTCACCCCGCACCCGGCCCGCGCCGTTCCCCACCATGTCAATGACCTACGAACAGTACCTGGATGAAGTCACTACGCTCCTGACCGAGATGTTCGACATGAGCGACGAGGCCGCGATCAAGCATGTGATGCGCGCGCAGGCGGCGGATTTCTTCACGCTGCACGACGACATTCCAGCGATGCGCACGCAAGAACGCGCGGCGCAGGACGCGCGAACCTTGTTCAAGCAGATCAAGCAGTCCCGCCCGCCGTCACCGCCCGGCCCCGGGCAACCGGGCAAGCGCAAGAAATAGGTCGCGCAATACGGGATACCGTTAAGGCGAATGCAAAGATGAATACCGTCAAGGCTGACAAAGGAAAATAGCGATGGACGACAAGTTGACGAAGGACGAATTCGATGCGCTCGCGCAGATCCGCCGTTTGAAAAAAGGCGAGCGCGAAAGTGCATGCGTGGCGCGGAATGCCAAACGCCTCGTCGGGCTGAAGTACGTCACCTCGCGGGGCGGGATGCATGTACTTACCGAGAAGGGACAACAGACGTTGTTCGTCCAGCGTTGCATCGACGGCCTGCGCGCGGTCGCCTATTCGGCACCGGGGTCCATCGAGGCGGATGTGGCGACCTTCCTCAGCAGGAAAGGCTTGATCGCGCCGCGGACTGTGGGAGAGGGATTCGACATGACCGACCGCGGGCGCGAGTCGCTGGCGGATATCGATGCCAGGGAAAACAAGCCGGCCTGAGCCGTTCTAGAAATGGAATGGGCGCCTCCCCCGAAAGGGGCAAGGCTGAAGCCGGTCGGT
>CBIHRW010000163.1:0-5754 GCA_966212545.1 uncultured Noviherbaspirillum sp.
ATGGCGCCGGCATGCCGCAGGCAGGAGGTTATGTCGTCGAATGGATCATCGACATGAACGACCGAACGATAAATTTCGACGGCCTGATTGGTGATGCGGTCGTGCGCGAGCCGAATGGAGCGGCGTCGGCCTATAACGGCATCCCGATCCAGACCATCGACATTCGATTTGATTTCTGAAGTGCGTCTCACGGCCGAAGGCGTTGAGAGACAGGAACAGATTTGCGTCTGACACGCGAATGTGCGTGGTGCCCATGGGCAGGATTGAACTGCCGACCTCTCCCTTACCAAGGGAGTGCTCTGCCACTGAGCTACATGGGCCCGTTTCGATGACAGCCGATTGCAAAACGACTATCGGAAATGGGAGGCAACAAAAAGCCCGATCGTGTTGACCGGGCTTTCTGATTGAAACTGTTGGTAGGCCGTGTAGGGATCGAACCTACGACCAACGGATTAAGAGTCCGCTGCTCTACCAGCTGAGCTAACGACCCAACGAAGTCAAAAATTATAGCGTCGAATCCAGGGTGTCGTCAAGGCTATGGCGAAGCGATCCACCCGGGTCGCGCTCAGGTAAGCGCCGACGTCACCTTCAGCACTTCATCCACCGTCGTCACCCCTTCGACGACTTTCAGTGCGCCGGCAACCCGCAGCGGCTTCATGCCGTCCTTGATGCTTTGCTCCTTCAGCGCGTGGATGTTGGTTTCCTCCTTGATCAGGCGCGAAAACGGCTGGGTGACCGTCAGCAACTCATACAGGCCGACACGGCCGCGATAGCCGGTCTGCCTGCACTCCGGACAGCCGACGGCGCGATAGATGGTGGTCGGCTTGGCGATCCTCCATCCTTCAACCAGGCTGGCCCAGACATCGTCGGAAATTTCACCTTCCGCCTTCTTGCAATCCGGACAAAGCGTGCGCACCAGGCGTTGGGCCATGATGCCGATGAGCGTGGCTTCCAGCAGATAATACGGGACGCCAAGTTCCAGCAGGCGCATCACTGCGGACGGGGAGTCGTTGGTGTGCAGCGTGGAGAGCACGAGGTGGCCGGTCAGCGCTGCCTGGATCGCCATTTCGGCGGTTTCGAGATCGCGGATTTCGCCGACCATGATGATGTCCGGGTCCTGGCGCATCAGCGCGCGCACGCCGTCGGCGAAGGACAGGTCGATGCCGTGCTGCACCTGCATCTGGTTGAACGAGCCCTCGACCATTTCGATCGGATCTTCCACCGTGCAGACGTTGACCTCGGTCGTGGCCAGGGCCTTGAGCGTGGTGTACAGCGTCGTCGTCTTGCCCGAGCCGGTGGGGCCGGTGACGAGGATGATGCCGTGGGGGCGCGCCGTCAGGCTGTCCCAGCGCTTGGCGTCGTCCGGCGGGAAGCCGAGTTCGGGCAGGGTCTTGACCACGACGTCGGGGTCGAAGATACGCATGACCAGCTTTTCGCCGAAGGCAGTGGGCAGCGTGGAGAGGCGCAGTTCGATTTCCTGGCCGCCGGCGGTGCGCGTCTTGATGCGGCCGTCCTGCGGGCGGCGCTTCTCGACCACGTCCATGCGGCCGAGCAGCTTGATGCGCGCAGTCATCGCGATCATGACGGAGGCCGGCACCTGGTAAACCTGGTGCAGGATGCCGTCGATGCGGAAGCGGATCACGCCGAGTTCGCGTTTGGGCTCAAGGTGGATGTCGGACGCGCGCTGCTCGAACGCGTACTGCCACAGCCAGTCGACGATGTTGACGATGTGCTGGTCGTTGGCGTCGAGCGACTTGTTGGCCTTGCCGAGTTCGACCAGTTGCTCGAAGTTGTTGCGCAGCGCGACGTCGTGCTGGCCATGCTTGCTGGCGCCCTTGATCGATTTGGCGAGCGTGAAGAATTGCGCGGTGTACTGGGCGATGTCGAGCGGGTTGGACACGACCAGCTTGACGTTGCGCCGCGTGACCTTGGCGATCTCGGCTTCCCACTCGAGGGAGAACGGGTCGGCGGTGGCGATCACGACCTCGGTGGGCGTCAGTTCCACCGGCAGGATATTGAAGCGTCCCGCATAGGTGGCGGACATGACGTCGGCCACGCGGGTGAAGTCGATCTTCAGCGGGTCGATGCGGAAGAAGGGCACCTTGGCCTTGTGCGCCATCCATTCCGTCAGCGCGTCCAGCGTGAGCAGCTTGTGCGGCGGCGCGACCGAGGTCAACTTGATCTGCGCGATGGCGGTAAGCGGGTGCATGCTCGCCGTCGCATTGCGCAGCAGGGCTTGCGCCTCGTTGTAGCGCGCCTTGACGTCGGCCTTGTCGATCATGCCATCGGCGAGCATCCAGCTGAAGAGCTGGTGGAGATCGATGGGCTTCGATGCGTGCTTGTGCGCGTGGACGGACGGATGGTCGACTCGGGCGTTCAAGATGTTTTGCTCCTGCGTGGTTTTTCCTGTGCCAGCTTCCAGGCCTTCAGTCCATTGACCCAGGTCTTGGCGGGAAGCTTGGTGGCACTGGTGATTTGCGCGGCGCGCTCGTACAGAGCCTCGTAATCGAGTTCGGGAGGTGTGTTGAATCCGATTGCCACCACATTGCCTTCGTGGCAGGGCGGCAAGCAGATGACTTCGGCGAATGCGTGCTTCAGCGCCTTGAAGTTTTTCGTGTAGCTTGGATGGTCGCCGAACAGGTTGACCGTCATGATGCCGTCCGGCTTGAGGCAGGCGCCGCAGGCTTCGTAGAACTCCGGCGAATTAAGCACCGGTCCCTGCACGTCGGCGTCGTACAGGTCGGCCTGCAGCGCGTCGAAGCGCCCGGCGTTGTTGGCGTCGGTGACGAAGTCCATCGCGTCCATCTCAAGCACCATCAGGCGGCCGTCGTCATACGGCAGGCGGAACATGGACCGGCAGACAGAAATCACAGAGGGGTTCAGTTCGACCGCCGTGACATCGGCCTTGGGGAATTGGCGGTAGCAGAACTTGGTCAATGCGCCGGTGCCCAGGCCGAGCTGGACGACATGTTCCGGTTCCTTGTTGAAGAGCATCCACGCCATCATCTGCTGCGCGTATTCGAGCTCGATCCAGTCGGGCTTGCGGATGCGCATCGCGCCCTGGATCCATTCATTGCCGAAATGGAGGAACACGACACCGTTCTCCTCCGACAGGGTGATGGGCGCGAACTTGGGCTTGCGCGGCTTCTTGCCCGGGCCGGCCTTGGTGCTGCCTTGGGCTTCCATGGAATTGCGTTTGATGAGCATGCTGGTATGACGGACAGTTTCCTTCATTCTACAGAATGATGTTCTTCCATTGCGCCAGTTTTTCATCGTAGGACAGTTGGGCGTTGGCAGGAGAAGACGACGGCAGCACCAGCGTCCGGAAACCGGCGGCGATGAACAGCGGCTCAAAGCGGCCCGAGGTCTTGCCGTTGAAGCAGACCTTTTCCAGCTGCGGGCATTGGTGCTTCAGCATCGCGAACTCATTGGCCTGCGGGCGCCGGATGGCGCTGTCCAGGCTGCCTTCGCGCTGGCAGGCGGCGAGCACGTCCCACAGGCCGATGCGGTGCGCGAGCAGGCGCTGCAGGCGTTGTTCATAGGGCAAGCCGGCGATGCCGTCGTCCAGCACCGCGGACACCAGGCGCCAGAACTGGTTTCGCGGATGGGCGTAGTACTGCTGTACTGCGAGCGAGGCTTCGCCGGGGAAGCTGCCGAGGATAAGGATGCGGGTGGCGCTGTCGACGACCGGCGGGAAGCCGGCCAGCAGGGATGGTGGTGCGGGCATAGCGTCATTGTAGACGGCATGGGTAGCCGTGTGCTCGGGCTGGCAGCTCGCCGCCTTGGCTGATGGTCTCGGCAAACTCCATCACTTTCGGGATGCAGACCGGGTCCCCGGTGCCGTCCGCGGGTTGCCGGGCAGCGTGTCCTTCAAACGCGGCTGGCCCGGCAAACTCGGGTTGCTGGCCGGCGCAGCACCTGTACTGGGCAGGATGGGCGATGTCGTCTTGTGCGTGACTGCATTAACCATGATGCGATTGGTCCTGAAATGACACAGCGATCCGCTTGCTGCGGAATTGATAATATGAACGGCGATAATCGGTGCACAAAGGCGGCACGCGCTTAGGCAAGCTTCCTGGTTTTCTCGAGAGCCGTTGTACAAAAAATATCGACGTCGGGGGAGATTGTCAGATGGAAAAGAAAATCATGCTCGTCACCGGCGCCAGCCGTGGCATCGGTGCGGCTACCGCGCGCCTGGCTGCGGGGCGCGGCTACGCCGTGGCTATCAATTACTTGCGCAACCGGGCGGCGGCGGATGAGATCGTCGCCGGCATTCGCGCGGGCGGCGGCGAGGCAGTCGCCGTGCAGGCGGATGTCGCGTCGGAAGCCGACGTGGTGCGCATGTTCGAGGAGGTGGACAGGGCGCTCGGGCCGCTGCAGGCGCTGGTCAACAATGCCGGCATCCTGGAGCGGCAGGGACGCGTCGACGGGATGGACGCGGCGCGCCTGAGCCGCATTTTCGCTACCAACGTCACCGGCAGCTTCATCTGTGCCCGGGAAGCGATCGCGCGCATGTCCACCGCGCGCGGCGGAAGCGGTGGCGCGATCGTGAATTTGTCGTCGATCGCCGCACGCCTCGGGGCGCCGAACGAATACGTGGACTACGCCGCCTCCAAGGGCGCGATCGATTCCATGACCGTGGGCCTGGCCAAGGAAGTGGCGGGCGAAGGCATCCGCGTCAACGCGGTGCGGCCCGGCGTCATCTACACCGACATCCACGCCAGCGGCGGCGAGCCGGGACGCGTCGAGCGGGTCAAGGATGCGGTGCCGATGAAGCGCGGCGGCGACGCGGAGGAGGTGGCGCAGGCCATCCTCTGGCTGCTGTCGGACGAGGCGTCCTATGTGACCGGCGCCATCATCGACGTCACCGGTGGCCGTTGATGGCAGGATCCGCCAGCCTGTTCCTGTGGCACGGCCGCGCACTTGTGGTCGGGCCCGGCATCGATTCCAGCCCGCATGCGCATTATGCGGCGCAGATCACGCTCGGGCTCGAGCGACCGTTTCGCGTGCGGCTGAGCGGCGACGCGTCGTGGCAGGAGACGCAGGCGGCCGTCTTTGCGCCCAATCAGCGGCATCAGCTGGATTGCGGCGGCAGCATGCTTGCGCACCTGTTTTTTGAGCTGCCGCAGCGGCAGCAGGCGGTGGCGACGGATACGCAGGCGCTGTTCCACGCAATGCCGGATTTTGCGCCGGTACTGGAAGCCATCGGTGCGGCCAGGCGCGGCGAGCTCGATCTGGAAACTGCCGAGCATGCGGCGCAGCAATGGTTGTGCTGTGCCTTGCCTGACGCCTTGTCGCCCTACGGCTACGATCCTCGCATCAGCAAGGCACTGGAATGGATTGCGGCGAATCCCGATACCCCGCCGACCGGCGCCTTGCTTGCCGCGCAGGTACATTTGTCGGAAAGCCGCTTCACCCACCTGTTCCGGCAGCAGACCGGGCTTTCGCTGTCGCGCTATCTCCTGTGGCTGCGGCTGTTCGAGGGTGTCGCAGCGGTAGCGCGCGGGGACAACATGACCAGCGCCGCCCACCGGGCGGGCTTTGCCGACCTGGCGCACATGAGCCGGACCTTCCGCGGCACCTTCGGTGTGGTGCCGTCCGAGCTGCACAAGATGACGATTGCGTTCAAGCAGAAAGACCATTGACGAACTAATATGTAGAGGGTGTTATGAATCAGGGAAGGGGGCGCGTTCTTGCGAGAAGGGATGCAGTGCGGGGGGGGGGGGGGGCGAGCCCCCGGCGCCCCCCGCCCGC
>CBIHRW010000164.1:0-5339 GCA_966212545.1 uncultured Noviherbaspirillum sp.
CGCCTAGCACTGAATCCGGGGGCGCCGAGCCCTTCTCGACCGAACGCGCCCCCTTAACTGATCCGCAAACCGCTCTAACACCTGATAAAGACCTGCAGATCGGCGCAGACGCGGTTTTTCTCGGTAGTGCAGATGCCGTGCGAGCCGCCCTCATAGACGATAAGCTGCGCGTTGTTGGTGATCCTTTCTGTTGAAATGGCCGGGCATCAACGCCGGCCTTCGTCGCACCAGGGTTCGGGCGGGCACCGCATTCCAACCAATCGAGCACGTCTGGAATTCTCATCTTATGCCGAGCGCTACCTTGCCGATCACGTGTTTGGTCAGGACCTTGTCGAGCGCGGCCGGCGCGCGGTCGAATGGGAATACCTCGCGGATTTCCACTCTGAGAACGACTGCGTCGATTAGGTCGGATACTGTTTGCAGACGTGCGCCGTCGCCGCGCACCACATAGTCGCGGTCGATGCGCACGTCGGGCCGCTGCGCCGTGATCGCGCCCGGCAGGTCCACCATGTGCCCGCCGCCGGCGAGCACTGCCACATATGCATTGGCGGCCTCGTTGCTGACACCGTTGAGGGCCTTGTTGACCCCGCGCGGGTAACTGGCGTGGATCGCCTGAGCCACATCGCCGGCCGTATAGTCGATTACCGTGTCGGCGCCGAGCGCCTCAACGAATTCGACGTGCGGGCGGCTGGTCGTGGCGACGACCCGCGCGCCAAGGTGTTTCGCCAGCTGCACCGCGAGATGGCCGACACCGCCGGACGCGGCTGTGATCAGCACTACGTCGTCCTTGCGCACGTCCAGGATGTCGACCAGGGTTTCATGCGCGGTCAGGCCCGCGATCGGCACCGCGCCGGCATGGTCGAGAGCGAGCGCCGGCGGCGGTGTCGCGGCATAAGACTGCGGCACCAGCATGTACTCGGCCCACGCACCGTTGTCATGGAGCGGGTAGCTGTAGGCAAATACCGGATCGTCCTCGCGGAACCGGTCGACGTTCTTGCCGACCGAGGTCACAACGCCGGCACCGGCCAGCCCAAGTATCAGCGGAAAAGGCCGTTCCATCGGCCACTTCCCGGTGCGCACCAGTTCATCCCAGTCGCCGACTTCGGCGCCGTGCATGCGCATCAACACATCGTCCGGACCGGGGCGAGGAAGCGGCATCTCTCTCAATTCCAGAGGCTCGCCGTAAGCGCTAATGGCCCATGCGCGCATGGTCTGGCCCGAATCTGTCGAGTTGTTCATCGATATTTTCCTTCGCGGCTAGGAGGTGAGCTAGGAGGTGAATCAGATCAGCCTAGGTGCTCTCGTTCGATGCGCGAGGTGGAACGCCACCGATGTTTGTTCCACCTCAAACGGAGTCGCTGCGGCTGCATGGCTTTCAACGTTCCGCACATCGAAGGCGATGCAAGTTCATTTGCTCTTTCAAAAGGAGTGGTCGGAAAGTACGTCGGATTGGCAAAGAAATCCGGTCTCGAATGGTCACCAGTGCACCGGATGAATGAAGCTGAAATCGATCAGCAACTACGCGCTCGCCCACGGCAGACATTCGACGTACGGCTTATTAATCACGCCTGGGACGGCATGCTGCAAATCAACGCCTGCTGCTTGGTCAACTCGTCGCGCAACTTATGCCCCCAATCCATGCCTAAGCTGACCATTCATCTGAAACCGGAGGCAAGCCATGAACTCGGATGTTGCCCAGTCACTGAGGCCGGCGGTACAGGCGCTCCCCCGCGGCGCCATGACGGACGCCTCGCACGACCGGGAAGTGCCGGAGGTTGACCTGCTCAGCCCGCTGGACCTGCGCGGTGTTACCTTTCGCAACCGCATCGTCATGGCACCAATGTGTCAGTATTCGGCCGAGGAAGGGATTGCCAACGACTGGCACCTGGTGCACCTGGGCAGCCGTGCGGTCGGCGGCACCGCCCTCGTGATCGTCGAAGCCACCGGGGTCACCCCGGACGGCCGCATCACTCCGGGCGACCTCGGCATCTGGGGCGACCAGCACATTGAGCCGCTGGCGCGCATCGCCCGCTTCGTCCATAGCCAGGGCGCGGTGGCCGGCATTCAGCTGGCGCACGCCGGCCGCAAGGCGAGCACCGCGGCGCCCTGGACGGGCGGCGCCACGCTGAAAACCGCCGCCGAGGGCGGCTGGCCAGTCGTGGCCCCCAGTCCAATCCCTTTTTATCCGGACGATCCGACGCCCATCGCGCTCGACGAAAAGGGCATCGACGGTATCGTCGATGCGTTTGAGGCCGCGGCGCGGCGCGCCCTCGCGGCCGGGTTCAAGGTACTTGAAATCCACGCCGCACATGGCTATCTGCTGCACGAGTTCCTGTCGCCCCACAGCAACCAACGCAATGACCAGTACGGCGGCAGCCTGGACAACCGGATGCGCTTCCTGCTACGCGTCACCGAGCGACTGCGGGCTGGAATGCCTGACGATCTGCCGCTGTTCGTGCGGATATCCGCCACTGACTGGGCGCCGGGCGGATGGGATATCGAGCAATCGGTGGAACTGTCTCGGCGGCTCAAGGGGCTCGGTGTCGACCTCATCGACGTCTCGACCGGTGGCAACCTACCGACCGCACGCATTCCGGTGGCCAAGCGCTACCAGGTGCCGTGTAGCCGGCGGATCCGCGATGACGCCGACATCCCGACCGGCGCGGTGGGGCTGATCACCGATCCGAAGGAAGGCGACGAGATCGTCACTGGGGGCGATGCTGACATCGTGCTGGTCGGACGCGAACTGCTGCGCGAGCCGTACTGGGCACTAAAGGCCCAGCATGCATTCGAGGAGGAGCCGGCTTGGCCAGTCCAGTACGGCTACGCGGTGAAGCGCCGGCCGAAATGAAGCTATTAGGACAATCGGACCGCCGCCCCTGACGCGTGAAACCGCTTGCCACGGGACTGTGAGACTTCCTCAGTAACTCATCCCTCACCGGCAGGATACAACCGAAGCGGTCCTCGGCCGCTCAACGTGCCTTAAAGCGAACGTCTAATGCCGGAGTTCGCCTACGGCGGAGCGTGTGGTCGGGATGTCGGGAAAGAGGTGCGGGATCAGCGCAGCTCGACCGGCCGCGCATCGATACGGGTACGGAACAGCGAGTACGGCTTGTGCCGCAGATCCTGCCCACCGTGAAAACGCGCCTGGCGATGCAACTGATTCGCGGTCACGTACAAATAGCCGTCCGCCCCGACCGACATCGTGTCCGGCCAGAGCAGGCGCGCATCGTGGACGACGGTTTCCCACCTGCCGTCCGGCTTGCGGCGCAGCACCGCGTTATGTTCATAGTCGGTGGCGTAGATGCAGCCAGCGGCATCCGATTCCAGGCCGTCTGAGGCGCCGCCCTTGTCCCCCTCGTCGATCACCGTCGTCGCCGCGTCGGCGTCGCTCTTCGACCGGTCAATCAGCGCCGCGGTCGACACGCTATACAAGTTGCGGCTGCCCAGCGGGCAATAGAAGAGACGCATCCCATCTGCGCTGATGGCAATGCCGTCGGTGCCCATCGCCGGGCCGGGCTTGACCGTGCCGTCCGGCAGTTGCTGCAGGAAGGGCCGTCCCTCGACCACCGGCAGGAACTCGTGCATTTCCAGCGGCTTGGTGGACGGATGGTCATGCAGCCGGCGCCAGCTATCGCCCGAGGCGAGATCGACGACGATGATGCCGTTCGGTCCCTTATCCGAGGAGTCGGTGATAAAGGCCATGCCCTCCTTGCCCTGCTGCAGATTGAAGCGCACGTCGTTGAGGTAGGTGGTGGGCAGGGCGACGTCCGGCGGCAGCAGGATCTTGCGCACTACCTTATCGGTAGTGAGATCGACACAGACAAGTTTGGGGCCGCCGTATTGCGTCGGCTGGAACATGGGGCTGCCGGTATCGAGGATCCAGAGCCGGTCGGCCGGATCGATCACGACGCTCTGCACGGAGACCAGTGCCGCGGCGGGATCGTTGGGGTCGGTACGGTTAAAAGCCGCATCCGGATAGGCTACCGGCTTGCCTGCGCGCAGTTCAGCGACTGTGAATTGCACATCGTCGCCCCACTTGGGAAAGTTGATGAAGATGCGACCTTGCCGTGAGATCGTCACGCCGGTAGGCATCGCGCCGTCGAACAGCGCCACGGTCTCCAGCGCACCGACCGGTTCGTCGGAAAACAATTGCGGGGCAGCAGCGCTCATGCTCTTCTCCTCGTTGTCGAGTACAGTTTGTCAGACGGAAGCGAACAATCATTCTTTCGACATCCTGCTCTCGGAAGGTTCATGCCTTTCCGGTCGCGGCAAAATCGAACTATTCCATGTTTCTTAGAGTCATATTAGTGAATATTTATTAATGGGTCAGGAATGTTCGGCAACGCCCAATGGCTGAGCCTGCTACCACCAGGAAATCGTAGATGAGCAGAAGCGGTGGCTTGGATAAAAATGGGAACTCAGAGACGCATGTAGACGGTTTTGTGCAGATTCGTGGCGCACGAGAACACAATCTGAAAGATGTGCACCTTGAGATTCCCCGTAATGCGCTTGTGGTATTTACCGGCATCTCCGGCTCGGGCAAATCTTCCCTGGCATTCGGCACGCTCTACGCGGAAGCGCAAAGACGCTATCTGGAATCGGTTTCTCCTTATGCTCGCCGTCTTTTCCATCAAATGCCCGTCCCGGAAGTGGACAGCATCGAAGGGCTCCCTCCCGCCATCGCTCTGCAACAGCAGCGCGGAGCGCCAACTACCCGCTCATCCGTAGGCAGCGTCACGACCCTGTCCAACTCCTTGCGCATGCTGTACTCGCGCGCCGGCAATTATCCGAAAGGCCAGGCGATCCTGTATGCGGAATCGTTTTCTCCGAATACGCCGGAAGGCGCCTGTCCCACCTGTCACGGGCTGGGACGCGTGTATGAAGTCACGGAGCAATCCATGGTGCCGGACGATAGCAAGACGATCCGGGAACGCGCGATTGCTGCCTGGCCTCCGGCGTGGCATGGACAGAACCTGCGCGACATCCTGACGACGCTTGGCTATGACATTGACATTCCCTGGCGCGACTTGCCCAAGAAGGACCGCAAGTGGATCCTGTTTACCGAAGAT
Organism: uncultured Noviherbaspirillum sp.; assembly: GCA_966212545.1. Classification (GTDB taxonomy): domain Bacteria; phylum Pseudomonadota; class Gammaproteobacteria; order Burkholderiales; family Burkholderiaceae_D; genus Noviherbaspirillum. The sequence continues at coordinate 5,073 of CBIHRW010000164.1, forward strand.
CAGCCGGTGGTGCCCGTTTATGCCGGTTTCAACCGGGATGAAGTAAAAGATGCCTTGAAGCGCAAGGAAACGCCCAGCTATCAAGGCACCTTCACCAGCGCGCGCAAGTATGTGCTGGATACCTTTGCCAACACGGAAAGCCCGTCCATGAAAAAACGGGTTTCGCAGTACATGGTCGGCAAGGAATGCCCGCTTTGCCACGGCAAGCGACTGCGCCCCGAATCGCTTGCCGTCACCTTTGCCGGCTACGATATCGCCGAGCTTTCC
>CBIHRW010000165.1:0-5268 GCA_966212545.1 uncultured Noviherbaspirillum sp.
GCATCTGCGGCTTTACCCAGTTAGCCAAAGGCCGGCCTCATTGGCACGTCGTGTTACTCAGGAGGCGTTAGCTTGGGAGACGAATTTGCCACGGGTTCCCTCCCCTTCAAGGGGAGGCCCAGTCCCTATACGTTATACGTTGGCCAGCCCTGGCGATCGCGCCGCTTGCCGGAATCAAGTCAGTCAACGTGACTGATGAGCTGATATGAGTAACGCACGTACGCTTGACGTATAAAAACGGGCGCCATGGCGACCGCGCACGCCTCTTCTATTCAAATCGGCCGCAATTGCTGCAAACGATTCGCCTTTGGCTCGACGTGCTGCCACTTCGGAAACAAGGAGGTCATATATCTCGGTCGCCCTTACCTCCCGACAGTCGCCCGCTCTAACAGGAACACTGTTCTTTTCAACACCCGGACGCGCCCGCATGGCACCCGCAAGGCTTGCAAGCTGGCTCACTATCCATGGCATCTTTGCGCGCATTCGGGACATGATTTCTCTTTGGTTGGGACTTCACTATTGTCGAGGCCGTGTCGGGTCAGTCCCCAAGCTCTACACTGCCTCGGCCTGCACGAACCTTCGCTACTGCATCGAATTTTTGGTAGGATGAACAATCTGCACACAAGCGACAATTGTTATTTCGCGAAGCGAACGTTAGGCGTCGCTTAACCGGTCGCCCCATCATTTCAAACAGGCACACGCAGCACTCCATGGCCATCCACTTCGATCTCACCGACTTGCGACTGTTCGTCTACATTGCAGAGGAAAACAGTCTGACCCGCGCTGCCGTACGCGCACACATGTCCTTGCCTGCGGCCAGCGTGCGCATCAAGAATCTCGAGGATTCGATCGGCACCAAGCTGATCAATCGTGATACCAACGGCATCACGCTGCGTCCGCCGGGACAGGCGCTGCTGCATCATGCGCGACAGGTATTGCGGCAGCTGGAAAACCTGCGTGGGGACATGCAAGAATATGCGCAAGGCATCAAGGGGCATGTGCGGATTTTTGCGAACACAACGGCAACCGCCGAATTCCTGCCGGCGATGCTGCGCAATTTCCTCGTCGCGCATCCGGACGTGAATATCGATCTTCGCGAGCATCTCAGCACGGACGTCGTGCGCGCGGTCAGTGAAGGCATCGCCGACATTGGCATTGCGGCTGGAAGTGTGCGCACGGAAGGACTGGAAGTTATACCGTATCGGAAGGACAGGCTGGTACTTGCGACCGCAATCAATCATCCGTTGGCAAAACATAGCGAGATCGATTTCACCGACACGCTCGAGTATGACTATATCGGCCTCTACGAAGGCAGCGTGATTCAGTCCTTTGTACAACAGGCCGCGGGCCCGCTCAGCAAGTCACTGAAGACGCGCATCCAAGTGAGCAATTTCGACTCCGTCTGCCGAATGATCGAGGCGAATGTGGGGATCGGCATCCTCCCGGAGTCGGCGGCGCGGCGGCATGCGAAGAGCCTGGAGCTCAAGATCATCAGCCTGACGAACGAGTGGGCATCACGCAACCTGATCATCTGCGTGCGCGATCTTGAGAGCTTGCCCGGTTTCGCCCGCGAACTGGTGGATCTTCTTGTCGCGGATGCGAAGGCGTCGGCCAAATAACAGCTTAATAACAGCTTACTTCAGGTATTTCATCGTCGCGACACCTGTCGCGACGAGCAATTCGTCATCCAGCCAGACTTCGGCGTGAGAGAAGTAGATCGAACGTCCTCGCCGGTCGACCGTCCCCCTGGCCATCAAACTCCTGCCTGCTCCATTGCTCATAAAGTTCGAGGTCAGCGACAGCGTGACCGCATGCAGTGCAGGTGCGCCGGGAGGTGAGTAAAGGCCGGAGTATCCGGTGGCGGCATCGAGCAGCGTGCAGATGGTGCCGCCATGCACCACACCGCTGCGGTTGAGCATCGTCGGCACAACAGGCATTTCGAGCTCAACGTAATCTTCACGCCAGCATGTTATCCGGACGCCAATGCTCTCCAGCGCGGGATTGTCGAGGCGGAATTCGTGCGGCCCCGGTTCATGTCGGTGATCAGAGCCGCGGGCGGCCTCGAGCGTCACCAGTTTCATTGCATCGCCTCGCGCACCATGTTGCGCGCAATGACGATCTGCTGGATCTGCGTGGATCCCTCGTAGATGCGGAACAGGCGAACGTCGCGGTAGAAGCGCTCAATGCCATATTCCGACATGTACCCTGCCCCGCCGAAGATCTGGACGGCGCGATCGGCGACACGGCCACACATTTCCGTGGCAAACATCTTGCAACAGGATGCTTCGGTGCTGACATTCTCGCCGCGGTCACGGCGCTGCGCGGCATCGAGTACCATGCACTTCGACGCATACAGTTCCGCCTTGCTGTCCGCGAGCATGGCCTGGATCAACTGGAATTCGGCGATCGGCTGGCCGAACTGCTTGCGTTCGATCGCATACTTCAACGCATCGTCCAGCATGCGTTCGGCCACGCCAACCGCAATTGCGGCGATGTGGATGCGCCCTTTCTCCAACACCTTCATCGCGGTCTTGAAGCCCTTGCCTTCGACGCCGCCGATGATGTTCTTCGCCGGCACGCGGCAGTTCTCGAAGATCACGTCCGCAGTATGCGCGCCGCGATGCCCCATCTTCTTGTCGTACTTGCCGATGGTGATGCCGGGCGTATCCGCTTCCACGATGAACGCTGAGACGCCTCCCGCACCCTTGTCCTCGGGATTGGTTCGTGCCATCAGGGTGAACATGCTGGCGTGCGGCGCATTGGTAATGAACCGCTTGGTGCCGTTGACCACATAATAGTCGCCGTCGCGGACTGCGGTCGTGCGCAAGGACGCGGCGTCCGACCCGGCCTCCGGTTCCGTCAGTGCGAAGGACGCGATCGCCTCGCCGGTGGCAAGGCGCGGCAGGTATTTCTCCTTCTGTTCCTGCGTGCCATCGATCAGGATGCCTTGCGAGCCGATGCCGACTGTTGTGCCGAACAGCGAGCGGAACGCCGGCGACGTCTTGCCCATCTCGAACATGACCAGGCTTTCCTCTTCCATCGTCAGGCCGAGGCCGCCGTACTCTTCCGGAATCGTCAGGCCGAACAGGCCGATTTCCTTCATGTCGGCAACGATGTCTTCCGGGATTTCGTCGGTTTCCGCGACGATCTGCTCGGCGGGCACCAGACGCTCGCGCACGAAGCGGCTGACGGTGTTCAAGAAGGTGTTCAACATTTCCTGGTCGCGAATCATGATCGTTTCCTGTCTGCTGGTTTGATTAGAGTGCTTCTGCTGTGCCGAGAATCGCGGTCGACTGGCTCGACAGCGTGCCGCCGTTGCCGTGCGCCAGGGCAATCTTTGCATCCCTGACCTGACGGTCGCCGCACTCGCCGCGCAGCTGGCGCACCGCCTCGATGATGGTAAAGATGCCATACATGCCGGGATGCGCGCACGACAATCCGCCGCCGTTGGTGTTGACCGGCAGGCGGCCGCCCGGCGCAATGCCGCCGTTTTCGACGAAGGCGGCCGCTTCGCCCTTCTTGCAGAAACCGAGGTCTTCCAGGAACAGCAGCGTATTGATCGTAAAGGCGTCGTACAGCTGCGCCACGTCCACATCCTTCGCTGCCAGACCGGCCATGTCATAGGCGGCCTTGCCGGACTGGGAAGCGGCCGTCACGGTCAGGTCATGCATCGACGAAACCTGCCGGTTCCATACCGCGGTGCCGTTACCCAGCACATAGACCGGCTTCTTCGACAGGTCCTTCGCGCGATCCGCGCGCACCAGCACATACGCGCCGCCGCCGTCGGTCACCAGACAGCAATCGCGCACGGAAAGCGGATCGGACACCATGCGCGCCGCCAGCACGTCGTCGATGCTCAGCGGATCGCGCATGAAGGCTTCCGGGTTCATTTCCGCCCATGCGCGGGCCGCCACCGCCACTTCGGCGAGATGGCGGCGCGTGGCGCCGAACTCGTGCATGTAGCGCGATGCCACCAGTGCATAGGCGGACAGCGGCAACATCGGCTCGTAAGGCATTTCATACGGCTGCGGGTCGAGGAAGCGGCGGCTGGCGACGACTTCCTTGCGCCCGAAGGTGGCGGTACGCTGCGCACTGCCGTAGCAGACGAGCACGGCGTTGCACTGCCCGGATTGCAGCGCCAGCATCGCCGGCATCAGGTGCGCAACGAAGCTGGAACCGCCCAGCATCGTGCTGTCGATGAAACTTGGCCGGATGCCGAGGTATTCAATGACCGGCATCGCCCACATGGTTGCACTGGCGCTGGCCGTGCAGATGCCGTCGATATCGCTCATCTTCAGCCCGGCGTCGGCCACCGCGGCCCGCGCCGAGCGCGCGAGCAGCTCCATATCGGTGAAGCCATGCGCTTCGCCCAAGCCGAAGGTTGCCACGCCGGCGATTGCCGCCGAGCCACGTAACGTACGCAATGCACGCAATCCCGCACTCATGTCTGTTCTCCCTTGCCTGCCTCTGCATCAAACACGACGACGCCGCGCCCCTCTTTCACCACGACCCGCGCACGCACGCGTTGCCCGATGCGTACCGCCTCCGGTGCGCCTTCCACGCGACTCATCATGCGAACGCCCTCATCGAGGTCGATCAGGGATACGTTGTAATCGCCACCTGCGTCGGGTTTACGCCTCACGGTGGTGGCGGCATGCACCGTGCCCTCTCCTTTCGGTTCGACCCATGCCAGCGAGGCGCCGCCGCAATGCGGGCACGACTCGCGGGGATAGAACACATGCCTGCCGCACGAGGCGCAGTGCTGGATCTGAAAACGCCCGGCGTCGAGCGCCTTCTGGTATGCGGCTTCGATGCCGGTTTCCTGATTGGTTTCCTGCGCTGACATATTGTTACTCTCCTGCTATGGTGGGCGGAAAAGCGAAGCGCCTTCCACCGTGTGTGATGACCGTTGCGGCGGATAACGCTTCGCTCATCCGCCCTACCTGCTGTTCAATATAACCGTGACGCCTGCGTGCGGGTACCGATGCCGATCTTGCGACCTTCTCTCCCCGTCGTCCTCGCGAAGGCGGGGACCCATAAGCCCGGTTCTCGAGTGAACCCAGCATGGGTCCCCGCCTTCGCGAGGACGACGGGGGCAGGCCGGTTGCCTCTTCCAACGTGTTTCCCCGCCTGCTTCGGCATAAGATGGGACGTCTGTCGCTCATCGCAGCTTCGCCGCCTGCGCCTTGTACGCATCCGCGTAATCACGCCCGCCGTGCAGCGAGCTGCCGCCGTCGACCGGAATGACCGCGCCGGTCACGAAGCTTC
>CBIHRW010000166.1:0-5209 GCA_966212545.1 uncultured Noviherbaspirillum sp.
CCCGTTCAAGAGAATGCATGCACGTACCGCCTTCACAGGAAAACACTCATGAATCGCAAAGTGCACGTCGCCGGCGTCGGCATGATCCCGTTCACCAAACCCGGTGCCAGCGATTCCTATCATGTGATGGGCGCCAGGGCCGCGAAGGAGGCGCTGCGCGACGCCGGACTGGACTACGGCCTGGTGGAACAGGCCTATGTCGGCTACGTGTACGGCGACTCCACCTGCGGGCAGGCCGCGGTCTATGGCGTGGGTCTGTCCGGCATCCCGGTCATCAACGTGAACAACAATTGCGCCACCGGTTCCACCGCGCTGTTCCTGGCCAGGCAGGCGGTCGAAAGCGGCATGGTCGAATGCGCGCTCGCGCTCGGCTTCGAGCAGATGACGCCGGGCGCGCTGAAATCCGCCTATACCGATCGCCCGGCGCCGATGGCGAACTTCATCAAGGCGATGACCGACATCCAGGGCTACGATGAAGCATTGCCGCGCGCCGCGCAACTGTTCGGCGGGGCAGGGCGGACGCACATGATGGAGTTCGGCACCCGGCCCGAGACCTTCGCCAAGATCGCGGTCAAGGCGCGCCGTCATGCGGCAAAGAACCCGTTCGCGCTGTTCAGGGAAGAGCTGAGCGAGGAACAGATCCTCGCATCGCCGATGATTTTCGATCCGCTCACGCGCTACCAATGCTGCCCGCCGACCTGCGGCGCCGCCGCGGCCATCGTCTGTTCCGCCCAGTTCGCCGAGAAACATGGCCTCGATATGCGGGTCCGGATCGTTGCACAGGCGATGACGACCGACCGCAACAGCAGCTTCGACGAGCGCGACATGCGCAAGGTGGTCGGTTACGACATGACGCGCGAAGCCGCGCGCCGGGTGTACGAGGCGGCCGGCGTCGGCCCCGAAGACATCGACGTGGTCGAGCTGCACGACTGCTTCACCGCCAACGAGCTGATCACCTACGAAGGCCTCGGCCTGACGCCGGAGGGCACGGCCGAGAAGTTCATCCTCGACGGCGACAACACCTACGGTGGAAAGGTCGTCACCAACCCCTCCGGCGGCCTGTTGTCGAAAGGACATCCGTTGGGTGCCACCGGACTGGCGCAGTGCGCCGAACTGGTCTGGCATCTGCGCGGCCAGGCCGGCGCGCGCCAGGTCGAAGGGGCGCGCACGGCGCTGCAGCACAACCTCGGTCTGGGCGGCGCCTGCGTGGTCACGATGTACCAGGCTGCGTGACAAGCCACCTGCCGCGACATACAAGCATTCAACAAGAATCATCAGGAGAACCGATCATGGCATTACCCGTACAACTGCAAGGCAAGCTGGAACTTCCCGTCGTCGCCTCGCCGCTGTTCATCGTATCCAGTCCCGAGCTGGTGATCGCCCAGTGCTGCGCAGGCATTGTCGGCTCCTTCCCGGCGCTCAATGCCCGTCCGCAGGACGAGTTCGAGAAATGGGTCGTGCGCATCAAGCGCGAACTGGCCGACTACCAGGCAGCGCATCCGGAGCGCAAGGTTGCACCGTTCGCGGTGAACCAGATCGTGCATCATTCGAATGCCCGCCTGGAGCAGGACATGGAGGTGTGCATCCGGCACGAGGTGCCGATCATCATCACCTCGCTGAAACTCCCGGACACCATCGTCAAGCAGGTCCACAGCTACGGCGGCATCGTGCTGCACGATGTGATCAGCGTCCGTCATGCGGAGAAGGCGCTGGAAGCCGGCGTGGACGGCCTGATCCTGGTGTGCGCCGGCGCAGGCGGCCATGCGGGCACGCTCAGCCCCTTTGCGCTGGTCAACGAAGTGCGCCGCTTCTACAACGGCACGCTGGCCCTGTCTGGAAGCATCACCAACGGCAGTGCGATCCTTGCTGCGCAGGCCATGGGATGCGACCTCGCCTACATCGGAACGCGCTTCATCGCCACGCATGAAGCGAATGCAGCCGATGAGTACAAGCAGATGATTATCGACTCCACTGCCACGGACATTGTCCATACCCCGTATTTCTCCGGCGTGCATGCCAATTACCTGAAGCCGAGCATCGTGCGCAACGGATTGGATCCGGACAACCTGCCGCACGCGGATGCGTCCAAGATGAACTTCGACAGCCAGAAGGCCAAGCCGAAGGCGTGGAAGGAAATCTGGGGAGCAGGGCAGGGCGTGGGCAACATCAACGACAACCTGCCGACAGCCGAAGTGGTCGCGCGTCTCAAGGAGGAATACCAGCGCGCAAAACGTCTGGTAGCCTGATCCCGATACCGATATCGACCTCCAGGAGAACAACCATGTCCCTGACACAAGGATTGCACCGGGCCGTGCAGCAGCATCCGCATGCCACGGCCACGATTTTCGGTGAAAGAAGGCAGACCTTCGCCCAGTACATCGATCGCGTGGCGCGCCTGGCCGGCGCGCTGCGGCAACAGGGCGTGCGCCCCGGCGACCGCGTCGGCATCCTGGCGCTGAACGCCGATCGCTACGCCGAAAGCTTCTACGCCATCTGGTGGCTGGGCGCCGTCGCCAACCCGATCAACACGCGCTGGAGCGTTCCGGAAGTCATCTATTCCATGAACGATTGCGATACGTCGGTACTGATCGTCGACGATACCTTCGTCACGCTGGCCGGGCAGATCCGCCAGAAGGCGAAGGCGCTGCGCACGGTCATCCACTTCGGCGAGAAGGAAGCGCCGGCCGAGATGCTGGACTACGAAACCTTGTTGGCAGCATCAGAGCCAGTGGAGGACGTGCGCTGCAATGACAGCGATCTGGCGGTGATCTGCTACACCGGTGGCACGACCGGTTTCCCCAAGGGCGTGATGCTGACCCACCTGAACCTGTGGGCATCGTCGGTCGCCCGCATCGCGGAACTGCCGATTCCCGGGGATGCGGTCACCCTGCACGTGGCGCCAATGTTCCACGTCGCCGGGCTCGGCGGCCTGGTGACCCATGGCATCGTCGGCGGTACCAATGTCTTCCTGCCGTCCTTCCATCCCCAGGCGGTCCTGGCATGCATCGAGCAAAACCGGATCAGCCACATGATGCTGGTGCCGACCATGGTCCAGATGCTGCTGGACCATCCATCGTTCAAGGAATACCGCGTCGACAGCCTGAAACGGATTGTCTACGGCGCATCGCCGATCCCCGAGGCGGTGCTGGACCGCGCCCTGGACGTGTTGCCGGGCGTGGAATTCATGCAGTCCTACGGGATGACGGAAGCCTCGCCCGTGGTGGCCTTGAACCTGCCCGAAAACCACACAGTGGAAGGACGCAAGCGCGGCAAGCTGCGCGCCGCCGGGAGAGCGGCATACAGCGTCGAGATTCGCATCGTCGACGAGAACGGCCGCGAGGTGCCGCGCAACACGGTCGGCGAAATCGTCGTGCGCGGCCCGAACATCACGCAGGGATACTGGAACAAGCCGAAGGAAACGGCGGCCGCCTTGCGCGACGGCTGGTTCTACACCGGCGACGGCGCCTGGATGGACGAGGACGGCTACATCTACGTCGTCGACCGCATGAAGGACATGATCATCAGCGGCGGCGAGAACGTCTATTCGGCGGAAGTCGAGAACGCGATCGGGCAGCACCCCGCCGTTGCCGCCTGCGCCGTGGTAGGCATACCCAGCAAGGAATGGGGCGAAAGCGTGCATGCGGTCATCGTGCTAAAGCCGGGCATGAGCGCGACCGCCGAGGAAATCCGCGATCACTGCCGCACCCTGATTGCCGGGTACAAGTGCCCCAAGAGCGTGCAGTTCCAGGCCGAGCTGCCGCTGTCGGCAGCCGGGAAGGTCCTCAAGACCGTGCTGCGCGAGCCCTTCTGGCGAGGACAGGAGCGCGCAGTCAGCTGATCGGGCAGTTCGGGAAATTCATCGCCGAAACGGTTAAGCCATGTCTAACCCCGGCTTCCGGAATCGCGAATTGCCATCTGAAGCCGGAGCGAACAATCTATCGTTACGCGCACTTCATCCATAGCGCATCCCAAAAAATACAGTAACGAAGGAGACAGGAATGAAGATCGATGTGCGCCGGTGCGTCCGGCCTGGGCTTGCTGCATCCGTGCTATTGGCGGCCGCGTTCCAAACGACGCTTGCGTTCGCCGACACCGTGAGAATCGCCGTGATCGAACCACTGTCCGGGTCGGCTGCTGCCTCCGGGCAGGCGATGTTCAAGCATTTCCAGACCGTCGCGGAAGCTGCCAACCGCGGTAAATGGGCAGGCGACACCACCTTTGAAGTCGAGGCCCTCGACAACAAGGGCAGTCCGCAGGAAGCGCTGGTGCAACTGAAGGCCGCGATTGACCACGGCCACCGTTACATCGCCCAGGGCGTGGGTTCCGGCGTCGCGCTGGCCCTGCTGGACGCCATCAACAAGTACAACGAGCGCAATCCGGGCAAGGAAATCGTTTTCCTGAATTACGCGGCGCAGGACCCGGACATGACCAACAGCAAGTGCAGCTTCTGGCATTTCCGCTTCGATGCCAACACCGACATGCGGCTGGAGGCGCTGACCACCTTCATGGAAAAGGACAGCAACATCAAGAAGCTGTACCTGATCCACCAGAACTACGCATACGGACACCAGAACCAGCGGGCGATGAAGGAGTACATCAAGCGCAAGCGGCCGGACGTGCAAATCGTCGGCGACGACCTGCATCCGCTCGGACAGGTCAAGGATTTCACGCCTTACGTCGCCAAGATCAAGGCATCGGGCGCCGACACGATCTACACCGGCAACTGGGGCAATGACTTCGCCTTGCTGGTCAAGGCACTCAAGGAGTCCGGCGTGGCGATCAACATCTACAACGGCTGGGTGTCCTCGATCGGCATTTCGACGGTCATGGGCGAGAGCGGCGTCGACCGTGTGAAGAGCATCTCGTCATGGCATGTGAACAACGAAACCTTCTCCGGAAAGGAATTCGTCGAGGCACACAAGAAGAAATTCAACGAAGACTTCATCGTGCCGGGCATCTACAACGCGGTCGCGCTGCTGGGACAAGCGATCAAGACGGCGAAATCGGCCGAACCGGCGAAAGTCGCCGTCGCGATGGAAGGCATGAAGGTCAAGGGCCTGAACGGCGAAATCGAAATGCGCGCCGGCGACCACCAGGTCCAGCAGCCGCTGTATGTGATGGGCTGGGTCAAGACCAACGGCAAGGATGTGAAGTACGACCAGGAAAACACCGGATTCGGCTGGAAGACCAACCGGAAGTTCGACGCCTA
>CBIHRW010000167.1:0-5174 GCA_966212545.1 uncultured Noviherbaspirillum sp.
AAAGTAATGCGGCCTTTGCTGAGGTCGTAGGGGGACATCTCTATCGACACCTTGTCTCCGGCCAGGATACGGATGTGGTGCTGGCGCATCTTTCCGGATGTGTAGGCAATCAACTGGTGACCATTTTCCAGATCCACACGGAAGCGCGAGTCAGGAAGGACTTCGGTAACAAGTCCGTTCATTTCAAGGAGTTCTTCTTTAGCCATGGTTTTATCCGATATCAGGTTTGCTCCCGGACACTCAGCAAGAGGCTTTGCCAGGAACCGGTTGGCCCAGGCATTCTTCACTGACGACGCACAAGCGCCGGTCGCAAAAATAGTTATAAAGTGCCGGGCTCGCCTTGGAATGAACAAGCTGGCGCGAGAACGTCGGAAGGCAGCACAATGGTGCCGGCGCGTAACGACGATGAACGATGAAGTTGGGCCGCGCACTCAATGCCGCAAATTTTGCACGACCGGGGAACAGGAAGAGGCGGAATCGAACACTCGACTCCGTCCAAACGGACAATCTGCCATCGGACGACACACTATATCACATATGCGCTAGCACCACCGCCGATGCCGGACATCATTTCTCCACCACCGCCATGGAGCGGTAGAGGGCCATGCCTTCAGGATCGCGGAAGAATGTTTCCGCACAACCAGATGCATCATAGATGAGCGTCGGCCGGAAGCGGCCACCGCCGCGCCCGACGCCAGTTATCTGGCGCGCGGCAGACGAAACGTTTCCGGCCGCATGACCAGCGGAGAACCAGCAACGCCGGCTGCTACCAACCTGCGAGCGACGCCGTTAATATTCGCTTCAAAGGCGTGAAAGATTTCCATGATGTCGACGTCCGCCTCATCGCGCTGAAAAGCGCTGAGCCCTTGCAGTGCCTGGGATGTGATCAGGCAATCATGCCTGACCGAATCAACAACGACCGTAAAGGTCACGCCCTCGGTGGTGAGTCCGGGTTGAGGCAATGCGTTCATAATTTTTCCTTCGATGAATGCCACTGTTTCGGTTGGTCATAGCCAGGCCGCGATGCTTAATGCCATGCGTGTTTTCAACGGCAGCGTCTCTTTCACGCAAGCGGCCAGGCGAGAATGAAGGCAGGAGGATGCAGGGGCGGATTGAATGTCCGTCGGCGGCATGCTTAATGCCGGAAGCCGGCGTCACCGTCATATCCGACTATACACCGTTTCCTGCATGCCCACCCTGATGCACATCCTGCCGGCAGCTGCATGTTTTGAGGACGGGTAAGCGGAACACCGTTGCTCGAGGCACGCGAAATACATCCGTGCTCGTCGAACGGACAAACGGAGCTTGCGTCAAATGAAGCAACGGCTCCGTCTGAACCGGCCTTACCAAGGCTTGGAACGCGGACTGAACGACGGCGCGACGAGGCAAAGGTTGCCATAACGTACGCATGCCCCAGGCACAGAAACTCCGCACATGTCATCAGCCTGCCTGGCATTGCCCGGGCGCACCTGAAAATAAGTTTCGATAGTATTAGACGCCGGCGCCTTTTGCATGTATAGTGGCCTTCCACACTTGCATCAAGTCGTCGTCTTTGTTGGTCTCGTTCCCGTATTGCTCTTTCTCCAGAGCCATTCCTGTCTGATTCCTTTCGGTCGTATCTCTTGGTTCCGAGTGTATATCCAGCGCAAGCTGCCTCCTCACCTCGAAAGGGAAAATTCATGTCTACACAAACTGGTACCGTTAAATGGTTCAACGATGCAAAAGGCTTCGGCTTCATCAAACCCGATGAGGGCGGTGACGATCTCTTCGCTCACTTCCAGGACATTCAGTCGAACGGCTTCAAGAGCCTGGCCGAAAACCAGCGCGTATCGTTCGAGCGCGGCACTGGCCCCAAGGGCGCCAAGGCAACGAATATTCGACCCATTTAATGTATCGTTTTCTTACTGCTTGCCTTACGGCGAGCAGGCCTTCAGCGGCCGCCCGATAAAGCGTCATTGACCGCGGCACCATGCAGATAGCATGGGCTCGCGCAAATGACGCCGGCGATACCTTCCAGATAGGCTGGATCGCAAAAGCTGCCCCTGGAAAAATGAAAGCCCGTCAGTGACGGGCTTTCTTCATTTTGGCCGCACCACTACCTTGGTGGCGGCATCCTTGGTGCAAAGGCAGAACGCACATGGAACCATCAGGGTGTCCCGTAGCCCAATCGAGAGGATGTACGTTTATGCAAGCGGCAGATAAAACTGCTTGCGCCGTGCTTAAGAATGCGGACAGCATTCGAACGTGATCACATGTTTTCTCATCCAGTCGATACTTGGGCATGTCGCCCTCACCAGATCGAAGACGTGATCCGCGTCTGCCCCAGATAAGTAACGTGCGCCTTCTTGTCGCCCGCGACATTGACACTGCATTTGTCGGGCAGTGCCGCCCGGATAGTGCAGATTAAAGGATTGAGCATATGAACAACCGCCGGAGACGCACTATGGATAGATCAGAAATCCTTGCCTTTATGACGCAAGTTGAAACCGAGGACATCGATCCGATTTGCGTGGCCGAAGTCTATGCCGCTGCGATCGACGACATGCAATCCCGTATTACTCCGCAGGACCTGCAAAAGCTGCTTCTCCTCGGGGCCGCAATGTATCGGAATAGTATCAAGGGGAAGCACGTGGAATTGCAGCTGCCTGTGCAGGAAGGTGACGAGGACCAGAAGGCCGCTCTCGAGACCGCATCGTTTAGCGGCGTTCTGCACTAGGGGCAAGGTTTCCTCGCATTCCTGCCTTGCGTCAGATCATGTGTTGAAACACGGATGCCAGAAGCAGTCGGCTACCGAGCATACAAATCGGCCCTCCAAAAGCAAAGGGCTCGCGATCGAAGACGATCGTGAGCCCTTTTTCAATTTCTGGTGCTGATGAGAGGAGTCGAACCTCGGCCAAAACCTGGCTTCAAAATCAACAGCTTTAGATCTGCAAGGTGGCAATGAGCTACATTCGACTCTCGCCTGCACGCGGTGACGAATTATCCTAACCGTCCGATCTTTACGCTGGCCGCGTTGATGTGTTGTTCAAGCGCATCGATGCAGGGCCGGAATCGTTGGCTGAAGCCTGCCGCCTTGACCTTAGTGAGAAAAATGCGCGCCAGTTCTTCTGCGCGCCGCCAATTTTCGTTGGTTACACTGGCGTGAATTGTCGCTTCGGAGATGGCATCAGGAAGCCCACCCCCTCTTCGAGGCGCGAAGGCCATTGGCGTCATGTCATAGGCCGGCGCAATACTGTAAGGACGGCCGTGCTCGGAAACAAATGACAGGTTGCCGGTATGCATGTCAGAGTTCCCGATCAGTATGCCGAAAGCCCACAGGAGCTCCGCGCCGTCCGCTGCATCTAAACGGATTTGACCACCAGCAGCAAGCCGATGCGCAATGATTGGCCAGCTGCTGGCTCCAGCCCCAACAAATTCAGCATCAAGCGCCGCCAAAGAGATCAGCGCGCGTCGTCCCATTTCACCGATTCGTTCAAACCGTTCAACCTCAAGGAAGCGCTGCCCGCCATGGTCAAATATCTCCGTCTTGGCCGCAGGAATGCCGGCCGCGCACAATGTTTCCAATGCGAGGTGTTCAGCGAGCAACAGATCACGCCAGCGTTCAGTTACGGGACCTTCCTCCAATTCTGTAAACTTCACGATTACTTGCCGTGGACCATCCACCGTCATGGCGAAGGCCGTGAATTTTGGCTGCTCACCGCCGGCCGACGATCCAGGTATCTCACCACGTGCAGCTTCAAGCGCGAGCCGGGCATATTCAGCGGCCTTCAATTCCTCCGTGATCGGTTCAGGAACTGGAGCGGCAAGAAAACGATCTCTCGCAGAGTCACCCAGCAGTAGATTCCCCGTCACATCATGGCCATGCGCAAGCAGCGCCCTCATTGCGTGAGTGTCGGTCCAGTCGACGAGCCTTTCTGGAAGATCAAGTTCAGGCCCATGTCGGGCAGCGTACACCCGACCAAGAAATCCTTGAGGACGCATGTCGAACAGCCACCACGGCAGGCCTTCACTGTGCTGCGTCACACCATCCTCTTGCCGCATCACAAACCCCTCTGGACGCACTGGAACTAGTGTTCCGAGCGCCCGGATTCGGCCTTCTGCTGTAACTCGATAGACCGGAATGTCAGGCAGTCCGCGCATTGCGTCGCGCAAAGCATATTGAATAGATTGCGCAGTTCCAATCCGTACGACTTCGTCGCCGAGTTCGCTCAATGCCCGCGACACGGTCGGCTGGCTAATACCAAGCCCGGTGGCCAGTTGGCGGGCCGACTGAGGCCCACCGAACAAGCGTATACGGATAGCGTCAGCATGCTGGGGCATTTAAGTGAATATGTACGTGAATAGATGTGTGAATGGATATTATAGACCTTTCTGAGAACCTAGGGGAAAGCATGGGAGTGGGTACTGCCTGAATACTGGATTAACAGAAAGGCCATGTGCAGAAGCACCCGCGTCTGGCAGAAGCGCAGGGTGAGTGTTGCACTGCACTCGACGTAGTTCAATCGGGAGGCTTGCACCAGCGCACGCGCTGCAATTTGGAAAATCATAAAATCCACCATTCCCAAATTGATGCATACAACTCCACGGTACATGTACTGCAATCAATCAAAGCAAAGGGCGGCTTTTATGAGTGACTCTGTGGCATTTCGACTTGGAGGGTTATGCGGACGACTATCCCCACCGGATAGATTCGCGGCGCTTGCAGCTTTGGGAATCCGTGTCGTACGTTGCCACTTCCCTCGGAAACGCGACCAGCGAACACCGCCTCATCAAATGTGCCCGTCCATACAGAGCAATCCGCTTTTGACCCGGCGGCGAAGTGAGGGCAATCAAAGGCAGAAGCTGCGCTCAACACACGGGCTGGCGCCAGGAAGGACGCAGCTATGAAAAAGGATTCCATCTCGTCGTCGAAATGCAGTTTTTCATGGCAAGTCCGAGCGAACGGCTTGCGTACGTCCGTGCAATTGCTGACACCGACGTGATATTGCACGGGAAGCCGCGCAACATCTATTTCTACGACCCGTCGCGCAAGAAGATCGCGCAGGCAGACACCGGACCACGTTCATTGCTGTGTTTAAACTGAATTTATCTTGCCCAAAACAAAAGGGCTTATGACCGAAAACGATCATAAGCCCTTGATTTTCTTGGTGCTGATGAGAGGAGTCGAACCTCCG
>CBIHRW010000168.1:0-5165 GCA_966212545.1 uncultured Noviherbaspirillum sp.
TCCATGTTCTGTTCTCCTTAGAAACCGAGCCAGGGCCCGAACATGGGCATCGGCAGGCCGAGCGCCTTGACGAAAATCAGCAAGCAGAATACCGCCATGCCCACCGCCAGCAGCAGGTAGGGGCCGACCTTGAACTTGATGCTGGCGTAACCGGACACCATGACGACCAGGACGACCGCGATTGCCAGGCCGGCGCCGCGCACCAGCACGCCAAAGAACAAGACGGCAGCGGACACCAGCAGCAACTCCCTGACCGCGAAGCGTCCGATGGTGCCGCCGCGCGTGATCATGGAGCGGACGACGGCAGCGGCGCCGATCACGGCCAGGACGGCGCCGAGAAAGGTGGGAAAGTACGCCGGCCCCATGCGCCCCGCCGTTCCCATGGAATAGTCGCGGGCGATGAGGACAGCCGCCAGCCCGAAAATGATGAAGATCACCCCGGACCAGAAGTCCTGCGGGTTACGAATGATGGAATGCACGATGTTCCCTTGAATGAGCCGCGAGCACGGACGATCCGCCCGACAACATGCCGGGCGGCGGAAAGGATGGTGTAGCGGGCTTACTCAGGCTTGATGTTGGCGTCCTTGATAACCTTGCTCCACTTGGCGGACTGCTCTCGGAAGAAGGTATCGAACTGTTGCACCGAACCGCCAACCGGCTCGACGCCGGCATCGTGGAAGGATTTTTTCACGTCGTCCTGTACAAGTATCTTGTTGATCTCTGTATTGAGCTTGTTGACGATCTCAGGCGGCGTGTTCGCGGGCGCCGCAAAGCCGTAGAAGACCTGCACTTCGAACCCCGGCCAGCCAAGTTCCGCCACGGTCGGCACTTCGGGTGCCAGCGGCGAACGCTTCGCGCTGGTGATGGCCAGCGCGCGCATCTTTCCGCCTTTCAAATGCGGCAGGACGTGCGGAAGATTGTCGAAATTGACGTCAACTTCATTGCCCAGCAGCGCGGTGACCATCGGCGCGCTACCCTTGTACGGGATCTGCGTCATCTCGACGCCGGCCACGTTCATGAAGTAGGACATGATCAGATGGTTGGAGGTGCCGTTGCCGGACGATGCGTAATTCAGCTTGCCGGGATTCGCCTTTGCCGCCGCAACCACATCCTTGGCAGTCTTGTACGGCGACGAGGCATTCACCACCATCAGGCTGGGCGACTGGCCGCCAAGGATGATCGGAGCAAAATCTTTCGCCGTGTTGTAAGGAAGCTTCTTGTACAGGTACTGGTTGACCGGCAGCGGGAAGCCAACAACCAGCAAGGTGTAGCCATCCGGCGCCGACTTGGCGACGTGGTCCGAGCCAATGATGGTGCCGCCGCCCGGGCGGTTGTCCACGATCACCGGCTGGCCCCATGCATCCTGAAGCTTCTTGCCGACGATGCGCGCCATCGTGTCATTGAAGCCGCCCGGCGTGTACGGGACAACGATTCGGATCGGCTTGGTGGGATATGCCTGTCCCTGCGCGTATGCACCGCTGCAGAGCATGGCGCCTCCGATAACGGCGGCGGCAAAAGTAGTGCGGACTGCTTTATTCATGAAGGTCTCCAGATATGTTCGATACCGGCGTTCATGGCGGGTATCGCAATGGGTGATCAAACGTAGGCCGGCCCTTCGATGGCGGGGTGGGCCAGCAGGAAATCCTCATCGACCTCGACACCGATGCCGGGCTGGTCGAGCGGCATGACGCTGCCGTCGGGGCTCAGCCTGAACGGCGTCGACACGAGTTCATCGCGGAAGCGGTTGTTCTTGGACACGTCGGCTTCAAAGTAGCCGCGGTTCTCGAGCGCGGCGAGCACATGTACCGTGACCGCCATGTTGATGCCGGTCATCGAGGTGTGCAGGTGTACCTGCAGCTTGTGCGCCGAGGCCATTGCCGCAATGCGCAGGACCTCGGTGATGCCGCCTGCCTTCGACAGGTCGGGCTGGATCACGGTAACTGCCCTGCCTTCGATAAGCGGATTGAATTCGAAGCGGGTGTAATGGTTCTCGCCGGCCGCAAACGGCACATGGCCGTAGCCACGTGCCAGCTCGTAGCTGCGGTAGTCGTGTGGCGGGAACGGTTCTTCCAGCCAGCCGGCGCGACATTCGTCGAGTGCCGGGATGACGGCGCGCGCAGTATCCAGGGTGTAGGCAGTATTGGCGTCGCCGAGGATCACCATGTCCTGGCCAAGCGCCTTGCGCACCGCCTGCACCCGCGCGATGTCGTTCGCGGCGGTATCCCCCAGGCGCAGCTTGAGCGCGCGAAACCCGGCTTCGCGCTGGCGCATAGCTTCCTCGACCAGTTCGGACGGCTCCTGCCAGCCGAGGGCCACGCCGCCGGCATAGGCTGGAATGGCGTGGGCGCTGCCGCCGAGCAGGCGATACAGCGGCCAACCGACTGCCTTCGCACGGATGTCCCACAGCGCCATGTCGATGCCGCTCATGGCCATCGCACAGGCCGCCCCCAAGCCCATGCTCGAGAGTTGGCGGGCGTAGATGGTCTTCCAGATGCCGGTCACATCGGCAGCGTCCCGGCCGACGACGAAAGGACGCAACGAATTGTTGATGAAGTGCGCGATGGTGGAATGAGCGCGGCCATGGTGGGATTCCCCGTAGCCGGTCAAGCCGCATTCGGTGGTCACCTTGACGACGACTGCGTCACGCTTGATCGCCCGGCCGACGCCAAGGGTTACGCGGTCTTCCGGCGGTACGGGAAACGATGTGGCATACGCCGTAACGTCGCGTACCTTCAAGCCGGTGCCAGGCCGTTTCTGATCAAGATCCTGCATGCTGGTGTCGTCCTCCAACCCTTCTTCTGCACCGCTGCTGAAAATAGCGGCGATTGCGAAAAGTATAAAGAGCACCCTACATCACATCAAATAATATTTAATGATCGCATATATCATTCATGCTTATGCAAATGAGGTTTCCAACATCGCGATTCCAACAAAATCTACCTCATAAAAACGCCATTTACCCGGAAAACGGATTGCACCGTTCATCACTACTGGTGATACTATGGCCAAGATACCCAAATGAAAGGCCGCCATGGAATTCCGCCAGGTTCAATACTTCATCTGTCTCTTTGAAGAAGGAACGGTGACCCGCGCCGCGCACCGGCTGAACATCGTGCAGCCCGCGCTCAGCATGCAAATTGCCAAGCTGGAAGATGAGGTGGGCCAGCAACTGTTCGAACGAACCAAGCAAGGCATGGTTCCGACCGCGGCCGCACGCCAGATGTACCGCCTGTTCCTACCGATCATGCGTGACTTTACCCATGCGCGTACGCAACTGATGAGCACCGACGGCGAGATCAGCGGACACGTAAATGTCGGCCTGATCGCATCGATCACCGAAGGCGTACTGACCGAGACGCTGACTGCCTTCTCCAGCAAGTACCCGAATGTCGACGTGCGCGTGGCCGACGGCTACAGCGCGACGCTGTCCGACTGGGTCGCCGGCGGCCAGATCGACACGGCCATCATCAACAAGCCGCGCCGCCAGCTGGCACTCAACGTCGAGCACATCGTCGACGAGGAAATGGTGTTGATCACCAGCGCCAGCTACGCCGCCGCCCTACCCCAACGACTCTCGCTGCGCCAGATTTCGACGCTTGGCCTGACGCTGGTACTGCCGACTCGCGAGCACGGCCTGCGCGGCATCATCGACAGCTTCGCGCAGCACGAGGATGTGGACCTGGCGCCGAAGTTCGAAATCGACTCGCTGGTGACGACAGTCAAGCTGGTGGAACAAACGCAGCTTGCGACCATCCTGCCACGCATTGCGGTGCACCGAGGCTTGAGCGAAGGACGCCTGAGGGCGCATTCAATCGTGTCGCCGCGCCTGATCCGCCAGGTAGTGGCGGTGTCGCATCCGCGCCGGCCGTTGAATTCAGCGACGAGTGCGTTCATCGCGATGCTGACCGAGCAGATGCGGCTGCGGACGCAAGAGCAGGACGGCGTCGATACGAGCGGGTCGACGGATATTTTGACTGTGTCTGCGTAAAGCGAGAGCAATTCACCTTGCTGACAAACAATGGTCGTGACGCTATACCGTAGATTGAGGTTTGCACCCAAGCATGAGAGACTCGCTTTTCGTCCCATCGGAAGCAGAGCATCTCATGACAGTAAAAACAGTCTTTCACCATGCACTGATGCCGGGTAAAAACCTGGCTGTAATTGGTGCCGTGCACGGTAACGAATATTGCGGACCCGCAGCGATCACGCGCCTGCAGACAGATATCGATAGCGGCATCGTGGCGCTGCAGCGCGGGACGCTGCAATTGATGCCGATCGCCAATCCACGCGCCTACGCGCAAAAAGTCCGTTTTGTCGAACGCAACTTGAACCGCTATCTCTATCCGAAAGAAGAGAAGCGACACTACGAGGATTACCTCGATCCTGTCGTCTGCGGCTTCCTGGATAGCGCCGATGTACTGCTGGATTTGCACTCCTACGCCTCGCAAGGCGGCCCATTCGTTTTCCTGGGCGGCGCGCAGTCGCGTCCCGAGGAAGTTACCTATGCTCGCGCGCTGGGTGTGCGGGACTTCGTCTGCGGTTGGTCTGACGCGTTCGGCAGCGGTGGAAAAGGCGGCGACAAGGAATCACAGGGCACAACCGAGTATGCGCGTGCCAACGGCGCGCTAGCGGTCACCCTCGAATGCGGACACCATCACAACGCCGATGCCGCCGAGGTCGGTTATCGTGCGATTCTTCGGGCGCTTGCGCATTTCGACATGCTGGCGCCCGATTGCCCCGCTGCTCGCTGCCTCGACGCCGGCGTCGCACTGGAGAGCCAGCGCTGTGTGTGGATGAAGAGCGTCTTCTACAAGGACGCGGACGCCAGCTTCGTCAAGCCGTGGCAACACTTCGACCGCGTCGCCAAAGGTGAAATCATCGCCCGACGGGGCACCGGCGGCGACTTGATGGCGCCGGCAGATGGGCATGTCATTCTACCCAAGGCGCGTGCCGCACCAGGCGATGAATGGTTCTTCTTCGGGACGCAAGGCGCGTTTCCCGGTTAAGTGGGCAACTGCCGCGGCAAGGACCAAAACCCGGGCCGCCGCGTTCGATCGGGCGCGAAGGCGCCGCGGCCTGCACGATGCCAGCGAGTTGCATGCGAGTTGCATGCGAGTTGCAAAAGCAAAAAGCCCCGGCTTCCTTGGAAGGCGGGGCTTATGCGA
>CBIHRW010000169.1:0-5084 GCA_966212545.1 uncultured Noviherbaspirillum sp.
CGAATGGCCTGCAGCAACTGCATGTCGGTCTTGGAGTGCCATTCCGTGCATTCCACCATGGACAGCAACTGTCCGTAGTACCCGCGCCGGTGCAGCAGTGCGTCGCCGACTTCATCCACCACGGGAATCTGCTCGAGGATGGCTTCCATGGGCATGCTGAACAGCGTGTCCATCAGTGACATGATGCCGACGGTGAATGCCGTATCGGCAATGCTCCGGTTGCCCGGCTTGAGTTTCTGTGCGATCAGTTCCATCAACCTGCCGCGGGTCGTCGCCAGCGCCAGCAGCGGCATCATGATGCCGCCAGGACCGTTATCCGCATACAGCATCACCTGCAACCAGCGTTGCAGCTGGTTGCGGCCGAGGGCCATGAGGGCCTGGCGCAGGGAATCGATGCGGTGCGCACTGATGGCAGGCGTGTTCACCAGGCGCAGCAGGTTCAGGCCGAGCGACACGTTGCCCTTGATGTGCTCTTCGATGACCGAGTTGTCGGCGTCGGACGCGATCAGCGCCATGAGCTCGGTGATCGCGAGCTGGGACGGCGCCAGCTTGCGCCCCTGCACGAAGACGGGATGGGTGAAGTAATAGCCCTGGAAGAAATCGAAGCCGAGGTCGAAGCAGGTGCGGAACTGCTCGACGGTTTCCACCTTTTCCGCGAGCAGACGCGTGGCGCGCGGGCGGTAGGCGGCGCACAGGCGTGCGATCTCGGATGCGTCCTTGCCTGCGACGTCGATGCGCACGCCCTCCGTGTAAGGAAGCAGCCTGTCCGCGTCGGCCATGTTGCCATTGTCGACCAGCGCAAACCGGAATCCCTTCTGCTGCAGTTCGGCCAGCCGTTCAAGGACGGCCGGGGTCACTTCGTGCAGTTCCTCGATTTCCAGCACCACCTTCTCGGGTGGAAGGAACTGGAAGATATCGCTCATGATCGCCTGGGCATCGATGTACAGGATGCCGATCAGGTCGCCGATCACGCGGCTCATGCCGTGCTGGTAGACGTCGGCGACCACGGATGCGGATGCCGGCTGGTCTTCCGTCGCGCCGGCCCGCCCCATTTGGTCGTCGCTGCAGAACAGCAGGTCATGCGCGACGAGATTCTGCTGGCGGTCCAGTACCGGACGGCGGGCCATGAAGAATTCCGAGGCGAGCAGTACACGGTGAGCACTGTTGAAGGTCACGCTGATACTCATGATTGCCTCGCTTTCGCCTCCGTTTCCCGGACCGTCCGGTCGCTCTTCATGCACGATACGCCGATACCCCTGGTATCGCCACCACTTTTCATGGGGAGCCAAAGGCATGCAAGGAACGGTTAGCCGTGCCCTTGCATTGCCTCCTTCGATATATAACGACAGGATGTGACCCAGCTTGAGCGGCGTCGGAGTGTGCAGTGCAACAAGAATCTAAGGCAGCCGCAACGTGAATACGGCACCGCCCCGCGGATCGTCCTGCAGCAGCACGCTGCCGCTGCGCTCACCCTTGCGATGCGCCTGCGCGATCGCCGCGCAGAGAGTCATGCCAAGGCCGGTCGACGGCTTTTCTTCCTTCGTACCCAGGCCCGCGCCATCGTCGCGCACGGTGAAAACAAGATCGCCGCCCGCCTCGATGCTACAACCGATTTCGATCGCGGAGCGGGCAAAACGCGTCGCATTCTGCAAGGCCGCGCCCAGTGCCAGGCCGACCAGGTTTTCATCGAAGAAGCCCAATACCGGCATGTCCTTCGGATTCACCGTTACGGTCACGTCCGGGCGCCCCACCCCGTATTCGCGCACCAGCCCCCTGAGGAAGTCTTCCGGGTTGGCCGCATCGACGCTTGCCGTCAATCCCTGTGACGTCGCCTTGTACAGCGTCAGGAAGCCGATCAACCGCTCGCGCAAGGTGGAGCACATGTCCTGCGCGGTCGCCGCCTGGTCGCGGGTGGGATCCAGGGTCAGCGCCTCCAGCATGCCTTCCAGCACACCGAGGGAGTTCTTGATGTCGTGGATGACCGCAGCTGCGAGCCTGGTATCCATCCCGCTTAATCCTTCTTCGCGCGGCTCAGCGTTTCGCGCATGAAGCGGTACATCTTTGCGACGCGTTCGTGCCCCGGCAGCAGGACATCGAGCTTGGACAGGTAATTGTTCACACGGGCCACGTAATCAAGGTTCAGGCCCTTCTGGCTCATCCACAGAAGATGAAGCTGGGCGGCGGCCAGCAGCACGCCGGTATTTTCCGGCATGCTCTCGAGCGCCTCGTCGAGCTTCCGCAGCGATTCGTCGAACTGCGCCTTGCGCATCAGCGCATTCGCCTCGGCGACGATGGCGTTGACCTGGTTCAGCGCCTGGTCGACGATGTCGGCGGCCATGTCTTCCTTGCCGCTGTCCTTGAGCACCTTGCGGGCCAGGGAGACGAGACGGCTGTTCTCATGGTCGGCCCGCACCGCCTTGGCCAGGATCTGCGCGCCCTCGTCGTCACGGCCGATCGAAAATGCCGCCTTGGCCAGGGCAAGTGAAGCCGCATCGCCACGATTGGTATCGGTCAGGCTCTTGGCGCGCTCGAATGCATGTTGCGCGGACTCGAGATCGCCGAGCTTGATGTGCGCTTGTGCCTGCACCGCGGCCTGCGTGGCCGTGAAGGCGTCGGATTCGCCGTAGTGCTTCGGCGCGGTGGACAGCACCTGCAGGGCGAGTTGCGCGTCGCCCGCATCGACGTGCACCTGCGCCAGCGACAACAGGTCCGACGGCTGCGCGGTCAGCGACCCTTTCGTGTGCTTCAGGGTACGGTCGAATGCAGTGCGCGCCTGCTCCAGGTCGCCGGTGCGGTAGGCCACATCGCCTACCATCCGGCTGCGGCGCGCGGATGGAATCACTTCGTAGGACCGGTTCAGCGCCTCCAGCGCCTCCTGTTCGTTGCCTTGCGCCTCGGCGACCTTTGCAAGGAGGTCATAAGCGACGACATATTGGGCATTGGATTCCAGCACCGCCAGTGCAACGGTCTTGGCGTCGTCCAGCTGGCCGGCCGCCAGGTGGCAGCGCGCGACGCCGTATCGTGCCCAGACCAGGTCGTCGCGGGCCTTCAGCGCCGTTTCATATACCGCGCGCGCGTCTTCATGCTTGCCCAGCTCCAGCAGCGCATTGGCCTTGATTTTCAGGATGTCCAGTGCCCACTTCGGCTGGACCTGCATCATCTTGTCGCACTCTTCCACGGCGCCGGCGATGTCCTTGAGATTGAGCCGGCCGACGATGGAGCGCAGCGCACTCTGCTTGTCCAGCAGTCGCTCGATGCGCTCCAGCAGCTTGCCGCCGGTCAGCGGCTTGACCATATAGGCATCCGGCTGGAACTCGGCGGCGCTGGCGACGAGGTCGTAACTGGTCTCCGCCGTCACCATGATGAACATGGTCGACGCGGGAAGGATATTCTGCGAACGCAGGAATTCCAGCATCTGCTGGCCGTTGGTTTCCCGGTTCAGGTTGTAGTCGCAGACGATGATGTCGTAGGCATTCTTGCGGATGTAGCTGATCGCCTCGTCCGGTGTGGATGCCTGGTCCACATTCGGGATGCCGAGCTGCCCGAGCTGCATCCGTATGTTCTGGCGCATGCTCGCCATGTCATCGACAACGAGCGATCGCAGGTGGGCCAGGCGCTGGTTGATGATTGTCGACATAGGATTTGGGTAATAAAGACGATCTCATCATACCGCCATTGCGGCAAAAATTGCTTAACGGAAACTATACTTCATACCGAAAGTTTCCCAAATCCAACAATTGGATGAAATCCGTTCAAGTCCCCCATACAATGGAGAGTAACTCTTTGTGTAGAGCAATTAGTTGATTTTTTGGCAAAACCTTCACGTCCCAAGGACCGAAAGGAAGAACATGGAGCACCGCCCCCTCGACACGCCGGACACCACGGGCTCTGCATCCCAGGAGCACCAACCCGTGCTCAGGCGGATCAACGAAGCACACCGTGAGCTCGAGCATCTGTTGTTCAATCTCGAGCGCGAGGCGGATGCCCGCGCACGCCTGCTCGCGGTTGCCGGCAAGCTCATGTCGGCGGTGGATGACGGCCCCGAGATCGCACTTGCCTGCATCCTGCACAACCAGGATGAAGGCAGCTACGCGGTACGCCACTGCATCGACACCGCCGTGGTCGCCATGCTGGTGGCGCGCGCGCTGGGCAAGGGACCGCACGAGTGCCTGCCCGTGGTGGCCGGCGCGCTCACCATGAACATCGGCATGCTGCACAACCAGGAGCAGCTGCAAAGCCGGCTCAATGCCATCTCCGGCGACGAACGCGCCGCCATCCAGGCCCACCCGCAACGCGGCGTCGATATCCTCAGGCGCGCCGGGATCGAGGACGAGGACTGGCTCAACTGCGTGCTGCTGCATCATGAGAATGAAGACGGCAGCGGCTACCCCTTCGGCAAGACCAGCGACGACATCCCGCTCAACGTCAAGATCATTTCCCTTGCCGACCGCTACTGCGCCCGCGTGTCGTCGCGCAGTTATCGCAAGTCGCTGCTGCCCATCGAAGCGCTCCGCGACCTGCTGCTGGCGGATCACCAGAGCGTCGATCCGATGCTCACTGCCTGCTTCATCCGTGTCGTCGGGATGTATCCGACGGGAGCCGTTGTCCGGCTGGCTAACGGGGAAGTCGGTGTGGTATCGGGCAAGGGAGCGAGCACGACGTCACCTGTCGTCCATGTGCTGGTCGGAGCAGATGGGGTGTTGCTTGCGGAGCCTGTGCGGCGGGATACCGGGGTGGTTGGATTTGGGGTGCGGGAGATGTTGAGTGAGGAGCAGGCGGGGGTGAGGTTTCGGATGTGGCAGGTTTGGGGGGATCAGGCGCGGGCTTGATGTTATGGCTTGCTCTTCGGTGCCCCGGTTCGGTTTGCTCTCCGTGGATGCTTGCCGGGACCGGCCCCGGCGGGCCGCTCACTTTTTTGCTTCGCCAAAAAAGTAAGCAAAAAAGGCGACCCGGGTGCCTTCGCCCCCTTCGGGGTGCCCAAAAGAGCGAGGCCTACGGAAAGCAAACCGAACCGGGTTACCGAAGAAAAAGGGAGTATCAGTAATTTCGTGTTCAAGGCATATCATGCTCGCAAGGAGAATGTA
>CBIHRW010000170.1:0-4966 GCA_966212545.1 uncultured Noviherbaspirillum sp.
AGCGTCGCACTTCCACCAAGCGCCCACACTTATCGGCTGTTACTTGTTAAAGAACCTGCTTTTAAACGCATGGCGATTTCGCCTTGCGCTCTCTCCAGATGCGTCGTGATCCAGAGTTTTCAACGTCGCGGTGATGAACAACATTCAGTCCGTCGCCGCTTTGTTTTTTCGTTCGCGTCTTGCGAAGGAGCCGAACTATAGCAAACGAATTCGACCTACGGCAAGTCTTTTTTTCGCATCACCGTGAAAAAGAACTTTTCTTGAACGAATGAAAACATTGCAGAGCTTCCATCATTACCGTGAGAGCAATTCTTTTGCGTTAATGAATCCGCAATTACGAGATGCATGCTGCAGTCTGCTCAACGCATGCCGCCATTCTGCTTCGTACACTGACGATCTCGGCCATGATTGAAATTGCAATCTCGGCTGGCGTGCGGCTACCGATACGCAGTCCCACCGGTCCATGCAAGCGTTCAATTTCCTGCGGGGCAAGATCGAACAGTGCCAAGCGTTCCCGCCGTTTCTCCGTATTCGCATGCGAACCCAGCGCCCCCACGTAAAACGCTGGTGATTTCAACGCCTCCAGCAGGGCCATATCATCCAGCTTCGGGTCATGCGTAAGCGCAACGATGGCAGTGCGTGGATCAGGTTCAAGCTCAAGCACTGCATCATCCGGCATGGTGGTCAGCAAATCGGCCTGAGCGACCGACCAGGTCCGATAAAACTCTTCCCGCGGATCGCAGACGATGACATGGAAATCGAGCGTCTTGGCGATCTCGGCTACCAGCGCCGACGTCTGCCCGGCACCGATCAGCAGCAGGCGCCAGCGCGGGCCGAACACCGCGCGGAAGATTCCATCCTCCAGCGCACATGCTTCGTGGCCGGCGGCAATGGCAATGCGGTGATTTCCATTTTCCATTTCGACCGTGCGCACCACCAACTCGTGCCGCGAGATCCTGCGAAGAACCTCGTCGATCCAGACGGCGTCGTGCACCGGTTCGATTACGAGACGCAACGTACCGCCGCAAGGCAGGCCGAAGCGAGCCGCCTCCTCCCGAGTGACGCCGTAGACAGCCGTCTCGATGCGAGAAGGAATACCTTCGCGCCGAATACGGTCGATCAAGTCATCTTCGACGCAGCCGCCTGACACGGAGCCGACGACCATGCCGTCGTCACGCACACACATCATTGCACCGACCGGACGAGGCGATGATCCCCAGGTCGCTACCACGGTGACGAGTGCGACTTTGTGCCCGGCCTTGCGCCAGGCGCTGGCGGCGGTCAGTGTGGAGAAGTTTTCGGAGTCCATGATAGAGCCCTGCTGTAATGCTGTTATTGCGATGCAGCCTGCTTGCGCAAGGAAGAGACCGTCGCACGAGGCGACACGACTTCGGGATCGGTACGGAGTTCGATCAACGCCGGCCGCCCTGCTTCGCGCGCACGCGCAAACGCCGCCGGAAAGTCCTCGGTACGCTCCACACGCTCACCGGCGATGCCAAACGCCTGTGCCAGCACCGCGAAGTCTGGATTGACCAGATCGGTGCCGTGCACGCGCTCCGGATAATGCTTTTCCTGGTGCATGCGAATGCTGCCGTACATCCCGTTGTTGACCACGATAAAAACGATGTTCAAGCCGTACTGCACCGCAGTCGCCATCTCCTGTCCATTCATCAGGAAGCAGCCGTCGCCGGCGAAGCAGACCACCGTGCGCTCCGGATGTACCAGCTTGGCGGCAATTGCCGCCGGCACGCCGTAGCCCATGGTGCCGCTGGTCGGCGCAAGCTGGGTGCGGAAGCCGCGATACTGGTAGAAGCGTTGTACCCACAGCGTGTAGTTGCCGGCGCCGTTGGTGATGATGGAATCCGCCGGCAGGGTTTCGCGGACATGCTGCATCACCTCGCCCATGTCGACCATGCGTTCGACCGGCGTGTGCTTCAGGTTGTTCAGGTAGTCTTCACGCGCGGCTGCCGTCCAGTCGCGCCACGACGGCGGCGATGCCGGTTTCAGCGTTGCTGCGGCTTTCGCGAATTCATCCATGCCGGCGTGGATAGGCAAGTCGGCGTTGTACACGCGTCCGAGCTCACCCGGATCTCGGTGCACATGCACCATCTTCTGTACTGGCTTGGGCACGGAAAACAGTGCGTAGCCGTTGGTTGTTGTCTCGCCAAGGCGCGGCCCGACGGCAATGATCAGGTCGGCCGCCTTGATGCGTGCGGCAAGATTGGGGTCCATGCCCAAGCCCGCCTCGCCGATGTAATTGCGATGACGGTTGTCGAACAGGTCCTGGCGGCGGAAGGCGCAGGCAACCGGGAGGTCGAAGGCTTCGGCAAAACGGGCAATGTCGTCCCCTGCCTGGCGAGACCATGCGCCACCGCCGAGCAGGACGAGCGGACGTTCCGCCCCCGCCAGCATTGCCTGCAACTCCCCCATCGCGCCCGGCG
Organism: uncultured Noviherbaspirillum sp.; assembly: GCA_966212545.1. Classification (GTDB taxonomy): domain Bacteria; phylum Pseudomonadota; class Gammaproteobacteria; order Burkholderiales; family Burkholderiaceae_D; genus Noviherbaspirillum. The sequence goes on from CBIHRW010000170.1 coordinate 2,442, forward strand.
CAGGATGATTCTCGAAGGTACGGTAGCGCGGACTGTCCGCCACCGTCACCATATCGGTCAGCATGTCTTCCGGCAAGGCGAGCACCACCGGGCCGGGACGCCCGGAGGTCGCGACGTGGAAGGCACGGCTGACGTATTCCGGAATGCGGGCAGCATCATCGATCTGCTCTACCCACTTGGCGATGTGGCCGTACATATGGCGGTAGTCGATCTCCTGCCACGCCTCGCGTCCCATCGCGTCACGCCCGACTTGGCCGACGAACATGATGAGCGGTGTGGAATCCTGCCGCGCGGTGTGAATACCGATCGCGGCGTTCGTGGCGCCCGGGCCGCGGGTAACGAAGCAGATGCCCGGCTTGCCGGTCAGCTTGCCGTGCGCCTCGGCCATATGCGCCGCGCCGCCTTCCTGGCGGCAGACGATCAGCTTGATGTCGTCCTTCGCGCCGTACAGCGCGTCGATGACCGCGAGGAAGCTTTCTCCCGGTACACAGTAGGCGGTATCGACGCCGTGGATGCGCAGTGCATCCACCAGTACCTCACCGCCGCTGCGCGCTACATTCTGATCAGACATCATTACCCTTTCTTCAATTGATCCGCTTACACCACGCCCGAACTGCGGAAGATATGCTTGGTCTCGAGGAAGTCGCCCAAGCCTTCATAACCGTGCAGTCGCCCTATGCCGCTGCGGCGGTAGCCGCCGGTTTCCGCTTCGGCGAACATGCGGTTGTGGTCGTTGATCCAGACCGTGCCGTTGCGCAATGCGCGCGCCATGCGCATGCCGCGGTCGCCGTCCTTGGTCCAGACGCTGGCCGAGAGGCCGTATACGGTGTGGTTCGCGCGAGCGACCGCTTCCTTTTCATCCTCGAATTTTTCGAGCACGACAAACGGGCCGAATATTTCATCCTGGCAGAAGAACGCGCCGGTATCGCGATGGGCGACCAGCGTCGGTGTCATGAAGAATCCGTTCGCCAGCGCGCCGCCAGGACGGCCGCCGCGTACCACGACTTCGTCGCAGGTATCCATCGCGCGCTGCACTTCCCTGTCGATCATTTCGACGGCGCGCGCATCGATCAGGGGTCCCATGTTCGCGTTGGCAGCATCGCCCGGGGCAACCACGATGGCTTCGAAAGCCGCCTTGAGCGCACGCTTCATCTCATCGTAGCAGGAGGCATGGACCAGCACACGGCGCGCGGCGGTGCACTGCTGTCCGGAGATGATCGTGGCTGCTGCGGCAATGCGCTGGGCCGACTCGGCGATGTCGGCGTCCGGGAAAACGATGCAGCAGGACTTGCCGCCGAGTTCGAGCGAAAGCTTCTTCATCGTCGGCGCCGCTGCTGCCATGATGCGCTGGCCGGTGAGGTTGGAGCCGGTGAAGCTCAGGACGTCGACATCATCGGAAGTCGTCAGTTCCTGTGCGACGGCGCTGCCGGACTCCGAAACCAGGTTGACCACGCCTTTCGGCAGCAATTCAATGGCAGCAAGCTCCTTCAACACCTGGGCGGTGATCTGTGCCGTCTGCGCGGCGGGCTTGATCACGACCGTGCAACCGGCAGCCAGAGCGGGCGCGAGCGAGCGGATCAGGAGGATGATTGGCGCGTTCCAGGGGATGATGAGTCCGGCCACGCCTGCAGCTTCGCGCAACGTAGCCGTGTAGGCGCCCGGTTCCACTTCCATGAAGTGGCCGGGCATGTGACGGGTCAGGCCGGCGTAGTAGCGGATCTCGGAAATCGCGAAGGCCATTTCGCCGCGTGCCTGCGCCAGGATCTTGCCGTTTTCGCGCATCAGCAATTCGGCCAGGTCGGCACGGCGCTCGAGGCGGTCGGCCCATTGCAGCAGGACGGTCTGACGCTCGCGTGCGTTGTGCGACCACAGGGTTTCCTCGAAGGCGCGCTTGGCGGCGGCGATCGCAACGAGAGCGTCTTCGCGGTTGCTGTCGGCGTAGGTGCCGATCGACGTGCCATTGGCGGGATTGATGCTGCTGCCGGTTGCGCCGGACATGGCTGGTTGCCATTGGCCGTCGATCAGGTTGAGTGCGGTGAGCTTATTGTCCATGGTGTGATTGAATTGGTTCGATTGCTACGGTTACTTGTACGCTGCCTGGTTGACACCACCAACTCTGGCAGGCAGGCTCTTTCGTTCAATCCTTTTCCTCCTGCTGCCCGTCATCCCCGCGAAGGCGGGGATCCATGCTGAGTCAGTTCCAACCACCTCCCTATGGATTCCCGCCTTCGCGGCAATGACGGGAAGAGGTGTGTCGCGGGATTTATTGACAGCGCCCGCCGCCAGACGTCGGTTGCGACGACGTGTATTCCCTAGAACGTACGCTGCCTGAGATACGCCGGGGAAAGGCCATTTGTGCTCGGGCACCCCAGCAACGCCAGATTGAGATCGATTTCCTTCTGCAACAACTTCAGCGCATGCACGGCGCCCTGCTCTCCGGCCACCGCCAGCCCATACATCGCCGGCCGTCCGACAAACACGAACTTTGCCCCCAGCGCCAGCGCCTTAAGAACATCCGTCCCCCG
>CBIHRW010000171.1:0-4913 GCA_966212545.1 uncultured Noviherbaspirillum sp.
CTTCCCGTGCATCATTCCGCACAGCGATGGCGCCGGTGTGATCGACCAGGCGGGCGAAGGCATCGACCCGGAACGCTTCGGCCAGCGCGTCTGGGCCTGGAACGCGGCATGGGGCCGCCGGGACGGCACGGCCGCGCAATATGTCACTTTGCCTGCCCGCCTGCTTCTCGACCGTATCGCGGAGGCGCATGAACTCGTCGAGAGCGACAAGGCCGTCGGCAACGTCGTCCTCTCCATCGATTGACCGCACATTCACCTGCAAGCCAGGCACCAATTCGCCCAAGGAGCACGATCCGCCATGGTCACCTGCCATCTCCGCTACGTTATCGATCCATACAAGCTGAAAGAATTCGAGCACTACGGAAAGACCTGGATTCCACTGGTCGAGAAATTCGGCGGCACGCACCACGGCTACTTCCTGCCGTCCGAGGGCGCGAACAACATCGCAATGGCGATGTTCACCTTCCCGTCGCTCGCGCTGTACGAGGCGTACCGCACAAAACTGCTGACCGACCCGGAGTGCGTCGCAGCATTCAAGTATGCCGAGGATACCCGGTGCATCCTCAGCTATGAACGCACGTTCTTTCGCCCGGTATTCGGCAACGATCAACAAAATCAATAAGAGGAGACTCCATGAAACGTCCATGTCATCTCGCACAGGTCAACATTGCCCGCGCCGTCGGTGCCATCGACGATCCGGTCATGGCCAGCTTCGTCGCACGCCTCAATGAAATCAACGCGCTGGCAGAATCCAGTCCCGGCTTCGTATGGCGTTTGAAGGCCGATGACGGCAATGCCACGACGATCCAGCCCTACGACGACGAGCGCATCATGATCAACCTGTCGGTCTGGGAGTCGCCGGAACACCTGAAACAGTTCGTCTATCGCAGCGCGCACGCGCAGGTCATGCGCAATCGGAAGGCGTGGTTCGAGCGCTTCAAGGATGCCTACCTTGCGCTGTGGTGGATTGCCCCCGGCCACATTCCGACCATTGCAGAAGCGAAGGAGCGCCTGCACTACCTGCAGCAGAACGGCGAGAGCGAATTCGCCTTCTCCTTCAACAGCCTGTTTCCGGCGCCCGGTGCTAGGACAGACGTCACCCCGGCCTGATTGCCCGCAAAAAAAGAGCGCACACTACACATCATCGAATCAGGGAGAGCAAAAAACATGACAGTCATCCGCAGCCGCCAGTTCACCGCGGAACGCGCCTGGGGCGCCATCGGCATCGCGAACATGAACGGCGTCACCACCCGCCTGCACTGGACCGATAGCCCGTACAAATGGCACGTCAACGATGGCGAGGAGGTGTTCGCCGTTCTCGACGGCACCGTCGACATGCATTACCGGGAAAACGGTACGGAGCATGTCGCGGTGCTGCAAGCGGGTGACGTATTCTTCGCCGGCATCGGATGCGAGCACGTCGCCCATCCGCGCGGCGAAGCACGCATCCTCGTGATTGAAAAAGAAGGCAGCGTATGAGCGAGGCGGTGGAGGTACAGCTGCAGATCGTCAACGCGTTCGTCGACAACGGCCAAGGCGGCAATCCTGCCGGCGTGGTGCTTGACGCCGAGCGCTTCAGCCGGGATCAGAAGCAACGGATCGCGGCACTGGCCGGCCTTTCCGAGACCGCATTCATTTCCGCCTCCGACAGTGCGGACTTCAAGCTCGAATTCTTTACACCCAACCGCCAGATTCCGCACTGCGGCCACGCCACGATCGCGAGCTTTTCCTACCTGCGACAGATCGGGCGCGCTTCCGGCACTCGGTCGTCCAAAGAAACCGTCGACGGCCGGCGCGAGATCTTCCTTGATGGCGACATGGCTTTCATGGAACAGCTCGCGCCGCGATATACCGATGTTGGAGAAGCGACAGGCGGCATCGATGCCGCAATGGTGCTTGCGTCGCTGGGCCTTGAGCGAAGCGACTTGATGGACGGACAAGTGCCGTCGGTCGTCAACACCGGCAATTCCTTCCTGGTCACCCCGCTGAAGAATGAATCGGCATTGGCGAGGATACGGCCGGATTTCGGGATGATCGATTCGATCAGCGAAAAACTCGACCTGATCGGCTACTATCCCTTCTCCCTCGACACCCACATACCCGGCCGCCATGCCGGGACGCGAATGTTTGCGCCGAGGTTCGGCATTGCGGAAGAAGCCGCGACCGGGATGGCCGCCGGTCCCTTGGCCTGCTTCCTGCACGACCGAATAAAAATCCGCGTGGACGGTGATATCCTGATCGAACAAGGCCACCTGATGTCCCCGCCTTCGCCCAGCATCATCCACGCGAGACTGTCGCTGTCCAATGGACGGATCGATAAACTGACGGCAGGCGGCAAGGCAAAACTGGCCGGAACGCGTCTGATCACTCTCCCGTAAAACATGCCGCACCTGACACTCGAATACACGAACAACCTTGGCGCCATTAACCCGGACAGCATCCTCCTTGCGCTGAACCACGCACTGGTGGCGTCCGAGCACTTCGAGGAAGCCGATATCAAGAGCCGCGCGATCATGCTCGATACGTGGCGTGTCGGCGTCTCGTCGACCGATCATGCATTCGTGCATGTCAGGCTCGCGATCCTCAGCGGACGCTCGGCGCAGGTGAAGAGCGGACTCTCCAACGCGCTTCTGCGTGTCCTGCGCGCATCGTGCAAGGGTCTTACTAACCACCCCTTGCAATTGAGCGTCGAAGTCGTGGAAATCGAACGGGCGAGCTATGCCAAGGAAATTCTCAGTACCGCAACTGCCTGAGGCCGGGCATTCTCCGCAATTGAATCCCCGATGAATCCCGGCGTCCTGATCCTCCTGCTGGTGACCGTCGTTTGGGGAACCACGTTTCCCTTGCTGAAATCTGCTGCCGCCGACCTCGGCGGCGTCGAGATCTCGGCATTCCGCTTCCTGGTGGCAGCTGTCTGCATGGCACCGTTCCTGCTGCGCGCGCCACGACGCGCGTGGATCGACGGCGCATTGCTCGGCGTGCTCGCCCTGGCTTCGTATGTTGCCCAGGCTTACGGACTGCAATTCATTTCGTCCAACCGGAGCGCGTTCCTGACCAGCCTGAACGTGCTGATGGTGCCGCTGCTCGGACTGGCCTTCGGCGGCCGCGTGACGTGGACGGTGATGGCGGCGGGTGCGATGGCCTGTGTCGGCATCGGGTTAATGTCATGGGAAGGCGGCGGCAATCTGGCCGGCGATGCTGCCACCATCGTGTGCGCACTTGCCTATGCCCTATACGTGATCGTGCTGTCGCAGCGATCCGCTCGACACGAAGCGACGCACCTGGTCGCTACGCAGATCGTCGTGATGGCGGTACTGGGAACGGCCTGGATGCTGCTGCAATCGCCTGACACGCTCGCCACCCTGCCTGCGCGCGTCTCGCCGCACATGGGCACGCTGTTCTACCTCGGTGCGGTCGCCACTGCCGGCATGCTGTTCCTGCAGGCGGTCGGCCAGCGCCGCGTCACCGCGGAAAAGGCTGCGCTGATCTTCGCGATGGAACCGGTGTTTGCCGCCTTGTTCGGCTGGATCTGGCTTGGCGAGTTGCTGGGATGGCGCGGGATCGCCGGCGGCGCAATCGTGATCGGCGCGCTGGTCCTGAGCGAACTTCGACCGGCCGTCCGCAAAGCCGGCACGTAGCCAGCTCGCAGTTACTTTGCCTGCGGCGCAGTACCTGCCGCGGGCTTGCCTGCATTCAGCGCCAGCATCGCGATTACGCCCGCAACCAGCCCCCAGAACGCAGCGCCGATACCGAACAAGGTGACGCCGGACGCCGTGACAAGAAAGGTCACCAGCGCCGGCTCCCGCTCACGCTCGTTGACCAGCGCCGCCGCCAGGCCATTGCCGATCGTCCCGAACAAGGCCAGGCCGGCGATCACCAGCACCAGTTCCTTGGGAAATGCAGCGAACACTGCACCCACGGTGGCGCCGAACAAGCCGATCATCAGGTAAAAAATCCCCGCAGCAACGGCAGCGACGTAGCGCCGCGCCGGATCGGAATGCGCTTCGCGCCCCATGCAGATGGCGGCGGTAATGGCGGCGAGGTTGAGCGCATAGGCGCCGAACGGCGCGAGTACGAAATTCGCAATGCCCGTCCAGCCGATGACCGGCGAAATCGGCACCGAGTAGCCGGACGCCCGGATCACGGCAACGCCGGGAACATTTTGCGATGCCATCGTCACGACGAACAGCGGCAGCGCGACACCGATCAGCGACGGCAGCGAGAACTGCGGCATGACGAACTCAGGGCGCGCAAATTCCAGCCGGACGCCTTCCATGTGCAACAGCCCCTGCCCGGCTGCGATTGCGATTCCCGTGAACAGCGTAGCGATCACCGCGTAGCGCGGGAACAAGCGCCTGCCCGCGAGGTAGATGAAGAACATGACAAGCGCCAGCAGGAACTGCGTCTTCATCGCGACGAATACATCGAGGCCGAAACGCAGCAGCACGCCCGCAAGCATCCCCGAAGCGATCGACACCGGAATCCGGTTGATCATGCGCTCGAACCAGCCGGAAAAGCCGCACACCGCAATCAGCGCGGCAGAGAACAGGAAGGCGCCGGTCGCTTCACCGATCGAGACGCCTGCCGCGCCAGTGATCAGCATTGCCGCCCCAGGGGTCGACCATGCGGTTACGACGGGGACGCGATAACGCAAGGACAACAGGATGCAGGTGGCGCCCATGCCCAAGCCCAGCGCCCACATCCACGAGGCGACCTGCCCCGGTGTGGCGCCGACGGCGTTGGCCGCCTGGAAGACGATAACTGCTGAACTGGTAAAGCCGACCAGTACGGTAACAAAACCCGCGATGACGGCAGGCAGGGAGATGTCCTTGAAAAAGCGCATTGGAGTGTGGACGGGGCGAGTGGCGAAACCCGCCTAGCCTAACACGTTCATGTGTTCAGTTCACCGCTCA
>CBIHRW010000172.1:0-4904 GCA_966212545.1 uncultured Noviherbaspirillum sp.
GAACCCGCGACCCCCGGCGTGACAGGCCGGTATTCTAACCGACTGAACTACCGCTCCAGGAAACTGCTTGACGTTTGTCACCACGTCTGAAGCGCCTGAAGTCTACAGGAAATTATTTATTCTGGCTACTCTTCCGGGGAAAAAATCCCGCCGATAGACTGCCGAACTGCTTTTCCAAGACGGCTACAATGAGCCGGACACCATCTTTTTCAGCAAACCATGAACGCGCTGCCCCTGTTTCCGCCGATCGAACCCTATCGCACCGGGATGCTGCCGGTTGACGATATCCACACCCTGTATTGGGAGGAGTGCGGCAATCCCGAGGGCGAGCCGGTGCTGTTCCTGCACGGCGGACCCGGCGGCGGGTTGTCGCCGCGCCATCGCTGCTTCTTCGATCCCGCGCATTATCGTATCGTCCTGTTTGACCAGCGCGGCGCAGGCAAGTCGACGCCGCTGGGCGAATACCGCAACAACACCACGCAATTGCTGATCGAGGATATCGAACGTCTGCGAGCGATGCTTGGCATCAAGCGCTGGCTGGTGTTTGGCGGTTCGTGGGGATCGACTCTGGCGCTTGCTTACGGGCAGGCGCATCCGGAGTGCTGCTCGGGATTCGTCCTGCGCGGCATTTTCCTTTGCACCAGGCCGGAAATCGATTGGTTCCTGAACGGCATTCGCTGGTTCTTTCCGGAAGTGCATGACGAGTTTGTTGCCGCGATTCCTCCTGAGGAGCGTGGCGACCTGCTGCAGGCATATGCAAAGCGGCTCTTTTCCGATGACCCCATCGTATACATCCCGGCTGCGCGCCGCTGGAGCCGTTATGAGGGACGATGCCTGTTCCTGCGTCCCGATCCGGAGGCGATCGCCGATTTCAGTTCGGACAAGGTGAGCATCGGCGTCGGGCGGCTGGAAGCGCATTACTTCCTGCATGACGGATTTTTCAGCGACGACCAGCTGATCCGCCACGTTGACCGCATCCGTCATCTTCCTGCGGTGATCGTGCAGGGGCGCTATGACGTGGTGTGCCCGCCGCTGTCGGCTTTCCGCCTGCATGCCGCGTGGCCTGAGGCAAAGATGCTGGTGATCGATGATGCAGGACATTCCGGCTACGAGCCGGGCATTGCGGCTGCGCTTGTCGCGGCGACCGAGCAGTTCAAGACGCTGCGACGCTTCGAATGACCCAAAGTGTGTTCAATGCACGTTGCGCCGTTCGATTTCCGCGACGACGGCTGCCACGGTTTTCTTCAGGCTTGCCTGAATGACAGCGCCGCCGAATAGCGGCGGCAGAGGGAATGCCGGCTCCATCAGGCCGCTGAATGTAATGCGCGTGCCCGCCGTACCGTCCACGTTCTCTGGCTCCAAATACCAGTGCGTGTCGTAGCGCGTCATGTCGCCCTCGACGAGCGCTACATCAATGGTCGTGAACGGATCTTCCTCGATCTGCAACACCATCCGTAGCGTATGCGACATGAACAGGAATGCCGCGCGGCTGCGATGTTCGATGCGCGCGACATTGCCGCTACGCGACAGCAATCTTGTTGATATGGTGTCCGGCACGAAATCGGCCAGATGCTCATAGTCAGTCAATACTGCCCATGCCTGCCCGGGCGAGGCGCGGACGAAGCCGATTGCGGTCACTTCGAACAACGGTTCGCCATTCCTGACAACACGGTAGGCATTCACCTGAACCGGATCCGGGCTGAAACTATCTTGCGCATACATGTTGGATCGCCAAAAGGGAAATGGCGGAGGGGCCGCCAACATCAGCTTAGAAAGCATGATTCGATTTGCAAGCGCCACCCTCGGCGAAAGCGAGAAGAATTTGTAACCGCCCGTAAGATTGCTTTCGGGAATGCGCGCCGCTACATTATGTTGAACTTGGGAAGTTACCTTTCGGCAATCCTGCCTTCACGTCCTCGACATTGACCGCGCCGCCCTTGCCATGAACACCAGACTCGCCATCCTGATTGCCGCCGGTGTCCTGGCCGGCTGTGCCTCCCGTCCCGCTGAGACGCCGGTCGCGCAGACGCCCGGCAAGCCGGCGCGCGTGGAAAGAAAAACGGAACCGGCGGAAGGGGCCGCGTCCAGCGCGACCACCGTGGACGGCTACAAGCGCGACCTCGCGCTGCGCATTTCCGAAGTCAATGCAAGCAAGGTCTACTCTGGCCGTCCGCAAGCGCTGCTGCGTTCGGTCGTCGTACTGCGCTACGTGGTCGATGCCCGGGGCCACCTCGTGCGCAGCGAGATCATGCGGTCCAACCGCGACAGCGAAACCGAGTCAACCGCGCTGGCAACCTTGCGCAACTCCGCCCCTTTCCCGAAGCCCGCTTCGAGTCTGCTCAAGCGCGGCCAGCTCGAATTATCGGAGACCTGGCTCTTCAACAACGATGGCCGCTTCCAGCTGCGCACCATCGCGCAGCCTCAAATGGATCGTTAGAGCGGTTTGCCAACGCATGCAAGGGGCCGGCCTCGGCCCTCTTGCATGCTGTTAAACCGCGCCAAGCGCTATCTCAGGAAACGGCCGTCGCGCGAAATCACCGTCAGTTCCACATAACGGTGCCCGAGGTGGCTGTTCTTGCTGTAGTTGATCACGAAGCCGTCGTAATCGACCTTGTTCATCGATTCCAGTCCGTCAATCAGCGACGCGCGCGTGAGATTGCGGCCCGCGCGCTTCAGTCCATCCACCATGATCTTGGCGTTGATGAAACCGCCGATGGAAGCGAATGACCAGTTCTTGATCCCCATCTTGTTCATCACGCGCTGGTATTCCTGCACGATGCCGCTGGTGGCGGAGAAGGGGAAGGGCGATGCCTGCGACACGACAACGCCCACACCGTCTGCGCCGAGCGCCTTGATCGCCGCCTGCGACGCCATCACCGACAGCGCGAAGTACTGCATCCCAACCGCGCGCTGGTTGTAGGCCTTGATGAAGTCCACGGAGGCCTTGCCTGCGGTAATCATCAGGATGGCCTGCGGGGCCGTCTTGGCTAGTGCTTCGCTCGCCTTGTCCGCGTCGGCGCCGCTGCTCTCGATGCCTGCCGCCCCGGCCAGCGTCACGCCGCGCGCCTTCACAATGCGCTCGAGGTTGGCCAGGCCCTCTTTGCCGAACGCATTGTTCTGGTACACCGCCGCGATCTTCGTCAAGCCGCGCACGACGAGATGCTCGATGATTTTGTCGATCTCGTCCGCATAGCTTGGACCGGCGTGGAACACCAGCCGGTTGAATGGGAAACGCACTGCGTCCGAACCGCTGGCCGGGCCGAAATTGGGTACGCCCGCCTTCTCGATCAGCGGCATGATCGCCATGTTGGCAGGCGTGCCGAGCACGCCGAAAAGCGCCAGGACCTGATCCTGCTCGATCAGCTGCTTTACGTTGGCAACGGCCTTCTCCGGGTTGTAGCCGTCGTCCAGCGAAATCAGGCGGATCTTGCGGCCGTGTACGCCGCCCTGAGCATTGATGTAATCGAAATACGCCTTGGAACCGGCCGCCGTATCCTGCCCGAGTTCGGCAAGCGGGCCGCTGAGCGCGGTGGTCTGGCCAAGCAGGATTTCATTGCCGGTTTGCGCGCGCGCATGCATGTGCAAGGCGAGGCCCGCCAGCAGCACGAGGCTGCCGATCATTCTGCGAATCGTCATGTTGTCTCCGAGTGGTTGTTGTTATGAAGTCGTCAAGAAAAAGAACGACCGTGCAGTATATGAACATAACTGGACGGGAGTGGAAGACTTTTCATATCCGCTGTTGCAACGGTCCAACATGGCCTCAGGAGCTTTCCGGCAGGCCGTGACGGCGAGAGAGGATCGCTTTACACGCCCCCGCCCAGAGATGTAGTTACACATTCTTACATTGTCAAAAAGTCTTTAAATTCAATCATTTAAAAAAAATCCAACAAAGCTTGCCGCCCTGCGGCGTGAAAACCGCTGAACGCGTCCGAAAGCGTTGCATCCAAGCTGCTGCATCAGTGATGCCTTTTTTCTAATTCAGAAGGAGCTACTCATGACGTTAAAAACCACTCTCCGCAATCTGTCGCTGATCGTGGTCGCGTCGGTGTCGTCCATCGCATTGGCGCAGACAAGCAGCAGCGCCACCGATCCGTCGACGACCACCAAGTCTCAGAGCGCGACAGGTTCAACAGGAGCCGGCACCGGCAGCGACGCCGGCATGTCCGGCGGCAGCGGCACCTCCACCTCGATTCCGCCGCATTCCGGCCAGCCCGGCACGTCGTCCTCCGGTGCATCCGGCAGCAGCGGCACATCCGGTTCGAGCGCATCGGGCGCAAGCGACAGCTCGTCCGGGGCGTCCGGCACCACCGGCAGCGGCGCATCCGGCTCGTCCACTATGGGCAGCGGTGCCACATCGGGTTCCTCGAGTTCGCCTAGCGCCACCGGTACCGGCTCGACCGGCGCGACGTCGGGCTCCTCCGCAGCCGCGACGGATGGCACCACTACCGATACCAAGCCGAAGGCCAAGAAGAGCAAGAAAGCCAAGAAGGCGAAATCTTCAGGTTCCTCCTCGCCGAGCGCAGCAGGCGGCACCGACTCTGGCGGTGCAACCAGCGGCAGTAGCGGAAGCGGCGGCACCAGCGGTTCGGGCAGCACTGGAACCAGCGGCACGGGCGGCAGCAACGGCTCCGGCAAGTAAGCTGCCTGGCTGTGACCCCAATGAAAAAGCGGCCTGAAGGCCGCTTTTTTTCGACGCATAGAACCTAGGAGGCTGCGCGGCAGAAGGTGTCGAGACAAAACCGTCGAAAGCCGAGGAGCGTTTGGTGATACGGGCAAGCCAATAGCCGTTGCTATTGGCGCGGGCCGTATCGCCGAACGATACCGGCTTCTCGGCGGTTTGGGCCGACGTCCTTCTGCCGCGCAGCCTCCTAGTCGTCGTGCTTGTGGTGCTTCTTCTTGCCTTC
>CBIHRW010000173.1:0-4817 GCA_966212545.1 uncultured Noviherbaspirillum sp.
CCCTGATTTTGCCGTGCCCATGTATCCACGTTATTGGCTTGGCGAGGCGGTGGCTCTCAAAGGACCATAACAACAAAGATCGGGTCTTTCAGTTTCTCGATTGAGCGGCCCCTCAATTAACTTTCCTTTTTTAAAACATGCTGGACCGAAACCAAAGCTCCTTTCTTTTGTATGAGTGTTCGGTATAGCGAAATAAGGAGTGTTGCACAGCTACCCCTACGCGATTGCATTTGATTTTTCCTGCATGAATCGGAAACGGCAACTGTGTCATTCTTGAACCATAAGCTCGAGCCGGATACGCGCGTTGTTGATGTATTCGAAGTCTGGTCCAGACTGTCCGGCTGGGCCGCGATCGGCACCGGATGCTATTCCCTGTTGGCCTGCGGAGCCGACCTTTCTACACTATGCCACCCCGTTTTCCGCCAGCCGGCTTTCATTTTTAGTACGGCCACCGCCAACATACTGATCGGCACTGCCCTGCTTTTGCTGACATCGCCCTCGACGCCCATAGCACGTCGCAACATCGGAAAAATCTGCGCGACTTTCGTTGCAATCGTAAGCGCGTTCATGCTTTGCATGCATTTTTTCTCGGCAGCCGGCTCGACCGAGCCTATTCTCGTTGCGACGAAAGAACCGGTTTTTCAGCCTTTTCATCTCGGCGTGCCGGACGCCGTCGGCTTTTTTCTGCTCGGCAGCGCCTTGCTTTTCATTAACGTTGAATGGAAAGGCATTGCAATTGCCCAAGCGCTTACCTTGCCGGTGGTACTCGCCTCCTTACTAGCATTGCACCATTATGTCTATGATTCGCATACGGGGCAATCGCCAGATTTATGCGTCGCTGCGATCCAATCCGGATTGGTTTTTTTTCTGATATCGACAGGCGTTCTGTTCCTGCGCCCTCAATGGGAACCGGTGCTGACGGTGGCCAGCCAAAGCCCGGGCGGCGCCATGTTGCGCAGGACATTGCCGGTAGGCTCTGCCCTCCTGATCATAGGAGGATGGGTCAGGATCAACGGAGAGAAAGCCGGCCTGTTCGACACGGAAACGGGAACCGCCGTATTCGCCGTCCTGATCGCCGCAATCGCAATTCCTCTCTTATGGCTGCGCGCTCGCCTGATCAATCGTACGGATGCGGAACGCTTGTATGCGGTGAACAAAATCCGGGAAATGAATGCCCAACTCGAGAAGCGCGTCGAAGAGCGCACCTCGCAGCTCGCCTCGGTCAATCAAGCGCTCAGGGAAGAAATCGCGGGGCGGAAGGTCGCGACGGATGCGCTGCGGGCCAGCGAGCAAGGTTACCATTTCTTGTTCGAATCCAGTCCCTTGCCGCTGTTCGTCTTCGACCATGAAACCTATGGTTATACGGCGGTCAACCAGGCGGCGCTCGACCTGTACGGCTATACGCGCGAAGAGTTTTTTCAAGCGACCGCGCACGACCTGCTCCTGCCTCAGGAAGTCGCCCGCCTGCCGGTTTATCTTGAAGAAACGACGGTCGGAAACAATAATGCCGGCATCTGGCGCTCCGTGAAAAAGGACGGCACCGTGATCGAGGGGGAAGTCTATCATCACGTCGTTTTGCATGAAGGCAGGCCCAGCAGTTTGCTGCTCGTACTGGATGTTACCGAGCGCCGCAAAACCGAGATCGCTCTCCAGGAATACGCGACGCGGCTGCGGATATTATCCCGGCAATTGCTCACCGTTCAGGAAGCGGAGAGAACCAGGATCGCGCGGGAGCTTCACGACCAGATCGGCCAAACTTTGACGGCAGTCAAGTTCCAGCTGCAAAGCCTGCGCAAGGCTGTCGATAATGCGGTGCCGAAGCAGTGCCTGGAAGACTGTATCCATCTCTCGGGACAAGCTTTGGAACAGGTCAGGACGCTCTCGCTCGATTTGCGTCCGCCGGTGCTGGATGAACTGGGATTGGCTGCGGCCCTGGAAGCGCATGTCAAAAGCTTTGCATACCGCGCCAAGCTGACTGCGAAATTCGCGGCAGGCAATATGGCCGTACGTCCCTCCAAGGAAACGGAAATCGCCTGCTTTCGGGTGACGCAAGAAGCGCTGACGAATGTGATGCGTCATGCGCAAGCACGCCATGTTTCGGTCCGGCTGCTCCAGTCCGACCGCGTGCTCAGCCTGGAAATAACGGACGACGGGGTCGGTTTCGACCCCGAGGCGACGCGGCGCCAGGCGCTGGCGGGCAAGAGCATCGGTCTGCTGAGCATGGCCGAGCGCGTGACCCAGGTGGGAGGACAGTTCGAAATTTCCTCTTCCCCGGGCGCGGGCACGGTTTTGCGCGCCGAATTTCCTCTCGGCGGGCCTGATGTCAACTCGAACGGCATAGAAGGCAAGAAATGATTCGCGTTCTGCTGGTGGACGATCATGTGCTGGTTCGCGCAGGCATCAATTCGTTGCTGCAGACGATCGACGGCATTGAAGTGGCGGCGCAGGCGAACAACGGCGCCGAGGCGCTCCGGCTGGTTGCCGAACACCGCCCGGACGTGATTCTCATGGACATCGCCATGGACATCATGAACGGACTGGAAGCCACGGCGGAAATCAAGCGCAGCTTCCCGCAGACAAACATCATCATCCTTTCCATGTACCTGAACGAGGCCTATGTGGAACAGGCTTTGCGCGCCGGTGCTTCGGGCTACCTGCTGAAGGACTCCGAAACCGAGGAAATAGAACACGCACTTGCGACGGTGGCAAGCGGAGAACTCTATCTCGGCCCGCGCGTGCGCAAGCAATTGGTGGAAAGCTACTTGAAGCGCTCTCCCGATGTGCCCCATGCCGTCTCCCGGATACCGGACAATCCCTCGATCGAACTGACGGCCCGCCAGCGCGAAGTCCTGAAACACATCGCAGAAGGCCGGTCCACCAAGGAGATCGCCCATCGGCTCGGCATCAGCCCCAAAACCGTCGAAGCGCATCGGACGCAATTGATGGAACGGCTCGGCATACGCGATATTCCGGGGCTGGTTCGCTATGCGATACGCGTGGGTCTGGTCACTCTCGATCAATAAAAGACCCGCACGTTTCTTCTTTCCTCCTGGTCTTGAATGCCTGCATGGGATCGGGATTTTCCCGATGGCTCTCTAGGGAAAGCCCTGATTGCGCCAGCCGCCGGAACAGGTAGCATCGATCCACCTAGTTTCCACACGGAAATTAACGGAGAGCATGTTGAGACAAATTAAATGCGCTTCAGAAAGGGGCGAAAGCATGACGCCGGCCGCGCGCACCGCACGTAAATAATCCATTTGCAAAAGAGCAGCAGTATGACTATCAGTACCATGCAGCCACGCCTATCAACCGGCATCTCCGGTTGCGATGAAATCCTGGGCGGCGGCCTGGTGCCGCAACACAGTTACCTCCTGGCCGGCAGTCCGGGATCCGGAAAAACCATCTTTTCGTTGCAATGGCTGCGCGACGGCCTCGCCCGCAGCGAGAGATGCATGTATATCACCTTGTGCGAACCTGCCGCGGAGATCGGCCGCAATGCGGCGAACTTCGGTTGGAATCTTCATGACGTCGAACTGATTGACCTGTCGCTCGCTACCCAGGCCCCGAACGAAGGGGGCGACGAATACCGCATCTTCCCGCCCAGCGAAGTGGAAGGCGCGTCGGTCTGGCAAGCAATCTACGGCGCTGTCCAGAACAGCAAGCCGCAGCGGCTGGTGATCGATTCGGTGACGCAGTTGCACTATCTGGCCACCGACGAATATCAATTCCGCCGGAATATCCGCGGCCTGGTCAATCTCTTGAGCGGTGCGGGATGCACCTCGATTTTCGCCTTCGAGCCGAGCGAGATGGAGCGCGATACCACCGTGGCGCTGGCGGTCGATGGCGTGATCCGGCTTGATTTCAGAATCTCGGCGGGCTTGGGCATAGGCATACGCAGCATACAAGTCGACAAGCTGCGCGGATCGGATTTCATGTCGGGGCGCCATCCGATGCGCATCAATGCGAACGGCATCAGCGTTTTTCCGCATCGCATCGAACATACCGGCACGGTGGTCCCGGGTGAACGCATGATTTCGTCGGGGATCGCGGAACTCGACCAGCTGCTGGGCGGCGGCCTGGAGTCAGGGACCACGACGCTTTTGACCGGCCCGACCGGCACCGGCAAAAGCACGCTGGGCACGCAGTTCCTCGCGCATCATGCGAGGGGCGGACGCGCCATACTTTTCACCTATGAAGAGCCGGCCAGCTTCATCGCCGCGCGCAGCCGCAGCATCGGTACCCCGATCGACGACGTGGTCGCATCCGGCGCGCTGAAAATCGTGCGGGTCAATCCGATGGAGCTGTATCCCGACGAATTCCTTGCCCTCGTGCGCGACGCCGTCGAAAACGACAAGCGGACCATGGTGATGATCGACAGCCTGCGCGGCTATCAACTGGCGATGGAGGAATTCGGCAAGCCGCAAGCCCACATCCAGAATCTCGCGAACTACCTGTCACGGCAGAATGTGACGCTCTTGTTGATCAATGAAGTCGAACACATCACCAGCACCAGCCTGAAGGCCACCCATCTCGGCGTGAGCCATCTGGCCGACAACATCGTTCTGCTGCGCTATGCCGAAATTGCAGGCCGGGTCATCAAGATCGTCGGCTGCCTGAAAAAACGCATCGGCAACTTCGAATCCGAGTTGCGCGAACTGAAGGTGGGCCCATCCGGCATACAAGTCAGCGAAAAACTCACACACCTGCAAGGGGTTTTGACCGGCGTGCCGGCCATTGCCAACGATTGAGTCTTTCATGATTCGCTACCCGCCCCAAGAAGCGTTAATCGGCATCAGGATCGCGCACCGGGCAGACCG
>CBIHRW010000174.1:0-4668 GCA_966212545.1 uncultured Noviherbaspirillum sp.
GATCACCAAGGATGATGGTGGGACGATTGGGGGCGGGTTGGCTTGATGATTGAGGGGTGATGAGGGGGGGAAAGGCCGTCCGGTGGTTTGCCGAGCGGCTTTTTCTTTTTGGGGCTTTTCTTCGATGCCCCAATGCCTTGGTTTCTCCGTGGGGGCTTGCCGGGACTGGCCCCGGCGGGCCACTCACTTTCTTTGCTTCGCCAAAGAAAGTAAGCAAAGAAAGGCGACCCTGGTCCGCAGCCCCCTTCGGGGGTACCCGAAAAAATGCAGGGGATGGCGGGAAGCGCAGAACTCGCCTGCGGCTCAGACAACTGCGCTTCTTAATCCGCCATCCCCTGCATTTTTTCGGCTGCGTACAAGGGATTTAACTGCGGACACCCATCCCCACCCTAACCCTCCCCTTGAAGGGGAGGGAACTGATCAGGTCTTGGCGCAAGTAGTCGACCAATTGCTGTTGCAGCGTTTGCGACTTCAATTATTCGGAGAGATGTCGGGATCTGATTCCCTCCCCTTCAAGGGGAGGGTTAGGGTGGGGATGGGTTTAAAAAGATCCCTTGTGACGACGCCAAAAGAGCGGGCGCAAAATCGGAAAAAGAAGCGCAGGTGTCTGAGCCGAAGGCGAGTTTCTGCGCTTCCCGATTTTGCGCCCGCTCTTTTGGGCACCCCGAAGGGGCGTCGGCGCCAGGGTCGCCTTTTTTGCTTACTTTTTTGGCGAAGCAAAAAAGTGAGCGGCCCGCCGGGGCCGGTCCCGGCAAGCATCTACGGAGAGCAAACCGAACCGGGTCACCGAAGAGACATTCTCACAAAACAGCCTCCCCCGGCTCCGGATACTCCACCGGCGTAGGCTCCGGCAAAATCTCCGGCCCCGAAGGCGCCCCCGGATCAAACGTGTCAGGCGGTAGCGCAGGTATCTCCGGTTCCGGCCGGTAATCCGGCTGAATCTCTGGCCCAGGCTGCGGCGTCCCTGGCACCTCGGGCGGCGAATGCGGCGGGTTCTGGTCAGGCGGTGTATGTGCCATACAAATCTCCCTACATCGGCAACCGGTCGCGCAGGCTCCCTGCCTCACGCGGCTGCCCTGTGAAATTGCCGAGGTCGAGGCCTTCTGCCATCGCGCGGCAGCTCTCCATGCAGGTGCGGCAGGCCTCCACGCATTCATTCATGTCGCCGATCTGCTCGCAGCTCTGCGCGCAGGCGTGGCAAATCTCGACACATGCAGCGCACACCGGCGCATGCATCCGCGAATTGCCGAGCATGAATTCCGCACAGGTGCGGCAAATTTCCGCGCAATGAATCATCAGGCGAAAGTGCTCCGGCTCGGTATGTGGACCGCCTGCTTCGAGGCAATGATTCATGGCTGTCTCCAGGCAGGTGCGGTAACAATGCAGGCAGTCGTCGATGCATTGCTGCATCGATGCATGGATGGACGGTTGCATCATTTACTCCTTGGTCGGAAAAAATTCACATGCTGCGTACCCGTCGCCCGTGCCTTCGCGTCATGGCGGCGGCACGGGACGACGGAAGAGACATGGAACGCAATATCTGTTCCACGATGCTGTCTGTGTGCGATGCGGCGCCGGCGGCCATACAAGGAGCCGTGGCCGCTGAAGGGCACGGCCAAGTCCATCCTCGAACGGCGCGGGAAGCAGTTCGATCCCGAGATTGTCGTCTTCGCATGCCTAATGCGGATCAATCGACGCAGGCCGCCACTCCTTGATGTCCTCGAAAGGGCAGCGCTCCCGTGGCTCGGTATCCGGATAGAAGAAGGACCAGTCCTCCTTGCTCCACAAGACTTCATGCTTCGAACCATCCTGCATCATGGCAACGCATCGCTCATGGTCGTAAAGATGGGATAAAGCGCTGTCAGCTCTCATGGTTCAACCTCGTCATTCAATCTTGCCCTGCTGCTTGTTCACATTGACGCAACTTGTCGGAGAACCTGTGCTCTCAAGCTATACACAGACGGAGGCACATCATGGCAAGAATCCAGCAATCGATCGACATCGGCGTACCGGTCCATGTCGTCTACAATCAGCTCACACAGTTCGAGGACTACCCGCGCTTCATGCAGGAAGTTGAAACCGTGCATCGGCTTGACGACACGCATCTGCACTGGTCGGCAAAGATGTCGTACCAGCCGCTGGAGTGGGACTCGGAAATCGTGGAACAGATTCCCGATCAACGCATCGCGTGGCGCAACGCAGGCGGCCCGATGCAAAGCGGAAAGGTCGAGGTCCAGCCCGTGGGCGATGACATGGCCCGCGTGACGATGACGCTGGAATGCGACCCGGATCAGGTGCCTGCGGAACGTTTCGGCAATCCGGTGAAAATGATTGCGCTGCGGCTGGAAGATGATTTGGCACGCTTCAAGAGCTTCCTCGAGGAGCGCGCCAATGAAGGCGGCGCGAAAGACACGACCCAGGCCGCGGGCGAGAATATGGGCAAGACCGTTGGCCGGACGGCGGAGGAGCAGCATGACAGCGGGCGATCGTCTTCGCCTGCCGGCGCGCGCAGGTGCAGCGAAGCACGCAGCCGGAGTCCTCGCTCTCACAGACTGCGGACGACGCCGGAGACGGCCGTTTCTCGGTCGCGGAGGAGCAGAACTTCGACCAGCAATCCGATCAGGCGCGGCGCGTGGGGCAAATGCCGCTGGATTTCAGTGCGCCTTCGCCGGGCGAAACCAATCCGGCCGAGGCCATGGGTAAATCGGTGAAGCCGGAAGACAGGAATGCGTCGCACCTGAAGCAATCGATCGAGCGGTCCGTGCCGCCGTCGGAATGATCCGGCGTGCTGGTTGTTGAACGCCTTGCCCTCGGTATCCGGCGCGCGCTCTCTCGCGGTGCGAGCCAGACACGGTGCATGCCAGTACAATGCAAGGCCATTCGTTTCCTGAAGCCTCGCCCATGATCATTGCCACCCACTCCGGAAAATTCCACGCCGACGATGTCTGGGCAGTGACTGTGCTGGACCTCGTTTTCCCCGGTTGCACCCTCATCCGCACACGCGATGCGGAACAGATACGCGCGGCGGACTTCGCGGTCGATGTGGGTGGCATCTGGGATCCGGAAGCGGGACGCTTCGACCATCACCAGAAAGGCTTTTCCGGCGCGCGCCAGTCCGGCGTGCTGTACGCGAGCGCGGGACTGGTGTGGCGCACATACGGCGGGCGCTGCGTGTCGCTGCTGGCGCAACGGCATTGCGGGGTCACGCTGGCGGACAGCGACGCGCAGCACATGGCCTGGGGCATCGATGCCGACCTGGTGCAATACCTGGACATGTCCGATACCGGCACCGCGCGCAATGCGCCCGGCGGCTACGGCCTGTCGGCAGTGGTGTCCGGGTTCAATCCAGGCTGGCTCGACGAACAGCAGGCCGGCAGCGTGGAGGCGGCCGAAGCAATGCGCCTGCGGCAGTTCCGGCGCGCCATGGAATTCATCGCGGATGTGCTCGTCAACCAGGTGAAGTACCGCGTTGGCAGCCTGCTCGCACTGGAGCGGATACGCAAGGCGCCGGCGCTCGAAGACGGACGCTTGCTCTACCTGGACAATGCGGCCCTGCCCTGGACATCCGTGGTACGCAACGAGATGCCGAAGGTCTTGTTCGTGATCAGCTACGGCATCACGGACGGCCGCTACATGCTGCATACCGTGCCGGCGGCGACCGACACCTTCGAGGCGCGTGCGGACCTGCCGCAGGCATGGGCCGGCTTGCAGGGCCCGGAGCTGGCCGCGGTGACCGGCGTGGCGGACGCGGTGTTCTGCCACAACAACCTGTTCATTGCGGCGGCAAAGTCTTATGAGGGCGCGCTGACGATGGCGCGGCAAGCGCTGGCCAATGTCGGGAAGTAGTGGTTAGCGATAAACCCTCGGCTTTTGCCGCAAGGGATCGAGCAGCGAAGACAGCCCGTTGTGGTCGAGCTCCTGCATCAGCGCCAGCAGGCGGCCGATTTCACCGGGTGGGAATCCTTCGCGGGCGAACCAGTTCAGGTAATGCGCGGGCAGGTCGGCGATCAACCGGCCCTTGTATTTGCCGAAGGGCATTTCGCGCGTCACCAGCAGCTCGAGCAGCTTGGGATCGATCGGGGAATTCACTATCGGCCCGTGCTGGAGTCTGCGCCGTCTTCCTTTTGCGCCGTGCTTTCCTCTTCCGGCACGGCGGAGTCGTCGAAGTAGCGCTCGACCAATGCGAAGAAGCGCTCGTAGAACAGCTTGTTGGCGATCGTCTCGCTGCCTACTTTCACCAGCGATTCGTCACTCATCCCGAAGGGCACCGACAACGAGCCCAGCGCGGGCAAGCCGAGGCTTGCGGAGGTGGCGCTCTTCTTCAAGGTATAGCGGTCGCGCACTGCATTGGCGAAGGCGGTGGTGCTGTTGCTGCCCTTGCTGTCCGGCGCACAGACCACGTGGAATTCGATCTGCACATGCACGTCCGAGCCGGGCTGGAAATTCTTGCGCGCCCGGACGAGCGCCGGGTTCGCCTCATGGACGACATAGCCCTGGCTGAGCAGTGCGCGGCGCGCTGCCTCACAGGTGGCCTTGTCCGAGCCGGGGAAGCTGTGCGCAAAGATGTCGCTGGACGCGAAGTCCTCCTGGACCGAAACCTTCTGGTTGCTCAGCGTCGTCCCGCACGCGGCAAGGCCGGCGACGGCGAGAAGCATGGCGAGCCTGTTG
>CBIHRW010000175.1:0-4346 GCA_966212545.1 uncultured Noviherbaspirillum sp.
CGGTCGAATTTCAACAGCCTGTTAGAGCGGTTTGCGGGTCAGTTGAGGGGGCGCGCACGGTCAGGATAAAGCCGCTCTGATTACTTCTGCTTAAGGACCCATTGCACAAGGGTCCGGGCCTCCCTCTCGTTGGCGCCTGCATTGGCCGGCATCGGCATGACGCCCCACCAGTCGTCGCCAACATCGAGACCTGTCCCAACGGAATTTTGCGGGCGCCGGCTTCGCATTTCCTTAATCCATGTTCAGGAAATCGCGGCCGGAAGGGGTTCTCGTGACGTTTCCGAAGGTTGCGGTGATTGCGTTGGTTGCGTTGGTTGCGTTGGTTGCGTTGGTTGCGTTCCGCGGCTGATCTTTGCAAGGAGACGGCCGCAGTAGCCTGGGCGAAGGTGGTGAGGAAACGGGGGGGTGCCAAGGTCGTGGAATGGCGAATCAGATGCCCCGAGATCTGACGGAATCGGGACGCAAGCAGAATACGGATTACGGCTTGGACGGTTATCGTTCAGCACGGTCTCGATTCATCGACTGAAACGACCGCCCCTGGGACCGTCCGTCACGCCTCCCGGATGGAACTGACGGTGCGTTTCTTTCGTTCACACCATCACTGCTTCAACGGCAAGTGAACGTTCAAGGCGGCGGAAGTGATTCGTCACACCAGTCATAAGCAAAGCCGGTGAATGCATACGCCCCCATTGATTATGGGCGTACACTGAAAAATCACATGCGGGGGGCCATATGACACAAGACGAAGTACTTGATATGTTCCAGTCAAAAGCCGATAGAATGCCGCTGGAATTGCCAGCGTCCGAAGCAATCATTCTCGAACTGGCCCAACTGCTGGCAGAGTCACAAGGGCGGTTATCCAAGGAAACTTTTGAGACACTCCTGCATATAGGCGGGGCGCTTTACAAGGAAGGCCGCATCCTGTTCGATGCACGAGCGGATGTCGCAGCGGTCATGAAGAAATCGGCAGAGAACCGAGAGCGAGAATGACAACGATCGACTGCCTCGCAGAGAACTGTTACTGATGTTGCTCGCCATCCAATCGAGCCGACCATCTCTTGTAGATTCTTTTTCCGCCGCGAGCGGTTCCAGGTTAAAGCTCTATCAGAAAAGCTTTTCTGAAGTCACCACAGCCACATTGACCGATGGACACTCTTGATGCGACTCTGTAATGCTTCTTGCGAAAGTCGCTGCCGACCGTCTGTGTAAATCGACGTAACATACGTATCCACATTGGTTCGACAACACGATACTGAAGTTGGCAGACCAGTCTTGTGGGAGCCGTGGGATTACTGCCACCACTTTGCGCTATCGATGCGTCCTGGCTGATCAGCCTCGTGCCAGCTCTCTCAGGAGGAGACGCATGATGGAATCAAAGACAGCCATTTGGAAGAAGCTCGCTGGCACGATTGCTTTTTCGGTTGCTGCAATTGCACCCGTATATGCGCAAGAGCCGGTAGTCATCGTCGACATCAAGGGGGTAGTGAATCAGATCGGGCAAAACATCGATACAGAGGCAAGCCTGCTTCCGTTGACTGTGCAAGCCCCCGTGCATGTTGCTGCGGAGGTATGCGGCGTGCCCGTGAATGTATTACGGGCGCAAGGCAGTTCCAGTGGCGCAGTGGGTTGCGCCGCAACGACTACCTCTCGCGAACTGGAGAAAATCGTGCGGGCGAAAGTACGCAAGGAGTCACAAGCGAAATAGCATTCACCGCCGTCAGTCGCCTTCGATACAGCCGCGGCCAGATGATGTCGGCAATCCGGCATTTCCGGGATGCTGGAGAAACATCCCATGGCACGTCAAAAGCACAGTGTATGACCACGAATGAGGCAGCAGAAAACACAACCCGAAACAGAGCAAACTGCTAGCGCGACATCGGAGCCCGCCTCGGCTTGCGTAGCACGTATGGAAACAGTCGATACCGGCCCAGATGTTTCTCCTTCCTCCGATGAACGACCTGCACGCAAGAGAATGGCAAGTGCGCAAGGTTCGGCCCGCCGACGTTGAAGCCGCCGGCACGTTGCTCGGTGCCGCCTTCGTCGACGATCCCGTCATCGCCTACTACTTCCCCGACAAGGCAAGCCGCCCACGGCTGTGCGCCACCCTGACGACGGTAGCGACGTCGTTGACCATGGAGCTTGGCCACGCCCGGATCTTGTCTGAAGGCGGCGAGTTGCGGGCGGTGGCACTGATGCTTCCACCGTCAACGCCGAACTTCCCTCTCGCGGCCATCGTCCGCCATCTTGCAGCGGCGCCGAGTCTGTGGCGGCCGCGATCCATCCTGCGCTATTTTGGCGTGACTGAATCCGTCGATCGCTTTCGGCCACCGGCGCGGCACTGGACGCTGATGACCCTGGGGGTCGATCCGGCCTTTCATGGGCGAGGGTATGGCAGCTTTCTGTTGCGCGGCGCGTTGGCATCGACGGCCGGGGAAGAGGAGGTATTCCTGGAGACCTACAACGCGTTGAATTTGCCGTTCTACCGGCGACGTGGTTTCGCACTCGACCACACGTTCAGGACGCATGGCGGGCGCGGGCCGCAGTGCTGGACGATGCGTCGCGCAGAGGGAGGCGTGGCGTGCAGTCCGTGACGCGGCAGCTGCTCATGATGGCATCGCGTACGCAGGTACCCTTTCTTCACGTCTTCCGACGAAAGCAGGCTCATGTCCGCAACCAGTCAGAAATTGTGATGACGATCCACGTTGAAGTGACGCGCACCGTTGAGGCAACGGGATCATGCAACATGTCAAAAAGGCCGCCCCTAAAGGGCGGCCACTAGAGTAGTAGTTTATTCTTCCGTATCCACGCTGCCGGCCTGCCCTGCCGACCCTGCAAGCACCCTGATCGTACCATCCTCTTGCAGGACATTGACCGTATTCTTTGTGGCATCCGTGAAGTAAATATCCTGTCCGGCTGGTTCGACCGTCAGGCCTGCGGCTGTCACGGTTCCACCGGCCGGGCTCGGTGGCAGCTTGTATGTTGCGATCGTGCGATCGGTATTGACCTTCACGATCAATGCGTTTTCGTTCACAAAGAAGTTGCCGTTCGCGTCCACCGCGAGGCCATGCGCATTTACCAGGCCGACACTCGCCTCGACCACAGTCGTGACTGAACCGTCCGGAGCAATCTTGCGAATCGCACTGGCGCCTCCTGCATTCGGACTGTATGCAAGGTCGGTGATGTACAGGTTGTTCAGAGCATCGATTGCGATGCCGCTCGGACCGGATCCCGCAACATTGAGAATGCCGCTACTGATCGTGGCAAATCGCATCACCTGTCCTATCGAGTCTACCTTCCATACAACCCCGATAAGATAGTCGGTAACGAATACGTTTCCGTGCGCATCCGCAGCGAGGCTGTCGGGTAGCACGAACGTATTGGTCAAGCCGCTGCTGTTCGCAGGTGTTGCCACCACCGTGCTTACCATGCCGCTCGCAAGCACCACTTTGCGCAGATTCCTGTTGTCGATGATGAACAGGTTGCCTGCATTATCGATAGCGAGCGCTCCCGGTGCATTGAATCTTGCTGCAGTACCCACGCCGTCGGCATCGCCCTTTTGGCCTGCCGTTCCCGCGATTGTCGTCACCGCGCCGTTTGGCGCAATCTTCCGGATCGTGAAGTTATTGCTGTCCGAGATGTAGACGTTGCCGTCCTTGTCGCGTGCAATGCCGGTCGGCGCGTTGAAACGAGCAATGCTGGCGTCGACTGCTGCGGGCTGTCCACTGGGTTGCCCCATCGGTTGTCCGGCAGGTTGAGGGGTGTTTCCTGCATCCGCTCCGGGAGTCGCATTGACATTGACGTTCTGTATCACCGTGACGATCACATTGCTGGTCGGCGGTGGAGTAATGACGGCCGGAGCCGGCGGATAGATAACCGTCACTGGCGGAGGAGACGGCGGAGGCGGTGGAGGTGTAGTAGTCCCGCTGCCGGCACGCCGGTTCACAGTGACTTCAATGCTCGTGGCAGTTCCCCGCCAATTTTCATCGCCCGAATACAGCGCAACCGCCTTCCAGTCCTGGCCTGCTATTGCATTCGTGACCGTGCAACTGCCGCGCGCCCCTGACAGCACTGCAACGCATTGCTTGTTTTGGAACAGGACGGTAACGGTGCCTGTGGGCGGGGTCGTTGGCACTTGCCCGAATTGGCCGGATACCCTGGGTGCACCGACCGTTACGGAAAAGATGACATCATCGCCTTCGATAAAGCCCTGCGGATTGTTTGTACTCAGCGCCACAATGGAGGGGAACCGGACCGGCTGTGGAGCTGGCGTTGGCGTTGGCGTCGGTGTTGGCGTTGGCGTCGGTGTTGGCGTCGGTGCTGGCGTCGGTGCTGGCGTCGGTGATGGT
>CBIHRW010000176.1:0-4332 GCA_966212545.1 uncultured Noviherbaspirillum sp.
CTAAACGTTATGCCGTTCGTTACCTGAAGAAAGACCTTAACTGAACGGCATTACAGCCGAGGCTGCCCTTTTTGTTTCCATGCGAAGCAATCATTCGCCCATCTGCGACTGTAGATAGTTCTGGATGCCGATCTTGTTGATCAGATCCAGCTGCGTCTCCAGCCACTCGATGTGTTCTTCCGTGTCTTCCAGAATGTCTTGCAGCAGCTCGCGCGATACGTAATCGCCGGCCGTCTCGCAAGCCTTGATGCCGTCCTTCACCGTCTGCTGCGCGGCCTGTTCGAGTTTCAGGTCGCATTCCAGCATTTCCTGGGTGTTTTCGCCGATCAGCAGCTTGTTCAGCGCTTGCAGGTTAGGCAGGCCGTCGAGCATCAGAATGCGGTCGATCAGCTTGTCGGCATGCTTCATCTCGCCGATGGATTCGTCGTATTCCTTCTTGCCAAGTTTTTCAAAGCCCCAGTGCTTGTACATCCGCGCGTGCAGGAAGTACTGGTTGATTGCAGTCAGTTCGTTGGTGAGTTGCGCATTGAGCAGCCGGATGATATTCGGATCGCCTTTCATGAAGCCCTCTGGGTGGGATGAGTGGAGGCGCACATGCGCCGCTGGGTATCGAAATGATAACCCACGATGCTGGCATTACCAGCAAGGCAGATGCATTCTGTTATTGGGAATCATTTGCATCGCTTCGCGATGCATGCGGGAACGAGACGTGCGTTCGAAGTCGGGGCAGCCGGTACTCGGCGCAATTTGAATGGAGCAGGCGCTGCGTGCTGCTCCGGGAGGGGAAGAAGGAAAGGAGAACTACGCTGCGATTGCTGCCTGGAACATCACCGGCTGGCTTTCCTGTGCTGCGTCTTCCAGACATGCGCGCAGGACGGTCTTGGCACAGGAGTGGCACTTGCCGCAGCAGGTGCCGACGCCGAGTTCCTCGCGCAGTTGCGGCATGGTGGTTATGCCGGCCTCGACGGCGCCGCGGATTTTGCGTTCGGAGACGTTATTGCAAACACAGACGATCATTGCACTGCCTTGGTAAGTAAGGTGTTCTTCAATATGTTCGTGGCCGCTTCAGGCCGTAAGAATCAGCTTGTTCATCTGGGTCAGACGCAGGCGGTAGATACGGCCCTGATGGTCGATTTCGACTTCGCGCTGCTGCCGGAACAGGTCTTCGCTGCGGATACGGACGACTTGCGATGCAACCTGGGCAGCGGGGCCGCCTTGTCCGCCCCCGTTCTTGTCCATCTCCTGTTGCGTCAACTGGCTCATCCCGTGATCCTTTTGTAAATACGAACAATTCTCATTTAGATTATTAACGATCCCGATAGCGATTGCAAGGGATTTCGGTTGCGGCGTGGTTTGTTTCTCTTGTTTCTTTGATATTTTTCGTGGTTTTTCCCCGGTGCGGGCGGGATGGGGGAGGGCGAAGGCAGAACTGAGCGGCGAAACGGCATGTGTCGACCTTTTCCCCGACATGCCTCGGCTGCGCCAGCATTCAACAACGGTGTTTCAAATTGGCGCAGTGAGGATTTGTCCTCGTAGCGATTGGCGCGGCGTATGCCGCAACCAATCCGCTTGTCTCCAGCGATTGCGGTGGTGAGGACTGCGCCCTGCCGTGGTCCGCAACGGTATGCGCGCTCGTCTTCCAGCCAGTGGCACGCGATTTGCCTTTCATGAACCACCCGATTTCTTAATACGCTGAGGAGACGAAATGAAAGCATCCCTATCCCGAATCGCACCCTGTGTCCTGCTGTTGGCATTGCATGCATCCGCTGCACTGGCACATGGCGACGTCACGCCGCAAGCCGTCGACACCAAATCGCTGCCGCAGCTGGGCGAAAAGTGGCGCGAAGAGAATCCATACCGCGGCAACGGCGAAGCCATCCGTATCGGCAGCTCCGCCTACACCCAGAACTGCGCGCGCTGCCATGGCATCGATGCCGTCTCCGGCGGCATCGCGCCTGACCTGCGCAAGCTCGACAAGGATTGCACCAACCAGAAGATCGAAGCAAAGAAGCAGGCATGCATCAAGGAAGTCGACCAGTACTACCTGACGTCCGCGCGACGCGGGAAGGTACGCAACGGCGCTGTCTACATGCCGCCTTTCGAAGGGACGCTGAGCCAGGAAGCGATCTGGTCGATTCGTGCCTACCTCGATACGCGGCGCGAACTGAAGTAAGCCCGTTCACGGGGCGCATCGGCGCACAAGCCGATGCGCCCAACCCGGCAAGCATCCACATAACGATAACGGAGACAGTCGTGACAAATCTCGCATCCATCAAGGCAGCGGCCCTGCTCATGTTCGCGTTTTGGATGGCGTCCGCGCACGCGGATCTGGACAAGATCAGGCAGGCCGGCGTGCTCAAGGTTGCCGTATACAAGGACATGCAACCTTTCTCGTCGAATGACGGCGGCATCGACATCGACCTCGCAAAGGCGCTTGCCGCGAAACTCGGCCTGCAGGTCAGCCTGCTGCCCTTCGACGCGGGCGAGAACCTCAACGACGACCTCCGCAACATGGTGTGGAAGGGGCATTACCTCGGCTATGGTCCGGCGGATGTGATGATGCACGTGCCGGTCGACAAACAGCTCATGGCAGAGAACCGCAGAGTGCAGGTCTTTGCGCCTTACTACCAGGACCGTGTGCGCCTGGTACGCGACTTGCGCATGATTCCGGGTTGCGAGTCCGTGGACTGTCTCGTCGGGAAAAAGGTCGGTGTCGAAAAGGTGTCGATCGCCGCGATGCTTTTGCTTGGCGAACAGGATGGCAAGGTGCGCGACAGCGTGAAGATCTTCGATACCGCCGCCGCAGCGCTGGCCGCGTTGAAGGCCGGTGAGCTCGATGCGGTGCTCGCGAACCAGTCGGAAATCGAAGGTGCGGTGCGCGGCGATGTCAATTTCCCGCTCACCGAACTTTCCTTTCCGAGGCTGCCGAGGCAGGGGTGGGTCGTGGGCATGGCCGTGAAGAAGGAAAATGAAGCGCTCGCGAAGGCACTGCAGGCGGCGGCGAACGAACTGGAGGCGTCCGGCGAGATGACGAAGATCTTTGCGAAGTACGGGGTTACGCAAACCAGGCCTTGAGCCGTCGAGTGAGCGAAAATTGCGCGCCCCTGCCACCGAGTGATTCAAAACGTGACAGGCCAGCCGTGCGGGAACGCCGGCACGCCGCGCTTCAGGGCTGTCATTCCTTGAGTGCGCAGGTCGGCACAGCTTTTGCGCTTGCATTCCTGATTTAACCGATCAGGAAAGCAGACAGGAATATGAGCATGTCCGATACACCTACCACCAAACACGAAACCCGCATGTTTCCGCCCCCCGAGACGTTTGCCCGGCATGCGCGCATCGCCGGCATGGATGCTTACCATGCGATGTGCGCGGCCGCCGGACGCGACGAGGAATTGTTCTGGGCGCAGCTGGCGCATGAACACATCGCCTGGTACAAACCCTTCACGCGCACGCTCGACGAATCCAATGCACCATTCTACAAATGGTTCGATGACGGGCTGCTCAATGTCTCCTACAACTGCCTCGACCGTCATCTCTACAACGGCAACGCCGACAAGACCGCGATCATTTTCGAGGCGGACGACGGCCAGGTAAGCTCGGTAACCTATAGGGAACTGCACGAGCGCGTGTGCAAGCTTGCCAACGCCCTGCGCGAACTCGGCGTGCGCAAGGGCGATCGGGTCGTGATCTACATGCCGATGTCGATCGAAGGCGTGGCCGCGATGCAGGCCTGTGCGCGCATCGGCGCCACTCACTCCGTGGTGTTCGGCGGCTTCTCCGCCAAGTCGCTCCAGGAACGGATCAGCGATGTCGGCGCGGTCGCCGTGATCACCGCCGACGAGCAGGTGCGAGGCGGAAGACGCCTGCCGCTCAAGAATATCGTCGACGAGGCGCTCGAGATGGGCGGCTGCGAAAGCGTGCGGCATGTCCTGGTCTATCGGCGCACCGGCGGCGAGATCATCCTCAAGCCGGCACGCGACCATTGGCTGCATGATTTGACCGCGCAGCGTCCGGCCACCTGCGAACCGGAATGGGTCGACGCCGAACACCCGCTGTTCGTGCTCTACACCTCCGGCTCCACCGGCAAGCCCAAGGGCGTGCAGCATGCCTCCGGCGGCTACCTGCTGTGGGCCATGCTCACCATGAAGTGGACCTTCGACATCAAGCCGTCCGACGTCTTCTGGTGCACCGCCGACATCGGCTGGGTCACCGGCCACACCTACATCGCCTACGGTCCGCTGGCCGTCGGGGCAACGCAAATCGTGTTCGAAGGCGTGCCGACCTACCCGAATGCCGGCCGCTTCTGGGACATGATCCAGAAACACCGTGCCA
>CBIHRW010000177.1:0-4272 GCA_966212545.1 uncultured Noviherbaspirillum sp.
TGGTCAACATCTTCGGCGGCATCATGCGCTGCGACGTCATCGCCGAAGGCGTGATCGCCGCATCCAAGGCCGTGTCGCTGGGCGTGCCGCTGGTCGTTCGCATGAAGGGCACCAACGAAGACCTGGGCAAGAAAATGCTGGCCGACTCCGGCCTGCCGATCATCTCGGCCGACACGATGGAAGAAGCAGCACAGAAGGTCGTCGCTGCAGCCAACGGTAAATAATCGCTAAGGGAATAGAAATGTCGATTCTGATCAATAAAGACACCAAAGTCATCACGCAAGGCATCACCGGCAAGACCGGCCAGTTCCACACCCGCATGTGCCGCGATTACGCCAATGGCAAAAACTGCTTCGTCGCGGGCGTGAACCCGAAGAAGGCAGGCGAGGACTTCGAAGGTATTCCGATTTTCGCCAACGTCAAGGAAGCCAAGGAAAAGACCGGCGCAACCGTCTCCGTGATCTACGTGCCGCCCGCAGGCGCCGCTGCCGCGATCTGGGAAGCCGTCGAAGCCGAACTCGACCTGGCTATCTGTATCACCGAAGGCATCCCCGTTCGTGACATGCTGGAAGTGAAGGACAAGATGAAGAAGGCCGGCAGCAAGACCCTGCTGCTCGGACCGAACTGCCCGGGCCTGATCACGCCGGACGAAATCAAGATCGGCATCATGCCGGGCCACATCCACAAGAAGGGCCGCATCGGTGTCGTGTCGCGTTCCGGCACGCTGACCTATGAAGCCGTGGCGCAACTGACTGCGCTCGGCCTCGGTCAGTCTTCCGCAGTCGGTATCGGCGGCGACCCGATCAACGGCCTGAAGCACATCGACGTCATGAAGGCGTTCAACGATGACCCCGACACCGATGCCGTCATCATGATCGGCGAGATCGGCGGTCCGGACGAGGCCAACGCTGCTCACTGGATCAAGGACAACATGAAGAAGCCGGTGGTCGGCTTCATCGCCGGTGTGACTGCTCCTCCGGGCAAGCGCATGGGCCACGCCGGCGCACTGATTTCCGGCGGTGCAGATACTGCGCAAGCCAAGCTGGAAATCATGGAAGCTTGCGGCATCAAGGTCACCAAGAACCCATCCGAGATGGCGCGCCTCCTGAAAGCGATGCTGTAAATCCAGTGTTGTAAAAGAAGTACAGGCGTAAGATACGGGGAGCCGCGGGAGAACCGCGGCTCCCCGTTTGCATTTTCAGCCCTCGTGCGAACATGGACCTCCTGCTGAGCATCAACTGGGTCGCGGTCGGTCAGATCATTCTGATCGACCTCCTGCTTGGCGGCGATAATGCGATCGTCATCGCACTCGCTTGCCGCAATCTTCCCCCACGGCTGCGCAGGCGCCGCATCTTGCTCGGAACGTTTGGCGCCATTGTGATTCGCGTACTACTGATTGCATTTGCAGTGGCGCTGCTACAGGTGCCTTACCTGAAGATACTCGGCGGCGCCTTGCTCTTCTGGATCGGAATCAAATTGCTGATTGATGAGGATGATGGACATACGGAGATACATGCAAGCGATAAACTTCTTGCCGTCGTCAAGACCATCATCATCGCTGACCTCGTAATGAGTTTTGACAATGTCGTCGCCATTGCAGCTGCCGCCGAGCGAGGCGGAGGCGAACACAGGATGCTTCTGGTGGTGTTTGGCATTCTGGTTAGCATACCGATCATCATTTGGGGGAGCACCGCGGTACTCAAGCTGATGGGGCGCTTTCCCTTCATTGTCACACTGGGTGCAGGCTTGCTCGGCTACGTCAGCGGTACCATGGCAGTGTCCGACGTGGCCGTACAGCCATGGATCCAGACAAACCTGCCTCTGCTCGAAGTGTCCCTGCCGGGCACGGAAGTCCATGTCAGTGTACCGGGGCTCGCTGCTGCCGCAGCAGTCATGGCGACGGGATCGTTCGTCTTGAAGCGAGGCAGGCATGAAAGGGGCTGAAGCCTGCATAAACAGACTGGCAACTGTTCTCAACGTATAATCGGCCTATGGAGAGCAAAGTTGGCCTAGAATTCGCTGCAAAAACGGACCCGGGACTGGTTCGGGCACAGAATGAGGATGCCGTTGCTATCAGTCCGGCATACGGATTCGCTGTGCTCGCGGACGGCATGGGTGGATATAACGCAGGAGAAATTGCAAGCAGCATGGCCGCGAGCGTGACTAGAGCTGCGCTCGAGGAGGGGATCGAGAAGTCCGGTGGTGCACCGGCAGAAGGTCGACTGCATCAAATCATCAACGATTCGATTCAAAAGGCAAATACTGCCGTTCTGAATGCGGCAAGGACCGAGCCGCAGTATAGCGGCATGGGAACGACAATTGTCACTGTCCTGTTCCATCAGGACCGAGTAACGATCGCCCATGTTGGCGACTCCCGGGCTTATCGCTTCCGTTCAGGCGCTCTCGAGCAGCTCACTCGTGATCACTCCCTGTTGCAGGAGCAGATCGACGCCGGGCTCGTCGATCCTAAAGTTGCACGTTTTGCGCAAAACAAGAATCTGGTGACGCGTGCAGTCGGGGTTGGGGCGGATATGGCAGTGGAGATCAACGAACACCAGACTCAACGGGGCGACCTCTATCTTCTATGCTCCGATGGTTTGTCCGATATGCTCCAGCCCGAGGAGATTTCCGACATATTGTCGCGTCATCAAACGACGCTCGACGCCGCTTGCGAGGAACTCATCCAAAAGGCGAACGGGAACGGTGGCCTGGATAACATTTCAGTGATATTAGCCAGAGTGGAATCTTCTACCGTCGCTGCCAGCGGACTGTTCAGCCGGATACTGAACTGGGTCAACTGAGAAGAACAATCGAAGACTTCAATGGCAAAGATCATCCTTTCAATCGGTGATACGGTGCTCCGGGAAATTCCCCTGACAAAAGAACGAATCATGATCGGCCGGCGTCCGCACAATGACATCGTGCTGGACAATCTCGCCATCAGCGGCGAGCACGCGGTCATTGTCACCCGCGACAACGACTCGTTTCTGGAAGACCTGAACAGTACTAATGGCACCCAAGTGAACGGGCAGCCGGTAAGGAAGCATTTTCTGCAGGATCATGACCTCATTGAATTGGCACAGTTCAAGGTTCGATATGTGACCGGCGACGTCGATGATTCGGCGTCCTGCCACCCGTTGACGGTTGCAGCGCTGACCACTGCTTCACTGATCGTGCTGAATGGGCCGACGGCGGGACGGGAAGTTGTACTTGCAAAAGTGCTAACAACAATTGGGCGCCCCGACGTCCAGGTGGCGGTGGTGGCCCGCCGAGGGGCATCCCTTTTCTTGTCCCACGTCGAGGGCGAGAAATTCCCGCTGTTGAACGGCCAAATGGTTTCCGGCGGCGCCCAGAAGTTGTCGGATGGGGATGTTATCGATCTATCAGGGATCCAGATGCGCGTCGTGCTGCGTTGAACGTGAGACTGACAATTTCTGGCAACATTGGCGGCATGACCAGCCATGTATGTCACGACTGACAAAAAATGTCAGCTCTCATTAGCACGAAGTGACATGCTTTGTTTGAAAGTGCTTCGTTTCCCACAAATAATCGCGTATTTCCACCTGGCACAGGGATTGCTCAAGAGAACGCGTGGTAGAAGCCCTTTCTACTGTTTATAAAGGAGAAGCGAAATGAAAACGACCAAGATGATGCAGCGCGCACAAAGCGGTTTTACCCTGATTGAATTGATGATCGTGGTGGCGATCATCGGCATTCTGGCTGCAGTGGCAATTCCGGCATATCAGGACTACACCAAGAAGTCGCGCTTCAGCGAAGTCCAGGGTCTGGCTGAAGGCCTCAAGGGCCTGATTGCAACGTGTGCTTCCGAAGAGGCTGGCGCCTTTACCAACTGTGATAGTGGTAGCAACGGCCTTCCTGCTGCCATTACGACGGCAACTACCAATACCGCTTCCCTGAGCGTTACCGACGGCGTGATTACCGGTACCGCGACTGCGTTGGCTGATGGCGTCACGACCATCTTGAGTCCGACCTTCCAATCGACTACGTCCATTATCACCTGGGTCAACTCTGGCAGCTGCGTTGCCAAGGGCTGGTGTAAGGCTAACTAATTTCCTAGCTACCCTGCATAACCGACAACCGAAAGCTGATTACGGTTTGTTGGGCAAGGCTAGTGAAAGCCTAGCTTTGGGTAATCCAAACACCTCGATTCAAAGTTTGAATCGAGGTGTTTTTATTTCACCTTCGGATCCAGCAAGCGTAGTGAGCCAAGACTAAGACTTGACCGGCAGGACGACAGATCCAGAATTGAGG
>CBIHRW010000178.1:0-4270 GCA_966212545.1 uncultured Noviherbaspirillum sp.
GGGTGCCGGTGCGCATTGAATCTCGCCGGCGCCGACCTCAAACGTTCCGGCATCGCCCGCGGCGACTGGGTGGTGGCAGCACCGGTCCATGCACCGAGCGAGCGCTTCGACGCCCGCGTGACCGTACTGGCATCGCAGGCCAAACCTCTCGGACATTGGACGCCGGTGCACCTGCACTACGGCGCCGCAACCGTGAATGCGCGTGTGGCATTGCTGGAAGGGTCTCCCATCGAGCCGGGCCGTTCCGCGCTGGCGCAGCTTGTGACCGACACACCGGTCGCGATACTGCGCGGTGACCGGTTCGTCCTGCGCGACCCGTCGGCACAACGCGCCATTGCAGGCGGCATCGCGCTTGATCCGTTCGCCCCCGCACGAGGCAGGTCAAAACCTGTGCGGCTTGCCTGCCTGGCCGCGCTGGAAGAAGCGTCGCCGGCGGATGCCTTGAGACGCTTGCTCGATGTGCAGCCGGACGGCGTATCTGTCGACAGCTTCGCGAGGACGTGGAACCTGACCGAAGAAGAAACCGGTGCCTTGCTGCAGCAGGTTCCCGTCGTGCGTTTTCGCGATGGCAGCGACACGCGCGGCGTGTCGGTCAACCGCTGGGAAACCATGCGCTGCCAGCTGGCCGACAGCGTGGCAGAATGGCATCGCGCACAACCGGACGGTGTCGGGCCGACCGAGGAAATGCTCGCTGCGCATCTCGGGATGCGGATGCTGCCGGCCGCCTGGCGCAGCGCCCTGAAGTCCTTGTGCGAGGATGGCCGGGTCGTGCGCGATGGCATCAGCCTGCGTCTGGCGGGACACCGTCCGCAGCTATCGCAGCAAGACGCGGCATTGCTGGAACGGGTGAGGGATGTGCTGCGCAGCGCCGGCCCGCGTCCCCCTGTGGTGGGGGAGTTGTCGAAAGCGTTGGACATGGAACAACCGGCGCTCGTCGATTTTCTCGAACGTGCCGACCGCCTCGGGCATCTGGTCCGGGTGGCGAAAAACCGCTTCTTCCTGCCGGAGAAGATGAGCGAACTGGCCGGACTCGCGTCCGCCTTGTCCCGGGAATCCGAGGACGGCGTATTCGACGCGGCGGCCTATCGCGATCGCTCGGGTATCGGACGCAATGTGACGATCGAGGTATTGGAGTTCATGGATCGCGTGCGCATTACGCGCTATGCCCGCGGCAGGCGGCGGATCGCTTGAAGATCACCCGAGGGGGTGATTACAGTGTGAGCAGAAACGGAAGGGAATCGCATCCCGGTGGAGCGCCCGGACTTCAAATCCGGCGAGATGCGCTGAGCGCGTCTGGTGGGTTCGACTCCCACTCCCTTCCGCCAGTCTTGCACCGCTCTATTTGTATTCCCGTTCTTCCCACCAGGGAAAGAAAGAGGGCATGTCCCGCGACACCTTGTTCGTGAATTGTGCCGGGCGTTTTTCCAGGAAGGACATGATCCCTTCTAACGGCGGATTACCGCCGGACCTCCAGCATGATCTTGCCGATGTGTACGCTGCTTTCCATCAGCTTGTGTGCGGCGGCTGCCTCTTCCAGCGGAAACACTTCATGGATCACCGGCTTGCAACGGCCCGCGGCCAATGCCGGCCATACCTTGTCCAGCAAGGCCCGGCCGATCGCCGCTTTCTCTTCGATGGTTCGCGGACGCAGGGTCGACCCGGTGAAGGTCAGCCGTTTCAGCATGATGGGCATGGCATCGATCTGCGCGCTGCTGCCCTGAAGGAAGGCGATTTGCGCCAGCCGGCCGTTGAGGGCGAGCGCACGCAGGTTCTTGTTGATGTACTCCCCGCCGACCATGTCCAGGATGACGTCGACACCGCGCTTGTTCGTGAAGCGCGTGACCTCATCCGCAAAATCCTGGTCTCGGTAATTGATGGCGAGGTCGGCACCGATGCCACGGCAGAAATCGGCCTTGGCGGCATTGCCGACCGTGGTGATTACCGTCGCGCCAAATTCCTTCGCCAGCTGGATGGCCGTCAATCCGATGCCGCTCGACCCGCCGTGGACCAGGAATGTCTCGCCCGCGCGCAGCGCGGCGCGCTCGAACACATTGGTCCATACGGTGAAGTAGTTTTCCGGCAAGGCAGCGGCCTCAAGCAGCGAAAGACCCTCCGGGACGGGCAGGCAGTTGAGCGCAGGCGCCGCGCAGTACTCGGCGTAACCGCCCCCCGGCGTCAGCGCGCAAACCTGGTCCCCAATCTCCCACATAGTCACGTCGTCCGCCTTGGCGACGATCGTGCCCGCCACTTCCAGCCCGAGCAGCGGCGAGGCGCCGGGCGGGGGAGGATACGATCCCGAGCGTTGCAGCACGTCGGGCCGGTTGATCCCGGCGTAGTGCACTTCAATCAGCACTTCGCCACTTTTCAGTTGCGGCAAGGGGCCTTCCTCTATGTGAAGTACCTCAGCCGGTCCACCACTGCCATGCGCCACGTATCGCATCATGCGTTCCTCATCGTCTTCTATCTTCTATTCAAGCGGGATTGACGGTTTGACGTCTACAACGCTGTCGTCCTGAAACGGAAAATCTTAGACGTACGAGCGAGTTTGATCCAATGCTAAACGTTAATGGCATTCCATGCAGACGATGCATACTCGATGCTGATCAAACGATCCGCGACTTTCATCGTGTCGTTGGCGGGCTCACTTTCCGCTATGCCATGAGGGGTGAAGGTTTCCTTTTGGAACGGGTTGATGGTGTGGTCACTCCCCTGATCACGAGAAAAAAAGTCTGCCGGAAGAAGCGATCGCAAGTCGTTGATCTAATAGGAACGGTAATCCGCACAGGACAAAGCGAAAGTCGGTCGGCCTGCTGGCAAGCCGGCGAATGCTTTTTGATGTCAAAAATCTAATCGGTCGCGCCTATAACCGGCTGGTTATGTTCGACGGCTTTAGATCTGGATGCGGCCATTGAAATCACGTCGGTATGGGGCTGTTACCGACCCAAACCAGCCAGACGATGTTTCGGAAAGCAGCCGTTCAAAATTACCTTGTTTTCTCTGTAGAGACTGCAGATACATATCACAATGCCTCGGCAGCATTGCGCACATGCTGGTCAAGGATCTGCCTTCGCTTGGCCTTCCATTGGTCTTCTGAAATCATTTCAGGTTCAATTCCAGACACGTCAATCGCATACGTTTTGCCCAGAGCACTAATATTTCCGGAGCTATCTGACGACTTTTCCACTGGCTGACGACCTGCGTTCATGGCGCGGAGCATTGCCGTTGTGCCTTGCGCGCAAAGTTGCACAAATGGCGGGCGCTCTCCGCGTAGCTCCTCCAGCGTCACAGCCTCAAGAATTGCAATCGCCCTTTCTTTCTTGGACATCTTGTCGATTCGCTCTATCAGCGGCCTGAGATAAGGTTGTGATTCAAAGCCAAAAGAGACACTCTCGGGGCTACTCTGATCAACACATCGAGCGCCGTCTATTGCTAAAGCAAGCCTCGCATGGAAGAAAAAGACGGCTGACTCCATTGGATACAGGGGTGTACCGTCTGGTTTTACCATGTAATGAAGGTTCGCCGCATATGCATAGGAATATCTGCCATCGGCATTTTCCGACAATATTCTCCATCGCAACCACGCAGTTACAGTCTGAAAGTCCTTAGCATCGCTAGGCGATGTAATGCGTGCTAAAGGTGCCTTCCCTGTTGATGGATCTGTTTCACTGTCCAGCAGTTTCCACTTTTCTGCGGTGCTCTCATCAGGAGGACTGGCTCGA
The DNA here is from genome assembly GCA_966212545.1 of uncultured Noviherbaspirillum sp. Taxonomy (GTDB): domain Bacteria; phylum Pseudomonadota; class Gammaproteobacteria; order Burkholderiales; family Burkholderiaceae_D; genus Noviherbaspirillum. The sequence continues at coordinate 3,720 of CBIHRW010000178.1, forward strand.
AGCGCTTTAGCTTGTGCGATGGCTCTCTGCCATGGCGGTACTCCTTTCTTCGCCATTGCTTGCTTGACTTGTTCCACAGAAGGCGATGCGTATACCGTAGTGGCAAGCAGAGAGGCCAGCAAAAGAAGGACGGGCTTTACGCGTGATGTTTTGATAGTCATGAGCCGGCAGACCGCGGATGGGGCAGAAATAATCAGAAAGGACTTCGAAGGGCAGTAGTCCATGCACTTTGAGATTTAGGCATGTTGCCATGGGAAAATTGTCAGAGCAATATCGTATTCGTGGGATTGCTGAACGGCAGCAGTTGGCCGACCACTGGCATAACCGACAAACCCGTCACTGACCGGCAAACGCACTCAAGCTGCTATCGGCAGAAAAGGTCGAGTGGGCCAAGGACGACCAAAGAAGAAGGGCCAACCGTGGATTGGTTGGCCCTTCGTTTTTAACATCCTTCACAGGATAAGTAGCGCCGGTCGTTTGCAGATCTTTTTCACGCTTCGCCCGACAGATTTTGTTTTTCTCCGACTGACTTTATTTGTAGCGATCACCCT
>CBIHRW010000179.1:0-4213 GCA_966212545.1 uncultured Noviherbaspirillum sp.
GATAGGTTCAGACAATCGCCCGCATACGAGGGACGGCAGATTCAAATTTTGTCAAAAAACTTTCGCGGGCCCGCTTAGCGCCTTCGCGGGAATGACAATTCTATGTGAAGCTGCCTTGCAGGAAATCAGACGATCGCCAGTCGTCCCACGACGTAGGCAAGCTGCGCGCGGTTCATGACCTGGTACTTCCGACGCAGCGCGCGCAGGTGGTAGTCGATGTTGTGCACGGTGGTCCTCAGGCGGCGCGCGATCTCCTTGTCGCTCAGGCCCTTCGACAGACCGGCCAGCACATGCTTTTGCATGTCGGACAGGTCGTCGATGCCGGAACGCTGCATCAGGCCGGCAGTGCATCCCTTGATGAACTCATGCACGGACAAGCCGAGGATGAGCGCCTGGCCCGCCACGCTCGGCGCGATCCAGTCGCGGGATGCGTTGGCGGAGTTGATGGAGATGATGATCTGCATCTGAGAAAGCGGTACCGTCAGGCTGAATGCAATGCCGCTGCTCATCCCTTGCCGCATCATGTCGTCGAGGAATTGACGCATCTTCGGCCCATGGGCATTTCCTGCATTGCCCGGCGCCGCCTTGGCAAGGGAATTCAGGTCCCAGATCAGTGGCGCGGGACTGGTCCGGATGCCGTCGACTCTGGGATCAATGGAATGGAAACTTTCGCGGAAGTAACTGGTTGCCCATTGCGACGGCACATAACTCTTCAGGAACAGCGTCCGGACAACCTGGTCGCCCGACAGTTGGCGCGCTTCGTAGTGGAGCGAATTGAAGCCCATGATCGACAGCATGCTGCGCACATTGGTCATGCGCGCCGTTGCACTCGGCGCGGCGATCAGCTCGTTCGTGATGCGCAGGCGATTGTCGTAGTTCGTGGCACTCAGGTCGAATGTCAGATCGTGCTCTTCAAGGAACGTGACATTGTGGTCATTGAAGTTTTGCATGGCAGTAGTCAATCCGAGCTGGGCGCATTGCAGTGCGCCGGTTAATGGAGCGGCGGAGGGAAACCTGCATACTGCATGTCGAGATGCGTCTTCTGGTCGGGAACAGGCACCGGGCGCATCGTCGCAGATCTCCTTCAGTTGCTATTCTCGATCCCGCGCGTTCCGGAAAATGCTTGATGGAAGCGCTGGCCGTGCTTGCAAGTTAGCATTGAAAAAAGTGCAAGAAACCGGTGAATTGACAATTCGTGAGACATTCACACATCTTGAGATATTCGTGCGGCACCTTGAGGACGACTGCCTTGCCCCGTCTATTCCGCATTCGTGTGCCGGCGACGGGAAATAGAGTGCGACATCTACCGTGAACGCCGCGAGACAGGCGGCCGATAGATGAAGCGTGCCCTCCAGTGGCAGGCTGCTGTCTTACCGCTTGTTGAGCAATTCGTGCAGTTCGAGCCGGTTGTACGTGGCCCGCATCGCGTCCTTGGCACTGATCGATTTCTTCGCTACCAGTTGAGCGAGCCCCTCATTCAAGCTGCGGGACATGTTGTCTTCCTTGCGGCGCATGAAGTCGGCAAGCATATGCAGCTTGCTCGCGTCCGCAATATAGGGGCCGACCTGCTGATTGTTATTGAAGATCATTTCGCTGGCCAGGACGAATTCCTCGTTATCTTCCGACGGCAACAGGCTCTGGAAAATGACGCCGATCAGGGAGTTTGCAAGGGCGGCAGCGCGCTGGTCGCGTTGCTCGGCTGGGAAGAAGCCGAGCAGTTTGGTGATTGCGCTGGCAGCGCTGTTGGTGTGCATGGTCGCCAGCACCAGATGGCCCGACTCGCCGGCATGCAGTACGGTGTCGGCAGTGTCGAAGTCCCGGATCTCGCCAACCATCAGGACATCCGGTTTCTGCCGAAGCGCTTCACGAAGGCCGCTCGAAAAGCTTGCGGTATCGGTGGGAACTTCCTTCTGGGAGACGATCGATTCCTTGCGATCCAGCTGGTACTCGATCGGTTCCTCGATGGTAACGATATGTGCGCTGCGATTCGCGTTGATGTTGTCGAGCATCGACGCAATCGTGGTGGTCTTGCCCGATCCTGTGGGACCGGTCACCAGGATGATGCCCTTGGTTGCTTCGAGCATCGTCTTCACATAATGCGGAAGGCCGGTTCTTTCGAGGGCGATCGGGTGCAGCGGCAAGCGCCGGATTGAGATCGTGACCTTCGCACCGCAGAACATGCGGTAGACGTTGCAGCGCAGGCGGCAGGTGGTCAGGACAAAAGGGCGATCGATCGCACATTCGACAATCTTGTCTTCCCAGTCCTCGTCAATCGCATTCAACACCGGGATCATTTCTTCGAGCAGTACCGGATCTTCACCGGACTGGCGCCAGCCGCGCGGCGTTTTCAGCATCAACGGCGTGTCCTGTTCGATGTGGATATCCGAGAACGTTTGGCCGGAATTAACCAGGGCAATGATTTCTCCGAGAAGATCGCGCGATAATGCGAAGTCGTCATTCATGATTCACCTCAGTTAAAAGCCGGTCGCGAAAGTGGCGGAAGGGCCGGGCCGGCGGAATGATTCGGTCTCGATTCAGAGCATTTCTGCTCGGCTGTTCCTTCGTCCGATGCATGGCGATGTATTCGAAATGCAGTGTACAAAGAAGACCGGAGAACATCCCTCAAGAAATATTACCTGTCGAAGAAAGCTGAGCAGTGATGGCGTATGCTAATGATCATCCAGGCGTCAATCGGGATTCGATGGAGGTTGACCGCTGAAGCGCGCCAGGCAGTGCCTGGCTGGAATGGCCAGTTGATGAGAAAGGCAGAGTGCCTGCGTCATCCGGCTGGCCCGTACCGGGAGGATTCGTCACGATGCAAACCCTGAGTGCAACCCCGCTGTCCCAGTCGGCGGATTCATCCGAACGGCTCGTCTATCTTGTCCATGACAACGGTCTGGTGGCGGGGGACATCGCCGTTCAGCTACGCTATTTCGGCTACGAGATCATTCGTATCGCCGGCATGGCGCAGCTGGAGGGCGCGGTTGAAGAACGTGCGCCGGCAGCAGTCATTATCGATGTAAGCGCACCTGCATCGATCTTTCCGGCAGCGGACGAGGTGGCGCGTATCAACAGGCGCAGCAGGCGGCGTTTTGCCGTGATCTTCATTTCCGCGCACAGCAGTTTTGGCACGAGACTTGCCGCCGCGCGGGCCGGTGCAGGCGGATACTTTGCCAATCCGCTCAATATCGTCGCGCTCAGTGAGCGCCTCGATGCCTTGACCACCCAGGAAGAGAGCCAGCCGTATCGTGTTCTCGTGATCAACGGCGACCTCGAGGCTGCAGACTCGTATGCCGAGATTCTGAGCGCAGCCGGCATGGAGGTGACCGTGCTGCGAAAGGTCGCCGACATGCTGCAGGTGCTGCGGAAGTCAAAACCGGAACTGGTGCTGATGGACGTGCAAAGGCCGTTGTACGATGGCGCAGATCTCGCCAAGCTCATCCGGCAGGACGACAGCTTTCTCGATGTGCCGATTGTTTTTCTGTCCGACGAGGCAAGCGTGGCCAAGCATCTCGACGCGGTCGAATCCGGCGCCGACGATTTCCTTGCGAAACCGATCCAACCGGTCAACCTGATTACGCTCTTGACCAGCCGTGCGCAGCGATATCGCGCGCTGAGGGCTCTGATTACGCGCGACGGTTTAACCGGACTGCTCAATCATTCGGCACTCAAGGAGCAGATCAGCCGCGAAATCGCGCGCGCGCGCCGTAACGGCGCGCCGCTTGCGCTGGCCATGATCGACATCGATTTCTTCAAGCGAATCAACGATTCCTACGGCCATGCGGCCGGCGACAGCGTAATCAGGGTGCTGGCGCGCCTGCTGCAGCAGCGACTGCGCCGCGGCGATATCATCGGTCGCTATGGCGGAGAAGAGTTTGCGGTTGTCATGCCGGCGACCCACGCAGCGTCAGCAGCCACCGTGCTCGACAGCGTGAGGGCAGCATTTTGCGACATCCGGCATTACAGCGACGAGCAGGAGTTTACGGTGAGTTTTTCCGGTGGCGTTGCCGAACTGGTCGAGCATGCCCATGCAGATGCGTTGCTGGCGGCGGCCGACGAGTTGCTTTACGTTGCAAAGCGTAACGGCAGGAACAGGGTCGAATCACAGCCCCGCGTGGTGCAAGCGTCGCCGCATTCGCCGGAATTGCAAGCCGAGCGGTAGCCAGGTGTGCTCGCCTTTGCTGGAGGGGGATTCCAGGGAATCCTCGTGATG
>CBIHRW010000180.1:0-4156 GCA_966212545.1 uncultured Noviherbaspirillum sp.
GCACCGCAGGACCGCATCCGGGCCGCGCAGTGACTTATCAAGCACGCCCTAGTGGAAAATCCGGTTGTGTCCCGAGCCTTGCAGGACGGCCTGCCAGGCACTTTCTTCCGGATGGCTCTTGAGTTCTGCAAGGATCTCCGTTGCCTTTTCTGCCTTCGAAAGACACACGAGTGCTTCCAAAGCGCACATGTACATGGATTTGTGCTCCGGCTGACTCAACTTGCAGAATGCTGCCGCCAGGTCTTCTATCGCTTTTTCGGTATTCATTGCGTGGATGGCGTTGGGGAGGGCGTGCGGAATGATTCGCACGCCGGGGTGTTTGAGGGTTCTTTCAGCGTGCTGCCAATGCTACGGTGGCGACAACAGGGCTGGGCGTCTCCTTTGCCAAGGGGGCAGCGGACCGGTAGCCGATACGGAAGCCGCCCCAATGTTTCCCCGCCACGTAGATCGGCACCGACAGGTCATGCATCACCTCGCCGGTATCGCGCTTGTAGGTCTGCAGCAGGAAGGGCTTGGTGTTCTCGCCGCAGCGCTTGCCGGTACGGTCGCTGAATATGCGCTTGGTGCGATTGTTGACAAGATCGATGTCGTAGTTGCCGGTCAACGGCTTGGAATATTTTTTGTTGTGTGTCGGGAAGTAGCCGTTGCTGTCCACTGCACCGGCGTAGGCGAGGTTGGGCATGTCGGCCAGCAAGCCTTCCTGCAGGGCAGGAAGGACGCGGTCGGTAAATGCATCGAATCTCGTCGAGAACTTCGGCGGGTTGGTGCCGGGTATCGGCTGGTACTGCCGGTCGAACAGCGCCTCCAGCGAGATTTCACCCTTGGCCACGGCCTCGGTAAAGATACGGCTTACTTCCGAAGCAGAGCGTTCGGCTGCATCCTTGACCGCGTCGTGCGGGGTCTCAACGTTGGACTCGGACAGCGCCTCGAAGATCGTCTCTGCCCGTTCTGCCAGCGCCATGGCGGAGGCCGCCGCGCGCGGGAGCTCTGCCTCCGTGCGCAACATCCGGTTCCGCATCTGCGAAATTGCAGTCGTGATGGCGCGAGTGGCGTCTTCATGCTGGCGGGATGCCTCGGCGATTTGCTGAATTTCGCTCTCGGACAGGCCTGCAGCGTGTTCGATGTTGCCGAACGAGGCGTCAATGCGTTCGGCGATGCCTGTCGTTTCGATCACTTTTTCGGTCAGGGACTTCATGTCGGCGACCGCTCGTTCGGCTTCTTCGGTGATTTCACGGACCATGTTGCCGATGTCGTCCGTCGCGGATTTCGTCCGCTGTGCCAACTGCCGGACTTCGGCGGCGACAACAGCAAAGCCCCGACCGTGTTCGCCGGCACGCGCCGCTTCGATCGCGGCGTTGAGCGAGAGCAGGCTGGTGCGTGCGGCAATCTCGTCGATGACGTCGGTGATGACATGGATCCGACGCGATTTCTCCTGCAATGCCGTCATCGTCTCGGACGCGGCGCGGGCATCGCGGCAGGCGTCGTTGATTCGCTGCAGGCCCTGGTCGACTTCCTTGCGCCCGGCCATGCTTTCATTGCGGACATCGGCCGCAACCTTCGATGCGCGCTCTGCATTGCTAGCGATTTGCGCAATGGCGCTCGAGCTTTGTTCTGCCCGAGAGACAATCTTGCCGATTACCCGTGTGTCCTGCTCGATCTCCTTTTTCACCGAGTCGACGAAGTAGGAGGTTTCGGCCGCGCCAATCATGACGTGGTCAATCTCGTCACTCACCTTGTCGGCAAAACGCCGGTTGCGGGCAGCGCCGATCGAATTGGAAAACAGGAGCACGCCTACGCCGGCTGCTGTCGCCAAGGCCGATATCAGCGGTTGGGAGAAGGCGTTTCCGGAGAGGGTTTGGGTGACCAGGGCCAGCAGCGTCCCGCTCGTGACAGCGAGCACGGCCGTCATCGGGGTGCGAGGCATTCGGATGTACTTTTCCATCGTCGTCCTTCCAAGGGGGGGGTACGGCAGCACTTATGCTGAGTACAGTGTATTGGATGGACGCGGGAAAAAGTCTCAATAATCATTACCCGGCGTGATGTGAAGCGTGATGTGAAATGAGCCCGGCTATTGCAGCTTCCCGCTCCGGTAATGCCCGGCCAGAGGGCGTTCGTTGGAGCCGTCGAAGCGTGCGCGGGCGGCGCAAATGTCCTCCCAATGCGTATCTGCCCATCGAATCAGGATGCCTGCTACATAGAGCAAGTCCTGCCCGAGTCCGGTGAGTTCGTACTCGACCTGGTAGGGCTTGGTCGAATGCACCTTGCGCAGCACCAGACCGTCGCGCTCGAGACTGCGCAGGGTCAACGTCAGCATGCGCTGCGAAATACCTCCGACGCCGCGCCTGATTTCGTTGAATCGCTGCGGGCGTGCGCCGACGTATTCCATCACCTGCAGGCTCCACTTGTCGCCGACGCGCGCCATCACCTCGCGCACACCGGCGTTTCTCTTTTCACGATTCTCGATTGCGTTACTGCTCGCCAACAACATCAAACGGCTTCCTTGCACTGCAGGATATTGAAGGCCTGCTGCCCCGGCTTTGCACGCTTTGAATGGCGTTACCCTGCGAGGCGCGGCCGTCAATCTTGACTGCGGGCTGGAAGTATATGTCGCGCAAATGGCGCGCCGCCATTAGGTAATTTCGTAGTAAGAATGATAATTTCTTGTGGCTGTTCACCTATGTTGCAGTAGGGAACCAACAGTGTTCTTGCCGCGAATGGCCAGTTTCGGCCTTGCTATCCCAAACCTGGCCGGAAATAAATTCCCGACTTTCTTGTTAAGTCTTATGTCTTATAGAAGAGTTGTTCGGGTACAATATCGCCAGGAAAGGCAGGTCAGGATATTCCTTTATCTTTTTTATAACCAAACTGGAAGAGCACACTCATGCTAGCTGCGTACCGTACTCACGTCGCCGAACGGGCGGCCCTGGGCATCCCTCCGCTCCCGCTATCTGCGGCACAGACCAAGGAACTGGTGGAACTCCTGAAGAACCCGCCGGCAGGCGAAGAGCAGTTCCTCGTCGACCTGCTGACCAATCGCGTTCCCGCGGGCGTGGACGACGCAGCCAAGGTGAAGGCCGCTTTCCTCGACGCGGTTGCCAAGGGTACCGAGAAGAGCCCGCTGGTCTCGCGCGAACTCGCGACCAAGCTGCTGGGCACGATGCTGGGCGGTTTCAACATCAAGCCGCTGATCGAGCTGCTGGGTGACGCGGAAGTGGGCACCGTCGCGGGGGAAGGCCTGAAGAAGACGCTGCTGATGTTCGACTACTTCCACGACGTCAAGGAACTGGCCGACAAGGGCAATGCCAACGCCAAGGCCGTGATCCAGTCCTGGGCCGACGCCGAGTGGTTCACCTCCCGTCCGGAAGTCCCGCAGAGCATGACCCTGACCGTGTTCAAGGTCTCCGGCGAAACCAACACCGACGACCTGTCGCCCGCTCCGGACGCGACCACCCGTCCCGACATCCCGATGCACGCACTGGCGATGCTGAAGAATCCGCGCCCGGGCATCAACCCGGACGAGCCGGGCAAGGTCGGCCCCATCAAGCAGCTTGAAGCGCTCAAGGCCAAGGGCAACCTGGTCGCCTACGTCGGCGACGTGGTCGGCACCGGTTCTTCCCGCAAGTCCGCGACCAACTCCGTGCTGTGGTTCACCGGCGAAGACATCCCCTTCATCCCCAACAAGCGCTTCGGCGGCGTCTGCCTCGGCAGCAAGATCGCTCCGATCTTCTACAACACGATGGAAGATGCCGGCGCACTGCCGATCGAACTCGACGTCAACAAGATGGAAATGGGCGACGTCATCGAGCTGCGTCCGTACGAAGGCAAGGCCCTGAAGAACGGTGAAGTCATCTCCGAATTCAAGGTCAAGTCCGACGTGATCTTCGACGAAGTCCGTGCAGGCGGCCGTATTCCCCTGATCATCGGCCGCGGCCTGACCGCCAAGGCGCGTGAAGCACTCGGCCTGGCACCGTCCACGCTGTTCCGCCTGCCGCAGAACCCGGTCGATTCCGGCAAGGGCTTCTCGCTGGCGCAGAAGATGGTCGGCCGTGCGTGCGGTCTGCCGGAAGGCAAGGGCATCCGTCCGGGCACCTACTGCGAACCCAAGATGACCACCGTCGGCTCCCAGGACACCACCGGCCCGATGACCCGCGACGAG
>CBIHRW010000181.1:0-3833 GCA_966212545.1 uncultured Noviherbaspirillum sp.
GACCATAGAGCTACGAACCAAGGGGTCGTGGGTTCGATTCCTGCCGGCCGCGCCACTTATTCTTGAGTGGAATCAACGGGTTAGTGTTCACAGCACTAACCCGTTTTCTTTTTCAGCGGTAGATGCGCGGTAGATCGCGCACCGGCCGCCTCCCGAATCAGACTCTGCAGGCTCATGTTCCAGCGGTTCGTCTCGTCCTTGATCTTCTCCAAAGCCTCGAAAACCTCGACGATCTGAGCCATGCTGTAATGGCCGGTCATTGTCTTGTTGCTATGCCACAAAACCTCCGAAACGGTGGCCTCCGGCACCCCAGCCTCCCGCAACCGTAGCCCGACCGTGTGGCGCAGGTCATGCACGTGCAGGTCGCCCAGCCCGGCTTTCTTGCGGCCGTTCTGCCAGGCGGTATTGTTCATGCACTCGACAGGCCGGTAGGCCATCTTCGGTTCCAGGTGCTTGTTCTTGACGCGCTCCCGGCGGTACACGAACACATGGGTCGGGTGCTTCCCGCGCTGCCGCTCGATGATCGACTGCGCCACGGTGTTGCAGACCAAGACGCGGTCGGTCTTCCGGTCTTCCTCGCCCTTGACATGCTCCTTCGGCACGACGAAAACCGAGATCCCGAGCTGCGGAATCGGCACTTCCCAATCCCACTGCAGGTTACAGATCACCTCGTCCCGGGCGCCGGTGTTCAGGTCGAACAGCGCCATTTCGGCAAGATGATCCGGCAGGCAGGGCAGCAACTTACGCTGCTCGGCCCACATCAGCGGGCGGGGAGGGCGCTGGTCCGTCAGCGGCAGCATCGTGATCAGCGGCGGCGTCATCAGCCAGGTGTGGCCGTTTTCGTCCCGCCAGTCCCGGGCGGCCAGGTTCAGGATGCGTCTTACTTTCTCAAGAGAAAGATTGATCGTCTTGTTTTTCCGGCCTTGAGCCTTCCTCGCCTCGATGAACGGCTTCAGCGTCTCGTTGTGGATATGCTCAAGCCTCAGCTTGCCGATGTAGGGCATGATGGCCTTGAGGTGGTACACGTCCGAAACGATTGATGGCTTGCCCTGGAAAAGCTCCAGGTACTTCGCTGCCGCCTGCTCAAAGAGCCATGTCCCGCGCTGGCCTACGCTCTTGGCCAGTCTGATGCGCTCCATTTGCTCGACTACCCAGCTTTCGGCTTCTTCAAAATTGCGGAAGCCACACTGTCGAAGGCGCTCACCTTTGTACTGCTTATCAACTTCATATCCGGTTTCTGTTTCGTAGATACCGGCTGTCTTGCGTCCCATTCTTTACCTCCCTTCGCTGTCGGACGCTCGCTACCGGCGTCAATTTTATACTGCTCCCAGGCTGCATCCAGTTCGGCGCGCTCGTAGATCATCGACGTGCCAGCCGGTGTCGGTTTGCAGCGCGGGGCGATGTGTTCATCGAAGAACCGGCGTTTGACGCCTAGATATTCCATCGCTTCCGTCGTCTGGAAGCCCCTTCGTTCATGTACTGCTGCCATCCTCACTCCTTTCTTCCGCGGCTAGGCGGCGGCAAGTGCCGGTCGCGTAAGCCCGTCTACTGCTTGAATCCTGCGGCCGATCCAGTGCATCACCGGCACGGCCATTGAGTTGCCCAGGGCCTTGTAGCGCGGGCCGTCTGCTGCCGGTTTTCCACGGTGCGGCACGTTCGTGTAGTTGTCGGGGAAGCCTTGGAGGCGTTCGCATTCGACCGGGGTGAGGCGCCGGACATGCATCCCGAGCATTACTGCCTGGTGCCCGCCACCGTTCTGGTGCGAATTCGAGTGACCCATACTGCGCATCGTTGATGCGATGTCGCCAACCCCGAAGCCAGCCTGTCCAGATGCCTTGCAGTCGAAGGCGATCACCAGATTCTCATGACTGTCCTGCGCGCGGCCGCGCAGCGTACCGAACCCCTCTTGCCAGTATCCAGCGCCTGTCGTGTGGACAGGCACCAGCGGTGTGCCCCGTCCAGTCCCATCCTCGCTGGCGTCGAAGCCTTCGCCGCGGAGTGAGTGAGCCACATCGAAGCCGCCCCCGATAGTAGGAATCAGCGTCTCCGTCTCCGCATCCTGACGGCCCATCGCTCCCGCGTTGAGGCACATTGCAATGTCCGGCAACGAACAGCCCCCCCCCGCGTTGATATGCTGGTTTTCCAGACCCATCTTGTCGCCGTAGTGAGCGTCAAGAGTAGGGGCTACGTCGGCAGGCCAGCGGGTAATCAAGCCGCCATCGAGGCCGAAGTCTGTGCCGAGTCCGCCACCGCCTTTAGTGCGTGCGCTAAGGGTGGGGGCAAGGTCTTTCCTCGCTTGTCGGCTCGGCGGAGGATTCCCGAGCAGGCTGTCGCGCTCAAAAAGTACCGCTGCGGCAGCTCGCCAGTCTCCAAGACATCCGACAACGAACACACGGCGGCGTCTTTGGGCCACTCCGAAGTATTGAGCGTCAAGAACGCGGTATGCGAACCCATACCCGAGTTCCCCCAGCCCTCCGAGGAAGGTGCCAAAATCTTTTCCGCCGTTAGATGACAGGACGCCGGGGACGTTTTCCCAAACCAGCCAACGGGGGCGATATTTGTCAGCAATGGCAAGATAGGTAAGCATGAGGTTGCCACGCGGGTCATCCAGTCCCTTTCGAAGTCCTGCGACGCTGAAGGACTGGCAAGGGGTTCCTCCGACAAGAAGGTCAATTGGGTCAAGGTTCCACTCCTTAAACTTCGTCATATCGCCCAGGTTCGGGACGGTCGGGTAATGGTGGGCGAGGACGGAGCATGGGAACGGCTCGATCTCGCTGAATGCGGCCGGCTGCCAACCGAGCGGGTGCCAGGCGGCGGTTGCGGCTTCGATTCCGCTGCACACTGAAAGGTACTTCACCCCATCCCCCCACCAGATTCCTTCCCGTCATGGGAGGGAAGGGCGTCCGGAATCAGGCTGTTCCAAGCCTGGATCAGCGATTGCTCGATTTCCGGCAGGCGTTCGCGAAGCTCATCCGGTGTGAGCGAGTAGGCCTGCAACTTCCACCAAATGCCACTAGCCTCGCCACAGACTTCGACCTCAACGCTTTCGAGCGTCTTCCCCTGGAATTCTGCTGTGTACGGATTCACGACGATTTGGCAGGCCTTGCCTTCGTTTGTCTCGCACTCGCGGGCGGGTATCGATGACCGGCGATAGGCGTACCAGTGGCAGCGGTTGTGCATGTCACGGACAGAATTATTTGCGGTCCTGAAGCCGTTTGCCTCAAGCCATGATTTCAGTTCGTCCATTACGCCTCGCCTCCTTCCTTGGTCTGCGCCTCGGCCTGCGGAGGGGCGCATTTGGTCGGCTGAATAAACGTCAGGGGTGCTGAAATCCGGGCGCATAACGCAGTCATATGGTTCCGGCAGCTCCGGCAGTACAGTCTCAAGCGCCTTAGTGGTGGGGGTGGTCATGTAATCTCCCTAAGGGCAGCAGCTAGGCGAGCAGCCGCAATAAGACATTTCTTGGTCAAAGCCTTCCTTGATCGGATCGATAGGAAGCTCGTACGAGCGATTGCACACGCAGCAGTAGGCGTAATAGGCACCCTCTTCGCCAAACACCCCATCGGGCAGTTCTTGCGCTGTTTTCGGCGCTGGCTCCGCCTTTCCCTGATCAGCGAACCATCTTTCGAAGCCGCGCATCATCCCTCCCGTTCCGGCATCGGTGCGGCGGCGATCATGGCCTGCCAAATTTCACGCATGAACGTGCCGTAGACCGGGAGCTTATGGGCGGCCATGAGCATTTCATCGGTCGGCTCTTTCGGCACAACCACGAATTCTTGGGTATCCGCATTTCGCGGTTGATTTGTCGTGATGCGGGGCATCAAAATTAGCTG
>CBIHRW010000182.1:0-3801 GCA_966212545.1 uncultured Noviherbaspirillum sp.
CTTGACGAGCCTTCGGCCGGATTGCACCCCGCAGACACTCAAGCGCTGCTGGAGGCGCTGGGGCGATTGAAGCAGGCAGGAAATTCCCTGTTTGTCGTCGAACATGCGCTCGGCGTTATCCGTCGTGCCGACTGGATTGTCGATGTCGGCCCCGAAGCTGGCGAGCATGGCGGACGCGTTCTGTACAGCGGGCCGCCGCAGGGCCTGTCGCAGGTAATGGACTCGCATACCCGGCGCTATCTATTCGCAGACAAAGCGCCTGCCATGGCGGCCAGGCGTTCGATACGTTCTCCGCAAGGCTGGCTGCGAGTGGAAGGCGTCACGCGAAACAATCTCGATAACCTCAGTGCAGCCTTTCCTTTACGTGTTTTGACCAGCGTCAGCGGCGTCTCTGGTTCAGGCAAATCCAGCCTGGTGAGCCAGGTGCTGGTCGAGCTGGTATCCCGAGAGCTGGGCCATGAGGTTGTTGCGGAAGCAGACCAGGGCGAATCGATAGCGCATATAGATCATGTAATGCCTGCCACGCTGGGTGGCCGCATCACGGCTGGCATGGCCAGCATCGGGCGCTTGGTCACGGTAGACCAGAAGCCCATCGGACGCACGCCACGCTCCAACCTTGCCACCTACACCGGCCTGTTCGACCATGTCCGCAAGCTCTTCGCATCTACGCGGGCAGCCAAAGCACGCCACTACGACGCCGGGCGGTTCTCATTCAATGTCGCCAAGGGGCGCTGCGGCAACTGCGAGGGCGAAGGTTTTGTCATGGTTGAACTGCTTTTTCTTCCCAGCGTCTATGCGCCTTGCCCGGTCTGCCATGGAACACGTTTTAATGCCAAGACCCTGGAGATCAAATACGAGGACAAGAACATTGCCGATGTGCTGTCCATGACAGTCGATGCCGCTTATGATTTTTTCGTCGATGAGCCAGCAATACAACGTTCCTTGGGCGTGCTGCGTGAAGTCGGTCTTGGTTACCTGCGACTTGGTCAACCTGCGACAGAACTTTCCGGGGGCGAAGCGCAGCGCATCAAGCTGGCGACTGAACTGCAACGCACCACCCGAGGCAACACACTCTACATCCTGGATGAACCGACCACGGGGCTGCATCCTTCTGATGTCGACAAGCTGATCATCCAACTCGACAGACTGGTTGAATCAGGCAACACCGTCATCGTCGTCGAACACGACATGCGCGTTTTGGCAGCAAGCGACTGGGTAATTGACGTCGGTCCGGGCGCAGGTGATGAAGGAGGCAGGATTGTTGCATCAGGTACGCCTGAGGAGATCGTGCAGAACAAGGCCAGCCGCACTGCTCCCTTCCTGAAGGAATTCATGCTTATTCCAGGCGAGGAAGAATGCATTAACAAATGAGCTTGTCTGCATCGGTCCGCTATTGGCCGATAGTTGCCAGATGGAGAAAATCAGCAAACGACTGGTTTGAGGGGCAGTCCGGTCCGATCCCACCGTGCTCAGTACTTTCCGGGTGATTTGCTACCCGCACTGATTAAAAACGCCCGATCCTGAGCGTTTTTGCCATCCCGATTCAACACTCCTGCCATTGCTCGCGCCGAAGCCGGCTTCCTACAATCTTCCGCAAGACTTTCTTCCTGGGAGAACGAGATGGAAAACGCGCCGCCGTTAAAAGGTGTCAGGGTTCTGGACCTGACCCGTCTGCTGCCCGGTCCGATATGCACGCAGCACCTGGCCGACATGGGCGCCGATGTGATCAAGATCGAGGATACCGGCCACGGTGACTATGCGGCGCCGTCCGTGAAGGCGCTGGTGAACCGCAACAAGCGCGGCATCCGGATTGACCTGAAGCAAAAGGAAGGTGTTGCCGCCTTCCTGCAACTGGCGAAAACCGCCGACGTCATCGTGGAAGGTTTCCGTCCCGGCGTCGTGGACAAACTGGGCGTCGGCTACGCCGCCGTCTCGGCCCTGAACCCGCGCGTCGCCTACTGCAGCATCACGGGCTATGGCCAGTCCGGCCCCTACCGCGATATCGCCGGGCACGACATGAACTATGCCGGCTATGCCGGCGCCGCCGACCAGGTGGGAACCGGTCCCGACACGCTCGCACTGTCCAATCTGCCGATTGCCGATCTGATAGGCGGCTCGCTGACCTCGGTCATGGGTATCCTGGCTGCGCTGTTCGATGCCGCGCGCACCGGAAGGGGGCGCCACATCGACGTCGCCATCGCGGATGGCACGCTTGCCCATGCCGTGCTGCCGCTGGCGCGTGTCAATGGCGAAGGGCGCGCGCGGCCGGCGGGCACGGACAGCATTTCCGGCGGCCTGCACCTCTACGCGCCTTACCGCACGAAGGACGGCCGCGTGCTGGCGGTGGCCGCCCTCGAGGCGAAGTTCTGGCAGGAATTCTGCGATGTCATCGGACGGCCGGACCTGAAGCAGTACGACAGGAATGCGTCGCCGGAGGATGGACAGCGGGTGCGCGCGGAAATCGCGCAAATCGTCGCCGCGCACACGCTGGCGGAGTGGGAGGAAAAACTGGCGGGCACCGATTGCTGCGTATCGCCTGTCCTGAAGATGGAAGAAACCTTGCAGAACGCGCATTTCCGTGCGCGCGGCATGGTGCACGATACGGTGCATCCGACACTTGGCAAACTGACCCATGTTGCTTTCCCGGTCAAGATGAGCGGATTCACGTTTGCGGTCGAACGGCAGGCGCCGGTGCCGGGCGAGCATACCGTCGAGATCTTGCGCGAAGCGGGATACGCGGACGCGGCTATCGCGGCGATGAAGGGGAGCAAGGCGGTACTTTGACTGGTCTTATGCAGGAACTTAGGCGACGAAGAGAAGGCGGAGCTTGCTCTTGCAATCGTCGCCGATATTTGCGACTCCTGAGTAATGACGGGGCTTAATGACAGGGCTTAACTTCGGCCTTACGCCGCCTTTGCCAAAAGCGAATTGCCGCGAACGTAAAATTTCGTCATTCTTACGCGACAGAAATCCATTCGAGGGATCGGGTAGACTTGTCCCTTCGAGTGCCATGCCAGCGTATCGATGACGGTTACCCACAACACCATTGCCATCCACCATGTCGTGCAGATCCTCCAGGGCGTGCGCGAGCAGGGGAGGGATGTTAACGCGATCCTGCAACGGGCGGGCATTTCGCCAGCCTTGCTGGAATCGCCGTTGTCGCGCGTGTCCCAGGCCCAGTACACAGCGCTGATCCGTACCCTGCGTCGGGTTACGCGCGACGAGTTCTGGGGAATGTGCGAGCGGCCGGTCAAGATCGGCTCCTTTGCCCGCGCCTGCCGCATGCTGGTTCACTGCCACACCTTGCGTGATGCCTTGCGCGAGGGTTTCGGGTTCTATCACCTGGTGCTGGACGACATGACGCCACGCCTGCGCGTGGAAGAGGATGTCGCCCACGTCGAACTGCATACGCGGGTCGACTACAACCCGCGCATCAGCTACGTCGAGCGCACCTTCCTCTTCTTTACCTTCGGCCTGGCCTCCTGGCTCGTCGCACGCAGGATCCCGCTGCTGGACCTGGATTACCGCCGTACCGACGAAGCGCTGGCGTCGGACGCCTATCGCCTGTTTCAGGCGCCGATACGCTACCAGGACGCGCATGTCGGCTTTCGCTTCGAGGCGCGCTGGCTGGATTTGCCGATCGTGCAGAACGTGCAGAGCGTGGAGGAATTCCTGCGCCAGGCCCCGGCCAGCCTGCTGGTCAAGTACCGCGACCAGGCCAGCGTGACCGAGCGCCTGCGACGCCTGCTGCGCCGCCATCTGGATGGCGAAATGCCGTCGCTCGAAGAAGTCAGCAAGTCG
>CBIHRW010000183.1:0-3751 GCA_966212545.1 uncultured Noviherbaspirillum sp.
AAGGCGCGCCAGCATGCGGCGCGCAATCCGTTCGCGGTGTTCCGCCAGACCGTCACCCTGGACGAGGTGATGGCTGCCCCCACGGTCTTCGATCCGCTGACCCGACTGCAGTGCTGCCCGCCGACCTGCGGCGCTGCTGCCGCAATCCTGACATCCGACACATTCGCGAAGAAGCACGGACTCGACACCCGCGTCTCCATTGCCGCGCAGGCCATGACGACGGATATGGAAAGCACCTTCCATTCCGGAGACATGCGCAGGGTGGTCGGTTACGACATGACCGTCGCTGCCGCGAAAAAGGTATATGAAACTGCCGGCGTAGGCCCGGATGATATCGACGTGGTGGAGTTGCACGACTGCTTCACCGCCAACGAGCTGATCACGTATGAAGGCCTGGGCCTGACGCCGGAAGGCACGGCCGAGCGGTTCATCGTCGACGGCGATAACACCTATGGCGGCAAGGTCGTGGTCAATCCCTCCGGTGGCCTGCTGTCGAAAGGACATCCGCTTGGCGCAACCGGCCTCGCGCAATGCGCGGAGCTGGTATGGCAGCTCCGCGGCCAGGCGGACCAGCGCCAGGTGGAGGGCGCGCGGTTGGCGCTGCAGCACAACCTCGGACTGGGCGGCGCCTGCGTGGTGACGCTGTACCAGGCGGCATGAAACCAATTTCCCCATACAAGACACCATGATCGACAAACGCTATATCGGACATGTCCTGCCGTGTTTCAGCACGCAGGTCGAAAAGGGAAGGCTGCGTTTCTTTGCCAAGGCCATCGGCCAGGCCGACCGGGTCTATACCGACGAAGGGGCGGCGCGCGACGCCGGGCATCGTGCCTTGCCGGTGCCGCCCACCTTCCTGTTCTGCCTCGAAATGGATGCGCCCAATCCTTCCGCGATGCGGGACCTGCTCGGCATTGATATCGCCAAAGTGCTGCACGGCGAAGAGCATTTCACGTACCACAAGATGATCTATGCAGGGGACACCTTGATCTTCGAACCGCGCATCGTCGACATCTACGACAAGAAGAACGGCGCGCTCGAATTCGTCGTGCGCGAAACCCGGGTGACGAACCAGGACGAAGAACTGGTTGCCGAACTGCGCAACATCACCGTCGTGCGACACGCTTGAGGAGGCCGGAATGACTGCACTGAAATTCGATTCCGTCCGCGTCGGCGACGAACTGGCTTCGTTCACGACCGCGCCGATCTCGCGCCACACGCTGGCACTGTACTGCGGCGCCTCCGGCGACCACAACCCGATCCACGTCGACATCGACTTCGCGAAGCAGGCCGGTATGGACGACGTGTTCGCCCACGGCATGCTGTCCATGGCCTATCTCGGCCGGCTGCTGACCAACTGGGTGCCGCAACAGGCCCTGCGCAGCTACGGCGTGCGCTTTGCCGCGATCACGCATGTGGGCGACGCGGTTATCTGCACCGGCAAGGTGACCGAGAAGTTCGAGCAGGATGGCGAGAAACGCGTGCGCCTCGAGCTGACGACAGCGAACCAGGCCGGCGACATCAAGATCAAGGGTGAAGCGGTCGTCGCTTTGCCGTAACGAATACAGGAGATGAAAATGAAGAAACTCGAAGGCAAGGTAGCAATCGTATCCGGCTCGGGGCGCGGTATCGGCCGCGAGATCGCGCTGAAGCTCGCGGGCGAAGGCGCGCGCGTGGTGGTCAACGACCTCGATGCAGCGCCCGCCGAGGAAACCGTCGGCGTGATCCGCGCCTCCGGCGGCCAGGCGCTGGCCTGCGTGGGCAGCGTCACCGACGCCGATTTCGCCAGCCGTTTCGTCGGCACCGCGGTCGACGGCTTTGGCGGGCTGGACATCATCGTCAACAACGCCGGCTTTACCTGGGACAACGTGATCCAGAAGATGACAGACGAGCAATGGGAAGCGATCCTGCAGGTGCACCTGACGGCGCCATTCCGCATCCTGCGTGCCGCGTCGGAATTCATTCGCGCAGCTGCAAAGAAAGAAGCCGAGGCCGGGCAGGAAGTCTTCCGCAAGGTGGTGAACATTTCGTCCACCTCCGGCGTGATGGGCAATGCCGGCCAGGCAAACTATGCGGCGGCGAAGGCCGGCATCAATGGCCTGACGAAGGCACTGGCCAAGGAATGGGGACGCTACAAGGTCAACGTCAACAGTGTCGCCTTCGGCCTGATCAAGACGCGCCTGACCGAGGCGGCCGCCGATGACGATGCGAGCATCGATATCGAGGGCAAGAAGATCAAGGTCGGCGTCAATCCGCAGGTGTTGAAGAATGCTGAGGCGCTGATTCCGGTCGGACGTGCGGGGACGCCGGAAGAGGCGGCGGGAGCGGTGTACATGTTCTGCATTCCGGAGTCGAACTACGTCAGCGGGCAAGTGTTGGTGTGCGGTGGCGGAAGGCCGTAAGCCCAAGCGATGAGGGCGGGATGTTGCGGTCGTTCTTCCGCAAGCCTTTCCCCGTCATCCCCGCGAAGGCGGGGATCCATGCTGAGCCTGCTGGTTCCAGCTCACTATGGATCCCCGCCTTCGCGGGGATGACGAGGAAAAGGGATACGAGATATTTGAACGAAAGCACCCGCATGCGACAAGCATTCCAGAACCGATAACCACACCAGCATCGTCATGAGCACCTACACCACCCCCTGGATGACCCCGGACCTCGAACTGTTCCGCGACTCGGTCCGCCGCTTCTTCGAAAAGGAAGTCACGCCGCACGAAGACAAGTGGCGCGAGCAGCACTATCCCGACCGCGAGATCTGGCGCAAGGCAGGCGAGGTCGGCATCCTGTGCGCGAGCATCCCGGAAGAATACGGCGGGGGCGGCGGCAACTTCCTGCACGAAGCGGTAATCTGCAGCGAACAGCAGCACGCGCTGTCGAACAGCTTCAGCCTCAATGTCCACAGCGGCATCCTGGCGCACTACATCCTGCGTTACGGAACCGAAGAGCAGAAGCACCGCTGGCTGCCGCGCATGGCCTCCGGCGAGATGGTCGGCGCCATCGCGATGACCGAACCGGGCGCGGGCTCCGACCTGCAAGGTATCAAGAGCACCGCGGTGCTCGATGGCGGCGAGTATGTGATCAACGGCTCCAAGACCTTCATCACCAACGGCTACCACGCCGACCTGATCTGCGTGGCGGTCAAGACCGACCCGCAGGAAAAAGGCAAGGGCGTGTCGCTCATCATGCTGGAAACCGACGGACTCAAGGGCTTTCGCCGCGGGCGCTTTCTCGACAAGATCGGCCAGCGGGGTCAGGACACGGTGGAGTTGTTCTTCGACGACGTGCGCGTACCGGCCGCCAACCTGCTCGGCCAGGAAGAAAACCGAGGCTTCGCGCAGCTGATGGAGCAGTTGCCGCAGGAAAGGCTGCTGATCGCGATCGGCGCCGTGGCCGTGATGCAGCGCGCGGTGGAAGAAACGGTCCGTTACGTCAAGGAGCGCAAGGCCTTCGGTCAGACATTGATGGATTTCCAGAATACGCGCTTCAAGCTGGCCGAGTGCAAGACGCAAGCCACCATCGCGCAAACCTTTGTCGATCAGTGCGTATTGCGCGTGATGGACGGCACGCTCGACGTGCAGACCGCGGCCATGGCCAAGTGGTGGACCACGCAGACCAACTGCCAGATCATCGACGAGTGCCTGCAGCTGCACGGCGGTTATGGGTACATGCTGGAATACCCCATCGCCCGCATGTATGCGGACGCACGCGTAGGGCGCATTTACGGCGGCGCCAACGAAATCATGAAGGAAGTGAT
>CBIHRW010000184.1:0-3688 GCA_966212545.1 uncultured Noviherbaspirillum sp.
GATTCACCAGGCTGTGATCACCGGATTGTGGCGAATTTCAACAGCCTGTTAGAGCAGTTTGCCGATCAGCGTACGGGGCCAATCTCGGGCCTGCGGCGCTCGGCGTACATCACGTACGCGTGCGCTCCTCGGCCCGACCTTGGCTCCCGTACACCGACCGTTCATAACAGCCTCTAGGCACCTTAATCCACTCCGATCCTGTTTCCCCAGACCCCGAAGTGCACGGTATTGGTCGTGCGCAGGAAGTGCACTTTCAGCGCTGCGATCTCCGCTGCAACCGAAGGCGGAAAACCCTGGCGTCCGCCACGCAGGTCAATCATCAGGTCGTCGATGTAGCGCTCGCATTGCAGCGGGCGCTTCCAGATTTCGGCAAGGCGGTTGGCGATGCGAGGGAATTGCTTTGCGAGTGAATTCGGACGAACTTCCCGCGGCAGTGCTGCCAGCCATTTGAAGGTAACGGGACTGAGGTCGGATGATGCGGGCTGGCTGGCCTTGCTGCGACTGTTGCCCCAGTCTTTTTGCGGCAAGGGCCGCGTTTCGGTCTTTGCGGTGTCGGCTTGCAACGCACGCTTTACGTCTTCCACAGATACCTTTTCAAAAGGAATCTCATCCATGTCGTCCCCCCTTTGCAGAATCAGTCAATAAACCGATTCGGTGGCCGCATCGTTTTTTTGTTGGTCGGCTACCGCTGCAACTTGCTGTAATGGTGTTTTTTTTTGCAAGTTGTCAAGTTTGCAGCATGTTACACCGTCAAAAAACGTTAACCAATTGATAATTTCAATGGTGTGACGATGGCGGCAGTGCAATCGCTATCGGTTCGACGAATCAGCGGGTGCACGGAAAGGTCAGGGTAACCTGCAGGCCTTTTCCGGGAAGGTTGTGCAGGGCAATGGTCCCGCCATGCTGTTCAACGATGTTGCGGGCGATGGTCAGACCGAGACCGGTGCCGCCGGTGTCGCGGGAACGGGATGCCTCCACCCGGTAAAACGGTTCGAATACCTTGTCCATTTCAGCTTCCGGAATGCCGGGGCCGCCGTCATGGATGCGGATGGTCGCGGTCTTGCCGTCTCCTGTGGCCACGATCTTCGCGAAGCGGCCGTACTTGCAGGCATTGTCGATGAGGTTGGTCAGGCAACGGCGCAAGGCGATCGGGCGGGCCATCAGCGCGGCATTCGTCCGGCCGTCCACGCTCACCTCCTGGCCGGCATCGACCGCATCCGCGCAAACACTGTCGACCAGCGAATCGAGATCGAGCTGCTGCATCGGTCCGGCGGCATCCATGCTGCGTGCCAGGTCGAGCCCTTCGCGCACCATGCCTTGCATCGCGGTCAGGTCGCCAATGAGTTTGTCGCGCAGTTCGGCGTCGTCGACCTTTTCCAGCCGCAGACGCAAGCGCGTCAGCGGTGTCTGCAGGTCGTGTGTGATTGCGGCAAGGATCTGCGAGCGCTGCCGGATATGCGAGCGGATACGCGTCTGCATGGCATTGAACGCGGCAGCGGCCTGGCGAATTTCCGTGGCGCCCCGTTCAGGCAGCGGCGGGCGCTCGATGTCGTGGCCCAGTTCGGTCGCGGCATGCGCCAGCTGCTTGAGCGGACGCAGCGTCATACGCGCGACGATAGCGGCAAGGATGCCGATACTGAGCAGGAACAGGACTGCATAAGCGCCGAAATCGCCGCGCGGTGTGATCGGCGGCGGGCGCGGCGGGAGCACGGTCAGGCGAACCGTCGATTCGTCCGGAAGCGTCACCAGCATTGCTTCGCACAGGGGCCGTACTTCGCCTTGCCGGCGGCGAGGCCGGCTGGCGAAATCGCAGTCCGCTGGGCGCACATCGGCCGATGCGATCCGGTAGCCGTCGGGCAGACGTTTCTCGAGCATCCCGGCGAGCTCTGAGCGTGACTCGCGGGCTTGGTCCGCATTGGTCGCCGGTTCTGCACGCATGCCAATCCCGTGGGCTGCGGCGAGGAAATGCGCGCGCACCTCGCGCGGGACGGTATCGATCGAGAGGACGAACTGAGCGAGCCGCTCGACTGCGTGGTAGTCGCGGAACTGGCCGATCATGCGCTGGCGTTCGCCGAATGCGAGTCCCAGTGTGAGCAGTGCGCTGGCAACGACCCCCGCCACCAGGATCAGGATGACCCGGCTGCTCATCGATTGGAAAATCGCTTTCATTCGCGGGTGACAGTGGTGGCGAGCACGTAGCCTTCGTTGCGCACGGTTTTGATGATCTGCGGCGAGCGGGCGTCCTCGCCCAGCTTCTGGCGCAGCCGGCTGATCTGCAGGTCGATCGAGCGGTCGAAGGGATCGGCGTCGCGGCCCGCAATGATATTGAGCAGCTGGTCGCGGCTCAGCACCCGGTTGGCGTGGTCGAGGAAAATCTTGAGCAGACGGTATTCCGCACCGGACAATGCGACGACGACGCCGTGCGGGTTGATCAGATGGCGTGCGGTCGTGTCCATGGTCCAGCCGGCAAAATGTACGGCCTGCGCATCGGGCATCGGACTCGCAGCGGGCTGTGCCTGGGTGCGCCGCAAAACGCTGCGGATGCGGGCGAACAGCTCGCGTGGCTCGAAGGGCTTGGGCAGGTAGTCGTCCGCCCCCATTTCCAGGCCGAGGATGCGGTCGACCGGTTCGCCGCGGGCGGTCAGCATGACGACCGGAATGCTGGAACGTGCCCGCAGGTTGCGGCACAGCGTCAGGCCGTCGTCCCCAGGCAGGTTCAGGTCGAGCACGATGAGGTCGATGCGGCTGTCGTCCAGGGCTTTCCACATGGCCTTGCCATCGCCCGCGGTCGAGGTTTTGTAGCCGTTTTTTTCCAGGTATTCGGCCAACAGGGAGCTGATCTCGCGGTCGTCGTCAACAATCAGGATATGGGCAGGTGTTTCCATGGTCACATTATGGCAATTCCGGGCGCGGGAAAGTTTGCGAATTGTATCGTGCCGTCACCTTCCGAGAGCCTTGATACAGAACGGTACATTTCCGACTGTGCCGCTTACTTGCCGCTACAACACCACTGGCGAGCGACATGGCGCCGATACATTCCGAATGCATCATGGGAACCGTGCAAGGGCACGAGTTTCAACCAAGGAAAAAAGGAAAGATCATGAACACATTTCGCAAGCACTTGTTGATTGGTTTGACGGTTGCAGGTATCGGCGCGGCCTCGTTCGCCTATGCAGCGGGTCCCGACTGCGGCCCGATGGGAGCGGGTCCGGCGGCCTTCGGCGAGCGCGGCAGGTCGCCGGAAAAGATCGCGGCCCGATTTGAAAAGCGCCAGGCCGAGCTGCACGACAAGCTCAAGCTGAACGCGAACCAGGAAGGCGCATGGAAGAACTACATCGCCAAGGTCAAGCCGGCTGCGCCGCAGAATCGTCCGGACCGCGCGGAGATCGAGAAGCTGACCGCGCCGGAACGCATGGAAATGATGCTCGGCATGATGCAGGAACATGAAAAGCGGATGGTGGACCGCATTGCGGCGACGAAGGAGTTCTATGCCGTGCTGACGCCGGAACAGCAAAAGATCTTCAATGAAGAGTTCCGGTTCGGGAAGGGCCATCGACGCCATCACAAGCCGGCTTGAGCGAGCAGCCGGAAGCGCCTGCGTGGGAGTGCCGCGCAGGCGTTGGGCCGATACGGTTTAGCAGGCTGTTGAAATTCGACCGCATGTAAACGCGCTTTGCGGGGTAAACGT
>CBIHRW010000185.1:0-3594 GCA_966212545.1 uncultured Noviherbaspirillum sp.
TGGAAACTGGTCGGCGGCCTGCGCTGGGACCGCTACGCCTTCGACGGCACGACGCTCAATAACGTCACCGGCGTCTCGACCTCGCTATCGCAGACGGACACGATGCTGAGCACCCGGCTCGGCCTGCTCTACCAGCCCAACGACACGCAATCGTATTACCTGTCCTACGGCACCTCGTTCAATCCGTCGGCCGAGTCCATGACACTAACCGCCGCCAACCTGAACGTCGATCCCGAAGAAAACCGCTCAATCGAAATCGGCGGCAAGTGGGATGTCATGAACGGCCTCGCACTCAACGCCGCGCTGTTCCGCGTCGAGAAGACCAATACCCGCAGCCGAGATGCATTCAATAACGTCACCGGCACCGGCGAAACCCGCGTCAGCGGCGTCGAATTCGGCGTTGCCGGCCAGCTGGCGAAAAACTGGCAGGTCTTCGGCGGCTATACCTATCTCGACGGCAAGATCGTCGACCTCGTCGAGTTCTCCAACAACGCCCGCTCAGTCAGCAGCGGTAACGTGCTGCCGAACACACCGAAGCACTCCGCCACGCTATGGTCGACCTACCGTATCGACAAATCCTGGGAAGTAGGCGGCGGCGCCGTGTATTCGTCGGAACGACTGGTCAACAATGCCAACACGGCGATCATCGACGGCTACACCCGCTTCGATGCAACGGTCGCCTACCTGACCAAACAGTACGACCTGAGGCTGAACCTGCAGAACCTGACCGACAAGGAATACTTCGATGTCGCTTCAGGCGGACGCGCCACGCCGGCCACGGGCCGCACAGTGCTCGCAACCCTGACCTACCGCTTCTGATGCTGCTCACCATTCCCAAGGTCCTCACCGCCGGACAGCTCGGCCACTGCCGCGAACAGCTCGCGGCAGCGTCCTGGGTGGACGGCCGCGTCACCGCCGGCCACCAGGGGGCAAAGGTGAAATCCAACCGCCAGCTCGCCGAGAACTCGCCGCTGGCGCAGGAGCTGGGGGACATGATCCTTGCAGCGCTGGAACGCAACCCGCTGTTCATCAGCGCCACCCTCCCGGCCCGGGTCTACCCGCCCCTGTTCAATTACTACGAGCAAGGACAGCATTTCGGCGAGCACGTCGACAATGCAATCCGGCTGCTGCCGGGGACGGGGACGAAGATCCGCACCGATATCTCGGCCACGCTCTTCCTCAGCGATCCGTCCGAGTACGACGGCGGCGAACTGTTGATCGAAGACACCTATGGCGCGCATTCGGTCAAGCTGCCGGCGGGCGACATGGTGTTATATCCCGCCACCAGCCTGCACCGCGTCACGCCCGTGACGCGCGGCGTGCGGGTGGCATCCTTCTTCTGGATACAGAGCATGGTGCGCGACGACGCGCAGCGCACGCTGCTGTTCGACATGGACACGGCGATCCAGCAGTTGAATGCAACGGATGCCGACAACGGGGCGCGAGTCAGGCTGACGGGCTGCTATCACAACCTGTTGCGGATGTGGGGAGAAACCTGAGCGTTGAGCGGCGTTTGCAATGCCGGCCCGGCGCGTTACACTGGCTTCCGAACGTCCCCGAACGTCTCCTTTATGCCTGCGATGAAACCCGACCTCGCCGCCGCCATCCGCCTGCTCCACCGCGCGCCGTTCGGTGCGCTCGCCACCCAAGCATCGCAGATGCCTGGTTACCCGTTCGCAACCGCACTGCCCTTCGTTACCGACGAGGCACATTGCCCGGTGTTCCTGCTCAGCGGCTTGGCCGAGCATACGAAGAATTTGCTCGCCAACCCGCATGCCAGCCTGCTCGTGACCGCCACGCAGGAGGTGAATGTGCTCGAAGCGCCACGCATGACCATTGTGGGCGACGTCACGCGCTTCGAAGCATCGGCAGAACTGCAGGCGCGCTATATCCGCTACCAGCCGGATGCCGCGCAATACCTCGAACTCGGCGATTTCGCCTTCTTCCGCTTAGTGCCGAAGCGGGCGCGCTACATCGGCGGCTTTGCGCAGATGGGATGGCTGGAACAGGACGCGTGGGGCCAAGCGCAAATGCTCGCGCCCGAGGAAGAAGCGGCCTTGCTCGCCGGCCTCGAAAACGATGTTCCGGCCGAAATGCAACTGCTGGGAGTAGATTGCTACGGCGTCGACCTCACGCGCAAGGGGTTGCGCGAGCGGTGCCAGTTCGATACCCCGCTTGCGGCAAACGCTATCTGCACCGAGGTACGGCGCATTCTTGAAGCAGTGTAGCGCTCAGAACGAAGAACCAGGCTGCTTGAGAAAAGCCATTTCTTCTTCGGTCGAAGCCCGGCCGAGGATCTGGTTACGGTGCGGGAAGCGGCCGAAGCGCGCAATGACATCGCGATGGCGCAGCGCATAATCGAGGAAGCCTGCAAATACTTCCCTGCCCTGCGCATCGGCACCCTCCGTCAGTTCCCTGAACAAGGCTACCGCCTGCTCCTGGTCTTCCAGCGACTCCGAATGCTCCAACGGAAGGTAAAAGAAAACCCGCTGGATCGGCCACAACGCAAGATGCACCTTGTCGCGCAGCCCCTCCCTGCACCAGCCGCGCGCCAGCTCGTCATGGGCGAACGACGCTGGCGTATTGCGATACATGTTTCTCGCAAACTGGTCGGTGAGGAGAATCAGCGCAAGACGGCCCCGTGGCGTGTCGGCCCATGCGTCGAGTTCGCGACGCGCTGCCTTGAGCAGGGTTGACGCGAAACGTTCGCGGATAACACGATCGGTTTCGTCGCGCTTGATCCACCAGAGTTTCGAACGTTCCGCCGCAACGGCGGCATCGTCGGCATTTGTGCCGAACCAAAATTCGAGAATTGTTTCGGGAGTTTCCATTTCCGCTTTCAAAGGGCAAACCGCATCCGCATCACCTGCCCTGAGGAGACGATGAACGCGTCCACAAATGATCCATCATGGCGGGATAGCGCACCGGGCGAAATGCCATGAATTTGATGTCGCGCACATGCGTAAAGCTGGACCATATGAGACGGTGCCCCCTCGTCCAACGTGTCGGCCGCATGCGTGCCTCGATGCGCCGGAGTTCTTCCGGCGTGGCTGGCCGACGCGGCCCCACGGTGCCGTACAGGCGCACGCCCGGCGGCGAAACGAAGCGCCCGCCCAGCAAGGACCGCAGCCAGAACATCGGCCGCGCATTCACCGCCATCAGGCAAATCGCCGGATTGGCTTCGACATTGCGCGCCAAGGCGCTGGTATGCGGATCGAAATAAAAGCCGGTCTGGTCGTCGCGCAGGAAAACCGTTCCGATGGGCGTCACGTGCGGCATGCCGTCAGGATCAACGGAAGCTATCGCGCAATGCAAAGTGGATTTCTGCCCGCATTCGACGACACGCCTGATTTCCGGCCAGTGATCTTCAAGCCGCAACGCCGGGCCGTCCTGGTTGCCGGTCGGTGCGCTCATCGTTCCGTCGTCGCCAGTTTCAGCGCCAGAGCGGCAAACACGGTACCCGCCACCCGGTTCATCACCTTCTCGGCCTTCGCCGACTGCCCCAGCCGCCGGCCGATCGTCCCGGCGAGCAGCGCAATGCCGCCGAACACCAATAGGGTCGCGAGGATGAACAGCGCGCCGAGCAGCATCATC
>CBIHRW010000186.1:0-3567 GCA_966212545.1 uncultured Noviherbaspirillum sp.
CTATGGACATGGCTGCCGAAACCAAAGTCAAAGAGCTGGAGTTCTCGGATCTCTACCTTGGCCACCCGGGTCTCGCCGACCGTTTTTCCGACGTACCCGGGTCCAACGCGAATCCGCTTCCGGCCGGCCCCGCCCTGCGCAGCGACCTTGACCAGTTGACCGCGGCATGCCGGGCCGCGCGCGAGGCGGCGCCTGCCGCCACGGAATTCAAGGTCCGTTACGACGACGTCACCTACCGTGCCTCCGTGATGCAGACGCTCGCCGGCGAGGTATTCGTGCTGAGAAAGATGGCGAACGCCGTCCTGACGCTTGCGGAGCTCGGTATCCCGCAAGCGTATATACGGCACTTGATGACGAGGGACCTCTCCGGGCTGCTGGTGATTTCCGGCGCCATCAAGTCCGGCAAATCGATGACGGCCTGCGCCACCGTCAAGGACCGGCTCACCGCCTTTGGCGGCGTTGCCGTCACGGTGGAAGACCCGATCGAGATCCCGCTCGAAGGCAGCCATGGCCAGGGCATATGCTTCCAAACGTCGACACCGCGCGACCGGTCCGGTTTTGCGGATGCATTCCGTCACCTGACGCGCTGGGGAGCCCGGATCATCCTCATCGACGAAATCCGCGACCAGGAAACCGCCGCTGAGGTGCTGCAGGCCAGCGTCAACGGCCACCTGATCATCACCACCATGCTGGCGGAAAACGTGATCCAGACCATCACCAAACTGCATGCACTCGCGAACTACAAGCTGGCGCAAGGCGGTGCGCAAGCGTTAATGGCGGACGGACTCCTCGGTGTACTACACCAGAAATTCTCGCGCTGCACCCGGCATAAGCTCGAGACGGAGTTCCTGTTCTTCAAGGATGCGCCCACTCTCAAGACGGTGCTGCGCAACGGAAAGTACGAGCAACTGGCATCGGACATCAAGTACCAGATGGCTTCGATGATCACCGAGAACGCCGCAGTGCGAAGAATGACGGAGCACTAAATGTGGAATATGCTTGCCATCGCCGTGATGTCCGTGCTCGTCGTGCTTGCGACGATAAGCGGCATGAACAACAGCCCGCGTACGGAAGACGCAAGAGCCGCGCGGCTCGCCGACAGCTTGTGGCTGTATCGACAGGCGGTGAGGGCTCATTTCGCCGGCACGACCGCCGGTCCCGCCAGTGTCGAAACGCATATGCTGATCGCGGCAAACCGCTTCCCTGCATGGTCGGACCCTGGCGCCGATCCATTCACCGCGACCTGGGCAAATTACATGGATGCACAGGGCCGGATCTACATCTATGCGAGATCGGTGCCGCCATCGGGCGTCATCAGCCACCTGTTGCGGCTGTCGCACAATTCGGCGCTTGTGGGCGTCCACAAGGCGGATCATGCAAACCTGTTTTCCCCGCTGTACGGCAATACAGGCATTCCGCTGCCTGTAACGGAAATATCGATCCCCGCGGGCAGCCCGGTCTGGGTCGTCATGCCGGGATGAAGGAGAGGATCATGAAAAGCACGCAGCGCGGCATCACGCTCATCGAAACCGTCGGCGCGATCGCGGTTGGCACCATGATGCTGGTCGGACTGTCCGCAATGATCAATTCTTCAATGGGCGACCTGAAAGGCCAGCAGGTAGCGTACTATCATGCCCAGGTCGTCAGCGCCGCGCGGGCCTATATCAAAAACAACTCAAAAGACATCAAGAACAATGCAGGCCCGCCGGTCAACAACAATGTAGTGGAAGTCTCCGTCCCCACGCTGATCGCGGGCGGTTATCTTCCGCAAGGTTTCGCGTTGCGGAACCCCTACAACCAGTCAACCTGCATACTGATTCGCCAGCCCCTGACAGACAGGCTCGACGCATTGGTCGTGACAACCGGCGGCGAGAGAATCGCAGACAGGCACCTGCCGTATATCGCCTCCCAAGCGGGACAGGGAAACGGCTACATCACCAGGGACCAGCCGACGGTCGCGCGCGGCTCTTCCTGGAGCGTCTCGACCGCTCCTTGGATCAACAAGGAATGCGAGACAGGCGGCCCGTTTGTCCTGACAGGTGAGGATACGGACGGCGGCCATCTCGCATCAAATATCTTTCATGACTCCCCGGGGGAAATCGAGTCGGACTTCCTGCATCGCTACCATATTCCAAGCATGGCGGAGCTCAACAAGATGCATACGTCCATACTTTTTACCGGCGACGCGATCGTCAACGAAGGCACCGCGTGCGGCGATCATGCCGGCATCACTTTCAACGCATCGCGTGAATTGCTTTTCTGCGAAGACGACAAGAAATGGAAGCGCGTGACGCCTTGGCGCGCCGCAGTGCCAACCCACGCCGACCTGCTCGCTCTGCCAGCCCCCAAAGAAGGCGATATGCGCATAGTGAAGGACAAACAACGGGCGTTCATCTACACCGGAACCGCATGGCAGGCGCTAGCCGTCGACCAGAATGGCAACCTGATTGTCGAGGGCGAGCTGAAAGGAGCGCAAGTGAGCGCCGTGGACGTCATGATCACACCAGAACTGGCCCTCAGCGGCGACCCCGCCGCGTGGAAACCTGGTGACGCATGTCATCAGGTCGTAACCATGCCCAACGGAGACACGCAGATCTGGTATGCAATGGGCTCGGTCGTCAGGACCACGGACGGCTACATCCTGATTTGCAAGCGCTACACGCCGGACCTGGCGGCCGAATATCCCACCATAGCGGCTCCGGCGACAGGATATGCGTGGACCTACCCCAATGGGAAATACAAACCCGTCGTTCCGTAAAGGTGTCAAACCATGCGCGCAACTCCCTTTGCCTCGCTGGCGCTGGCGGCCCTGCTCCCAGCCCCAGCCTTGGCCGCGGCCACATGTTGGGACGCGGCCGCCGAGCGGTATGGCGTCAATGCATACCTGCTTTACGCCATCGCAAAGACAGAGTCGAGCCTTAACCCACGGGCAATCAACCGCAACAAGAACGGCAGCTACGACATCGGCCTCATGCAGATCAACAGCAGCTGGTTTCCGACACTCCGGAAATACGGGGTGGATGAACAACAGCTGCTTGATCCCTGCGTCAGCATCCACGTAGGCGCATGGATTCTTGCCCAGAACATGCAGCGCATGGGCAATTCCTGGGAAGCGGTCGGCGCCTACAACGCGCGCAATCCGGAATTGCGCCTGCGATATGCGCGCAAGGTGTACCGGAATATTCCGCTTGTCGTTCTCGAACAGGACAGCAAGGCACAGTAGGACGGGCAAGAATCTACTCTCTCCTCACAATCGAATGAAAGACCATTGATCCAAGCAGTTCCATCAAGCAACTACGAATGCTGGCAGTGTCAATCTTGCAAGCAGCCGCCTATAGTCATCTCGCTTGATTCAGACATTGTTAGGACTATCCAATGGCACTGGCCTTTTTCCACGCGTCGCATTTGTTTCGTTCGTCCCGTGACGAATCTGATTTCCATCCCCTCCGCGGAGGAGCCGTCCGCCCAAAGGCGCCCAATACGCGATCCAAATCAGTACCTGCCGCGCCCGGAATGACCTACGATGCAAGGACCAAAACCATGCACGTAAATGCTGAAGTAGACGGG
>CBIHRW010000187.1:0-3554 GCA_966212545.1 uncultured Noviherbaspirillum sp.
AATACCGGCCTGTCACGCCGGGGGTCGCGGGTTCGAGTCCCGTCCGCTCCGCCAAGACAAAAAAGCCGAACCTTCTGGTTCGGCTTTTTTTCGCCTGCCCGATTCGCATCGGGCAGCGACTTCATCAGGCAGCCTTCTTCTGCTGCTCTTCCCCGCCCAGCGCTTCCACCAGCTCGCCGATCATCTTCGCCAGCTCGCCGGTCATCAGAGCGAAATCAGTGTCGAAACGCTCGTCCTCGTTCTGCGTGCTCGAGTCCGCATTTTCCTTCAGCACGTCCAGCGGCGCGACGCGCTTGATCGCCAGCGTTTCGGTCAGCACGAAGGATACGCGGTCGGCCCAGGTCATCGCCAGGCGCGTGCACTGCTTGCCGGAGGCGATGTGGCGGCGCACGTCGTCCGGCTCCAGCGTATGGCGCACGTAGCGCACGGTGGCTTTGCCTTCACCAGTAGAACGCAGTTCGGTGTCCTGGTCGACGGTAAAGCCGGCCGGCGCTTCGTCGGCGGCGAGCCAGTCGGTCATCGCGGACAGCGGCGAACGCTCGGTGCGCAGCGCGGCGAACGGCAGGCTTTCCAGCGATTTGAGCAGCAGCTTGAACACTTCATCGGCCTTAGCGGCGCCGGCGGCGTCGACCACCAGCCAGCCGTTGACCGGATCGATCCAGATGCGCGTGCTGCGCTGGATGCTGAAGGCGCGCGGGAGCAATTCGTCGGTGGCCTGCTCTTTCAATTCCTTCATCTGCTTGCGGCCAGGCTTGAAGCCCTGCTGCTCTTCGATCTCCGCGGCACGCGCCTTGGTAACCTGGTTGATCACGGTCGAGGGTAGCAGCTTCTTTTCGGTGCCGAGCTGGAGCAGCATCTGGTGATTGACCGTATGCACCAGCATGCCGTTGTCGCGGGGCGAGACCCAGCCCTGGGTCTGCATGTCGAGACTGGAGCATGGCGCGAAGGTTTGCGGCGCGAGGGCCGCTTCGAGTTGTTCGGACGACAGCGTCCAGGGAGCGGTGAGACGATAGATCTGGAGATTCTTGAACCACATGATGCGCGCCTGAAGAATACGGAGGCGCCATTTTACCCGCCGCGTCGCGGGGCGTCAGTCGCAATATTTACGCTTGTGCCGCTGTTGTTTCTTCGCCAAACAAGCCGAGCTGGTTGAAATCCTCATCCTCTTCCAGTCGCACGCCGACACCGAGCAGTCGCACCGGCCTGTTGCCACGCTGGTATGCCGTCTCCAGCAGACGGTAGCAGGACGCATCGTCGATCATGTTGCTCACGCACTCGGCGGTCGTGCGGCGGAAATCGGCGAAGCGCATCTTCACGAACAACTTGTGGATGTTGCGCTCGGCCTGCACGCGTCGCACGCGTTGGCGCAGCAGTTCGATCAGCGGTTCGAGTTCGCGCCGGCAGGCGGCGAAGTCGGGCAGGTCAGTCGCGTAAGTTTCCTCGACGCTGACTGACTTGCGTTCCTGGCTGGGGCTGACTTGCCGACGGTCGATGCCGCGGCTCAGGTAGTACAGGCTGCCGCCGAACTTGCCGAAATGATGCTGCAACTCGGGAATGGTCCACTTGCGCAGATCGGCGCAGGTGAAGGCACCGAGTTTCTTGAGTTTCATCGCAGTGACTTTGCCGACGCCGAACAGCTTGTCGACCGGGAGCGCGGCGGCGAAGGCATCCACCTCGTGCGGCCGTACCACGAACTGGCCGTTGGGCTTGTTCCAGTCGCTGGCGATCTTGGCAATGAATTTGTTCGGCGCGATTCCCGCCGACGCGGTAATGCCGACGGTGTCGAAGATGCGCTGCCGGATTTCCCGCGCGATCAGCGTCGCACTGTTCTGGAAATGCGGCGAGTCGGTAACGTCGAGGTAGGCTTCGTCGAGCGACAGCGGTTCGACCAGGTCGGTGTAGTCGCGGTAGATCGCGAGGATCTGCCTGGACGCCGCGCGGTACTTGTCCATTGCCGGCGGCATCACGATCAGGTCGGGGCAACGTTGCAGCGCCTGCGACATCGGCATCGCCGAGCGGACGCCGAACTTGCGGGCTTCATAATTGCAGGTTGCGACCACGCCGCGCTGTTCCGGACGGCCGCCCACCGCCAGCGGTTTACCCCGCAACGAAGGATCGTCGCGCATTTCGACGGAAGCGTAGAAACAATCGCAATCGCAGTGGATGACTTTGCTGACTTTTCGGAAGGGGGCGGACACGATGCGGGAAGCGCGCGCAGGGAGGTACAAGAACCCTCATTGTACTGGCGCAAGGCGGCGCGCGCCGGTGCCACAGAAAAATGCTTACGGCTCTCCGACCTTGTCAGTCGGGAAGCGCAGTGAATCCCGCAACAGATACCCCATCGACATGTTCAAATTGATCCCGTTGGGCGGAATCGGGCGCATGAACCACTTGTCGTAGAGCCGGTAGATTTCGCCGTCATTGATGATGCGCACCATCTCCGCATCCACCAGCTTCTTGAACGCGGCATCGTCCTTGCGCAGCATGATGGCGTACGGTTCCACCGACAGCGGATCGCCGACGATGGCAAACATGTCCGGCTTCTTTGCCGAGGCGCGCAAGCTATACAGCAGCACGTCGTCCATCGGGAACACATCCGCCTTTCCCGCCTCCACCAGCCGGAACGAGTCACTGTCGTCCGCGCCTTCGATCAGCTTGATGTTGAGCGAGCGGACGTTGTTGCGCTCATTCAGCAGGTGCACGGTGGTCGTGCTGCGCGTCGTCACGACAGTGCGATTACGCAGGTCCGGCCAATTGCGGATGCCGGTGTCGGTGCGTACCAGCGCGCGTACGCTGGAAAAGAAATGGGGGATGGTAAACCCAACTTTCTTGCGCCGTTCGGCATTGTTGGTGGTCGTGCCGCATTCGAGGTCGGCTTTGCCTTCGACAATGGCAGAAAAGCGGGTGACGGAATCAACCGGCATGAACTGCAACTTCAGGTTCGGCATCTTCAGCTCGCGCTTGACCGCCTCGGCGATCTTCACGCACAGATCGACCGAGTAACCGACCGGCCGCTTGTTTTCGTCGAGATAGGAAAACGGCGCCGATCCCTCGCGGTAGGCGATGACGATACCCTGGCGCTCGCGAATGGCTGACAGCGTGTCGAGCGCGGATGCCGGCGCGGGCAACAGGCAGGCAATGGCCGACAGGCCGGTAATGTAGCGTTTCATGCGTCTCCCCCATGCTTTTTTCGACAACTCTAGCAGCGGATATGCAATACGAAACCCGGAAAGATGTCCCGCCTGTCAAACAAGATTCGGCGAGCCTCCTCCGGGAAAATGCCGCGTCACGGGCGGCGTTGCGTCATGCGAACGCCGGAGACATTACTGGCCCGAGGACTTCATGCCGTCGACGTTGCGTTGCATGCGCGGGTCGCTCCTGGATGCCTTCAGCGCGGCGTCGGCATCGTGCTTGTCCTGCTTGTATTCCTCCTTGGCGGACTTCTGCTTGTCCTAGTACTCGGCCTTGGTCTGCTTGCGCGCTTCGCGGCGCTGCACGTAGGGGTCGTTCGAGGCGCTGGTCGTCGGATTGTTCGTCACCGTTGCGCCCGCTCC
>CBIHRW010000188.1:0-3355 GCA_966212545.1 uncultured Noviherbaspirillum sp.
GCCGCCGAACACCAATAGGGTCGCGAGGATGAACAGCGCGCCGAGCAGCATCATCTGGACGGTCAGCGATCCCCTCGCCGGCTCCGCAAACTGCGGCAGGAAGGCCAGGAAGAAGATCGACACCTTCGGATTGGTGATGTTCATGATGATGCCGCGACGATACAACGCCCATCCGTCTGCGCTGCTGCTTTCGCCAAGGCGGACTCCCGTCGTCGGGGCACGGAAAGCCTGCCAGGCGAGATAAAGCAGATAGGCTGCGCCGGCGAACTTCAGGACGGTAAAGGCGAATGCGGAGGTCTGGAAAATCGCCGCGACACCGAACGAGACGGCCAGCGTATGAACAATCAGCCCCGTGCTCAATCCCAGCGTCACGAACAGGCCGGCCAGGCGGCCGCGCAGTGCGGATTGGGTCAGTACGAAAATGTTGTCGGGCCCGGGCGAAATCCCGAGCAGTATCGATGTCGCGAAGAACGCGATTGCGGTTTCAAGAGGAATCATCTCTGCATACCTGCCAGTCAAAAAAATTGAAATTATGCACGCCGTGATGCGATCGGTTACCGCCGGCAAAGTTGCCATATTAACCTTGTTCGCGGCGGCGTGACCGCTTCCACAGGTCAGGAATGGATAGACTTAGGTCCAATGGACGGAACAGCAGAACGTACACAAAATGGAACGTCGCTAGTGGACAGCAATTCGTCTCCAGCGGAACCGAACACAACAAGCGAGTTCAGCCATGAACGTATATCTCCAACGCACAACGGCTGCGGCCATCCTGCTTGGCACACTGCTGGTCATTGAGGACGCGCACGCGCAGTTTGGCGATCTGATCAAGCAGGGGGACCGCGCCGAATCTTCAGGCGGCGCAGGAAGCCTGGGAGACGTTGGCAATGTCTTGTCAGGCCAGTCGCTCAGCGGAAGCAGCATCGGCAATGTCGCCGGCGTGCTGGAGTACTGTGTCCAGAACAACTACCTCGGCGGCAAGGATGCGACCGCCGTCAAGGACAAGTTGCTGGGCAATCTCTCCAGCGGTTCGTCCTCTCCCTCCTCAGACAATGACTATCAAAACGGGATGAAAGGTCTTCTGAAAGGCGGCGACGGCAAACAGATCGACCTCAGCGGCGGCGGACTGAAAGCCGAAGCGACCAAGCAGGTTTGCGAAAAGGTGCTCGCACAAGGCAAATCGATGCTGTGAACAGTTGACTGGTAGCGGAGACTTCGCGGCAAGTGTGCGACTGCAAGACTGCTAGACAGGGTTCCCCCGCACGTCATCGATCCTGAAACACCAGTGCCAAGGCTCATACTGATACCCGCAGCGATTGTTTTCGGGGTAGGAAAGGTAAAACCCAAAGCCGCTCGCATTCTTCTGCAGCCATGCAAACGCGGGACTCGTTTCGAATTCCGTTTCCAGGACAACCCCGCCCGGCATTGCGATATCCACCGCTCGTCCGGTGTGATGTTCGCTGTACCCGGGCGGCGCGCTTGCCTCGAGGATCGCGGCAATGTCGAGACCGGCGGCCAGCTTTCTCTGGATGATGGCTACCTGGCGCGCAATGCTGCGAAACGCCGATATCACAATCAACTCGACTCCATCCCTCGAAGCGGCGTCTTTCATGTTGCGCCAGGCTGCCGCAGCCTGTGGAACCAGGCAATGTTCCCTGCCGTCGGCATCGACCTGGACAAGCTCGAGGTCGACCGCTTCGGCATGCCTGCACAATCCGCGAGAGGCAAGCATGACAGGCGAAATCCCGAACTGATCCAATACGACATCGACATCGTCATGGGCGCATTGCAGATGCCCGGTTTTGGGAAAGTCGGCGAAGCGTGTCATTCAAAATCCATCCTGCAATCCCCTCAGGAATGCGAAACAGTCTTGGAAAACAGATTGAGAACCATCACGCCCGCCACGATAAGCAGCAGGCCGATGATGGCGGGCATGTCGAGTGCTTGTCCAAAGAAAAACCATCCAATCAACGCAATCAGCGCGACGCCGACGCCTGACCAAATCGCATATGCCACGCCAACAGGAACCGTCTTCAACGTCAGCGACAAGAAGTAGAAGGCAACCACGTATCCCGCGACAACGACAAGCGACGGCCACGGACGCGAAAACCCATCGGATGCCTTGAGTGCAGAGGTTGCCGCCACCTCGCTCACGATGGCAACCGAAAGAAAAATCCACTGCTGCATTTGCATGATCCTCGAAGTTGAAACGCTCAAAATGGCGCTGAATGCCGAATGTCACTTACCTGACGTCCGCGCCTCGCTCGACCAGGAGCGTTCTCAGAATCGACCGATGACAGCGGCTCTCGTCCTCGCAATAGCATCCCAAAGACAGATTCGTCTGATGGGATAGCGCCGCCAGCAAATCCAGGTCCTTGCTTGGCCCCGGCTCCTTCAATTCTGCGAGAAACTTTCTCGTAAATGCCTTCCAGGCTTTTTCGTTCGCAGCCCCTTGGGCCTCCTTGAGAAGCTCCTCGCTGGGAGACAAATTGGGAAACCAGACGTCATAGATGTTTCTGGATGAGTATTCTTCCTTCCTGACTCCCCTGGGAGGGCGTCTTACGGTGCCTATCCGTAATCCTTCTCCGTCCTCCCGCAGACTACCCAGCCGTACTATCTTTATCGCCATGTTCTTGCCCCTTCATTCGCCCGCTCCCGCCATCACGCGTGGAAGATAATGAACTTCCCCGACCGGTCACCTGTTCTGCCCCTAGCTTGTACGCGGCTAAAGAACAAATCGCGAGTACAAGAAATGCCACACCATACAATCCGAGCCTGATTATGTACGGCATGGGCAATGGATTCCATACCCGCAGTGCGTCATTCATCAAGAGCATGCCGGCCAGAGCAAGACTTATCGTCACACCAAAATATTTTCGCCCCTTCTTTTTTATCGAGAAAAGAGACAAGACCACAGCCACCATTGAGGTCGTCAGTCCGATTACTGATATCGCTCCTGGCACTATGCTGACAACTAAGGAAAATAACACCAGTACGATTGCCATCCACCCAGCCGCCACGCTCATTGCCGCGTTCCTCACTTCAAGTTGGACGGGAAACGCCGTCTGATTAATTCGAATTCGTGTCTGTATGGCCTGCCCGCCGAACTTGCAGCAAACCCACGAATGGGAAAGATCGCTCCACCGACAGCTGGACAAGTACACCGCGCCCAATTGCCATAAAAATATTAATCAGTGTACCGCCGCTAGGAGTCTGCGCGGCAGAAGGCGTCGAGCAAAAACCGTCGAAAGCCGAGGAGCGTTTGGTGATACGGGCAAGCCAATAGCCGCTGCTATTGGCGCAGACTGTATCGCCGAACGATACCGGCTGCTCGGCGGTTTGGGCCGACGTCCTT
>CBIHRW010000189.1:0-3184 GCA_966212545.1 uncultured Noviherbaspirillum sp.
TACTGCGCCAGGTCCTGTACCGGCATGTCCCCGAGGTCATGGTCAGTCAGCCCAAGATGGGATTCGGTGTGCCGATCGGCGCGTGGCTGCGCGGCCCGCTGCGTCCCTGGGCAGAATCCTTGCTGGATGAGTCGCGCCTGCGCAGGGAGGGATTTTTCAATCCAGCACTGGTCCGGCAGAAGTGG
Source organism: uncultured Noviherbaspirillum sp. (assembly GCA_966212545.1). GTDB lineage: Bacteria > Pseudomonadota > Gammaproteobacteria > Burkholderiales > Burkholderiaceae_D > Noviherbaspirillum. The sequence continues at coordinate 186 of CBIHRW010000189.1, forward strand.
AATGAACACCTGTCCGGCAAGCCGAGGCAGTTCTATCTGTGGGACGTGTTGATGTTCCAGTCCTGGCTGGAACATCAGACAGCACCGTTCAGCATTCCCATCGAGCGCGCAGACGAGCCGCTTTCTGCAAGCATCGCCTGATTTCCGGCAGGTTGTTCAGCAAAGCCTATGAGGCATCGCAATGGCAAAGATCATATACGCATGTAGGCGGCAATCTCCCTTCAGCCGGAGGGACGAAAGCCGGTTGAGGAAAATATGCGAACGGCTGGTGCCGGACAACCTGTCGCTGCCCGTCTCGCACACGGTGTCGGTGAACGGGATGAATGCGTTTGCGATCATCAACGACCTCAATGCGGTCGTGGACGGCAACAGCGTCCTGCTGGGCAGCCTGTACGGAAAGGGCGATCACTGGGCGGAGCCAGGCGCCCCTTGCCCGGACGGCTCATTTGCGCTGTTCCGGGACAGCATGACATCCCTGGAAGCGGCAACCGATGCGGCCGCGTCACGAACCATATGGTATTGCATCAATGACGACACCTTCGTCGCATCGACGTCGCAGCGGGCGATCGTCATGTTTCTCGGCTCGTTTCAGTTCAACGAGCAGGTTACGCCATGGATGCTGTCTACCGGTGCCCTGGGGCCGGGCCTTTCCTGGGACAAGCGGATTAAACAGCTTCCCCCCGATTCATCAGTCGTGCTTGACAAGAAACGATGGTCGCTATCGGTTCGCCGGCGCCCTGTCGTGTTTTCTCCAACGAAGCGCTCCCATTCGGAACACAGGGCTCTGCTGACCGATGCGATCCGCACCGTGATCCATTCGTTGAACCAAACCAAAGGCATCGATTTCGAGAATTATGTGTTGCCGTTGTCCGGCGGGTACGACAGCCGCGGCATCCTCTGTTTCCTCTCCGAGCGAGGCGTCCCCGCAAATCTGAGGACGATAACGTGGGGACTCGAGGAGAACCTTGCGCGCGAGGGCAACGACGCGGCGGTCGCGAAAGAATTGGCTGCCAGGATCGGAGTCAGGCATCGCTACCATCACACCGATATCGGTGCCGAGCCGCTGGAAAGCGTGATCGACAGGTTCGTTCACTGCGGCGAGGGACGCGTGGACCATCTCGCCGGTTACCTCGACGGCCTGGAGATATGGCGGAAGCTGCTCGAAGAAGAGCGCTGCGCCGGAATCATCCGGGGCGACGAGGGCTTCGGATGGGTTCCCGTAACGTCCGAGTTGACGACACGACTGCGCGTGGGGATCGGCCTGTGCAGCGACTACCGCAATCTGGACGGCATGATCGAAAAGTTCCGGCTTCCCGCGCAGGAACTGCCGGCGGATCTCCAAAGGAGCAAAGGCGAAACGCTCAGCGCGTGGAGGGACAGGCTCTACCATACCTATCGGATGCCGACGATTCTCGCTGCACTGTCCGACATGAAATACAGTTATGTGGAGATCATCAATCCACTGCTGGCGAGATCAATACTGCATCTTGTCAGGGAGCTGCCGGATAGGCTGAGAACCGAGAAGATTCTGTTCAAGGAGATAGTGGATTCAATCAGCCCGGCTGTGCGGTATGCCAATGCAGGGGCAAATGCAAGTCCAAGCAGCATTCTTAAAAAGCGAGAAATTGCTGAATTGATGCGAAATGCAATTCAATCCGAAGAAGCGAAACAGGTCTTCAATCGTGATTTTCTGGACGACGTTCTGCGTCATGTACGGCATGAAAGTAGTGCAAACAAGAAAAATGGTGACAAACCATTGCGTTGGGTGAAGTCACTTGTTCCTCCTTTTATAAAGAACCTGATACGAGATTTGGCGGCAAAGCCGAGCCTGGATGGAAATGTTCTGGCTTTTCGCGTTCTCCTTATTCTTCGAATGCATCAATTATTACATGCCGATTGCGAAGAAATGTCAGCCATTGGGGACTCGCCAGACACAGAAGATGCCGCGCCGATTTTCGAACAAGGCATCCCTCAGACCATTCCATGAACCCGACACTGAACAGCCTCTCAGCCCTGGCAGGAGAAACAGTGAAGCGTCTTGTCTTCGTCGTCAACAATGCGGCCTTTTTCGTTTCGCACCGATTGCCATTGGCGATTGCTGCGCGCGAAGCCGGCTGGGATGTGCATCTTTTGATCGGCCAGGCGGGCAGCAAGGTGATGGAGTCATTGGCCGAGACTGAACTTGATCGTCATGGCATTCCTTACACCCGCCTGGCCTATCGCACCGTCGGCGTCAATCCATTTTGGGAAGTGGTTGGCTTTCTGCAGTTGCTGTGGCAGATCGCACGACTCAAGCCGATGATCGTGCACACCGCTTCCCCCAAAGGAGGTCTATATGGTGGCCTGGCCTGTCGTCTGTTGCGCGTGCCAGGGAGTGTGATGGCCATTTCCGGCATGGGCTATCTGTTCACTGGCCAGGCTCGCGGGCTCAAGGGGATGTTGAAGCGCGTATACAGCGCCTTGCTGGCATGCGTGTATCGGCACCCGAACTTGACCGTCATTGTGCAAAACCGGGACGACGAGCAAATGCTTCTGCGGCACGGCATGGTCGCGGCAGACCAGGTGACCTTGATTCCGGGATCGGGTGTCAGGTTGAGCGATTACACAGACGCACGTCCAGCCATCTCGCGACAGCTTGTTGTGCTGCCGGCGCGCATGTTAAGCGACAAAGGTGTGAAGGAATTTGTGGCCGCGGCGCAAATGCTCAAACAACAGGGCTGCAACTGGCGGTTTGCCTTGGTGGGTACCGCGGACTATGTCAATCCGACAGCGATTCCGGAAGCGCAGATCAAGGCATGGGAAAGCGCGGGAATCGTCGAGTGGTGGGGCCACCGCGAAGACATGCCGGCCGTTTACGCGCAGGCGGACATTGTGTGTCTGCCGTCCTATCGCGAGGGCATGCCGAAGTGCTTGCTGGAGGCCGCCGCCGCAGGATGTGCTGTCGTGACCAGCGATGTGACCGGTTGCCGGGAGGCGGTGGTTCCCGGGCACACGGGCGA
>CBIHRW010000190.1:0-3176 GCA_966212545.1 uncultured Noviherbaspirillum sp.
CGTCGCGTTCACAGCGGCACATCGACGCCTACCTGCGCGGCTACCGCCTGCGCCGCCTGATCCGCAACTTGCGTGCGAAAGTCCCCGACCACATGCTGAGCGAGGAAGAACGGCGCGAGCTGGAGAAGGTAGGCACGGACACCATCATGCATATCGTGCACCTGGCCTATGCGGGGCGCGACTGGCAGATGGCATCGAAGGACATCAATTTCTCCAAGGGTTCGATCGAGTGGCGCTGGGAGCAGGGTTACCTGGACGCGATGCGCGCGATCGAACACGGCGCCTGGCGGGCGGAAGCGCCAGAGGGTGCCGGAGTACTGGTGCATGAGATCGGCCCCGGTCGCGACGAAAGGCTGTCGGGCTGACGAGGTGCGCCGCGCACCCGCCCCCCGTTTCCACACTAGCTTGTTAAGGCAGCCAGGTCCCCAGCTGATAGAAATCGAAGCCGCTCGAACGCCCGCCCAGGCATCCCGCGAGGAAGTCCTCGATCTTGCGGTACATCGTGATCTTGTTCTGCCAGCGGCGGACGCCGTGTCCCTCGTCGGCAAACAGCAGGTAATCGACCGGCTTGCCCTGGCGCTGCAGCGCGGCGACCAGTTCGTCGGAGTGTTCCTTGATCACGCGCACATCGTTGGCGCCCTGAACGACCAGCAAAGGTGCCTTGATCGCATCTGCGCGGTACAGCGGCGAGATCGCCTTCAGGCGTTCGCGGTCTTGCGGATTGGACGGGTCGCCCGCGTAGCGGTGCCACATGTGCATCGAATGCTTCCAGTACGGCGGGAACGTCTCGATTGCCTTCAGCATGTCGGCCACGCCGACGACGTTTATCCCACAGGCGTATTTGCCGGGATTCTGGATCAGCCCCTGCAGCACCGAATATCCGCCGAAGCTGCCGCCGGAGACTGCGATTCGCTCAGGGTCGGCAATACCGGTGCGGATGGCCCAATCGACGCCGTCGGTGATGTCCTGCTGCAGGCGGCCACCCAGTTCGCCGATTGCCGCCTCCATGTATTGCCGGCCATAGCCGCGAGAACCACGGTAGTTCACTTGCAAGACCGCGTAGCCCCGGTTGGCAAGCATCTGGTTGATGGACTCGAAGTCGCTCGGCTCCCAGTGGCTGCGACTCCAGGGGCCACCGTGCACGCGGACGACCATGGGCAAGGGACGCTTTGAGGTCTTCGGCAATGTCAGGTAACCGTGGATCGTCATGCCGTCGCTTGCACGATAGGAAACCGGCGCCATGTCGCCAAGTACCGCGTTCGCCGGATCACTGCGCGTATCGGCCAGCGGCGTGAGCTTGCCCGTCGCGCGGTCGAACAACGCCTCCACCGTGCCTCTCTTGGCAAACATCTCGACGACGATGCGGTTGACCGCCGCATCCGCATTGCGCACGCGCCAGGACTGGATTTCCGCCGGCAGCGCACGCGCCAGTTGCGCCTGCAGCTTGTCGTCCAGGAACGTGGATCGCGGATAGTCAGGCTCGACGCGCACTGCCACCGGCCTGCCTTCGCCGCCGTTGAGGACGACCTGCGAGATGTCGACGGATGGGTGCTCGAACAGCACCTTTTCGCGCCCGTCGGCGAGGTGATATTCGATCAGCGCCGTCTTGTCCCGTCCGATGTTCGACGACATCAACAGGGTCCCGGCTGCTCGGTCGACGCGAATCGGCCAAACTGTGTCGAACTGCGACCACCTCCGCACAGACTTCCAGGTGTTGGTAGCCTTGTTCAGCACTTGCAGGATGCTCTGGTCGTCCTGCCGGCGCACGCGCGCGCCGACTTCGCCGTCGACATCCATGATCCACCGCAGCACGTCGCCATTGTTCTGCCAAACCATCTCGACCTTGCCGCTGGCGAGGTCGGCGGTGTAGACGTCGAATACGGCAGCATCGCGCCGGTTGCTGACCAGGACGAGCTTGTTCGAGCGCGCATCGCCGGTGTAGATCACATGCGACTTGCTCCCCTTCCATGGCGTGAGGTTGATCGGCGCCTCGCCGGGCCGGTCCAGGTCGAGCAGCTTGACCTGCGTGTTCTCGTCACCGGTACGGTCTTCTTCATAGACCAGGTGCCTGCTGTCATACGTCCAGTAGGGGTGGTTGCGTCCGATGCGAAAAACGGTCGGATTACCGCCTTCGACATCGCGCACGAAGGTAGCGATCTCGGTGCCCGACACCGCGTACCAGAGCAGCTTGCGCCCGTCCGGCGAGATCTGGTTACCGCCGGTGAAATCGATGTTGGCTACGAACTTGCGCAGGGGGATCAGCTCGGGCAGCTCCGCATCGCGCAGCGCCGGATGGGTGGGTGAGATGGCGCAGCCTGCAAGCAGGCTGGCCAGGCCGAGCATGACGATGCGCGATGCGAATGAAACCATCTTGTTGTTCCCTGTGGTGACTGGATCGGAGGCGAGTATACATCGCGCGGGTGCCTGCCCCTCCAATCAGCGCTTGCGCGCCAGCGTCAGGCCGTCTCCCAACGGCAGGAGCGAGAGATCGATCCTGCCGTCGTCGCGCAGCTTGGCATTGAACGCTTGCAGCGCCGCCGTATCGGCGTCTTCCGGAGGCCGCGCCACCCGTCCGCTCCACAGCACGTTGTCCACCGCAATCACGCCGCCCGGCCGCATCAGCTGCAGGCAGCGTTCGTAATACGCGTCATACCCTGTCTTGTCGGCATCGATGAAGGCAAGGTCGAAACTGCCGGCGCCGCCGGCAGAAAGCAGTGCATCGAGCGTTTCCAGCGCCGGCGCGATGCGAAGGTCGATCTTGTGCGCAACGCCTGCCTTCTCCCAATAGCTGCGGGCAAGATCGGTGTACTCGCGGTTGATGTCGCAAGTGTTCACGCGCCCATCCTCCGGCAGGGCGAGCGCGACGGCCAGGGCGCTGTATCCGGTGAAGGTACCGATCTCCAGCGTACGGCGCGCACCGATCATCCTTGCAAGCAGCTGCATGAACTGTCCCTGCTCCGGTGAGATCTGCATCCGCGCCAACGGGTGGCCGCGGTTGGCCGCGCGCAACTCTGCAAGCACGGGGTGGTCGCGCAGAGAAACATCGATCAGGTATTGGTAGAGCGCATCATCCAGGTTCAAGGTGCGGGTGGTCATGGCATCCTTTCTCGATATCGACACAATTCCGTATTGTGCCGGAATGCCGCCGGCGCAATTTGCGGATTGCCGCTATGCTG
>CBIHRW010000191.1:0-3045 GCA_966212545.1 uncultured Noviherbaspirillum sp.
GTAGTCGGTCGGCTGGCGCAGCAGCGCGCGCAGGAAGGTGTCGTTCTGGAGGGGGGCGAAGCGGGAATTTGTGGAAGTGGACATGGAAAAGCCTTTCGCGAATCCGCCATTATCGCCGATGCAGGCAATTCCGGACCGTCGCTCGCGGGAGACGGACGACTAAAGCGGTAGCGTGGAAGGCTGCAGGCAGTCAGGGAGCCAGCCGGCGCTGCTCTTCATCCGCAATGCGGCGAATGTAAGCGGCGAAGTGCGGGTCCTCGCCGCGCAGTAACTGCGGCAGCAGGCAATAGAAATCCTCGCGCTGACACCATTCCCGCATGTAGTCGTCCCAGGAATGCCAGCGGCGCAGCGCCACGCCTTTCATGTCCGGCTCGTAGGACACGATGTAGGCGCGTTCGAACAAGGCGATCAGCATCTCGAAGATGATCAGCATGCGTTCGCGCTGCTCGTCGGTCAGGTTGGGCGTGGAGGTGGTGGAGCGGAGTTTCAGGTCCGGGTTGTCGAGTACGATCTTCAGGAAGTCGTTATACGCATCCTGCAGCAGCTGGTAGGCCTCCTCATCTTCGGCGTCGCGCTCCTTGCGCTGTTCGAACAGGAAAAGAAAGATCGCAAACGGCAGGCCGAATACGGTGACAATGAAGCTGGCGGTTTCCCAAAGATCGGGATCGAGCAGGAATTCCATGACAACCTCTCAGGTGGTCATCATATCCTACCGTCATTTACAGGCGGAATCATCCCCCGGAGCAAGTAGTCACATCTGTTTTGCGCCCGAACAAAAGCGGCGATGCCGTTACGGCGTGCTATGCAGTGAGGGAGCGCACCCCTTCATCCGCGAGCAACTCCGCCCAGGCGGCACATCCTTTGGCGGACGGATGATAGCCGTCGGACGCCATCATTGACTTGTCGCCGGTATCAAGTGCAAGCGGCACGTAGCGGAAATGGCGTTGCTCCGCGGCCAGCTCGCGGACAGCGAGGTCCAACACGCCCGCCTTCAATCCCATCACCCAACGCAACGGCTGTGGCAGCGCCGGGAAATGCGCGATCGGCGGCACGCCGGACAATAGGACCACCCCCGGACGGCAGCGCTGTTCCAGCGTGTGCAACACTTCGCGCATGTCGCGCCGCCAGTGTGAAACGGGACGGAATGCGGTTGTGTCGTTGACGCCGAAGGCAACGAGGACAATATCGAAGCATTGTTCGGGAATCGCGGGCAGGACGGATTCGATCGCCTCCCGGGCGGTAACGCCATTCTTGCCGCAAGCGCGCCAGGCGACCGGTCTCTTGGCGCGCAGCGCGAGGGCTTGGGCGAGTTGCCCGGTAATCGCTTCCTCATGGGTGCGGACGCCAACACCGGCGACCGGCGATTCGCCCACTGTCAGGAGCGACAAAGGCTGTCCCGATTGTGTCGTCCCAGCGACGCCTTCCACCGGACCATCGGCTTCCGGCAGGCGCGGGGTGACACGACGCGTATGCCTCCCCTGTGCGATCAGGAATGGCAGCATCGGCAACGCGATAAGTTCCGGCAGAAAGCGACGCATCTTTTTTCCCCTTCCAGGCGAGGCGTTCAGCGTAACTGCATGTGCTCGATCTTGATGCACTTGTCCATCACGACATCAAGCCCGGCCTTTTCGGCGCGTGCCGCGGCCTGTTCGTCGACCACGCCTAGCTGCATCCACACGCATTTAGCACTAACCGCGATTGCCTCATCCACGGCACCGCCCACCTCTTCTGATTTGCGGAAGCAGTCAACGATATCGATGCTGCCTCCCTCGGCCTTCAGCGCCGCGTCGGCGTCAGCCAGCGTTGCGTGACAATGCTCACCGAGAATGCGAGTGCCCGCATATGCCGGGTTAACCGGGATGATACGATAGCCATGAGCCTGCAGGTATTGCGCCACTTCATGGCTCGGCCGGCTGGCCTTGGCCGACAGGCCGACAACCGCAATGTTGCGGCTCTCGGCGAGAATGCGCTTGATGACTTGCTGTTCCTTGTCCATTCGAGTTTCCAGCCCTTACCAAATGCAGAAGGCAATCTCCCGTCTTGTCACAGAGTGTGCCGAGAAAATGAAGTGCGCTCAGAACGTGAAAGATGCTTCCTTGCTTCGCATCCTGCGTGTACTTCTTTGTATGTCCTTCTTGTCCAGGCTCCTCCAGGCACTTCTCCGGGAGCAATCATGCGCCGATTCGATTGCCAATAAAAAAGGCAGCCGAAGCTGCCTTTTCATTGTACTGCCAACATCGCTTAGCGCTTCTTGCGCAGCTTTTCGATTGCCGCCAATTGCGCAACGGCTGCGGCCAATTCGGCCTGTGCCTTTGCGTAATCAATTTCCGACTCACGGTTCGCCAGCGCTTCTTCAGCCAGTTTCTTCGCTTCAGCCGCCTTCGCCTCGTCCAGGTCGTGACCGCGGATTGCGGTATCGGCCAGCACGGTGACGACGTTCGGTTGCACTTCGAGGATACCGCCCGCGACGAATACGAATTCCTCGTCCGCCTGGCCCGGCACCTTGATGCGCACCGCACCCGGCCGAATGCGCGTGATCAGCGGGGTGTGCTGGGGAAAGATACCCAGTTCACCTGCCTCACCCGGCAACGCGACGAATTCGGCTTCGCCTGCGAAGATTTCCTCTTCGGCGGAGACGACGTCTACGTGGATAGTTTGTGCCATGTTAGAACCTTTGTTGTTCGTCTGAAGACCAGACCGGTTGCACGCAATCCGCTGCAGTCAGGCGAGGCACGCTACCCTGTGCCCTGCCGGCTGCCGCGGCTTGCGCCGCGCACGATTTAGATCTTCTTGGCTTTTTCGATTGCTTCGTCGATCGTGCCGACCATGTAGAACGCCTGTTCCGGCAGGTGATCGAGTTCGCCGGAAGCGATCATCTTGAAGCCCTTGATCGTTTCCTTCAGCGGAACGTACTTGCCCGGGGAGCCGGTAAACACTTCAGCAACGTGGAACGGCTGGGACAGGAAACGCTGCATCTTGCGAGCGCGTGCCACGACCAGCTTGTCTTCCGGTGCCAGTTCGTCCATGCCCAGAATCGCGATGATG
>CBIHRW010000192.1:0-2927 GCA_966212545.1 uncultured Noviherbaspirillum sp.
GCCCTGACGCTCCTGTGGTGGAAAGGTCGCGAAAGCAAGTACCGCTTGCAGATGCTGCAGGCAACGAACGAAACGGAACAACTGAAGCGAAAATCGGAAGCCGCGCTGCGGCAAAGCCAGGAAAAGCTGGACGGCATCCTGGCAAGCATCCTGGACGTCGTCTGGTCGTTTTCCGCCTCCCTGAAACGCCTCAACTACATCAACCAGTCAGCCGAACGCATCTACGGATATCCCGTCTCCGCCTTTCTCGAACGCCCCGAGCTCTGGTTCGATGCGATCCACCCGGAAGACCGCGAGCGAGTACGGGAGCAGCTGGAAGGACTGACGGACGACCAGCCGCTGTGCGACACCGAATACCGGATCGTGCGCAGCGACGGCAACATCCGCTGGCTGCATTGCCGTGGCCGCCTGGTACATGATCCCGGGGGCGACGCATCGCGCGTGGATGGCGTTGCAAGCGACATTACCGAACGCAAGGCGGCCGAACAGCAGGTCCAGATGCTGGCCTACTTCGACAATGTAACGAAGCTGCCCAACCGGGCGCTCCTGCAGGACCGTCTCGCGCAGGCAATGCACGTGGCGCAACGCAACGGGAAGAAGGTTGCCCTGCTGTTCATGGACCTGGACAACTTCAAGAACATCAACGATTCGCTCGGGCACCAGATCGGCGACATGCTGCTCCAATCCATTGGAGAACGCCTGGTACAGTGCGTGCGCAGTGAGGATACGGTGGCGCGCATCGGCGGCGACGAATTCCTTATCGTGCTCGCGGATCTCGACAAGGGTTCGCAAGCAGTGTCCGTCGCGGAGAAAATCCTCGCTGCGACGGCGCGCCCGTTTTCATTGCAGAATCACCAGATCCATACCACGATCAGCATCGGTATCAGCATCTACCCGGACGACGCACAGGAGCTGCACGAGCTGATCCGCCATGCGGATTCCGCCCTCTACCAGGCGAAAGCGCGCGGCCGCAACACCTACCAGTTCTTCACGCAGGAACTGAACTACCAGATCACTCGCAACGCCACCATCGAACGCGAACTGCGCTGGGCGATCGACGCCGGCGACCTGCAACTGTGGTACCAGCCGCAGATCGACACCCGCAGCGGCAAGATGATCGGCGCCGAAGCGTTGCTGCGCTGGCATGGGGAACATCGTCAGTTTCTCTCGCCGGTGGAGTTCATCCCTGTGGCGGAAGAGCGCGGCCTGATCTCGCGTATCGGCGAGTGGGCGCTGCGTGAAGCCTGCGCCCAGTGCCGCAAATGGCAGGAACAAGGCCTGCGCACCGTGCCGCTGGCGGTCAACGTCTCGCCGATCCAGTTCCAGCAGAAAGGCTTCGTGGATCTGGTTACGAGCATCCTGTACGAATCCGGGCTCGACGCTGCCAACATCGAAATCGAAATCACCGAGAGCGCGATCATGCGTCGCGCGCCGCAGGTCGCCGAACTCGCGAACCGCCTGCGCGAGATCGGGGTCGGCATCAGTATCGACGACTTCGGCACCGGCTATTCCAGCCTGAGTTACCTGAAACATATCCCTATCGACAAGATCAAGATCGACCGGTCCTTCATCAAGGACATGCTGCATGACGACGACGATGAGGCGATCGCCTACGCGATCATCAACCTTGCGCACAGCCTGAAGCTGCGCGTCATCGCCGAGGGCGTGGAATCACGCGAACAGGTCGACCGCCTGCGCACCTTCGGTTGCGACGAGGTCCAGGGCTACTTCTACAGTCCGGCCGTGTCGGCGGCGGACTTCGTGCGCTTCCTGCAGGCGGACATGGTCGTTCCCGGAACGGCGGCGGTCCGGCACTAGAGCAGTTTTAGCCTGACCGGACCGGAGCCAAGGTCGGGTTGAGAAGCGCAGCCGTACGTGAGGTACGGTGAGCATCGCAGGCCCGAGATTGGCCTGGTACGGTCTGGATAAAACTGCTCTAGGAGGCTGCGCGGCAGAAGGACGTCGGCCCAAACCGCCGAGAAGCCGGTATCGTTCGGCGATACGGCCCGCGCCAATAGCAACGGCTATTGGCTTGCCCGTATCACCAAACGCTCCTCGGCTTTCGACGGTTTTGTCTCGACACCTTCTGCCGCGCAGCCTCCTAGCGATTTTCTGCCGGCATATGCGGTACGCACTACAATCGGGTTTTCCCGTCAATATTGCCTGCTTCCTTGAAAAGGACAACCAAACTCCCGCGCGCCTTTTATGCGCGTTCCACCGAAGAAGTCGCGCGAGACCTGCTCGGCAAGCATCTCGTGCATGTTGACGGCGACGTCGAACGGCGTGCGCGTATCGTCGAAGTGGAAGCCTATGTCGGCGCCCACGACCTGGCTGCGCATTCATCGAAAGGCATCACCCCGCGCACCTCTGTCATGTACGGGCCGCCCGGGCATGCCTATGTCTACCTGATCTACGGCATGCACCACTGCATGAATGTCGTCACCGAGCCGGAAGGCAATGGCGCCGCGGTCCTGTTGCGCGCAGTCGAACCGGTTTCGGGCGTCGAGGGCAATACCCGCGGCCCCGGCCTGCTGTGCCGGGCGCTGGGCATAGACAAGCGACTCAACGGCCACGACCTGCTGAGTGAGGATTTTTACCTCGCCGAAGCAGAGTCCGCCGACCGCTTCGCGATCGTCACACGGCCGCGCATCGGCGTTGCCTATGCCGGGGAATGGGCCGACGCGCCGCTGCGTTTTTATATCGAGGGCAATCCCTGGATTTCAAAGAAGTAAGCGCACTCAAGGCGCGGGGGGGGGGATTGCGGGAATCGTCAGGAGCGGTTTTCTAACGCACGCTGCGCGTTACATGGTCACTCCATTCGAACGCCGCCAGCTGCAACAGGTACAGGTCGTTGTGCGAAAGGCGCAGGTCACGAATGGCCTGCAGCAACTGCATGTCGGTCTTGGAGTGCCATTCCGTGCATTCCA
>CBIHRW010000193.1:0-2886 GCA_966212545.1 uncultured Noviherbaspirillum sp.
GCCTATATGGATCTCAATGCGCTGGATCCCGAAAACCTGCCCACAGATGTGGTCGCCGAAAAATTGGCCCGCCAGCACCGCGTATTGCCGCTGATAAAGCGGGGCCACAAGTTGTTCGTCGCGGTCTCCGATCCGACCAACCACCAAGCCGTCACCGATATCCAGTTCAGCACTGGGCTGACGACCGAGGCGATTCTGGTCGAAGACGACAAACTGGGCCTAGCCCTCGACAAGTTTTTCGAGAGCGCCACGTCCGGCCTCGAGGATCTGGCGGACGTCGACCTGGATGGCGTCGATATCCAAACCGCAACGGACGATTCCGCCAAGGACGATCCGGCCGAAGCCGCCGACGACGCCCCGGTCGTGCGCTTCGTCAACAAAATGCTGCTCGATGCGATTCGCGGTGGCTCCTCCGATTTGCATTTCGAGCCCTACGAAAAGGTATTCCGGGTACGGCTACGTACCGATGGCATCCTGCATGAGGTTGCTCGTCCACCTATTCAACTGGCGCCGCGTATTTCTGCGCGCCTTAAAGTCATGGCAGGCCTGGATATCTCCGAGCGGCGCAAGCCGCAGGACGGGCGAATAAAAATGAAACTATCCAAGACGAAGGCCATCGACTTCCGTGTAAACACCCTGCCCACCCTGTGGGGCGAGAAGATCGTGATGCGGATCCTCGACCCTTCCAGTGCTCAGATGGGCATCGATGCGCTGGGTTATGAGGAAGACCAGAAAGAGCTGTACATGAATGCCCTCAAACAGCCGCAGGGGATGATTCTGGTAACCGGCCCGACAGGGTCGGGTAAGACGGTTTCTCTTTATACCGGCCTGAATATTCTCAACACAGTGGATGTAAATATCTCCACGGCCGAAGATCCTGTGGAAATCAACCTGGAGGGAATCAACCAGGTCAACGTCAATCCGCGTCAAGGTATGGATTTCTCCCAGGCGCTGCGCGCCTTCCTGCGTCAGGATCCAGACATCATCATGGTCGGGGAAATTCGCGACCTGGAAACCGCTGAGATCGCCATCAAGGCCGCGCAGACTGGCCACATGGTTATGTCGACCCTGCACACCAACAGCGCCGCCGAAACCCTGACCCGTCTGCGCAATATGGGCGTGGCGGCATTCAATATCGCCACCTCGGTCAATCTGATCATCGCCCAGCGGTTGGCGCGGAAGCTGTGTAACAGCTGCAAGAAGGAAGTCGAGTTGCCGCGCGAGGCGCTGCTGGAAGAAGGCTTCCCGGCTGACAAGATCGGGACGTTCAAAATCTACGGGCCTGTCGGTTGTGACAATTGCAAGGGTGGATACAAAGGCCGTGTCGGTATTTATGAAGTGGTTAAAAACACGCCGGCATTGGCCAGGATTATCATGGAGGACGGCAACTCCATCGACATTTCCACCCAGATGCGTAAAGACGGCTTCAACGATCTGCGAACTTCGGCTCTAGTAAAAGCCATGCAGGGCGTGACCAGCCTGGAAGAAGTCAACCGGGTGACCAAGGATTAACATGGCGCAGAAAGCGGTAAAAACCAGTGTCTTCACCTGGGAAGGGACCAATCGGCAGGGCGCGAAGATCAAGGGCGAGCTGAGTGGCGTCAGTCCCGCGCTGGTCAAGGCGCAGTTGCGCAAGCAGGGCGTCAATCCGCAGAAGGTGCGCAAGAAGTCGGTATCTCTGTTCAGTGCCGGCAAGAAGATCAAGCCAATGGACATCGCCCTGTTCACTCGGCAGATGGCGACCATGATGAAGGCGGGCGTGCCACTGTTGCAGTCGTTCGACATCATCGGCGAGGGCTTCGACAACCCGAACATGCGCAAGCTTGTGGATGACCTAAAGCAGGAAGTGGCGGCCGGTAGCAGCTTTGCCAGTGCGCTACGCAAGAAGCCCCAGTACTTCGATGACTTGTACTGCAACTTGGTCGATTCGGGTGAGCAGTCCGGGTCGCTGGAGACCTTGCTGGATCGCGTGGCGACCTATAAGGAAAAGACCGAGGCCTTGAAGGCAAAAATCAAAAAGGCAATGAACTATCCGATTGCGGTGGTCGTGGTTGCGATCATCGTATCGGCGATTCTGTTAATTAAGGTGGTGCCGCAGTTTCAGGAGGTGTTCGCCAACTTCGGTGCCGAATTGCCGGCTTTTACGCTTTTCGTCATTGGCTTGTCAGAGCTTCTGCAAGAGTGGTGGTACATCGTACTGTTGGGCTTGATTGTCGCTGCGTATGCGTTCAAGACGGCTCACGGCAAGTCTGAGCGGTTCCGAAACAGTTTCGATCGGTTCCTGCTAAAGGTTCCGGTGGTTGGCGCCATTCTCTATAAATCGGCTGTCGCGCGATTTGCACGAACCTTAGCGACGACTTTTGCTGCGGGTGTGCCGCTGGTCGATGCGTTGGACTCGGTGGCCGGTGCTACAGGCAACGTGGTATTCCGCAACGCGACAATGAAGGTGAAGAGCGATGTATCCAGTGGTATGCAGCTGAATTTTTCCATGCGTACGACCGGCACCTTTCCGAGCATGGCGGTCCAGATGACGGCTATCGGTGAAGAGTCAGGCTCGCTGGATGAGATGCTAGCCAAGGTCGCGACCTTTTATGAGGACGAAGTGGACAACATGGTCGATGGCCTCACGGCGTTGATGGAGCCGATGATCATGGCCGTTTTGGGTGTTCTGGTAGGTGGTTTGATCATCGCCATGTATCTGCCAATCTTCCAGCTTGGGTCGGTAGTTTAAGCGATGAGTGTGGTTGATTTTTTGGCCGGCAACCCGCTGGCCTTTGTTTTATGTGCAATCGTTCTGGGCCTTTTGGTCGGCAGTTTCCTCAACGTCGTCATCCATCGCTTGCCGATCATGATGCAGCGGGATTGGCGGGCGCAGGCTCGCGAGTT
>CBIHRW010000194.1:0-2786 GCA_966212545.1 uncultured Noviherbaspirillum sp.
GTGATGGTCCTGGCGTCGGTGATGGTCCTGGCGTCGGTGATGGTCCTGGCGTCGGTGATGGTCCTGGCGTCGGCGCCGGCGCTGGCGTCGATGATTCTGCACGCTTCGGTGGTTTTACACGCTTCGATTCTGCAGGCTCCGGTGCTGGTGCTGTGGTTGGTGCTGGTGCCGATGCTGGCGCTGGCGTTTCAACTTCCTGCGCAGTAACGGGAACCCCATTGGTTGCGAGTACAGCGCTCAGGACACTTGCCAATACGGTACGGCGAGACGGGAAATGGGGCTTGGTAATTGGCTTCATGACATACCACGTAGTGTTGAAAAGCATCTGTTTTACAGCCTGCTATATATGAATTGCATGCCGTCGAATGACGAGACGCATGACGTGCCTAAATAAATCAGCGTAGTCCTTCGGGCGGCATGGCTGCATCATGTATCGTGCATTTGCGTGAGCCATACAACGCATCGATTGATGCGGATCAAAGTCCGTCAGCGCCTTTGGCAAATGGGGTTATACGAAGCGGCGAAACCTCCTGGGATCAGAAAAAACGAGGTCAAACACGCATATGTTGAATTGCAAGACCTGCCCCGTTTTTCCCCCGAACGTGCCAGCCCGCAATCACCTTATCGCCGAAAATGAATGTGTGCCGACGAGTTGACGAGAGCGTATGCGCTTGCTTGTTATGTGACACCGAGTGACCTACCCTGATAGAGGGGAAACCCACCTCTGAGATGAAGGAGTTGATCATGTGCTACAGAGCTTATTCCGACGCACAGAAGGATGTATCCAGACTCTCTTCCAAGAAAGAGGAGAGCGAGTTTACTCCGCGGGAAGACATTGATGCGCGCAAAACCTCGCCATTGACGTCCGAGTCCGGTGCAGCAGCCATGGTTGAAAAGCTGCGCGCACTGTTTGGTAAAGACGAAGGAGGCATGAAGACAACGGATGATTTCGAGATAAAACCCGTTAAACCTGAAGTCGAGAAAGTCGACTAACGAAGCTTTGATGCTTTGACATTCTTGATCGGCGCCTGCGGGCGCCGATTTTCATGGTGCGGGACGCTGTGGATGGCGGCAATCGAGGCGGTCGTCGCATCTGCAATTGCTCACGATTCCATACCCGGTGGAGGACGCACTCATGAAGGCTCGCCGGCAAGCGGCGCATCCCGACTACCATCGACCTCACTGACCACACAATTGCGGCCGCCCGCTTTAGCCTGGTAGAGCAGCAGGTCCGCCCGCGAGAAGCCGGCATCGATGGATTCTCCAGGCAGCAGCTCAATCAGCCCCGCCGAGAATGTGACCCTGAACTGCGCGTCACCGGAATGAAACTGCAGCGACTGGATGTGCTGCCTGAGCCTTTGCAAGACCGCTTCTGCCGCATCGAGCGGTGTCCTCGGGAAATACAACAGGAACTCCTCCCCGCCCCAACGGGCCAGGACATCGTTTTCCCTGAGGTTCTGGCGTGCTTCTTCCGCGAACCTGCGCAGGACTTCATCGCCGGCAGCGTGCCCGTAGCCGTCGTTGATCTTCTTGAACCAGTCGATGTCGATGATGGCAAGGCATGCGGTCGTGTGGTCGCTTGTCCGCCGGCGTTCTTCCTGTTGCAGGAAGTCGCCCATGTAGCGCCTGTTCGGCAGCAAGGTCAGTTCGTCGCGCGTGGCCAGCGTCTGGATGTGCGCGAGGGCTTCGGCGAGTTCCTGCTTCTGTGCGCTCAATGTCGCACGCAGCTCGCTCAGCCGCCCGGTCAGGATGGCGACCACGAACAGCGTGGAGCCGCTGAGGGAGAAGTGGATCAGTTCGGTTTTGGCGTCGAAGAGATGCGGCGCGGCCATCCGCATCGACAACATCGTGAGGCCGAGCAGGCTGATGGCGAAGATGCTGAGCGAGTGGGTTTTGCGCGCCTCGAGGGTGAAGGCGCAGAACACGAGGATGACAGTCAGGACAACCAGGCTTGCGCCGCGCAGGGGGCCCATTAGGGCGTAGCCGGCAATCGTGCAGATGATGGCAAACCGCCCCTGGTAGACCGACAGCTGTGCCGGCGTCAGGCCCAGGCCCTTGCCGTGGCGAATCAGCATGTAGAAGAATACGTGGCCTGTGATGGCAAGCAGCGTCAGCGCCATGACCGGCGCCGCGGGAGCCGCACCCGACGACACTTCCACCCACAGGATCACCAGCGACAGCAGGTACAGGAGTACGGTTGCGCCCCAATAGGTGACCAGCCGGCGCATCTTGATGTCGTCCCCGGCAAACCTTTCGACCACGCGACGGGCGATGTCCATGAATCGTCTCCGGATTGTGTAGGCGGCCGAGCTATTGGGGTACGGCTTCTGTGATGGCCGCTGCCTGCTCGTTGGACTCAGTATAAATGTTTCCGTCTGGATATGGCGGTGTATCGCGGAGTGGTAAATCCCATGAGTGCGGTACTGCGGTCAGCAAAAGCCTCTGGACGACGGCAGTGGAATCAACCTTCAGTGAACGACATTCCCGCGAATGGGAATATTTTTCGGCGTACGCCCGGTGGGTACCCGGTTCATTTACCCCGTGCGACCGCATGACCGCCTGCCACCCAGCCGTCGCCGGCATCAGCAAGTATGGCCGCCAGCACTTTGGTATCGATGGGCTTGACCAGGTGGTGGTTGAATCCGGCGGCAAGCGCGCTTTTCCGGTCATGCTCCTGACCATAGCCGGTGACGGCGACCAGCACCGAGTCGGCTGTTTCCGGCTCGGCGCGCAGGTGGCGTGCCAGTTCGTTGCCGTCCATTTCCGGCAAGCCGATATCGAGCAGG
>CBIHRW010000195.1:0-1785 GCA_966212545.1 uncultured Noviherbaspirillum sp.
TGTGTTCTTTCCGTTCCCGAGCCGAATGCGATGTTCGCCGGTCGACATGGAATCGATGCTTTCACCGGCCGATACGATAGACAAGCCTCCCGGCAGGCCGCAATGAATTCGCATTTCCCCCACCGTATGACCGCACGACGGCCGAGGCATCACCTCGTCTTGCCCTGAAACCCATCCGCCCCGGCCGCCACCGGCGGCATGCCTCGGACTGCATCGTCATGGATGATGATGCCTTCGATGGGATCGACCGGCCTCTGCCACGGCGCGCACTCGATCACCCGCCGGGTGTCCTCGTAACCAGCTTGCCATCGCGCACGGATGCCGTCCGCAGTGAAGTCGATGTCCTTCGTCTGGTCTTCGCCGGCAAGGGGAGATGCGATGAGCGGAACGACATGCATCATGGTCTTGCAGCCCCATGAAGCAAGTTCCCTGACGGCGGCAGAATCGCGTGTTTTTTGCGGCATCGCCTTCGCCAGTTCGAGGATGACATGCCGCAGGTGATGGATTTGTTTCTGGCGCGCGAGATGGCTCTTTGTACGGCTGGCGTACTTGATCTCCTTCTCCCTGCCGGCCACTTGCCAGAGCGTGGACGGTTCGGCGCCGCCGGGCTGCCAGACATCCACGGTAAAGATCAGCGAGCTGCGGCGAGGATTGTCGTCCAGCACGGCCTCGATCGGCGTATTGGAATAGATGCCCCCGTCCCAGTAATACGCGTCGCCGATGCGCACCGCCGGAAAGGCCGGGGGCAGGGCGCCGGAAGCGAGGATATGATCGATCCTGATCGACTCCTCCCGGCTGTCGAAGTAGGTCATTTCGCCGTTGTGCACGTTGACGGCGCCAAGGGAAAGACGCGTGTGGCCCGCATCGAGGTAGCCGGGCTCGAGCAGTTCCGACAGTGTGCGCCGCAGCGGATGCGTGGAGTAGTACGACGCATTCTCCACGCCGACCGGCGCGTACTGGCCCAGCCATGCCATCGGATTGGGCGTGAAGAATGCGGGGATGCCTGTCATCATCGTCCAGAAACGGCATATCGCGTTGTCGGTGGACGGGAGGCGCGATGCGGGCGCCGCCCCCGGCTGCTCCACGGCTTTCCAGAAGGCGCGCAAGCGTTCGAGCCGCCGCTGCGGCGGATTGCCTGCGATCAGTGCACCGTTGATGGCCCCGATCGACGTGCCGATCACCCAGTCAGGCTCGATGCCCGATTCATGCAGCGCTTCATACACGCCGCCCTGGTAGGCGCCGAGCGCGCCGCCGCCCTGCAATACCAGCACGACCTGGCCCGGCAAGGCGGGGGGAGCGTTCTCTTTCGGCTGCTTCACGCGGGCGCCGCGCGGCGATTGTGTCCTGGCCATACGTCGTCGTTCATGCAACGTGGTTGATGCGACGCCTTGTGTTGCCGTTCGCGCCGCGGGAATTGGGACCACGGTAGCACGCCGGAAAAGACGCATGTTGTGCTGGTTCGAAGTGTCGTGCTGCAACAGGCGGAACGTCGAACTTGCCGGGCAACACGGCGGGCGCGTCAGGTCTCCGAATCCAGCGCCTTCGCGCGGCCTTGGGTCAGCTCCTGCAATGCAGCGACGGAAAGAGGGCGCGCGTCCAGCGGCATACGGATCGCGAGTGACACCGCCTCGCCATGCGTGCTGCGGACCAGGACGTAATGCTGTTGTTCCACCCACCGGCGCACCCGCGCTTCGTCCGCGTAGTCGATCTCGACAACCAGCTCGGTGTGCGCGACGCGCTCGATGCGTGTCGCATTTTTCAGCGCAAGGGCGACGGCGTCCGTAT